>DPHB01000001.1:108549-120738 GCA_003521845.1 Oceanospirillaceae bacterium | reverse complement strand
AGCAAAAGTGCCTGTCCCGTTACGCCAGCAAAAGTGCCTGTCCCGTTACGCCAAAGCCTCCTGCCTGCCAACGGCACTAAATCCTGCAAGGGACAGGCACTTTTTGCTCGCTACGCGTGCAAATAAGAGCCAGTCCCCGAGCTACTACCCTGCAATTACTAGCAAGCAGCAGTAACAGAAATCTCAACTAACAAGGTATCACGAGCCATAGCTGCTTGTACGCAGGCTCTAGCTGGCGCATGGCCCGTAGGTACCCACTCATTCCACACGGCATTCATGGCCGCAAAGTCATCCATAGACTTTAGGTAAATTGTGGCCGATAACATACGCGTGTTATCAGAACCGACACTAGCAAGCAGCTCATCAACCTTGGCCAACATAGTTTGTGTCTGTTGTGTAATATCGGTATTGGCATCAGCGGCAACTTGGCCACACAAATAAGCCACATTGTTATATACCACAACCTTGCTGGTACGCTCGTTAGTTTGGTGACGACCTATGTTCATTGCTTTTATCTCGCGCAAAAATTTGATATTAACGCCAACCATCGGTACTGACAAGGTTCAATTTAGTCAACCACAATAAATTGTACTTGGAAAGAAAAAATGGCATTGTGTGGAGCCCTTATTGTCAGTAGATTTGGCCTAACTAAGAGACACCGCCATGAGCCAGTTATTTTCCCCCATCACCATTAAGTCCGTGACCATGCGCAATCGCGTTGGTGCAGCACCTATGTGCCAGTACCACGCCATCAACGGCATTGCACAAACTTGGCATCAAGCTCATATAGGCGCCCTTGCCATGGGAGGCGCAGGCTTGATTATTATGGAAGCCACAGGCGTAAGAGCTGACGGCCGCATAACACCCTATTGCTTGGGGCTATGGAATGAGGAACAGGTAGCTGCCCTTAAACCCATAGTGGCATTTGCCAAACAACAAGGGGCTACCATGGGCATTCAGCTTGCCCACGCAGGCCGCAAGGCTAGTAGCGCACGCCCGTGGCTAGGTGGCCAGCACCTTGAAGAGGCCGACGGTGGTTGGCCCACACTAGGCCCTAGTGCAATGGCATTTGATACCGATGGTACGCGTCTCTGGAAAACGCCAATAGCTATGGAACAGGCTGATATAGACGATATCCAACAGTGTTTTGCCGATGCCGCCCAGCGCGCTCTTGCTAGTGGCTTTGAGTTTATAGAAATTCACGGCGCCCATGGCTACCTGTTGCACAGTTTTCTTTCACCACTCACCAATCAGCGCCAAGACCAATATGGTGGCAGTTTGCAAAACCGTGCCCGTATGTTGCTAGAGACAGTGGCAAAAGTACAAAGAGTGTGGCCACAGGATCTGCCTTTAGGTGTACGCCTATCCATGACCGATTGGGTAGCAGGCGGCCTAACCTTAGCCGATACCGTACAAGTTAGCGCTTGGCTCAAAGACGCGGGTGTGGACATTGTCGACTGCAGCACCGGTGGTGCCACTCCAGAGTCCCGAGGATCTATTAATGGCGGTATAGCTACGCAACCAAGCATGGCCGGGGAAGCGCGCCGTCAAACCGGCATTTTAACCATGGCTGTGGGTGACATCACCGCAGCCCAACAAGCCGAAGGTATTATTCAAGATGGTAGTGCCGACATGGTGTTATTAGCACGTCAGCTATTGCGCGACCCATATTGGCCGCGTCATGCAGCCAAAGAACTCGACAGTGACGTGGCCGCCTTGATGCCCGATTTGCATAAATTATTTATTGGCAAGAACCCCTAGCACCTTAGTTACGCATACTATTAAGTACGTCTAGAGCGATGTCACCAGGCAACATTACATGCTTGAACATCAGCTCTTGCGCTAAGCTAGGGTTGCCGTCAATAATGGCCGTATAAACTTCCCTATGCTCTTTAGCAGAACGTTCCAAGCTGCCACGTAGGCGGTGGCGGGATCTAAAATAGGCCACTAGCCGAGTGCCAAAACGATCTATCTGCTCTATCAATACCTGGTTGCCAGAAGCCTTAAATAAGGCAAAATGAAAATCCAGATTGAGGCCATAGTAAGCGTCACCATTAATGATAGCATTCGGGTTAACCTCGTTAACAAAGGCTTCACAAGCGAGTACTGCCTGCTCCAATGCCAAGCCTTGTTTATGGGTAATACGCTGAGTGGCATATTTGGCGGTCAAACCTTCTAGTTCCGCATAAACTTCCACGGCACCCAACAATTCTTCAATATTGTACTCTTGCACACGTACACCACCGCGGCTTTTCTTTACCAGCAAACCTTCATTTTCTAAAGCCAAAATCACTTCGCGAATAGGCGTCGCCGATAAGCCGAATTCTTGCGACAAATCTGTTTCGTTAACAATCTCACCAGGCCCCCATCGACCGGTACGCACATTGTCTATAATCGCTTGTTTTAAAAGGTCTTTTTTAGTCATCACCTCACCGTTATAATTATATATAAACATGTATTACATATAATTATAAAAGCTATTGAAATATTTTGGTAGCTTTTATATTCTCTTACCGTCAAACAAAGGTATCCGTTGGCAATATACAACAAGCTAACTGACCCACCCACATAGCAGGCAATAGCATTATGCACAATAAACCCAACACCACCTATAGCGGCCACGAGCTATGCAGTAGAACGGCCTACGAAGTAGTACAATTATTACGTCAGGGAGATGTGTCCCCTGGCGAACTAGTGGCGGCTAGCAGCCAGCGCATTGAACAAATTGAGCCGAGTGTTAACGCGATGCCTACTCGCTGCCTGGAACGTGCACAAGCGGATGCCAAGCATTGGCATGAGCAATCTAAATGCCACCATAATGTGGGCCACCTAAGCGGCTTGCCAATTGCTATAAAGGATTTAAACGCCGTTAAAGGTGTACGCTCTACTTGGGGGAGTATTGGCTTAAAAGACTATATTCCAGAATACAGTGACTATGTTGTCGAGCGTTTAGAGCAACGCGGTGGCATTGTGATGGGCAAGACCAACTCGCCAGAAATGGGAGCTGGTGGCAATACCTTTAATGAGGTATTTGGTCGCACGCGCAACCCGTGGAATACCCACAAGAACGCCGGTGGCTCATCAGGCGGTGCTGCGGTATCCCTAGCCACGGGCGAAGTTTGGCTAAGCCACGGTTCCGATTTAGCGGGATCTTTACGTACGCCAGCAGCCTACTGTGGTGTTGTTGGGTTTCGAGCTAGCCCTGGCGTAGTACCTTCTGGGCCTTCAAGCATTAGCTTTCAAACCGAAGCGGTGAGCGGCCCTATGGCGCGTAACGTCTTAGACTGTGCCCTATTTCTAGACGCCATGGCCGGTATTGAGCCACGCGCTCCCGTTACCTGGCCATTGCCCACAGTTGCTTATCAAAAAGCCGTTTTAGAAGCCGACGAAAAAGTACGCATTGCTTACAGCCGCGACTGGCATGGCTTTACAACTACCAGCAACGACATGGATCGCATTCTGCGCCAAGCACTTAGCCAGGTTGAAGCACAAGGAGGCACTGTCGATGAAGCCTGCCCGGAGCTGCCAGGGCTAGACCACGCCTACCGCGTTTATCGCTCTATGCTGTGGGCATCTGGCCCAGGCCGAGCACCTGAAGCTGTGCAGAAACACTTTAAACCCACTTTATTGGGCAACATTGAATACGGTCGTAATCTAAATATTGACGATGTTTACGATGCCAATATTAATCGTGCAATTCTGTACGCTAACATGCAACAATTTTTGACCACTTATGATGTGCTAGCTTGCCCCGTAGTTGGCCTACACCCTGGTCCTGTAGAAGAGGAATACCCATCTCACATTGATGGCCAACCCTTAGGTGATTACATTGAGTGGTTGAAGTTCTCTTACCTATCAACGATCACCGGCCTACCCTCGGTTTCAGTGCCAGTAGGCTTCACCGATGACGGCATGCCAGTGGGTATACAATTGATAGGCCCGCCACATGGCGAAGCGCGTTTGCTAGCCGTAGCTCGTGCCGTTGAACAAGCGGTTGGCGGCCCCTTAAGCCCTATCGATCCTGTCTCCCCTGCTAACCCTCTCGCCTCTAAGCAGACCAATTAAGGGAGATCAAGCTATGTATGACAATAATCCACTTGCTTATGCTCTACGCCAAGCAAGTATTAACCATGGCGCTGCTATCTTTATTCATGCTCATGGTGAACGCGCTGCAATTACCTATAATGAGTTTTTCGCTAATTGCGAAAAAATGGCTGCGGCCCTAGTCGTCGCTGGCTTACAACCCGGTGAACGTGTTGCTGCCCAGATTGAAAAAACCGTAACAGGCTTAGAACTCTATGTCGGCACTGTATTGGCTGGTGGTGTATTTTTACCCTTGAACACCGCCTATACCCTCACTGAGTTGGATTATTTTTTTACTGACGCAGCACCCAGTGTGGTGATTTGTGACCCAGATCGAAAAAGTGCCATAGCAGCAATGCTTATTGACCAAGACGTTAGCGTATGGTCTTTGGCAGCTAACGAATCTGGCGATGCCCGCCAACTGCGCGACCAGCAAGAAGCAGGGTTTAGCGCGGTTGCCCGTACCGACGATGACCTAGGCGCTATTCTTTATACATCGGGCACTACCGGCCAACCAAAAGGCGCCATGCTGACCCATCGTGGTTTGGTCAGCAACGCCCTCACTTTACAGGATGCTTGGCAATACAGCGCTAATGATTGCTTAATTCACGCCCTGCCAATCTTCCATATTCATGGCTTATTCGTAGCCATCAATATTACCTTGGTGGCTGGGGCTAGCCTTAACTACATGGCCAAATATCAAGCCCAAGCTGTCACCGACGCCATGGCAACCTCAACAGTGCTTATGGGAGTGCCTACCTTTTACACACGTTTACTGGCTAATGATGGTTTTACTGCCAACTCGGTCAGCAATATGCGTTTATTTATCTCGGGCAGTGCACCATTGCTAGCCGAAACCCACCAGTTGTTTGAAGCACGCTGTGGCCTACGCATTCTGGAGCGTTACGGTATGACTGAAACCGGCATGATGAGCAGCAACCCCTATGAAGGCGAGCGCTTAGCGGGCACCGTGGGCATGCCGTTACCTGGCATCAGCATGCGTGTGGCCAATGCCGAAACCGGTGAAGTGTTAGCCCAAGGGGAAAGCGGCGTAGTGGAAGTAAAAGGCCCTAACGTGTTCAAGGGTTATTGGAACAAACCAACAAAGACCGCCGCAGAATTTCGTGATGATGGCTACTTTATTACCGGAGATATCGGTAGCTTTGACGAACAAGGCTACTTGAGCATTATTGGCCGCGCCAAAGATCTAATTATTACCGGCGGTTTAAATGTCTACCCGAAAGAAATTGAAAGCCTGTTAGACAAGCTAGAGGGCGTGGCTGAATCTGCCGTTATCGGCGTCCCCCATCCCGACTTTGGTGAAGCTGTAGTAGGGATACTCGTGAGTCACGATGGTAATCACCCTACGGATATGGTTATTATGGCGCAAATCAAAGACCGCCTAGCTAGGTTTAAGCAACCTAAAGCCTTGTTCTGGGTCAACGAATTACCTCGTAACGCCATGGCAAAGGTACAAAAGAACCTGCTGCGTGATCAGTATGCTGATCTATTTAGCTAAATACAGGAAGCAGTCCCATGTTAAGGCAACAAACACGTAGTAGCGAAGGTTCCTTATTTAACCGCTCTTTATCCCGTTTAAAAGAGCTATGGGGTAGTTTTCCTTCCCTCACGGACAATGAAACCGAGCAACAGCAGGCCAACATAGATCTGGAAGGGGCCAGCCTAGATGTATTAAGGGGTGAAATTAGCTTCTGTCTGAATAAATCAGTGGGTGAAATGGCTACGCGTAAGCAAGCTGTGCAAATAGCCCGCCAGTATTTGGAGTTTAGTGAGCAAGGTAAACAGCGATTTTTTGAACTGCTAGCCGAAGACTTTGATTTAGATTATGACAAGGTTAAGGCCAGTATCGAAAAATGGCAACCAGACCCTAAAAGCACCAGCCAATTGCGCCGCGCCCTAGAGTCCCCACGCCTCACCTTGCTACGCCAATTTAACGAGCTGCCCGACGGCATTAAATTCTTAGTCAACATGCGCGCCGACTTACTGTCTATAAAAGACAAAACGCCAGGCCTGCAAAGCCTGCAACAAGAAATGAAGCAGCTGCTACATGCCTGGTTTGACCTAGGCTTCTTACAACTAGAGCAGATCACCTGGGACTCCCCGACTTCATTGCTGGAAAAGCTGATTGAATACGAAGCCGTACACGCCATCAATGGATGGAGCGACCTAAAAAACCGCCTATCCAGTGACCGCTGTTGCTTTGCTTTCTTCCACCCGCAAATGCCCGATGAACCGCTTATTTTTATCGAAGTAGCCCTGACCCAGGGCTTGGCAGGTGAAATGGCACCTTTGTTAGACGAAGATGCGCCTCTGTTAGACACGGATACCGCGGACACGGCCATTTTCTACTCCATATCGAATACTCAACGGGGTTTGGCCGGTATCAGCTTTGGCAACTTCTTGATTAAAAACGTGGTGGCACAATTGCTGCAACAGTTCCCGCATCTTAGCCAGTTTTCTACCTTGTCCCCTATACCAGGCTTTAACAAATGGCTAACCGCCAACCCCGACAAAGCCCTAGCCATATTGACAGAAGACCAACGTCAAGAGCTTAAAGTCCACTGTGAAGAACTGGGTGTAGCCGCCAACCTATCGGCTTTATTGGCCGCCGACTGGCAATCAAACACAGAGGCCAGCGACTGGTTAGAAGCGCCAACCAAACAGCTAATCAGCCATTATTTGGTGGCAGAAAAACGGGGTAAAGGTGCGCTAGATCCTGTGGCCAACTTCCATCTTAGCAACGGCTCAAAAGCAGGTCGCCTAAACTGGCTGGCAAACTTAAGTCAGCGTGGCATTAAGGAATCTGGTTCGGTAATGATCAACTATGTTTACGAACTGGATAAGATCGAAGACAACTGTGTCGCCTATGTAGAAAAGGGCAGCGTTGCTAATGACTTAACAGCATAATTAAACTGGGGGGGGGCGCCCCCTTTTTTAGTTGCCCAATAATGCCTACTTTGTCTAGAGTTCGTAGGCATCTATTATTACAATCGCGCCACCTAGACTCACCTGCGCGACACCATGCATTACCTGATTTTATCCGTCATCTGCAGCAGCAGTATCTTTGTCATACTCAAGCTGCTGGCTATTCGCGGCATCCCTTCTACGCCGACTATTTTAGTGAGTTATGGATTTGGGGTATTGGCAGGTATCATCAACCTAGAACAACCCTCCAACCTGCTGGAAGTAAACCTACAAACACCTTGGCTAGCAATGGGCCTGATCATAGGGGCACTGTATGTAGTATGCCTGTTACTTATCAATGGTGTGACGCGTTTATATGGAGCCACCACGTCCGTCATAGCTAGCCGCTTATCATTAGCCATACCGGTGATATTTAGCTTGTGGATATTTGAAGCCACCATGGGGCAAGCCAGCTGGACAACCTATGCAGGACTTACGTTGGCCCTAGTAGCCCTCAGCCTGAGCACATACAGCCGCACCCCGTCGCCCAACCTACACAAAGGCATGGGTTGGCTCCCCGTGGTTTTATTTTTAATCGCTGGAGGCCTAGACGTTATCTCCAACTACGCTAACTTACACTATGTACGCCCCCAGGACGCGGCTATATTCAGTGTTGCTATTTTCGCCACCGCCACCGTATCCGCCATGCTAGTACTAGTGGTACGGCCACGCCCCGTCAGCTGGCATACCTTTGCTTTTGGACTGGCCTTAGGCCTAGTGAATTTCTTTGGCACCTACTTCATCATTCTTGGCTTGCATGCCTTCGATAACAACGGCAGCTTGTTCTTTCCCATCTGGAACATGGGGGTGATTCTATTAAGCAGTACCTTGGGAGCACTCTTATTTAAAGAGCCCATCAACCGCTATCGTCGCATGGGTATTGGTTTGGCCTTGGTCGCCATAGGCATCCTTAGTCAAGCCTAGCTTTGGCCAAGCCAAATGCACTTAGGTTTAGCGTAAATATTTCACACCCGGTAGCACACACAACATTTCATACAAAAGACCTGCCGCGGTGACCGAAGTCGAACGGGTTTGATCAAACGGTGGGCATACCTCCACAAGATCACAACCAACTAGATCTAAACCACGGCAACCACGCACAATTTCGATACCTTGGGGCACCGTCAAGCCACCAATTTCAGCAGTACCGGTGCCCGGTGCATAGGCTGGGTCTAGGCCATCGATATCAAAAGACAAGTACACAGGGCCACCCTGCACCTTGTCGCGTACCTCAGCCATTAGTGGCTCTAAAGATTTGTGCCAGCACTCTTCGGCTTGTACCACACGAAAGCCTTGTTGCTTGCCCCACTCGTATTCATCCACACTGTAGCCAGTACCCCGCAAGCCAATTTGCACCACCCGCTGACAATCTAGCAAGCCTTCTTCTACTGCGCGTCGAAACGGCGTGCCGTGAGCAATGGCCTCACCAAACATATGTTCGTTGACATCCGCATGGGCATCAATATGCACGACACCAACGGGCCCGTATTTTTTGGCCATAGCACGTAAAATTGGCAGGCTAATGGTGTGATCACCACCAATAGTGACAGGCATAATATCGGCGGCTAATACATCGTCATAAAAGGCTTCAATGATGCCCATACTCTTGTGCAGGTTAAAGGTATTAATTGGCACATCGCCAATGTCTGCGATGCTTAGACTATGGAAAGGGTCGGCTCCCGTTGACACATTTAAGGGCCGCAGCATGCGGCTTTCATCACGTATTTCTCGCGGTGCCAAACGCGCACCAGGCCGGTTGGAAGTGCCTATATCGAGGGGCACACCCAAAATACCCACATCAAGGTGGCTATCAATCTCCACCGCTGGCAAACGCATAAAGGTACCGGGGCCACCAAAACGTGGCATATCGTTGCCACCTAATGGCTCGTAAAACACTTTTTCTGTCATATTTGAATCCTATCACTCAATGTTGCTAGGTGCTTGGCTCGGACATATAATTATCAGACCTGAGGTACCCAATACACTCCCTCCGGTCATGGGGCAGGCCCTCTGACCCCGCCTATAACTAATCAACTACCTGGCAGCTATGCTAATATGGCGCCTTTGCTTTAACAAGAAATTATCATCGTGGCCAAAAAACAATCTCAAACAAATGACTGCTACTGCGGTTCCAAACAGCCTTTTGTCAGCTGTTGCCAACCTATAATTCAAGGCCAAGCGGCCACTACCGCAGAACAGCTCATGCGTTCACGCTACAGTGCTTTTTGCATCAAAGACAAGGACTATATACTCGCCAGCTGGCATCACGAAAACCGGCCCGACAAGCTAGACTTTGATGAACAGCAACAATGGCTGGGCTTAAAAATCGTTAAAACCCAAGACGGAAGCGAACTACACCAAGCCGGCATTGTGGAATTTGTCGCCCGCTACAAGATCAACGGCAAAGCCAGACGTTTACACGAAATCAGCCAGTTTGTGAATATTGGCGGCCAATGGTATTACACCACCGGGGACTTGTTAGAAAGCTAGTATTGCCTCCTTAACATAGAACGCAAAATTGACTTAGCGAACGTAAAAGCGTACGCTTTTGCTTCTAGAGGTGAAACAATGACTACTTTAAATGTTACCGAAGCCCGCTCCAAACTTTATAACTTGATTGATGAAACTCAGACAACTCATCAACCTATTGTTATTACTGGGAAAAGAGGCAATGCCATACTGCTATCTGAAGAAGATTGGAGCGCTATTAACGAAACCCTATTCTTGCTATCTGTTCCCGGCATGCGTGAATCCATCCGCGCGGGAATGGAGACAGATCTAGATGAATGCGATACGGACCTAGATTGGTAATGTAAATGTGGCAAATTTATTACACTAAGCAAGCCAAAAAAGATGCCAAAAAGCTAGCCTCTAGTGGTTTAAAAGCAAAGGCCAAAGATCTATTAACAATAATTGCCAGCAACCCCTACCAAACCCCTCCGCCCTATGAAAAGTTAGTGGGTGATTTAGAGGGCGCATACTCCAGAAGAATCAATATACAACATCGATTGGTCTACCAAGTACTAGAAGACAAAAGTGCCATTAAAATACTGCGTTTATGGACCCATTACGAGTAACCTAGCAAGCAAGGTTGCCGGTTCTTTTAGGCGTAAAAAAGGGCATCTAAATAGATGCCCTGAAAGTTAACTTATCGAACAATAGGCTCAAACAAGTCAGGAGTTTTGCTGCTTAAGCAACCGCTTCCAATGAACGACAAACCGTAGCCGGATCAACAAAGTCATAGCCTAGTGCTTCGGCCACATGTTCGTTGGTTACCATACCGGCGTGTACATTCAAACCTTCACGGAAGTGTACATCGTTAGCCAAAGCTGTGCGCCAGCCCTGGTTGGCCAACTTCATTACGTAGGGAAGAGTGGCATTGTTTAAGGCGTAGGTAGAAGTTAGTGGTACGCCACCTGGCATGTTAGCCACACAGTAGTGAACAACACCGCCTACTTCATAAGTGGGGTCTTCGTGAGTAGTGGCGTGGGAAGTCTCGAAACAACCACCTTGGTCGATGGCAACATCTACCAATACTGCACCCTTCTTCATACCAGCAACCATTTCAGCCGTGACTAGCTTAGGCGCTGTTGCACCAGGAATTAGCACACCACCAATGACTAGGTCAGCTTCGGCTACGTGCTTTTCTAAAGCCGCTTTAGTGGAATATACGGTTTTTACAGCACCGTTGAATTCTTGGTCTAGACGTACCAAGGCGTCCTTAGAACGATCCAAAACAACCACATTGGCACGTGAACCGAGAGCCATTTGTACGGCATTGGAACCAACCACACCGCCACCGATAACAACGACTTTAGCGGCTTCAACACCAGGTACACCACCTAGCAACATGCCGCGACCACCTTGGGTGTTCTCTAGAGCATGGCTACCGGCTTGGATGGACATACGGCCAGCAACTTCGGACATAGGTGCCAACAAGGGCAAACCGCCACGTGGTGAAGTAATAGTTTCGTAAGCAATGCAGGTAGCCCCTGACTTGATCAGGTCTTCAGTTTGAGCAGCATCTGGTGCAAGGTGTAGGTAGGTGAACAACAACTGGCCTTCACGCAACATGGCACGCTCTGCAGCTTGTGGCTCTTTAACCTTAACAATCATCTCGGCTTGAGCAAAAACCTCAGCGGCGGTAGCAACAATGCTAGCACCAGCAGCTTGATAGTCGTCGTCGCTGGCGTTGATGCCTTGACCGGCATTGGTTTCCATCAATACTTGATGGCCAGCTGCAACTAGCTCTTGTACACTTTCTGGGGTCAAGCCTACACGGTTTTCGCGGTTCTTAATCTCTTTAGGTACACCAATTAACATGCCGTCATCTCCTTTAGGTTAGTTGTGATTGCGTTCTGGTCATGCCGGTAGTTTATACAAAGAATTAAGAAATTATCTTGATAAGTTTCTGGATATTTGGCAGTTTATTGAAATATAATTCGCACAAATTTACAAAATCTGGAATTTAATTCCAAGCCATTTTGGAATTAAATCACCTCTGATAAAAAAAACTTAAGCAGTAATCAGCGCTGATAAATTTTTTTAGTAATAAGCACTATATAACGGAATGGGCCCTATGCAAGAAGTACAAACAGTTAACACAGAGCTTGATGAGTTTGATAAGCAGATCATTCGCGCCCTTCAAGGCAACGGTCGCCTCACCAATGTCGAGCTGGCCGACATGGCCAATCTATCGCCGTCGGCCTGCCATAGACGCCTTAAAAGCTTATTGGAGGCGGATTACTTCGATAAGTTTACGGGTATCGTCAACCCAGCCCACTTTGGCTACACCGGCACCGCCATTGTGTCCATGCGCTTGGATGCTCAGCAGGAAGACCTGTTTCAACAATTTGAAGATGCTGTGCGCTTAGTGCCACAAGTAAAAGCCTGTTACCTAATGACCGGCGAATTTGATTACCAGTTAACGGTAATCTATAAAGACACACAGCACTTTGAAGAGCTATATTACAAAACCCTATTGCGCCTACCCGGGGTAAATACCACCAAGACGCAAATGGTATTGCGTAAGGTACACAACACGCAAGAAGTGCCTATTACTTAACGTCATTGCGAGTCGCGAAGCGGCGTGGCAATCTCTAGCAGAATTGCACTTTGCCT
>DPHB01000001.1:97603-108351 GCA_003521845.1 Oceanospirillaceae bacterium | reverse complement strand
ATGACGTGGGTGTACGTTCGCAATGATGAAAAATCCAACGTCATTGCGAGGAGCGCAGCGACGCGGCAACCTCTAGCAGAACTGCACTTTGCCTGATGGAGATTGCTTCGCTGCGCTCGCAATGACGTGGGTGTAAGTTCGCTTTAGGTACGCAACGTACACTAAGCTTTCCGCTGCCAACCTGCCAACAAAGAACCACCCACAATCAACACACAGGCGATAGCAATATTCCAACTAGCGGCGGCTTGGCCAAATAACACCAGCAGCACCACCGAAATCAAAGGTGCCGCATAAGCCAACACTCCCAATAAAGGCAAGTTGCCATGTTTAACCCCATAGTCCCAAGTAAAAAAAGCAAGACCAACAGGGCCTAAGCCCAAACCAATGACACCCGCCCATTGCACACTGGTAAGTTGCCAAACGGTCTGCTCTAGTTGCAAGTGAGCAATGAATGCCAAGACGGCCGTGGCGAGACAAAACCACCCCACAGCATCCGTAGGCACATGCTTAATGAAGCGACTTGCCACAGAAAAACCTGACCAGATAAAAGCACACACCAGGGCTAACAGATAGCCATTGAGGTATTGCCACTGGAAATCTGCCCCGCCTTGACCAACAATCAAATAACAACCAAGCAAAGCTAATACAGCACCCGCTAAATGCTTAGCCAGCAAACGCTCGCCAGGCAATAAGGCAGCAAACAGCACAATAAGCAACGGCCAAAGATAAGCAATCAAACTAGCTTCCACCACTGGTGCCGACGACAAGGCCAGGAAGTAACAAAAGTGGTAGCCAAAATAAGCCCCCACCATCAACACCCACACCTTCACTGGCTGGCGCACAAAGCGCAATCCTAGATGCCCTTGGGTTAACCAACGTCCAAACATCAAACTAAAGGCAATTATAAAGGTCATGGCCATGAGCTGAAACGGCGGAATGAGCCCACCTGTAAGGCTAGTGAACAAGGCAAGGGCGCCCCATAACACAATGGCGCTGAATCCAATTAAGGTAGCGTTGATAGGCATAGCTGTCTCTGTCTTTATAAATTCAGCTATTAGCTTAGCGAGCAAATGGCTAGCTGTCTTGTGAAAACTGGTGCATTTATAGGTGAGACTGGCGGACTTGGCTGGGTGTTTTGCCAAACTGGGCCTTAAAGCGATGGCTGAAGGCACCCTGATCAACATAACCGACGCTAGCTGCAATGGCCTGAATGGGGTCTGAGCTCGTGTGCAATAACAACCAAGCTTGTTGCATGCGCCTTTCAATGATGTATTGTTTAACCGACAAACCGGTCTGGCGGCGAAACAACTCCGTAAACTGGCGCGGACTTAAATGTACCTGCTTAGCCAAACCTTCGACACTCTCGGATAAGGCATAGTCCTGTTCGATGATAGCGCAAGCTGATTGTATACGCTTATCTGCACGTGCCTCTATACCCTGCCGTTCTTGCAGCAGTTGCAGCAATAACAGCAGCATTTGGCGTTCACCAGCCGCGTCTTTAATGCCCGCACCTTGATTTGATTGCAAGCGGCTAGCAACAAATTGAATAAAGTGGCCTAGCGCTTCATCTACACCTATATAAGCAGGCAATTGCGCCAATTGAGGTGCTAAAAATTCAGGTACATCAGCCACTACAAAACGATTTTCACCTTGCGCAGAAAAACCATGTTCTGCGCCTGCTTTGATCACCGCCACCTGCTGTAAAGACGCTTCCCCTTCACGGGCATCCACTGACATTTGTAGGCTGCCTTGCATGGGCAACACTAACTGATGAAAGTCATGCTTATGACTATGTATTTCATTGGAGTAGGTGCGTAGGTCTAAAGATATTTCCATATAGGCACTGATTGCTAGTAGACAGGTTTCTAATAAATAGAAGTTAGATTGTATAATACGGGAAAATCCAGACTAACCCAATCCTGCCAATACATAAGCAATAATTATCCATCAAAGAAACAAAACTGGGACCTAAAATTTAATTTCACTTATAACTAAATTGGCCCCAGTTTTTCTTGCCTTCTACCTTTTTTATTTTGTTTGTGAAGCCTCACCTAGAGGACTATTTTGTCCCCTGTTGTTCATCAATTTCGCGGTTCTTTTACGTAGCACCGACCCACCCAAGGGGGAGAATCATGTCCAGCGAAACGGGCTTTGTATTTAATAATTCGCGCGGCATTATCATGCTGATCATTGGCTTAGCTTTGTTTGGCGTGCAAGACGTGCTGGTAAAAATGCTTAGTGGTGAAATCGCTGTTATGGAAGTGGTGTTTTTTCGCAGTCCAATCGCCCTGATTATCGCCTGGTGGATCGTCAAGCGTGAAGGCGGCTTGCACATACTGCGCACGCGCAATATCAAGTTGATCACCCTGCGCGGCTTAATCGGCCTGAGTTGCTACACCAGCTATTATATGGCTTTGGCTATGTTGCCCTTGGCTGATGTTATTGTCATCGCCTTCTCGGCGCCGCTATTTGTCGCGGCTTTAGCCGCACCTATACTGGGCGAACGCCTAGATCTATTACGTAGTCTTGCGGTACTGGTAGGTTTTGTCGGGGTTATCATCACCATGAACCCAACGGGCATTACCGACCCAGCCGTTTTGTTGGCCGTGTACGCAGCCGTATCCTACGCCGTGCAATCCATACTCACTCGCCAGCTAGGCAACACCGAATCCGGTGGTTCTCTAGCCTTTTGGCATCTATTAATCTTTTGGCTAGGCTCTTGCTTGGCGGGCTTAATTTTGGGCAGCGGCTGGTTGTTAAGCCCCGATAGCCACCCTTCCGTGGCCTTCTTGCTACGTGCTTGGACCATACCTACCTTGGCACAGGCCCAATGGTTGTTGATCATTGGTTTGATAGCCGGCTGTGGCTTTTACCTGTTGTCTCAAGCTTACCGCATTGGCCAAGCTAGTAGTGTGGCACCGTTTGAATTCAGTGCCATTATCTGGGGTGTACTGTGGGGCTTTGTATTCTGGAATCAATTACCACCGGCACATATGTGGATAGGCATGGCCCTAATACTAGCATCAGGCTTCTACTTATTGGCCTATGAAAAGAAACTCAGCAAAGCGGCAAAGCTAGCCGCTAGGAAGTACCAACAGCCCACAGTAACCTAGCTGGCCAGCATCTGTATGAAAAGCTAGGCTATGTGAAAGTATTGGAAGATTTCCATACCTACTCGTTAGCGCTATAACCCACAAGCCTAAGCATCAGCCAATAGCTTCTCTGCCACACTCATGACATCATCTAGGTGTTCAGCAACGGCTTGACTGGCGGCTTGATGATCACCGGCGCAAATAGCATCACAGATTACCTGCATATGCTCAGGACCTGTCTTTTTACGCTCTAGGGTAGACAGGGTTAGGCTGCGTAAGCGACTAATACGCGCATGCAGGCGCTGCACCATTTCCCAAGCAATATCATGGCCTGCACCACTAAAGATCAACTCATAAAAGTCACTAGTGGCATGGTACAACTCGGTGGCCGACATGTCTTTACGATCATCGTTAAGGTGCTTTAAGGCAGCACGCAAGCTATTCGCCAGTTCTTTACTGATATTGGCGGCACAGGTTTCCGCCGCAGCCATTTCCAACATACGGCGAATGGCGTAAATCTGTCGTGCTTCTTTCCAATACAAATAAGACACGATAGGCCCGCGATTAGGGGCAATTTGCACTAAACCTTCGGCTTCCAAATAACGTATGGTCTCGCGAATTACTGTACGACTCACACCCAATTGGTCACATAAAGGGCGCTCAACTAGACGCTCACCAGGCTTAAAATGGCCTTCGATGATGGCTTCACGCATACGTTCCTGTACCTGGTCACGCAAGGTAACGGGTTGGAAGTCTATTTTATCTAGGCCTTTGCTCATTGATTTACTCTGTTAGCTTTCATTGTTATCGTCATTGCTGGCCGTCTTTCTTATCGTCATTGCGAGCGCAGCGAAGCAATCTCTACCAGCCTAGCACTGGGCCTCAACAAGATTGCCACGGTGCTACGCACCTCGCAATGACGGGATTCTTAACCACGCCCATATTGTATCTCAATGCGACCTAAATAAGCAGTAAGCAAAAACAATGTTTGACAACTTTGTATTATGGTATACCATAATACCAAATCAAGTTGGAGATCAAAATCATGCCCGCACAAATTCGTAAAACCCTACTCCATGTAGAAGAAACACTGATCGAAGGTGGCAAAGCCGCAGAAACACCTTTAAAGATGGTTGCTGCCATCGCTATCATCAAGAACCCATGGGCAGGCCAAGGCTTTGTCGAAGACCTACGTCCAGCTATTCACGACTGCGCGCCAGGCCTAGGTGAATTGCTAACCAAGATGATCATCGACACTGTGGGTGGTGGCGATAAGGTAGAAGGTTATGGCAAGGCCGCCATTGTTGGACTAAACGGCGAAGTGGAACACGCTTCTGCGCTGATCCACACCTTGCGCTTCGGTAACTTTTACCGTGAGGCCGTCGGTGCCAAGTCTTACTTGTCTTTCACTAATATTCGTGGCGGCGCCAACACGTCTTTGCAGATTCCTTTGATGGACAAGAATGATGCTGGCCGTCGTAGCCACTACCTAACTATTAACCTTGCCATTCCTGATGCACCTGCTGATGATGAAATTGTCATCGCCCTAGGCGCCTCTATCGGCGGTCGCCCTCATCACCGTATCGGTGACCGTTACCAAGATTTGCAGGAATTGGGTCATGACGGCGACAACCCTGCTTCAGTGTAACCACTACGGCCAACTTGGCGTACGTATAGCAGGCCCAGAAACGGCCGAGCCTTTAGTGCTGATACACGGTGTCGGTATGCAATCGGCCGCCTGGGGACCACAGATAGAAGCACTGCAAGCCAACTATCGTGTGTATGCTGTCGATATGCCCGGGCACGGTGAATCTAGCCCGTTGGCAGCAAGCAACGATCTGGCTCGTATGCCTGAATACATCGAGTGGCTTGACGCGGTATTAGATTGCCTAGAACTAGATCAAGTGAACCTAGCTGGCCATTCCATGGGCGCGGTTATTTCCGCCACCTATGCCAGCACCCACCCACAACGGGTAAAGCGAGTAGCCTTAGTGAACTGCATCTATAACCGCCCTAGTGCCTCTACGGCAGCAGTGCAAGCACGCGCAGCAGAAATACGTACCGGTAAGATGGACCTAGAAACCCCCTTAAAACGTTGGTTTCGTGATATTCCAGAAGAACAACTACTTGCGCAACAAGTTGGTAATTGGTTAGCTGGTGTTGATATGCAAGGCTATGGCACGGCCTATACGGCCTTTGCCCATAGTGACGATACCTATGCTGACAAGCTAAAAGACATAACCTGCCCGCTATTGGCCATTACTGGTGACGGGGATCCAAATTCCACCGCTGCCATGTCTATTGCTATTGCCGAACAGGCCCAAAATGCTGAGGCGGTAGTGATTAAAGACCACCGCCACATGATCAATATAACCGCCCCCGAGAGAGTCAACGACGAACTAAAGCGCTGGTTGCAGAAGCCTAAAGAGGCCGCAACCCTGTCTGGAGAAAGCCCATGAAATTTTCCCTATTTGGCCACATGGAACGCATCAGTGCCGAGCAAAACGAAAAGCAGCTATATGATGAGTTTGTAGAGCTATGTAAAATTGCCGATAAGGGCGGCATGCATGCCGTGTGGACCGGTGAACACCATGGCATGAACTTCACCATCTCTCCCAATCCACTGCTAAACCTGGTTGACCTGGCTAACAAGACGGAAAATGTGCGCCTAGGTACGGGCACTTTGGTTGCCCCCTTCTGGCACCCCATCCGTTTAGCCGGAGAAGCGGCCATGACCGACAATATTATCAATGGCCGTTTGGACATCGCCATTGCGCGCGGCGCCTATAGCTTTGAATATGAGCGTATGGGTAATGGCATAGACGCCTGGACGGCCGGTGAGCACCTACGTGAAATGGTGCCGGCAGTAAAAGGCTTATGGGAAGGCGACTATGAACACAATGGCAAACACCACCAGTTTCCCAAAACCACCTCCTCCCCAAAGCCACTACAGGACGGCGGGCCACCCATTTGGATAGCTGCCCGTGACCCAAATAGCCACGAGTTTGCCGTACAAAATGGCTGTAACGTGCAGGTCACCCCGCTATGGAAAGGCGATGAAGAAATTGCCGATCTAATGGACAAGTTTAATAACGCTTGTGAAAAATTCAGCCACATGCCGCGCCCTAAGGTGATGGTATTGCGCCATACCTACGTAGCGGAAAGCGAAGCCGATTGCCAACAAGCCGCCGATGAACTAAACCGCTTCTACTGCTACTTTGGCGCTTGGTTTATGAACAAAAAGCCCGTCAGCCAAGGCTTAATTGAAGCCCTGACGGAAGAAGAAATAGCATCCCACCCCTTCTATTCGCCAGCAGCCATGCGCCGCGATCTAGTGATAGAAGAGCCCGCAGGTGTCATTGAACGATTGAAGAAGTACGAAGCCATGGGCTATGATGAGTTCTCTTTCTGGATTGATTCCAGCATGACCTTTGAGCGTAAGAAGGCTTCCCTTGAGCGCTTTATCAACGACGTTATGCCAGCATTTCAGTAGCACTGTCCACGTAGGTCGGACTTCAGTCCGACAGCGAGATAAATCGCCGGACTAAAGCTTTGATTCATGTCCGACTAAAGCTTTGATTCATGTCGGACTAAAGTCCGACCTACAAATATAAAGAGAATATCGATGCAACAATTTCAGCAATACATCAACGGCGAGTTCCGCGATGCTAGCGCCACCTTCGAAAGCCTAGACCCAGCCACAGGCCAAGCTTGGGCACTGATGCCTGAAGCGCGCGAAGACGACGTTGAGCGTGCGGTACAAGCTGCTCACGATGCCTTTTACGGCGCTGTATGGGCCGACTTAAACGCCACCCAACGTGGCAAGTTGCTGTATCGCCTAGCCGACTTAATTGCCGAAAACGCCCCCCGTTTAGCAGAATTAGAAACCCGCGACACGGGCAAGATTATCCGCGAAACCAGCGCCCAAATCGCCTATGTGGCCGACTACTACCGCTATTACGCTGGCCTTGCCGACAAGATCGAAGGCGCTCATTTGCCCATCGACAAGCCAGATATGGAAGTATGGTTGCGGCGCGAGCCATTAGGTGTAGTTGCTGCCGTTGTGCCATGGAACTCACAGCTATTCTTGGCGGCAGTAAAGATCGGCCCGGCCCTAGCGGCTGGCTGTACCGTGGTTATGAAGGCCTCCGAAGAAGGCCCATCGCCATTATTGGAATTTGCCCGTATCTTTGATCAAGCAGGTTTCCCCAAGGGCGTGCTAAACATTATTACAGGCTTTGGCCCTAAGTGTGGTGCTATCCTTACCAGCCATCCCAAGGTTTCTCACGTCGCCTTTACCGGCGGCCCGGAATCTGCCCGTCATATTGTGCGCAACTCCGCCGAAAACTTGGCCTCCGTGTCTTTGGAACTAGGTGGCAAATCACCCTTTATCGTCTTTGCCGATGCCGACATAGACAGCGCCGTAAATGCCCAGGTTTCGGGTATCTTTGCTGCCACTGGCCAAAGCTGTGTGGCCGGTTCGCGACTAATCATCGACAACCAAATCAAAGATGAATTCTTGACTAAGCTTAAGCAAAAGGCCGCCGCCATAAACATCGGTCACCCGCAAGAAATGACCACAGAAGTCGGCCCTTTGTGTACCCTAGCCCAACGTAACCGCGCCGAGCAGCTTATTGCTACCACCCTCGAGCAGGGTGCCAAGCTAGTGTGCGGTGGTGAAGCCATTGCCGGTGACGGCTTCTATTTCCAGCCGACTATTTTAGATTGCTCCGGTGTAGAGAATGCTGCCAGCCTAGAAAACGAATTCTTTGGCCCGGTGCTATCCGTAGTGGGTTTTGATACGGAGGCAGAAGCCTTAGCCTTAGCCAACGACACCGCTTTTGGTTTGGCCTCGGGTGTATTTACCAAGAGCCTAACTCGCGCCCATCGCATGATTCGTGGTATTCAGGCTGGCATAGTATGGGTTAACACCTATCGTGCCGTGAGCCCTATAGTACCTTTCGGTGGCCATGGCCTATCCGGCCACGGGCGTGAAGGTGGCTTGCAAGCGGCCTTAGACTACACCAATATTAAGTCCGTGTGGTTGCGCACCAGTGATGAGCCTATTCCTGACCCGTTTGTGATGCGTTAACAACCTGAGAGGACAGGCACTTTTGCTGCGCAAAAAAGCCAATCCCTCGATAATCACAGGGACTGGCTCTTATTTCTGCCGCGCAGCGGTAGAAAAAGTGCCTGTCCCGTTCTCAATCAAGCATTCTCCCAATAAAATTCTGCTATTTCCCTACCGATATCATGCTCTACTTTTATGCGTCCTAGATTACTCCCATAAAATTCGTGCGCAGTCTCATCCAATGTGGCTTTATGGGTATCATAAAGATCGGCAATATAGGTATCGCTAAATTCAGGGTGGGACTGAAAACTGATGGCCTTGTTGGCATATACGATGTTGGCATAGGGACAGTGCTTAGCGCTGGCTGTCACTTCTAGATCGATGGGTGGCAACTCAATCACCTGCTGGCCATGCCAAGCCGCAACCGTGTCAGAACTACCATCGGTGCGATTATATTCCACTACCCCTGTTTGATAGACTGTCTTAGCGGCTTCGACGGTGCCACCCAAGGCTTTAGCGATAGCCTGATGGCCAAAGCACACACCCACCATTGGCTTGGCACCATACATGCCTTTAATCCAGTCCAGAAGTGGCTGGGTCCATGGTAATGGTTCATCTAAATTGTGGGCCGAGCCTGAAATCAAGTAGCCGTCACAGTCATCATCCGCCGGTGGTAGCTGATTGGCCACCACCGCAAATGTTTTACACTCAAAACCTAAAGGCATCAGCAGTTCCCGAAACTGCTGATCGTAGTAACCATGCTTGTTAGCCATTCGCGGTTGCGCTAGGCCACACAATAGAATACCAATCTTCACGTTATTAATTCCTCAGACCATTTACCGGCTAGTTATGCCCTTTAAACTTTGATTCGCATGGGCATATGTTCGATGCCATTAACAAAATTGGACTTAATGTATTCAATGTCCCCCGCGCTTTCAATAGTAAAGTTACGTTTTATCATTTCATCTAACAACACACGCAATTCCAAACGGGCTAAAAAAGCCCCCAAACAGGTATGTACGCCACCGCCACCAAAGGCTTCATGATTGGTCGGCTTACGGTCGGCTTTAAATGTATTAGGGTCTGCAAATACGCTTTCATCATGATTGCCACTGGCAAACCATGTGACGATCTTGTCACCCTTTTTAATCGCTGTACCTGCTAACTCCGTATCCTTGGTAGCCGTACGGCGCATGTAGATAACTGGCGATGCTACCCGTAATACCTCATCTATGGCACCGGGAATCAGGCTTGGGTCGGCGGCCACCTTAGCAAACTCCGCTGGGTTTTGACTCCACTGTAAAGCCAAATGTGCCATGGCTGTACGCGTGGTTTCGTTACCGGCAAAGACCAGGGTTTGAAAGTTATTTTTGTAATCTGTGTCACTTAACGGCGCACCGTTGACTTCGCCGTTAGCTAAGATATTAGCCAAGTCGTCACGTGGGTTGGCGATACGATTACGTCGAATCTGCATGCCGTATTCATATAAAGCATGGGCCGCTGGGCTATTAAATGGCAGTAAGCTCAACTCGGTAGTATTACCATAGGCATGCATGGGCAATTCTCCCACCGTGATGCCGGTTACTAGGTGGTCGGTGAGTTCAATGATAAATCCTATATCTTCGGCTGGCAGCCCAATCACCCGGCAAAGGACTTCAATAGGAATGGGTTTGGACACCATGGTTAACCAGTCACCTTCCCCAGCAGCCACAAAATCATCCAGGTACTTGCTGACCACCTCACGGATCATTTGCTCACACTCTTTAACCTTACGCGGGGTAAAAAAGGGCGCCATCAACTTACGGAGGTCCATATGCTGCGGCGGATCTGTTTCGATAATGGAACGTCGAATTTCCATGGCCTCGGCATCAACGTCTTCCATAAAGGTAAAGCCTACGGCCGAAGAAAAGGTGTCGGCATCACGGGACACAGTCTGTATATCTTTGTGCCTAGTGACGGCCCAAAAACCCCTACCATTCGGCTCTGTGCACCAGGTCAGACCTTCTTGTTTACGGATTTCAGCAAACGAAGCCAGTGGTAAGCCGTCATCAAACAGGTCATAGTTAGCTAGATCAGTGGATATTTTATTCATGGTTAATGGTCCATATTTGATGTTTATAATTCAATTTCAATATCGGTAATCGGGCGACAACTGCACAAGAGTACTTCGCCTTCATTGACGTCATCGAGTATGTCTTGGAAGTATTCCACTTCCCCGCTGATAATCTTGGTAGAACAGGTACCGCAGGTACCAAAGCGGCAACTATGGTTGGGAAACACATCATGCTCTTCGGCAAAGTCCAATAGATTGTCTAGCTCTGGGTCCCAAGTGAAGGTTTGGCCAGTCTTGCTGTAAGTAATAGTAGGCTGTTGTGCGCTACTAGATGCGGCAGTGTTAGCACTAGCAGGCTTAGCCTTTAGCAAGGTAGCAGGGCCAAAAAACTCATACAAGATACGCTCATCCGCTACGCCTAAGGCCACCAAGATGTTATAGCAAGCTTGCATAAAACCACTTGGACCACATAGGTAAAACTGGTAATCATCTAGGGGCAGTATGGACTGCAATAGCGCTTGGTTAACAAAAC
>DPHB01000001.1:96014-97458 GCA_003521845.1 Oceanospirillaceae bacterium | reverse complement strand
GCTTGGTTAACAAAACCTTGCTGATGATAGTCCTCACCTAAGCGATCACTTGCCAATGGCTGACGGTAGACAAAGCGATGCTGCACCTTGTCATACTTGGCGGACAAGGACTCCACTTCGTCCTTGTAGGCATGTTGTTCACCATTTTCACAGGCATGCACAAACCAAGTTGGCCTAGTACCCTGCTTGCCGAGTGTGTGCAGCATGGACAACACGGGCGTAATGCCCACTCCGCCACTGAGTAACACCACAGGTAGGTTGCTGTCACGCTGTAGATTAAAGCCCCCAGCCGGGCCCCAAGCCGAGATCACGTCACCAGCTTGCAGGTTATCGTGCAGCCAATTAGACCCCTGCCCAACGGGCACATCGGGCTGCCCTAGCGGTGCGGGTTCGCGTTTAACGGCAATACGATAACTAAGGCCATCACCATAGGAAATACTGTATTCTCGCCGTATGCCCAATGCAGCCAAGTCCATTACCAAATACTGCCCGGGTATAAAGGAGCAAATACCTCCATTCACCGGTTTCAATACAAAAGACATGATGTCTTTAGTAACGGCAATACGCTGTGCAACTAGGTAATCTCGTTTGTCCATGTTGGGTCCTATTCTTTATAACAGCGTCATGGCGAGTGCAGGGCAGCAATCTGCTGGAGGTAGCCACGGGCTTCGCCCTCGCTAAGACGGCTTATTCCGCCTACGCCATTGAAATACTTACAGGTTACGGGCGTAACGCTCAAACTCAACGGGCGTCACTTGATTGTTAACTATTTCAATTTCCCGCTCGGCCTGTTGCGTCAAGATCGTTAACCGATCATCGCCCAGTACACGTCGCACCAACTCACTGCTTTGCGCTAAGGCCACAGCATCACCTAGGTCAGTTGGCAAAGCTTGGGCATCTTCCACCGCGTAACCGTCTGTCAAACAAGGCGCTGTCGGCTGCATGCCCTGTTCTATACCATCCAAGCCCGCAGCAATATCGCAGGCTAATAAGTAATAGGGGTTACACTCGGCAGAAGCATCGCGCTTCTCAATACGCACTGCGCTATCATGACCTTGAATCACCCGCAAACCCACGGTGCGGTTGTCGTAACCCCAAGTGTTGTTGGTGGGTGAAAAGGTATAAGGTTGACGGCGTCGGTAGGCATTGGGGGTGGTGGAGCCGACTAGGCTCAATTCCGGCATGTGTTTTTGCAAGCCGGCCAAGAAATTGAGGCCTAGATTGTTTAATTTGCCGTTATCAGCAAACACGTTTTTACCATCTTTCCAAATTGAGTAATGGGTGTGAAAGCCACTACCCGCTTGGTCCATAAAGGGTTTGGCCATAAAGGTAGCTAGATAACCATGATTAAAGGCCAACTGCTTCACTAGGGAGCGAAACATAATCACCTGATCAGCAGACTTTAGCGCCTCATCGTAGCGCAAATTCACTTCCACCTGGCCCG
>DPHB01000001.1:92553-95847 GCA_003521845.1 Oceanospirillaceae bacterium | reverse complement strand
AATTCACTTCCACCTGGCCCGGTGCATACTCCGGATTAGACTGCTCGATGGCGATGCCCATTTCGTTAATCTGTTGGCGAATAGGGCCCAGCACATGTTCTAATTCTGCTGCTTTGGACATGGTGTAGACGGAGATACCAGTGTCCTTGGGCAACATGGTTTCAGGGTCGAGTAGATAAAACTCCAGTTCCGTGCCGGTTTTGATTTCAAAGCCCATGGCCTTGGCGCGATCTAACTGGGCAATCAATGCGCCGCGGGGATCTATAGGAATGTCATGTCCCTCTTCATTCTTGGCGGCGCCAAGACAAAAGGCTACACCCTCTTCCCAAGGGGTAGCTACGGGTTGGGTAGCGGGAAACATCAGCATGTCTGGATAGCCATTTTCCATATTCACATAGGGGGTATCCCACACATCAGACGTCATATCCATGGCCAACAACGCGATCGAAAGGGCATTGCCAGACTGACAGATATGTTCCCAATGAGTGGCCGGGATGCGCTTGCCGCGCATAATCCCGTTAATATCACCCATGCCCATGGCCACCGTATGGGTGCCTTTTGGTAAACAAGCAAAATTTGACATATTTCTCTCTCGTTGTTGTTATAATTAACTTAATTGTATACAGTATACATTACACCTTGCAAGACTAATTGAGGTGATTAAAAGCTCAATTGACGATTTTTTTACGTCACGAAAATCGTTATAATTTGTGGATTAACATTTAGTAAACTGAACCATGGCATTTAAACCAATTAACATATCTCGCCCCCGTCTAGCCGACGAAGCCTACGCGCAAATCATGCACGCCATCATCACTGGCTTGATTGGTCGCGATGAAAGAATGGTGCAAGAAAAGCTAGCTGAGCAACTCGGCATTAGCCGCACGCCTATCCGTGAAGCTTTATTTCGCTTGCTACAAGAAGGCGTATTAGAAGAAGCCGGACGCGGTGGCTTTAAGGTGCGCGAGCTATCCAGTAAAGAAATTGCCGACATCTATGGCTCGCGTTGCGCCGTAGAGGGCTACAGCGCACGTTTGCTAGCTAATAACCCCACGCCAGAGCTTATAGATCACTTGCACAGCACCATTAGTCAGGCAGAACAACAAGCCATGCAAGCAGCGCCAACGGTGGCCAACTTTTTCAAGGCCAACAACACCATACATCGGGTATTTGTCGCCGCCACGGAAAACGCCTATCTGTTAGAGCTATTCGATAATATTTGGAACCGCGGTTCTTCCTTTACCATGTTCGCGGCCATAGAAAACGTTGATTTAACCAATTCACTCGGTGGCCATCAGGTATTAATTGATGCCATTGCCACAGGTGACGGTAATGTGGCTGCAGAAGCCATGATTGCCCATATCTACGATGGCCAAACCCTGCAAGTATCAGCTATCCAAGGTTAGTTGGAAGCGTTTAGCATAGGCAAGATCGGCAATTTGCGCACTGATACGTGCGGCAGCTTCAGCGCCCACTAACACTTGCGCCTTGGTTGTAAGCTTATCCATCAATAGAGTCATGGGTAAAATGACACCACAGTCATAAGCCTTGTGCAGCACACGCCCATCAGACAATGTAACGCCCACCTCTACCTGTGTATCATGCAGCTTCTCATCGCCGCTCACTGTTATTTGGGCCATGCTTTCTTGCAGCCCCGCCTGCTTATGCAGGTGATCGGTATAGGCTAATGGGTCGCCCGTGTTTAGCCCCTGCATCACCATAGCCAACACCATGCGATAGCTAAACTTGGCTTGCAAACCCGAAGTAGGTGCAGGTAGGTCACACACCTTAAGCCAGCGTGAATGCACCTTCACTTGTATGTGCTTTATCTGTTCAGGCCGAAGATCATAATCTTGGCGTAAGCCAATCAATGCCTCTAACGCAGCGTGAGTGCCATGGCAGCAAGCGTGAAATTTGTGACTAATATAATCAAAGCGATACTCGCTACCAAGACTAGCCAGTGCTTGGTCATTGGCTTCACCGTGGTGACTAGCGACAAAGTCAGTCTCTAAGCCATTTTCTACGGAATCCATACCATGGCTAACTAGTAAGGCAACTTCCACACCGTTACTGGCAGCCATGCCAGCATTATAAGGCTTGCCCATACTGCCGAATTGATTCTTCAAACCGCTAGCACGGCTAGATAACAAACCAAACATGTATTGGCATTGTAGGCTATTCAAACCCAATAGCTTTGCCACCGCTGCGGCGGCACCAAAACTACCTGAAGTAGCCGTTTGGTGAAAGCCTGCTTCATAGTGGCTACGGCCCATATAGGCCCCAACCCGGCAAGCGACTTCTAAGCCAATTTGGGCCGCTGTCAAAAACGCCTTACCGCTAGCCCCCACTCGTTCGGCCATAGCAATGGCCGCGGGAAACACGGCAACACTAGTATGGCCAATATAGTCAAAATGGGTGTCATCATAGTCAATAGCGTGGGCGCAAGCACCGTTTATCATGGCCGCAGCCCGAGGAGGAAGTTTTTCCGTCTGGCCAAACACCACAGCCACTGCCGCGCCACCTTCGGCATTTAACATACCGCGCAAAGCCACGGCTACGGACTCATTCTGGCCAGCGATGGCGCAGGCACAGTAATCCAACAACGACGCCTGCACCACAGTGAGACTATGGTCAGGTATATCGGTGTATTGAGTTTTTACGACAAAATCGGCCAGTACCTGACTCAAGCTCATAACGTTGTTATCCCAACACAAATGGATCTCTAGTAGCGCCACTTAATTCCACCCAGGTGGTGCGAGTTTCTAAGAAAGCATCCATAGCTTCCAGACCATTATCACGGCCATAGCCCGACTGTTTAAAACCACCAAATGGCACTGCATAGCTAACGGCGCGATAAGCATTGATCCACACCGTGCCTACTCGTAGTTGTTTGGCTAAACCATGGGCCCTTTGTATATCCTTGGTCCAGATTCCTGCTGCCAAGCCAAACTCCGAATCATTGGCCAAGACACTAATATCATCGGTGCTGGAGAACTTCATGATCGCCAATACTGGGCCAAAAACTTCTTCGCGCACGATGCTGGTTTGATTGTTCACATTGGACAAAATTGTAGGGCGAATAAAGCGCCCCCCTAAATCCGGATCTAAACAGCCGCCAGCTTCCACCACGGCGCCTTCGGCCTTTGCCTTCTCTATCATGCCGAGGATACGCTCACGCTGCATATCCGATGCCACTGGGCCCATTTCCGTGGCCACGTCAGCGGGGTTACCCATTACAATTTCATCGGCTCGTTTGACTAACCGCGCCACCACTTCATCATAGATGGCTGCATG
>DPHB01000001.1:92037-92395 GCA_003521845.1 Oceanospirillaceae bacterium | reverse complement strand
CATAGATGGCTGCATGTACATAGGCGCGGGAACCCGCCACACAGGTTTGTCCACCAGCGGCAAAAATGCCTGCCAGCAAGCCATTAACCGCCGCTTCTACATCGGCATCGTCAAACACAATCTGTGGCGACTTGCCGCCCAATTCCAAAATGGCCGGAATCAGATTCTGCGCCGCGGCCGTAGCTATATGACGAGCCGTAGAGCCACCACCGGTAAAGGTGATTTTATCAAGGTCGGTATGGCCACTAAGCTTTGCACCCACTTCGACGCCACCCGTTACAACATTTAACACGCCTTCAGGCAAGCCAGCATCGGCGGCAATATCCGCCAGCAACAAGGCCGTTACAGGGGTAATATC
>DPHB01000001.1:91487-91877 GCA_003521845.1 Oceanospirillaceae bacterium | reverse complement strand
GTAATATCCGAGGGCTTAACCACCACTGTACAACCGGCAGCTAGAAGCGGAGCCAGTTTCCAGGTCAGTAGCATTAATGGTGAGTTCCAGGGCACAATCGCGCCCACCACACCAATGGGCACCTTTTCCGTATAAATCAGAAAATTAGGGTTGGGCGACGGCAATACCTCACCACCAATCTTGTCGGCTACCCCGGCAAAGAAATCATAATAGCTTTGCAAACCTTTGGCCTGGGCACCAGTTTCACGAATAATTTTGCCGTTATCCCTGGACTCGATTTGGCCTAAGGTTTCGGCATTTTCTGTTAACAAAACGCCAAGCTTACGCATTATTGCCGCACGTTCAACACCACTCATGCGCGGCCAAGGCCCCTCATCAAAGGCCTTTCTA
>DPHB01000001.1:87282-91340 GCA_003521845.1 Oceanospirillaceae bacterium | reverse complement strand
CCCCTCATCAAAGGCCTTTCTAGCAGCAGCAACTGCAGTATCAACAGCAGCTGGGCTATCGGGCACCCGAGCCCATACTTCGCCTGTATAGGGGCTACTTGTCTGTAACCAACGATCGTCCGTTGGCATTACTTGTTGGTTGTTAATACGATTTCCGTAGGTTTGCATCGTCTTTCCTCTAGCCTTAAATAGTCAACACTAAACGGCCATCAACCTGGCCACTACGCAAGCGGTCGTGAGCCACTTGCGCCTGCTCTAGTGGTAAGGTATCTACCGGCACCAGAATATCTTCACGACTGGCAAGATCCAATAGTTCCACCATCTGTTGTGGGCTACCCCAAACTGAGGTTTGGAACTGAGCTTCATGGGGCACTTGACCAAAACCAAAGGGTACGGACCCACCAAATAAACCTACCACTACTACGCGGCCACCCTTGCGGATATGATCACGCCCTAGCTCTAAAGTCGGGCCTGCACCAACAAAATCGACGATAAAATCAAACTTACCTTCTACATCATTGGGTGCCACGGCATGATGGGCACCACGGGCCAAGGCTTGCTGGCGTTTGTTGGCATCCAAATCCACCACAGTAACTTCGGCATCACTTAACAAGCGCAAATAACGAATGGCATATTGGCCTAAGCCACCAGCACCAATGACAATGGCTTTAGCCCCCTTACCACGTGCCTCAGACAAACCATGAGATACGGCACGATAAGCGGTCAAACCACCACAGGCTAAGGGCGCCACCTTAACAGGGTCCAAGTCACCCAAGGGTGCTAAATAATCCATATGCGGCACTACAAGCTGTTCCGCATAGCCACCATCCACCACTAGACCAGCTTCGGTAGCATTGGCACAAATTTGCTGTTGCCCTTGGGCACATTCTGGACAATCACCACAACCCCATGGGGCAAATAGCATCACCGGGCCCAGTTTGTTGTGCACCCCCACCACCTCATGGCCAAGAATAATGGGCGTTTGATCGCCATAATCCCCATCCACCACATGCAAGTCAGAATGGCACACCCCACAGGCTGTCACCTTGATAATTTCTTGCGATCCAGTGGCAACAGGATCGGGACGTTCGGTCACTTGCAGTTGCGCGCCGACCTTGGGTAGTACAACAGCTTTCATAATTATGTTCTCAATTAAAATTTGTTTTTATATATCGCAACCTACTAGTGAGCTTGATGACCAAAGTAAGCTTCGGTTAATTTGGGGTCATTACGTAGTTCATCGACGCTACCCGACACCATCACCTTGCCGGACTCAAGCACATAGATGCGTTCGGCTAGGGTCAAAGCAAATTGGGCATTTTGTTCAGTAATGATGATGGTTAAGCCATAGTCATCACGCATTTTGCGTAATGCCACGGCTATTTCAGCACACAGTTTAGGCGCCAAACCAATGGTCGGTTCGTCCACCATCAATAGCTTAGGATTGCTCATCATGGCTCTACCCAATGACACCATTTGGCGCTCGCCACCAGACATATTGTTTGTCTCTTGGGTGCGGCGTTCCGCTAACCGCGGGAACAAGGCAAACACCTGTGCTAGGTTCTGTTTAATACTATCTCGCGCCGTATAGGCTCCTGCCATCAAGTTGTCATAGACGGACAAATAGGGGAACAGATTGAAACGCTCAGACCCGTAACCGATCCCCTTGGTAACAATATGCTGAGCCGACATAGCGGATATTTCGGCGCCATCATATTGAATTGAACCGGTAGTATCCGTAAGCCCCATAATGCTGTCTAGCATAGTGGATTTTCCCGCGCCATTGGCGCCTATGACGGCAATGATTTCACCCTCGTCCACCTCAATATCAATCTCATGCAGCGCTTGGGCCTTGCCATAGAAAGCCGACAGCTTATTCAACGTCAATAAAGCCATTACACTTCTCCTAAATATGAGGACAGTACAGCAGGATCGGCTAGCACTTGGTCGAAGCTACCTCTGGCAATTTCCTGGCCCTGGTTGATGGCAATGGCTGTATCCACTAAAGGTTTCAAGGCTGGCAAATCATGGCTCACCACCAAGAAGGTCATGCCATCGGCGCGCATCTGCAAAATCAAATCAGATATTTGTGCCACCTCTGCCGTTGTGAGACCAGCAAACACTTCGTCCAGCAGCATCACCTTGGGGTCGGTGGCCATGGTTCGCGCCATCTCAAGCTTACGCAGATCACCCATAGATAGTTCCGCCGGCGTGCGTTGGTGGTCGGCTTCGACCAAGCCCACCTTGTTGGCCAACTCACGTTCGTAGTCTAAATCCGGTTGTTGGGTGAGCATGCTCCAGATGCTATTGGGCATGTGACCAATACGAATATTTTCTAGCACCGTTAGTTCAGCAAACGGCCTTGGCACCTGGTAGGTACGCGACACTTGGCGTTTAATACGCGCTGCTGGTTTGAGATGGCTAATTTCTTCGCCGTATAAATGAATGCTGCCTTCGCTCTGACGCAGTTCCCCCATGATCTGAGAGAAGATGGTGGTTTTGCCCGCACCATTAGGGCCGATCAAAGCTAAGGATTCGCCTGCATGTAGATCGAATGAAATGTCATTGGTGGCTGTCAAGGCACCAAAGCGCTTCACTAGGTTCTTGACCTGCAATACCGGCTTCATACCGCACCTCCACGCCAGCGCTTAATCAGCTTGTCGACGATACTGTAAATGCCCTTGGGCTGGTACATGTACAACAACAAAGCGATACCGCCATAGATGAAATAACGCCCAGCGCCCGGTAAATAGGGCCGTAAGAACTCCAACAAAAAGGTCAAGAAGAAGGCGCCTATAATAGGCCCAATAATAGTGCCAGAACCGCCAATCAAAACGGCGACAATGATGGTAAACAAGAAGTTAATATCAAACAGTGTTCTGGGGGCGATGGCACCTACGTAATGGGCATAAAATGCGCCACCTAGGCCTGCAATAAAGGCACTCATTAAAAAGGCAGCTAGCTTTAGCTTGGTGGTACTCTTGCCACTACCTTCCACGGATTCCTCCTGCATACCTAAGGCACTCAAGGCCGTACCTAACTGTGTGCGCATCACCAGCCATGACACAAAGGCAATGCCAAACATCAAACACATGGACATGTAGTAGCCATTTTCGGCCCCACGGGTAATTGTCTTTATGCCAAATATACCGCGTGTACCGCCGGTTAAATCAGGACGAATGACCTGTACTAGCTGATAAGCAAGCTCCATAAACGCTAAGGTTACCAAAGCAAAGTAGCTGCCCTTAACTCGCAACGCTGGTAGAAACACCAACACACTGCCAAGCATGGTTACCAAAACGGCCAGGGGAATTGAATACTCCACTGGCACGCCAAAGCGTTTGGACATTATCGCCGTAGCATAAACACCAATGCCGATGAGAAATGGATGGCCAAAACTGATATACCCAGTACGGCCAGATAGGACATCCCAACTAATAGCGAACACCGCTAAAAAGTTGGCGAAAATAAAAATACGTAAGGTGCCATTAGAAACAAACATTGGCATTAGTGCCAAGACTAGCAAGAAGGCTGCCCAGGCAATGAGGTGTTTGGTTTCTATCAGTTTCATGTCAATTCCTCCCTACCGAATAAGCCGCGGGGGCGGAAAATCAAAAACAGGATAATCAGCAACATAGTAAAAATACCGCGCAGCTCAGGCGCTATGTAACTGACCACGATAATTTCTAAAAAGCCAATAATATGGGCTACCACCAAAGTGCCTAAAATGGAGCCAATGCCACCCACCACCACAATAGCTACCGTGACAATCAAAGGACCGACCCACATAAAGGGCGACAACTGGGTGTAACTGGCAAAGAACACCCCGGCAACACCACCTAATAAACCTGAAATACCCCAGGTCACCATATTGATCCATTCAGCATTAATACCGCAAATGGCCGCCCCCTTGGGGTCTTGGGACACGGCCAACATGGCACGGCCGGTATGGGTATGGCGAACAAAGAGAAACACAGCAACAATCAACACCCAACTTAGCCCAGTGGCCAAGATATTACTCCAAGGAGCCGTCACACCTTCTAGGCGAATAATCCCTG
>DPHB01000001.1:72937-87135 GCA_003521845.1 Oceanospirillaceae bacterium | reverse complement strand
CTAGGCGAATAATCCCTGGCACCAGCGAGTGTAGAATCTTGGTGCTTTCGCCAAACACCAAAATAATGCCTGATTGAATAACAATGGCCAAAATCAAAGTGGATATCTCAATCGCCACGTGATTGCCTTTTAAGGGTTTGGCAATAAAACGGTACTTCAACAAACCCGCTAAACACCCCACGCCCGCAGCCATCACTAAGCCGACACCTTTCGGCAGCCCTAGCTGTTGTGAGATATAAAAATAGACATAGCCACCAATCATCAAATAGGCGCCATAAGCAAGGTTTAGCACCCTACCCACACTGAATATAAGGGTAAATCCAATGGCAATCAGGGCATATAAGCCACTGAGCAACATACCCTGGATAATTATCTGGGTCATGGCAGATTCCTGGCAAGTTTAAGAAGAAAAACAAATGGACGGCCTTTCAAGACCGTCCATTTAGCTACAACAAAACTAGCTTACTTCTTAGGGGGTACCCAGCTTGGCAATACAAAATCACCATTGGCATACTTTTCTGGGTAAACCACATAGGGCTTGCCGTCTTCATGCCACTGCACGACTACCATGGATGGCGCGCCATCATCAAACGGCTCACTCAAGTCAAAACGAATATTGTGAGGGTAGGTACGCCCGGTTACAGGTTCAACTTCGTCATGTTGCCACCAGCCATAACGCAACCACAATTCGCCATCTTTCATGAGCTTCAGATCTTGCTTTTCCATGGCCTCTGCCCAGCCATCACCAAAGCCACGGGCTTCACTTGCAGCAGACAAAGCTTGCTTTAGACCGTGATAAGTATTGAAACCATTAAAGTGTGGCATCACCGGACGCGAGGTATAACGCGACTGATAAGTCTCAACAAACTCAGCCGACACTGGGTCCAGATCCAAACCTACAGCAGGAATTGGCGACAAGGTAGAAATGCCTGCACCGGCACCCCCCGTATCACCCCAATATTCGTGACCAAGAGCCGCCACGTTAACACCAGTCATTGCCAGTGGCACCTGCAGCTTGACGTACTGGGCAGAAAGGCCTGCCGCATTAACCGTACTGACTTGGTAAATGAAGTCGGCGCCAGACTGCTCCGCTTTGCTGAACAAGGGCGAAAAATCAGTGGTAGTGATGTCATATTTAATCACCTCTTTCACTTCAATACCGGCTACTGGAGCGAGGGCTTCAGTAACCAAACCGGTAATGGCTTCACCAAAGGCGGTGTCTTCTGCCAGAATAACCACAGATTCAAAGCCCATTTTGGCCTTCAGAACATCGGCACCAAAGTTGATATATAAGGTAGCCAAGGCTTCGTCAGAAGCCACGTTCATAAAGTAGTTTTTCATACCCTCGGGGTCATCTTTGACCATGTCGATAATACCGACATAGGAGGCCCAAGTATCCAAGGTGGGGATCTGGTATTCCATAAAACGTGGCATCCAAGCCAAGGACACATCGTCAATAGAGCTAGAAATAATAAAGTCTACTTCGGCCGATTCGGCCAAGAATTCATAGGCCTTAAGACCTTCCGTTGGGTCTTCACGGGTATCGGCAGAAACCAGCTCCACCTGCTGTCCATTCACGCCACCGGCAGCATTAACTTCATCAATGGCAATTTCTGCGGCACGTATACCGCTTAAGCCAGAATCGGAAGACATAGAACCAATAAAACCAACTTTAATCGGTGCCGCGGCCATGACCGCTACACTCATGGCCGAGAGTGCGAAGCCACCGAGCACGGATTTCATCCAGTTTTGTTTTGTCATTATTGTTATTCTCCTTATCTTTTTATATTTCATATTCAGTATACCGTATACACTGATTACAGATATAAAATAGCACAATGAAGTGCCCTGTCAATTTAATAAAAATTAACTGTGAAGGGTATTTATATTAACTGGAGGGAATTTAACTTGGGTTTTACTAAATTGAAGCTGTGTAGCAGGTGTCAAACCAGAACGAACGGGGTCAAGCCTTCAGCCTACCCCCTCCTATCCAGAAACAATACTCCCAAATGTTAGAACTAGGCACGTAAAGCCGTAACCTGATCCGCTAGCTGTGCCGTAAGGGCAGCATCATTAAAGGCACCTGTATGCATATTTACGGCATCAAAGTAGCTAGGTACAGATAGAGTACCGCGTACATCCATAGCAAAATAAGGTGCTGACTGGGCGGCAATATTCAAAACACTTGCTGCACCGCCTGGGCCAGGGGAAGTAGCCAAGAGCAAAGTGGGCTTGTTTTGATAAAACGCTTGATTATGACGAGAAGTCCAATCAAACAAGTTCTTGTATACGGCTGGGTAATAACCATTGTGCTCGGGCAAGCCCATAATCAAGGCATCCGCTGCGCCTATTTTAGCAAAAAACTCTTGTGCCTGTGCCGGAATACCGGATTCACCTTCGCGAGCTTGGGTGTACAAGGGCAACTCGTAGTCATTCATGTCAATGGTTTCAAGCTGCACGGCTTCACCTAACTGCTGTTCTAGCTCAGCCACAGCCATCATCACTAGGTTGCGGTTAATGGATGTTTGATTGCTGCTGGTCGAAAAAGCGAGTACTTGCATAATTCTGTCTCTCAATTTGGTTATTTCATGCTTATTAAGCCGTTGTGTTGAGATCATTATAAACAATGCATTTTTACAATATAACTTCTATAATCGCACATCAACTGCGCAAAAATATGATATATCTATGCAACACTGGCAACAAGCTCGCACCGCCCTTTATGTACTACGCCTAGGTACTGTCTCGGCGGCAGCAGCAGCCCTTGAAGTACACCGGGCCACCGTTATCCGCCATATCGACGAATTAGAACAAGCCCTCAACAGTACCTTATTCCAGCGCCATGGCCGTGGCTATACCTCCACTGAAGCCGGCATAAAATTTCGCCAGGCAGTCGAAACCACAGAACAACGTTTTAGCCAGCTCGCCCAAGAACTAGATCAACAGCAACAACAACTAGGTGGCAACTTTGTCGTAACCAGCCTGCCAGGGTTGGACCAGTTGATTGTACCGGCCTTGGTCGACCTACAGCAGCAACACCCACTACTAGAAGTACAATTGCATGCCAGCAAACGTGTATTTCAGATGGAATTTGGCGAGGCCCATGTGGCCATTCGCGCCGGCACCAAGCCCCAGGATCCGGATAATATCGTTATCCCTTTCGCCTGCCTTGATGCAGCACTCTATGCCCATCCAAACTATTTGGCCACCTATGGCACTCCACAAACCCTAGAGGATCTACAAGAACATCGTTTTATTGGCTTAAGCCGCACATTTTTGCAGGTGCCCTTTATGGCCTGGCTGCAAGAGCAGCAATTATTAGACAGGATTAGCTTTCAGGTTAGCTCAATTGACAGCATGACAAGTGCCCTGCAGGCAGGCGCAGGCTTGGCCTTTATTTCACCTTTGCAAGCCCAACAATACCCTGGACTAGTACAGGTCATGCCATCACAGCCAGAGTGGCAATCTAGCACCTGGATCGTTACCCACAAGGACTTACACCGTTCTACCAAGGTACAAACGTTTTTAGAGATATTGAACCAGCACCAGCCTTTTCGAGCGGCATAGTTTACCTATTAGCCAGCTATTCCCACCAGTCCTGGTCATGATGAAAGGAATATTGAAGGCCATAATCTATACCAGTTCTTGTTTCCAAGGCGGATTAGCTCCCGCTCGAGATACTGTTACCGCTGCGATTTGGCTTGCTAGCTGCAAGGCTTTGCTTATTTGTGCCACTGTCATCTGTGCAACAGCAGCCTTGGTAGCCAGGTTTTGTTCGACCAAGCTGGCTAAAAAACCACTATTAAAGGTATCCCCTGCACCCACGGTATCTACCACTTCGGCCTTCACACCCCCTTGCTCCACCAGCTGGTTATTTGGGCCATAGGCGACGCTGCCGGCGCTGCCTTTGGTCACCAGCACCCATTGATTGGCAGGCTGACGCAAACGCAATACCTTTTCGGGTATATCTGCGCCGCCAGGCACCAGCCAGTCTAAGTCTTCATCGGAAACCTTGACTAAATCGGCCACGGCAAGCATGCGCCGCAAGCGTTGACGGTAAGTTTTCTCATCACCCACAAAACTTGGACGGATATTGGGATCCAACATGATGAGCTTACTACCAGCATACTGCTCGGCCAGCAGGCAATAAGTGTCAGCTGCCGGTTCTGCGATAAGGCTAATACCACCAAAATACAAGCCGGATACCTTATTAGGTAGGTGTGGCATCTGTTCTGAGACCAGGCTACGACCGGCAGAATTCTCATCATAAAAGGTGTAGCTTGCGTGGCCATCGGTGAGTTTCACAAAGGCCAATGTCGTAGGCAGTGATGAGCGTATAAGGAAATCGGTGTTAACTTGGCTTGCTTGTAGGGCCGATTGTAATTGTTGACCAAACATGTCCATAGACACGCCAGATAACATGCCTCCAGACACCCCCAAACGACCTAAACCAATGGCCGTATTAAAAATAGCACCACCGACTAATGGCACAAAGCCCTGCTGCCCGTTTGCGCCTTGCCCGGTATTTTCCTGCAAAGGAATCATGTCGATTAACGCTTCACCACAACAAACAAACATTTCATCACCTCAAAAAAAAAGGATAACGGCAATATTGGCTTAGCCTCAAGCCTACCAATACTCACCTGTTACCCCTCAATACTCTATACTGAAAACTTACTAAAAATGAACGCTACTTGCGCATGGAAAGGCCATCGCAGAACAAGTGCACCTTTTCAGGATTAGCTCTCACCTTCACCACCTGATCACGCAATTTCATGTGAATACCAGGCAATTTAGCTGTGACACCTTCGTTACTACCTTCATGATGGAAATACAACAAGGTCACATCGCCCAAGGCCTCGGTGTAATCCACGCGGGCTTGATAGATGCCAGCGTCTTCCGTTGGCACTAGGTCTTCTGGGCGTACACCAACGTTCACCTGCTTACCCATATCAGCGGCAGAGGTTGCGATAACAGAGGTCACCATAGAACCAGAATCCAACTGCACTTGGGTTTGTTCACCCGTTGCAACAATGACACCAGGCAATAGGTTCATAGCAGGAGAACCGATAAACTGGGCGACAAATTCATTTTCTGGCGTTTCGTATAGCTCCATGGGCGAGCCAACCTGAGCGATACCCTTGTCGGCCAACACAACAATTCTATCTGCCAAGGTCATGGCTTCCACCTGATCGTGGGTCACATAGATCATGGTGCGATCTGGCATGGCCTCTTTAAGCTTAGCAATTTCGATGCGCGTAGCCACACGTAGAGCGGCATCCAAGTTGGACAAGGGCTCATCGAATAGGAACACTTTAGGATCTCGCACAATGGCACGGCCAATGGCCACGCGCTGCCGCTGCCCACCAGACAAGGCTTTGGGCAACCTGTCCAAATAAGCATCCAACTGCAAAATGCGGGCGGCGTTGTCTACGGCTGCTTCGACCTCTGCAGGTGTTTTTTTGGCGATCTTTAGGGCAAAGGCCATGTTTTCACGCACGGTCATATGCGGGTACAAGGCGTAAGACTGGAACACCATAGCAATGCCACGCATGGCCGGAGGAATATCGTTTACCAACTGGCCATCTATATATAGGTCACCGCCGCTAATGTCTTCTAAGCCTGCAATCATGCGCAACAAGGTAGATTTACCGCAGCCAGAAGGCCCCACGAAGACGATAAGTTCACCCTGTTTAATATCCAAATTAATATCATTCAGAACGTTAACGCTACCCTTGTAGGTCTTCTCTATCTGGTTGAGCTTTAAATCGGCCATTTTTCTATTCTCGTCAGTTTATACAGGGGTTATTTCGTTTTCATGGCAATGACATACTGCCAAGGTGCCAGATTTACTTGTGCTGTTGGCGCGACTAGGCCTGCTAGGGGTTGCTCAACACTTTGCCATTGGCCTGCGGGCATATCAGCCATAACCTGCTCTTCACTCAAGTTAAAGGCGCAGAATATTTCTTCATTACCTAGCTTGCGTTCAAAGGTGAGCACATTGCCATTGGCCTGCATATTAGCTAATTCGCCTTGGGCTAGGGCAGCATAGGCATGACGCATGGCAATGGTATTGCGGTAGTGACTATGCATAGAACCTGCTACGCCAACCTGAACACTTGGCTCCTTGGGCAGCTGGCTAGGCGCTACGGGCAACCAGGTATCGGCGTCGGAAAAGCCGCCATTTTTAGCATTGGCATCCCACACCATGGGGGTACGGCAGCCATCGCGGCCCTTAAATTCTGGCCAGAATTCGATACCATAAGGATCCTGCAAGGCTTCAAATGGCACCTCTGCTTCACTAAAACCCAGCTCTTCACCTTGGTAAATACAAGTGGAACCACGCATACACATCATTAGGGCATTAAAGGCCTTAACAGCTTCATCACTTAGGTTCCAACGACTCTTGTGGCGTACTACATCATGATTAGAAAAGGCCCAGCAAGCCCAACCGTCAGGCGCAACATCCTGTAGCTTAGCAAAGGTTTGCTGAATCCAATCTGGAGTCATAGGGTTCGCGCCTAAGAATTCAAAGGCGTAGCACATATGAGCACGTTCATCACCGGCTGTGTATTCACCCAAAATTTCTAGCCCTTGCTGAGCATCCCCTACCTCACCCAACATGGTGCGGCCCTGGTACTGATTTAACAGACTGCGGAAGCGCTTTAAGAAATCTAAGTTTTCTGGCTGATTCTTAGAATACAAATGTTTTTGGTGGTTATAAGGATTCACCGACGGCGCAATTGAACTATTGCGCTCTGCTACTGGCAAGGGAGGATTAGAGCGCAGTTGCTTATCGTGAATATAGAAGTTAATGGTATCCAAACGGAACCCATCGACGCCCTTTTCTAGCCAAAATTTGGTAACGTTCAATAACTCATCTTGCACCGCTGGGCAGTGGAAGTTTAAGTCTGGCTGTGAGGTTAGGAAATTATGCAGATAATACTGTTCACGGCGGGCATCCCATTGCCAAGCAGAGCCACCAAAGATGGATAGCCAGTTATTGGGTGGAGTACCGTCCGGCTGAGGGTCAGACCATACATACCAATCGGCCTTTGGGTTATCGCGGTTGGCACGGCTTTCGGCAAACCACGGGTGTTGATCGGAGCTATGGGATAAAACCAGATCAATCATCACCTTAAGGCCCAATTTATGGGCCGTATCCAGCATGGTATCAAAGTCATCCATGGTGCCAAACATTGGATCAATGGCACAATAATCCGACACGTCGTAGCCAAAATCTGCCATGGGAGACTTAAAGAAAGGCGAAATCCAAATTGCATCAGCCCCTAGGTCTTTAATGTAAGGCAAACGCTGGGTGATGCCCTGCATATCACCAATACCATCACCGTTGGTATCTTGGTAGCTACGTGGGTAGATTTGGTAGATAACACAACCTTTCCACCAGTCTTGATTTGTTTTTTGTAACATAGCGAACAATCCTATTTAACGGAACCAGCCAACAGACCACGTACCAAGTACTTCTGTAGGGCAAAGAAAACGGCCAAGGGCACAGCAATGGAAACAAAGGCAGAGGTGGCCAATATTTCCCAGTTACCACCACGAGTACCTAACAATTCGACAATTTTGGCCGTCATTACCACCGTCTGACCGGTTGCATCAATCAAGAATACCTTGGCCACTAGCAGATCATTCCACGTCCACAGGAACTGGAAGATGGCAAAGGATGCTAAGGCCGGAAAACTCAACGGCAAAATGATACGCATAAATATTTGGAATTCGGTGGCACCGTCGACACGGGCATTTTCGATAATGTCTCGCGGCAAACCAGCCATATAGTTACGCAGCAAATAAATAGCTAGGGGCAAACCAAAACCCGTGTGTGCCAGCCACACCCCCATATAACCTTTACCAATGCCAATATTCATATGTAGTTTTAGCAGCGGAATAAGTGCCAGCTGCAGCGGCACAACCAACATACCAACCACAGCCGCTACCAATAGGGCGCGGCCTGGAAAATTCATCCATGCCAAGGCATAAGCGGCAAATGCGGCAATAAGAATAGGTATGATGGTGGCGGGAATAGTCACCGTCATGGTAGCCATAAAGGCACCAGCCATACCTTCCACGTTGGTTTTATCGAATAACACCTTACGGTAGTTATCAAAGGTAAACTCTGGTGGGGCTTGTGCTGTGACGAACACGCGCTGACCTCGGCTACCCTTGAATGGCTCGGCATTGACCATGCGGTAGTGACCATTGGCCATGACTGTAATGCTGCCACCTTTGCGCAACTCAGCCGTTTCGCTGGCCTTGTAAATATCAATGGCTTTAGAAGAAATGCCCCAAACAGTGATTGTTTTTGTACTGGCTGGGGCAAACAGATCGCCTTCGATAACGTACAAATCACCTTCTTGCACTTGCATTTCTGGCTTGGCAGCACGGATTACCATGTTTTGCTCACTGGCAAACATGGCCGTCCACCAACCACCGCTGGATATTTGATCCACTGTGCGAAAAGAAGATACAAACAGACCTGCCGTAGGGAATATCCACAAGGCCACTAAAAACAGTACCGAAAGATGTACCGCCCACTTTAAACCAGATTGTGTTTGAACAGCGTGCATGTGTTACTCCATCTCTCTACGGGCGTTGCGAATATTCAAGAACAAAATGGGGGTAACCAGCAGCATAATCACCATGGCAGCGGCAGAGCCTACTCCCCAATCATTGGAACGGAATAGCTTATCGAACATGTAATTGGCCAGGACCTGGGTTTCCCACTGGCCATTGGTCATGGCAAAGACAATATCAAACACCTTCAAAACGGTAACCGTAATGGTGGTCCATACCACCAAGATTGTCGGCATGATCTGTGGAACTTTGATCTTAAAGAAAATTTGAAACGGATTAGCACCATCAACGATGGCTGCTTCTATGGTTTCTTCTGGAATGCCTCGCAAGGCAGCAGACAAAATCACCATGGCAAAGCCAGTTTGAATCCAGATCAACACCACCATCAACAAGAAACTGTTCCATGGCATCACCGTTAACCAGATTTCTGGGTCGTTACCGGTGACATAGGTGTAGATGGCATTCAATACACCTATTTGGTCTTGGCCCGCTGGCTTGGCATCATAAACCAACTTCCAAATAACCGAGGCACCGACAAAGGAAATGGCCATGGGCATAAAGATAATGGCCTTGGCCACATTACCCCAACCAATGCGGTCAGTTAGTTGCGCTGACAATAAGCCAAAGGCGGTCGCAAAGGCTGGCACCACTAACAACCACAACAAGTTATTTAGTAGGGCTTCACCAAACTTAGGATCTGCGAACATCTGGCTATAGTTAGATAAGCCGGCCCATTCGTATTGGTTACCAGGCAAGCGATCAGTCAATGAAAGACGTAACGTCTCAAAAATAGGATAAGCCAAATACAAGCCCAGGGCAGCTAACGCTGGGAACAAGAACAACCAAGGGCGTACCATATTGGCGCGATTAATATTGCGCCCTGCATTAGGGCCTTTGGCGCGAAACAAAACATGGTCTAACAACCAGTTAGACGCGTAGAAATAAGTTACACAAACGGCAACGCCTACTAGGATAGTTAAGATACCTTGTATCGAGGGGTGCATAATGCCACTGCCTTTGGTCAATGAAACAATTTGATCAATATTACACTAGTTTTGCTAGGCAAAGAGCGCCCGTGAAACACTGGTCAAAGTATTCCTAAATAGTTACAAAGCGGATTGGAAAAGCGGGCAACGCAGTGGTTGCCCGCGGATATTACTTGAACAACTTGATTACTTCAAAGCATCCCAGGAAGCCTGGATTTCATCAGCAGTCTGCTGGGCACTCTTGCCACCAGCGTAATCAACCATACCAGTCCAGAAGGAACCTGCACCAACACCACCAGGCATTAGGTCAGATGCGTCAAAGCGGAAGGTAGTGGCACCTAGTAGAATTTCGTTCATCTTCTTCAAGGTAGGATCAGAGAACACAGATGTATCAACACCCTTATGCGGCGTCAAGAAGCCTTTACGGGCCATCCAGATTTCGTGGGCTTTAGGATCTTGCAAGAAGGCCATCAACTCATGAGCTTCTGGCGAATCATTGGTGATACCCCAAACTGTACCGGCACCCAATACTGGCGCACCAAGGTCTTTACCGGCGTAAGCTGGGAAGTAGAAAAAGTCAGCATCTTCACCCACGACGGTACCTTCTGGGAAGAACGCAGGAATGAAGGACGCCTGACGGTGCATGTAGCACTGTGCTGGCGAGCTAAACATGCCCTTAGGGCTGTCACGGAAGTCCGTGGATGCCACGGCACCAGCACCACCAGCCACATAAGCGTCGTTACCAGCAAACCAACCAAATTCATCGATGGCCGCTACAACCTTAGGATCGTTAAACTTCATTTCGTTGCTAACCCACTTGTCGTAGTCAGCTGGTGACTGAGTACGCAACATCAAGTCTTCAACCCAGTCTGTGGCAGGCCAACCAGTAGCGCCACCAGAACCCAGACCGATACACCAAGGTGTGCCACCGTCAGCAACGATTTGCTTGGTCAGGTCTTTTAACTCTTCCATAGAGCCTGGCACTTCGTAGCCAGCATCCTCAAAGTTTTCTGGGTTGTACCAAACTAGAGACTTAAGGTCGACCTTGTAGAAGAAGCCGTAAAGGCTGTCAGCGCCATCAGCACCAGCAAAGGTACCTAGATCAACCCAAGACTGACCAGCCGCGTAGTTATCACGCACCCAGTCAGCAGTACCTGACGCCAATGGAGTCAAGAAACCATTTTTAGCCAAGTCAGCAGCCAAACCAGGCTGAGGGAATACAGAAACGTTAGCAGCAGACCCGGCTTCAGCATCAACACGAACCTGCTGTTCGAAGCTGTCAGAACCAACGTAGCTCACGTTATGACCAGACTGAGCAGCAAACTCAGCCAATACAGCTTCGACGTTTTCTTGGTCTGGACCTAACCAAGGGCCAAACACGGTTACGTCACCAGCTTGAGCTGCGCCAGCTGTCATGGCTAGCGCCATTGCAGTAGGAAGGAATGTCTTCATCATTGGAATTTTCTCCATTGTTTTTATCAGTAGTTTGCCCCCTAACATAAAGGGTGGCAATCCAAATTCTTTTCAAAGCGCTTTGGATTTGCCAATTAAACACCCAAAGCGCTTTGAGTGTCAACCAATTATTATTTATTTCTGCTTATAGAAACCATATATACATCACTATTAGACCTATGATTAAACCTAAGCGCTTGCAATATATGAAAAAATAAATCAGAATATTTTTTATTAATTAGCAGCATTAATTCAAAGCACTTTGGATAACCAAAATGAACCTAAAGCAACTATCCAACATTCTAGGCATATCGCAAACCACCGTCAGCCGTGCCCTCAACGGTTATCCTGAGGTCAGCGAAAAGACCCGTGCCCTAGTGCTTGCTGCCGCGCAAAAACACAACTACCTGCCCAACACCAAGGCTCAAGCATTAGCCACGGGAAAAAGTAAAATGATCGGCTTTGTACTGCCAATGGCCAGCCAACATGAAATGCTTAACCCAATCTTTGGTGACTTTATGGCTGGCGCTGCTCAGACATACCGCACCCAAGGCTATGACACCCATTTTGCTCTGACGGAAAACAATAAGCAGGCGGAAACCTATCGTGACATGCATGCCAAAGGTTCTGTCGATGGCGTTATCGTGCAAGCCCCTAGAGAAAATGATGAGCGAGTAGCTATCTTAAAAGAACTAGGCCTGCCGTTTGTTGTGCACGGCCGCGCTACGGGCAAGAACGACTACCATTACGTCGATGTAAACAACACTCATGCCTTTATCAATGCCACCAACTTCCTCTTAGATTTAGGCCATCGCCGCATCGCCTTAATCAACGGTAACGAAGAACTGGATTTTGCCATTCGCCGTAACCACGGTTATACCCAAGCACTAAAAGACCGTGGCATAGAAGCTGACCCAAAATTAATGTTTAGTAGCGAAATGACCGAGCACTTTGGTTATGAAACCATGAACAAACTTTTGGCTATGGACCAGCCACCTACCGCCGCCGTTGCTTCTTCCTACACCTTAGCCATTGGCATCCGCCGCGCCTTAGGCGAAAACGGCTTGCGTATTGGCAAGGACTTTTCTGTGGTTATTCACGACGATGACCTGTCTTATCTACGCAATGGTGAAGCCCAACCGGTGTTCACTGCCACCCGTTCGTCCATTCGTGAAGCTGGCCAATTGTGTGCGCAGATATTGATGGATGTTATCGACAAGCCAGATCAAAAACCAAAACAGATCGTCTTGGAGGCCCAACTAATTGTCGGCAGCTCAACCGGCCCCGTGCCTCAATAATATACCGTGGAACACACATGAACTGGAGCCGCCAAGATTTTCCCAAAGATTTCCAATTTGGCGTGGCGACTTCGGCCTACCAAATTGAAGGTCACGGTTTTGGTGGTGCCGGCACCACCCATTGGGATACGTTTGCCGCTACAGGTGATAACGTAGTACGCAATGAACATGGCCAGCGGGCCTGTGAGCATTACTTACGCTACGAAGGAGATGTGGACCTTATCGCCGCAGGCGGCTTTGATGCTTATCGTTTTTCTACCAGCTGGGCGCGCATACTACCCAGTGGCAAAGGCCAGATTAACCAGCAAGGCTTGGACTTCTACGATCGCTTAGTCGACAAATTATGCGAACGCAACATTGCCCCCCACCTCACCCTCTACCATTGGGAGCTGCCCGCCACTTTGGCTGACCTTGGTGGTTGGCGCAATCGTGATATTGGCAACTGGTTTGCCGACTATACCGCCATTGTGATTGATAAATTAGGCGACCGCCTCGCCTCTGTGGCGCCTATTAATGAACCCTGGTGCGTCAGTTGGCTTTCCCATATGCTAGGCCACCACGCGCCTGGCCTTAAGGACATTCGCGCCACAGCTCACGCCATGCATCATGTATTGCTAGCCCATGGCAAGGCCATGGAGGTGATGCGCAGCATGGGGCAAGACAATTTAGGCATGATTGCCAACTTAGAATGGGCCTTTGCATTTGATGACTCTGCAGCAGCCGAACAGGCAGCTAGTCTTTACGATGATTATTACAACCGCTTCTTTCTAGAAGGCGTGTTTAAAGGCACCTATCCTCAAGCTGTACTAGAAGGCCTTGAACCGCATATGCCAAGCAACTGGCAGGATGACATGACCTTAATCTCACAACCCGTTGATTGGTGCGGATTAAACTACTACACCTGCAAATGGTTAGCACCCAACCAAGGTCCTTGGCCAAGCCATACGGAGCACCATGGCAACTTGGAAAAAACTCAAATGGGTTGGGATATCTACCCCCAAGGCCTGCAGGACTTTCTAGTTCGTGTACAACAAGACTACACTGGTAACACCCCCATATATATCACTGAAAACGGTATGGCAAACGCCGATTCAGTGGTTGATGGTAGTATCAACGACCAGGCTCGCATCAACTACCTCAACCAGCACTTTGCAGCGACACAAACCGCCATTGCTGCTGGCGTGCCGGTACAAGGCTATTTTGTCTGGTCTTTACTGGATAACTACGAGTGGTCCCTAGGCTATGAGAAGCGCTTTGGTATTGTGCACGTCGACTTTGACAACATGGAGCGCACACCCAAAGCATCCTACCATGCCCTAGCACAGGCCTTAGCCAAGGTGCCGGTTCCGACCGCCTAGCACTTGCCTTTAGCCCACAAAGGGGTTTGAATAGGTAGCAATAAAGTCGCTCTCTATCAGAGTTGTGGGTTACTAAAAACATGGCAACTAGCAAGTCTACTCAATACCACGCGTGGCAACCGGGCCTTGACTCTGAATTGCCGGCAGCTTTGCGCCCACTAGAAAGCCTATACCACTCCCAAAACAGCAGCACAGACTATCAGAACACCTTAGACTTACATCAACTCACGGGAATCAAACAAGAACGCCTTGCCGCCTTCACGTGGCAACGACTGGTATTGCATGAGCTAATAGTCCGCGTTAGTGCCAACATCCTAGTGCCAGAAGGTGATGATGAGGAGCTTCTTGGCCAACGGTTTCGCTTAATTCTTGATACCATCCAGCAACAATACATACAGCCCAACGCTCAGCAAATCGCCAGCGATTTTAGTCAGTTGCAGACCCAAATCCAATACGATGTAAACAATCTTCTTGATGAACACCTATTTGCTACCGTTAAAAGAGAACCC
>DPHB01000001.1:50377-72797 GCA_003521845.1 Oceanospirillaceae bacterium | reverse complement strand
GCTACCGTTAAAAGAGAACCCCCTATAAGTGGCTGGCGAGCGTGGTTTACCAACCCCTCGAGTGAGCAAGCTCAAAGCGTAGAAGAGAAGCAGTTTGCCGCCATCAAAAACCTCCGCCAACTCGGTTTAAGCGCCACCGACGACTATCAGGCCACCCTCTATAAAAGTCTATACGTGGTACTCAGCGCCATTGCCACTCACCGAGGCCGCCTACCCAATGATCGGGCGCTGCTACAAACTTTAATCACCAACCACATGAGCAATGACTACGGTAGCCGCTTTATTGGCCACAAGCTAGCGCCGCTGATGGAGACTGCTATTGTAGAACAAGGCTATGAGCGGGTACAAAATGCCAACAAACCCGTATTAATCAGCCTCAAAGGCGCTTCAGCCGCAGGCAAGAGCACTCTGCGTCCTTTGCTACAAGAAGATATGGTTGAACATGGCCTAGACAGCCAGAACTTTGCCATCATCAGCCCCGATATCTGGCGTCGTTTATTACTAGACTACGACAGTCTTGGTGATGACTTTAAATATGCTGGGCGTTTGACCGGCAAAGAGGTGAACATTGTCGATGGCAAGTTGGATAGCTATATTCGCGCCAAGGCCGAACACCGACATGCTATCCCGCACCTACTGGTAGATCGTTTTCGCTTTGATAGCTTTAGTAGCAAAAAGATTGCTGACGTGCTGCACAATACCTATGTGAAGTATGTCGACACCATGCATATGTACTTTGTTATCACGCCGCCAGAGGCCACCGTCGACCGCGGTTGGCTACGAGGCCTAGATCGTGGGCGCTATAAGTCCGTAGAGGATTTCCTAGGCCATAGTGTCGAGGCTTATGAAGGCATGCCTAGGCTATTCTTTAAATGGATGGCCTATGACAAGCCAGACTTTAAATACCACTTTGTCGACAACCAAGTACCTAAAGGCACACGTCCTCGCCTAGTAGCCTACGGTGACCAAAAGTTAATGACGGTCATCGATCCGTTGCTGCTGGTGAACATCATGCGCTATCAGCACATTAATATTCATGCTCAGATACCCGAGCAGGTTTATCAGGACCCTGCCGCTCAAAGCATTAGTGATAATTGTCAGTTTTTACTGCAATGCATCGCCACCCTGCCTCAAGTTGACTTTATAGTGGCTCAAGATGCGTCTGCCTATGTGCAGTTTTTATCGGGCAAAGCACGTATTATTGATAACGACTGCTTGCAGCAACAATGCCAACAGCCTCAGCTACAGCAGGTATTCATCGCCCTTGGTTTAGGGTCCTAATGACCTCTGTATAAATTTTATTAATGCAATTGTTATATTAATAATATTTGACCTATACCAATTATCTTCCTAATCTAGGCAGCAACAAAAAGCATCAACCTAACTAGGAAACCAACATGACTATTGAGACTACCGACACACTAGTTATCGGTGCTGGCCAAGCCGGTGTAGCCACCAGCGAGCACCTTACTACCTTAGGCATCCCGCACATTGTGTTAGAACGGAGCCGCATTGCTGAAAACTGGCGCTCCATGCGTTGGGACTCGTTGGTTGCCAATGGTCCAGCATGGCACGACCGTTTTCCTGGTTTGGAATTTGACAATGTAAAGCCTGATGCCTTTGCCAGCAAAGACCAAACCGCAGACTATTTTGTGGACTACGCCAACAAATACCAGGCCCCTATTCGTGAAGGTGTAGAAGTTAAAAAAGTTACCCGTAACGAAGGCCGCCCTGGTTTTACTGTGGTCACCTCTGCAGGTACCTTTGATACCAAGCACATTGTTAGTGCTACGGGCCCCTTCCAAGTGCCGGCTATTCCGCCTATCGCACCGCAATACGACCATATTACGCAAATGCACTCCTCTAGCTACAAAAACCCACAACAGCTTGCTGACGGTGGCGTACTGGTCATTGGCGCAGGCTCGTCTGGCGTACAAATTGCCGATGAGTTACAGCGTGCCGGTAAGGATGTTTATCTGTCTGTTGGTGCCCACGATCGCCCCCCACGTAGCTATCGCAACCGTGACTTTGTATGGTGGTTAGGTGTGCTTGGCCTGTGGGATCTAGAAACCATGGAACCCGGCAAAGAACACGTAACCATAGCCGTCAGTGGCGCCCATGGCGGTTACACTATTGATTTTCGCGAGCTGGCGCACCGCGGCCTGACCCTCGTTGGCCTAACCAAGTGCTTTGATGGCACCAAGGTGAGTTTTCAGCCAGATCTAAATGACAATATCGCCGCTGGTGACGCCAACCATCTGGCCTTGCTAGATGCAGCCGACGCCTATATTGAACGCAACGGTCTGGATTTGCCAGAAGAACCCGCAGCGCGTGTAAAGCTAGCGGACCCAGATTGCATGGTCAACCCGATTTTAAACATGGACCTAGCCGCAGCCGGTATCACCACCATCATTTGGGCCACGGGCTTCTCTACCGACTATTCTTGGTTGCAGGTTGACGCCTTTGATGACAAGGGTAAACCCCAACACCAACGCGGTGTCTCGTCTGAGCCTGGCGTTTATTTTGTTGGCCTACCTTGGTTGTCACGCCGTGGTTCAAGCTTTATTTGGGGCGTATGGCACGATGCTAAACATGTTGCCGGCCACATAGCCACGCAACGCCAATATTTCGATTATCGCGCCCCTACGCAGCGTTAAGTTGAGGGGACTGGTGCTATTACTGCACAAAAAGAATTGAGGAGGAAGTGAGGGACAGGCACTTTTGCTGCGCAAAAAAGCCAGTTCCCTAAGTGCAGTAATCTGGGGACTGGCTCTTATTTATTCGCGTAGCGGATAAAAAGTGCCTGTCCACTTGCGACATGTCCACTTACAACAACACTCCTAACCTGTAATCTGCCTAGCATTTTGGGTACAGGCACTTTTGCTGCGCAAAAAGCCAGTCCCCTAGGTGCAGTAATCTGGGGACTGGCTCTTATTTATTCGCGTAGCGGATAAAAAGTGCCTGTCCCCTTATGTTGGCTGAGCAAAACACTTTCCTTATAACCCTTATATGGTAGAATCTACCACGATTACAACGATTTAAGGGTTATATATGGCAGGCCAGAATCTGCGCTGGTTGTCACGCGCCACAGCGTTATTGCTAAATAGCCTGCAAGACGATGGTTTCCCTCGCCTATTGCGACGCCTACTGCTTACGCAGTTGCCATTTAGTAACATGATCGTCACCATCTACCCACAACAAAACAAACCCATTTGTTTGCATGCTTGGCTACCCAACACACGCCTGCACAATCATTACCAAAAGCACTACCTCACACATACTTATCAGCTAGATCCCTTTTATCAAATTTGTACCCAACCGTTTAAAACTGGCGCTTACTTTTTAAAAGACGTGGCACCTGACCGCTTCTTCCGTAGTGAGTATTACCTTAGCTATTACCGTGGTAGCACTATGGTGGATGAGCTGTGTTTAATATCAGAACTCAATGATGGCTCTGCCATTCACATGTCCATTGGGCGCGACAGCAGCTTGGGGCGATTCAATAAAATAGAGCGTCATTTTTTAGCCGATATTGAAATCATTTTATGTTCTTTGTTAAGCCAAAACGGTAACCATCAGATAAGCCTAAGCCAAGCTGTGGAACAACCACATGAAGCGGCCGAAGCCTTGGATATACGCCTACAAAAATACAGCGCAAGCCTGCCCAATCTCACCCCTCTCACGCCGCGTGAAGCGCAAGTGACCGCCATGGTATTAAAAGGCCATTCCAGCCTCTCAGCCGGGCTAGTACTGGGTATTGCTACCGAAACAGTAAAGATACACCGCAAGAAGGTGTATAAGAAACTACAGGTAGGCACCCAGGCGGAATTGTTTGCGCGCTTATCGCATTTGTTGGTAGGTGAGCAATAAAAGGATGAGGACAGCCGATGAAGCAGGTGACGGGACAGGCACTTGCCTCTGGCGAGGCAAAAGCCAGTCCCTAGCTTTTGCTATAGATATCCTTCAGCACGCAAATCCGCGGTAGTTGCTTCAATACTTTCACGTAAGGTGGCGGTCAAGAAATCCACATCATCACGAGTCAATATCAGTGGCGGCGATAACACGTTCATATGCGCAATGGGGCGTACGATCAAACCACGGGCCTGACAGTGGTCAGCAATACGATTACCCACTTTAGCAGCCGCATCAATCAGTTCTTTGGTCTCTTTGTTTGCCACGTTCTCTAGGCACATCATAAACTTGCGGCCACGTACGTCACCAACAATGTCTAGGTCACCTAAGCCACGGATCTGCTGTTCAAAGTAGGCACCCACGTCCATCACATGGTCGCAGATGTTTTCACGTTCCATGATTTCAATGTTTTTCAGACCCGCGGCACAGGCTACTGGGTGACCAGAATAGGTAAAGCCGTGGGTAAACATAGCGCCGTCAGCTTGGGGCTTGCTGATCACATCATAAACCTTGCTATTCATTATGGTAGCGCCTAGTGGTATGTAACCAGAGGTCAGGCCCTTGGCGCAAACGATCATATCTGGCACGATATCAAACTCCGCTTCGGAGGCGAACATGTGGCCTAAACGGCCAAAGGCAGTAACCACTTCGTCAGACACATAAAGCATGTCGTACTTGTGGCACAGGTCTAGAGTACGCTTGTGGTAACCCTTTGGTGGCACGATAACACCACCGGCACCCATAATAGGCTCGGCAAAGAAAGCCGCCACGTTGTCGGGGCCAATTGCTAGTATCTTGTCTTCCATTTCTTGCAGCAAAGAGTCACAGAATGCTTCTTCGCTCATGCCAGCAGGACGACGATAAGCGTTAGGGCAAGAGATGTGATGTACCATTTCTTGGTGAATATCAAAACCTATGTGGTCAAATTCCACACCCGTCAACGACATAGCCATGTAGGTACTACCATGGTAAGCATCAACACGAGAAATCAATTGCTTTTTGCTAGGTTTGCCTAGTTGGTTGAAGTAGAAATGAATGATACGTACGGCGGTATCGTTGGCCACGGAACCACCACAACCATAAAATACATGGTTCAAATCACCTGGGGCTAATTCGGCAATCTTGGCAGATAACTGTGCCGCTGGAATGCTGGTGTGGTGACCAAAGGACGAGTAATAAGGCATCTTGGTGGCTTGCTCGGCCATGGCTTGGCCGATTTCTTCGCGGCCGTAACCCACGTTGACACACCACAAGCCGCCGATACCATCCATATAGCGATTACCGTCACCATCGGTGATATGTACATTACTGCTTTCGGCAACGATTAACGAACCTTCTTCTTTAAAGGTAGAAAAGTCCGTCCACGGATGCACATAGTGATCCTTATCTTGTTGCCAAACTTTTTTCATGTCGATGTTTTGATCTGTCACGGGAACTGCTCCTTATCTAAATTTATGCGCTTTGTGCTTGTTGCAGCATGGCGTGCAACAACACATTGGCACCGGCTGTTACATCAGCTGGCTTTGCATCTTCTGCTTCGTTATGGGAAATACCGTCTTTGCACGGTATAAAAATCATACTTGTTGGGGCCACGCGGCTGACATAAACAGCGTCGTGTCCAGCACCACTAAACATGGCCATATGGGAGTAACTCAAAGTCTCAACGGCTTGTTGCACTGAGGCAACACAGCTATCGTTAAAGGCCACAGCAGGTGAATGCCACTCCTGCCTAATCTGGGTGTGGATATTAAATTGCTCGCCACGGCGGGCCATAATAGATTCAAATTCGGCGTGCATTTCAGTTAACACGTCTTCTTGTGGGTGGCGTAAATCAACGCAAAGCACCAGCTCTTCTGGCACTGTATTACGCACGCCAGGTGCTACCTTCATATCACCAAAGGTCACCCGCGCCCAGGGGGCATGTTTTGCTGCTAAGGCATACAAGTCTTGAGTAATTGGACCCAAAGCCATAAATGGATCACGGCGGCTAGTCATTGGACTAGGTCCCGCGTGGCAAGGCTGACCAGTTAAAGTAAGGTCGTACCAACGCATACCTTGCACCCCGGATACCACGCCAATGGTGAGCTCTTCTTGTTCTAAAATAGGGCCCTGCTCAATATGCAGTTCAAAGGCCGCCTTTATATCAAAAGGCTCTGCAGCTATGTCACCCAAAAACCCGGTACGGGCTAATTCTTGGCCAATAGTCACGCCCTGCTTGTCAGTTCGTGCATGACCGTATGCTTCGCTAAATTCGCCACACCATACACCAGAACCAACCATGGCGGGTGAGAAGCGAGCGCCTTCTTCGTTGGTCCACACCACCAACTCAATGGGGTGTAGAGTAGTAATTTGATGATCGTTAAGGCATTCAATCACTTCCAAGCCCGCTAATACGCCATACACACCGTCAAACTTACCACCGGTAGGCTGGGTATCTAGGTGACTACCGGTGATCACTGGTGGCAGATCGTCTTGTAAACCGGCGCGACGGGCAAAAATGTTGCCCATGCGGTCCACACGGATGCTACAACCGGCGTCTTTACACCAACCAATAAACAACTCGCGACCTTGTCGATCTAGGTCTGTAAGGGCCTGTCGATTACAACCACCCTTGGCCGTGGCACCAATAGCGGCCATGTCCATAAGGCGTTCCCACAAACGTTGGCTATTGATATAGATGTTGGTTGCTGTCATTGCTTTGTTCCTATTAGAAAAGGCCCGCCATCAAGGTAACTACCCGATGGCGGGCAACTTAGGAGATTTTTACTTCTTTAGATTGGTCCAGATCTGATCATAGACAACCTGAGTTTGCGCATCACAAGCCTGTACAAATGCGGCTGGCGCACCGTCACGTGGGTTGGATTCTGGAGAAGTACGTAGTTCTTCGCCTAGCAAAGGACCCACATTCTTCACACCTGCGGCGTATTGGGCATAGTTAGAAACTTGCGCAATGTTTTCTGGTACTAATAAGAAGTCCATGAACTTCAGGGCGTTAGCACGGTTTGGCGCGTCTTTTAGCAAAACAACGTTATCCATCCATACTAGGAAACCCTGTTCTGGGTAGGCGTATTCGATGTTAGCGCCTTCGGCACGAGCCTTAGCACTGTATCCGTTCCAGATCATGCTTACAGCGGCATCACCAGAAACCAACAAATCTTTGGTGGTATCAGAGTTGAACGACGCCCAGTGCTGCTTGGCACCTTGTAGCATTGCGTTCAAAGCCTTTAGCTGTGCACGGTCGTTGGAACACTGTGGAATACCCATGTGCAAAGCCGCCAAAGCCATTACATCACCTTGAGAATCCAACATGTTGATTTTGCCGGATAGGGACGCTGGTGGGTTAAACAGTAGGTCGGTGTTGTGTACGTTGCCTGGATGTACATCCTTATTAACTGCAAAGGATGTGGAGCCCCACTGATAAGGAATAGAGTGCTTACGGCCATCATCAAAAGACACGTTAACCCACTTGTCTTCGATATTGCCCATGTTGCTCAGTTCACCAGCAGCAATAGTATCAAGCATACCCTCACCTACCATGATATCTACCATGTAGTCACCTGGAACAGCAACGTCGTAGGTACCCATAGCACCGGCCTTCAAGTTAGCCAACATGGCTTCGTTGGAGTCATAAGTATCCATGGTGACTTTAATGCCAGTTTCGGCAGTAAACTTGTCAATTAATGACTGTGGTAGGTATTCAAACCAATGGTAAACCACGACTTCTTCTTGGGCCATTGCTGCGTCGGCCGCTACACTTAGGGCAACTGCAGCAGTTATGGATTTCAGCATTGTTTTCATTGTTTTCTCCTGATTAGCTGATCAATCTTTTTGCTCTGACTTAGAGACAAAATAACTTAAGGTCACGAACATCACCGACACCGCAAGCAGCGCTGTGGAAATGGCCATAATGTTGGGCTTAATGCCCTGTTTTACCGAACCAAAGATAGCAGTAGGTAGGGTTTCGACCCCAGCACCTTTGACAAAGTTGGTAATAATGAAATCATCCAAAGACACGATAAACGCCAACAGAAAACCGGAAATAATACCCGGCATCATCAAGGGCATAAGGATCTTGGTGAAGGTTTGAAATTTGCTTGCGTATAGGTCTTGAGCGGCCTGTTCATAGCTGTCTTCAATGCCTTGCATACGTGCCGCAATAGGCAAGTAAGCAAAAGGAATACAAAACACGATGTGGGCAATAACGATAGTTAACAAGCCACGATCAAAACCAATGGTATTGAAGAAGATCAAGGTAGCCACGGCAGTGACAATCTCTGGCACCATCAAGGGCAAGCTAATTAACCCCAAGGACAAGGTACGGGTACGGAACATACCGCCACGCACCAAGCTGGTGGCCGACAAGGTGGCTATGGTCGTGGCAATGGTGGCCGCGGCAATAGCGATAACAAAAGAATTCCATGCGGCCAACTTAAACTTGGCCGACTCCGGCCCGCTGAACATATCGATGTACCAACGGAACGAGAACCCTTCCCAGATGGTGATAGACTTGGAGTCGTTAAAACTATAAATAGTCACGATGACCAGCGGGGCATACAGAATGACCAAACACAGGATGGTCAAAAAGCGGAAGCCTTTATAAGAGCGTAAATCAAAGTTCTTAGTCGCCATGATTATGCCTCCTGCGCCTTAGACTGCTGACGCGAAAAGACCATCAGTATGATCAGCACCATAGTTAACAAAATCATCGAAGCAGCAGCGCCAAAGGGCCAGTTGCCAGCATTGCCTTTAAACTGCTCCTCAATCAAAGAGCCAATCATAAAGTTCTTTGCTCCTCCCAATAGATCCGGTGCCAAGAAAGCCCCCATGGAAGGTACAAAAACCAAGATGCAACCGGCGATAACACCGGGTTTCACCGTAGGCAAAATTACATATCTGAGGGTTTGCCACTTGCTGGCATACAAGTCAGCAGCGGCTTCGCTAAGGCTAAAGTTATAACGTTCGATAGCGGCATAAATTGGCAGCACCATAAACGGCAGGTAGCTATAGAACAGCCCTAGCTGCACCGCCAGGTTGGTATTGATGATATGCAAGGGCTCTTCGATCACTTCCAGCATCTGCAAAAAGCTGTTCAAAGGGCCGTTATCACGCAACAAAAACTTCATAGAAACCGTACGAATCAACAAGTTGACCCAATAAGGAATGGTAATAAGAAAGACCCAGATGGGGCGCACCTTGGCATCCCGGGTAGCGATAAAATAAGCCGTAGGAAAACCAATGGCCAAGCTAAAGATGGTAGCCAAACCGGCCTGCCAGATAGAACGCCAATAGATGTTGAGGTAGGTCCATTCAATCTTGGCCGGTTCATCGCCAAACAAACCACGATCAAAGAAGAACTGATCGTAAGCGGCCATGGAAAATTCCCATATCACCCCACCACGGAATTCTTTGGTCAAAAACGAATACACCATCATGATGGCAACGGGCACAACAATAAAAATAAGCAACACTGCCCAAGACGGCAACAGCAGCCAATAGCGTTCCTTAGCGTAAGTATCCGTGGCAATGCCACTTTTGATGTTAGCGCCAGCCATTAGTCATGCAACAGGCGCGCAGCACCCGCCTCCATGCTAACAAACACATTGGTACCCAGGTCAAAAACGGCCTTATTACCTAGTTCTGAATTCTGGGTACGGATGGTCATCTTAGGGCCATCGTTGAGCTGTACAATAGACTGTACGTCGGTTCCGACGTAAATATTCTCAATGACAGTAGCCGCCATGCTCTCTTCTTCAAATGGCTGGGTAGACAAGAACAAGCGCTCTGGACGTACTGACAAATGCACCTGAGTGCCCACACCGATACCTTGGACTTCATTACAAGTCAGCTTATGGCCGCCACCAAGTTGGCAGTGGGCACGGCCATCAATGATCTGATCGACGGTGATTTTCAGTAGATTAGTTTCACCGATAAAGTCAGCAACAAATACATTGTCGGGCGTTTCGTAGATATCTCGTGCGCCACCAAGCTGCTGCACCTTACCGTCTGACATAACAGCGATACGGTCCGACATGGTTAGGGCTTCTTCTTGGTCGTGGGTAACAAAGATAAAGGTGATCCCCGTTTCGCGCTGCATAGCCTTGAGTTCCAACTGCATAGCCTTACGCAATTTCAAATCAAGAGCAGACAAGGGTTCATCCAGCAAGAGTACCCGTGGCTGCGGTGCCAAGGCACGGGCCAAGGCCACACGCTGCTGCTGGCCACCTGAAAGCTGTGACGGCTTACGCTGGGCAAACTGACTAAGCTGCACCAGCTCCAACATTTCGCCGGCTCGCGTGCGTGCCACTGCCTTGTCATTACCACGCATTTCTACGCCAAACATGATGTTTTCCAAAATGCTCATATGAGGGAACAAAGCGTAGTTTTGAAATACGGTATTAATGGGGCGCTTATTGGGTGGCAAGTCGGCTATGTCGTCGCCAAACAGCTGAATCTCGCCATCGGTCACCTGCTCGAATCCGGCAATAGAACGTAACAGGGTAGTCTTGCCACAGCCAGATGGGCCAAGCAGGGTAAAAAACTCATTGTCACGAATAGTTAAAGAAACGTTTTCTAAGGCAGTGAAATTGCCAAACTTCTTCACTACATTGCGCACGTCGATCGCGGCTTGATGCTGATCGGTCAAAACCAGTCTCCTGTGAACTCTCTTATTATGAGCCTCAGAATGCCGCAAGCGACCAGTTTTAAAAATAACCCCAAGGGGTTATAGCCCCCTTTTTTTAGGGTCAGACCCCAAAGTGCCAGGTGTATTTACGTATTGTTACATTAATTGGGTGCGCAGTTTGTCAATGAAGGCATTGGCGGCTGGGGTGCTGCGCACGTCTTTGAGGGTGGCAACTCCTAGGCGGGTTGGATGGGGGGAACCCGTCAGTGGCAACATGACGATCTTGTGACCATCAAGGCTAGTATCGCTGGCTAAAGGGGTGTTAAACAAGGCGTAGCCCAGGCCATTGGCAACCAACCCCCGCACCATGGCTAAGGAATTGGCACGATAGGCAATATTGGGCTCCACGCCTTGGGAAAGGAACAAAGAGTAGAAATAATCTCGGCTCATGGGCCAATCCAAGAGGATCATGGGATGTTCTGCCAACTGCTCAATGCTTACCGCCGTTGCCGTGGCTAAGGGGTGATCGCTTGGCAACAGTACATAGGGTGGAAATTCAGTGATTGGGGTAAATTCCAGCTCGGCGGGCACTTGCAGATCGTAGGTAACCGCAAATTCATAACGGCCTTCTAGCAGACCTGCTAGGATCTTTTCTTGGTCGGCCTCGTCACAGTGCAAATGTACGTCCGGGTACAGGTCCCTAAACTGGCGCATCACGCTAGGTAGAATAATCGGTGCAAAGGTGGGTAGGCTAACAAAACGTAGGCTACCGCTGATCGATTCCGTTAGGGAAGTGGCAAATTTGCCTAGGTTATCCGCTTCTTCTAACAGCTGTTTGGCCTTCAACATAAAGCGCTGACCGGATGGGGTCAAAGAAAGGCCTTGGGCATGATGGCGGATAAATAGATCCAAACCTGTTTGCTCTTCGATGTGCAAGATGGCAGAGGAAATAGAAGGCTGGCTGACAAACATGGCTTTGGCGGCTTTGGTAACGCTGGCATTTTCACCGGCGCAAACGAAGTAACGCAGTTGCTTTAATGTTAATTGCATAGCATGATCTACCCGACAAACAATAGGAATTGAGCACAGCATAACAGCCTGAATAGGTTTTTCCTATGCTTAAGTAATTTTAATACTATTTTACTAATACCTAGTTTATTCATACCCTAGAGCGCTATTTTGATAGTTCAACTTGCCAAGGAATTCGCCATGCCAACCCACACTCGCATCCGCATGTTTAACACCAAGGACACCTACCCCAATCAGGTGTTAGATAACGACCTTTGCCAAGCCGTACGCGCTGGCAATACTGTGTATGTACGTGGCCAAGTAGGCACAGATTTTGATGGTAACTTAATTGGTCTTGGCGACCCAGGTGCACAAGCAGCACAAGCCATGAAAAATGTAGACCAACTATTAAAGGAAGCCGGTTCAGACATAAGCCATGTGGTTAAAACCACCACCTACATCACCGACCCACGTTTCCGTGAAGCGGTATATCTAGAAACCGGCAAGTGGTTTAAAGGTGTATTTCCTATTTCGACCGGCATCGTCGTACAGGCCCTAGCACAACCAGAATGGTTGATGGAAATTGACATTATCGCCGTTATTCCAGACGACCAAGCCTAAGCCACTAAGATAAAAGTATAAAAGGAATCAAACCATGACATTTTCTGTAGCAGGTGTATGTCCTGATACCGGCCTAGTGGGCTGCGTGATCACTTCTTCGAGCATTTGTGTTACTAGTCGCTGCGCCTTTGCAGCCAGTGATACGGGCGTATGTTTAACACAAAACATCACCAACCCCAATCTTGGCCCTATGGGTTTAGACATGCTCAAAAATGGTGCTTCTGCCGAGCAAGCCATGGCCCAGCTGCAAGCGGCGGAAGACAATATCAATTGGCGTCAATTAGGCGTACTAAGCAAAGATGGCAGCAGTGCTGTGTTCTCTGGTGACGAAGCCCTGGGCATTTTCGCTACGGCCACTGGCAACAACTGCTTGGCCATGGGTAACCTGCTGGCCAACACAGAAGTACCTCAGGCCATGGTGGATCATTTCGAAAGCTCAAAGGGCCACCTAGCCGAGCGCCTTATTGCGGCGCTTGAAGCTGGCTTAGTCGCTGGGGGCGAAATGGGCCCAGTCCATTCTGCCGGCGTGCTGGTTTACGGTGAGCCGGAGTGGCCGATCGTGGACCTACGTGTAGACTGGCATATCTCCCCTATTGGCGAACTACGCATGGTATGGGAAAACTACCAGCCACAAATGCAGGCCTATATTACCCGTGCCTTAGACCCTGCCAACTCAGAATCCTACGGCGTACCTGGAGACGAATAATCATCATGTCTGCTTCACCTGCCACCACTACTGCCACCGCTAGCGCTATTGCGCTGCTAGACAAACTTATTGCCTTTGATACCACTAGCTGCAATAGCAATATGCCGCTTATGCAGTTTATCCAAGACTACCTTGGCGAGCATGGTGTTAGCAGTGACCTAGTGCACGACCCAGAACTGCCTAAAGCCAACTTGTTTGCCACTATCGGCCCCGATATTGACGGTGGCGTCATGCTCTCTGGACACACAGACACAGTGCCGGTAACTGGCCAAAATTGGACCAAAGATCCCTTCCAACTAAGCCTAGAAGATGGCCGTTACTATGGCCGTGGCACCACCGACATGAAAGGATTTTTAGCTTGCGTCTTGGCCGCGGTACCAGAGATGGTGAAACAGCCATTAAGCCAACCTATTCATCTCGCTTTTTCTTATGATGAAGAGATTGGTTGTGTTGGCGTGCGCCACCTTATTGAACGCATGCAAAGCCACCCTCACCGCCCTGCAGCCTGTGTGATTGGTGAACCTACCAGCATGGAAGTGGTGACGGCTCACAAGGGCAAGGTGGCACTAGAAGTAACAGTACGTGGCAAAGAATGCCATTCTGGTATGGCACCAGCCGGTGTTAACGCTGTGAACTACGCTGCGCGCATTATTCACTATTTAGAAAACCTGGCCTTGGACAAGGAGCAAAACGGCCCTTTCCAGGACACCTTTTCACCACCTTTCACTACCGTGCACACAGGCACCGTCAATGGCGGTACAGCCCTAAATATCGTGCCTAATTTGTGCCAACTGCGTTTTGAAATTCGCAACATCGCCAAAGAAGATCCGCAGCAACTGCTACAAGACTTTGAAGCCTTCCTACAAGGTCTGCGCGAGGAAATGCAAGCCAAACATGCTGACTGCGGTATTGAAACACGTGTGCTATCGGAATACCCAGGCCTACAAACGCCCGAGAACACCGACATAGTGGCCCTCATGCGCCGCCTAGCCGACAGCCACGACACGGATATCAAGATTAACTTTGGTACCGAAGGTGGCCTATTCAGCAATATGCTCAACATCACCACCGTGGTATGTGGTCCCGGCAGCATGGAACAAGGCCACAAGCCCGATGAATTTATTCATGGGCAGCAGCTTGAACAATGCATGGGGTTCCTGCAGCGTTTAGTGGGCGAACTGCGTAGCTAAATCAGAGTTAGACATCAATCAGGTTGCAGGGTAACCCTTATGCAACCTCATTAAAATCTATACGCTCTAGGTCTTTGGTATCTACATATCTTCGCGCTTTCCACAAGTCATAGCTTTCTTGTAGGGTTAGCCAGCTTTCCGCAGTACTGCCTAATACTTTAGAAAGTCTGATGGCCATTTCTGGAGAAATGCCTGCCTTGCCTGTCAACAAGCGGCTGAAAGTACTACGAGCCACACCAAGCTGATCAGCAATCATATTGCCCGTAATGTCGTTGAACGGTTCAATATAAGTACGGTAAATCAGTTCCCCTGGGTGGGGTGGATTATGCTGTTGTAGATTCATTAGTGATAGTCCTCGTAGTTCACAATATAAGCATTGCCATCTTCAAATTTAAAAACAATGCGCCAATTACCACTAACATTGACAGCCCAATGCCCGTTCAACCTACCTTTTAGTGCATGTAATCGATAACCAGGCTTGTCCATATCTTCAACTACTGAGGCAGCGTGCAAGAAAGCTAACCTATCTTGAATTTTTGTAGCATGAATTGCCTGAATTCCAGCGAGGCTACCCTTAGTAAAAAATTTTTCCAAGCCTTTATGTTGAAAGCTTTTAATCATTTTGATGACCTCATGATAGCAAAATTCCCTATTGCGCAACAAGGAATATACATCAATTAATTTGAATAGTATCCCCTTTCCATATATTGGTCCCACCAAATACATCAAAAACACCAAAACTGGTTATTTCGAATACTTAAAGTATGGCCTAGTATACTCATACCAGTTTTTACCTATGCCTGCGTATTGCTCAAGGACTCGACTATGAATCAAGCTATAGAAACAAAAACCCTCGCCAGTGTTTGCCCTCTTGATTGCCCAGATACCTGTAGTTTGAGTGTAACAGTGGCTAATGAACAAATCCTTGAAGTAAAAGGTTCCACCGCCAACCCTTTCACCGCGGGTAAAGTGTGCACCAAGGTCACTCGTTATTATCCTGACCTAATTCATGGTAACCAGCGCTTAACTCAGCCTCTACGCCGTACCGGCCCCAAAGGCTCTGGGCAATATGCAGCCATTAGTTGGGACACGGCCCTAGACCTAGTGCATGCGGGCTTGCAAGCCGCCATTGATAAACATGGTCCGCAAAGCGTGGCACCACTTAATTATGCAGGACCTCATGGTGAGCTAGGTGGCGGTTCCATGGATATGCGTTTTTTCAATCAATTGGGTGCCTCGCAGTTGGACCGTGGGACGCTATGTGCCGGCACGTCAAGCAAGGCCTATGATAGCCTCTATGGTCCTTGCCCAGGCATGCCCCCACATCAGGCCCAACATTCTGATCTTATTGTTATTTGGGGTATAAACGTTACCGTGTCCAACCTGCACCTGATGCGGGAAATCAACAAAGCCAAACAACAAGGTGCCAAACTGGTTATCGTCGACCCAAAGCGCATCATGGCCGCCACCAAGGCAGACCTGCACCTGGCCGTTTATCCAGGTAGCGATGTGGTTTTGGCCATGGCACTAGCGGCAGAACTAGAACGCCGTGATGCTTTGGATATGGCCTTTGTTAAGCAATGGACTACGGGCTTTGATGCCTTTATGAGCGAAGCAAGAAAATACACTATTGAAGACGTAGTAAACCTTTGCCGACTTTCTAGCGAAGAATTCCATGCCTTTGCCGATCTCTACCAAACAGCCACTGAGGTGTCTGTAGGAACCGGTGTTGGTTTAGAACGCACGCGCAACGGTGGTTCTAGCACTCGTGCGGCCTTTGCATTACAAGCATTGACTGGTAATCATGGCCGCCTTGGCGCCGGCATTATTGGCAATTCAGGCAAGCTTGCACCTAGAACTCGAGCCAACTTGCAACAAAGTCATCTTATCAAGCCCAACACTCGCACCTTAAACATCATCGACATAGGTAAGAAGCTGCTCGACAAAAACATGAAAATCCCTCTTAAGGCACTGGTTATTTATAACCATAACCCTATTGCGGTGCACCCCGATCAAGCCACCATGATCAAAGGTTTACAACAAGAAGATGTATTTAGTGTGGGCATTGATTTAGCCATGACCGACAGTATGGCCATGTGTGATGTTATTTTGCCTGCCGCTAGCCATTTTGAGCACCATGATATCTATGGTGCCTACGGCCACAACTACATACAAAGAGCAGAACCTGTGATTCCTTGTGTGGGTGAAAGCTTACCCAACACAGAAATATTCCGCCGCTTAGCAGCAAAATTTGGTTTTACTGGCGAAGACTTTACCGCTGCCGATGAGCAGTTAATCAACATGTCTATGGATGCCAGCAATCCAGTGTTCAAAGACCAGCCACCTAGCCAGATGTCCACTGAGCAAGCCATATTCATGACCAAAGATGGCCAAGAGTCTATCTTGTGCAACACTGTCATGCCAGCAACAGAAGATAGTAAGATTCATCTATATGATGCCGAATTGGAAGCCAAGTTTGGTTGCGGAGTACCACGTTATCAAGAAACCGCAAGGCCTTTACCTTTGCTGCTAATAACACCGAGTTCGGATAAGCGCATCAACTCCACCTTCGGACACCATGAAGATTCCAGCACGCAAGAAGAGCTGGAAATGCACCCAGCCGATGCCCAAGCACGCGGGCTAGCCAATGGCGATAAGGTAGTGGGCTGGAATGACCTTGCCGAAGTCACCTTTGCGGTGAGAATCTCCGACCATGTTCAGCCAGGTGTCGTCTACAGCCCTAAAGGCACATGGCGCTGCACCAGTGACACGGGCCTTACGGCCAATGCGCTTATTCCCGCAGACCTACGCACCGACATTGGCGATGGTGCCTGCTACAACGACACCTTTATTGAGGTGAAACACGCCTAAGCATCACCATAGAACGTCTTACGAGAGGCCTCCGACAAGGCTATGCCTGGTTGGTTGTTATAGGCAAAAACCACTAGCATGCGGTCTCTTGTACCTTCTGTGGGAGTGACGCGATGGATAGCGTTACGACCACGAAACATGGCCAAGGTGCCAGCATCAGCCTTGAGGTTTTTAACGGCTGTTTTGCCATCTAGCACATCGTCCACACCGGCATAATTCATGTCGCCGGTTTCGGAGTTTCTAAGACGCGTAACATACTCAAATTCACCGCCTGCTTCGGGCCTTTGGATCATTAACGTGATAGCAAAAGAAGATTCATCAAAATGCCAACCTAACTCTTGCCCTTCGCCAGCATAATGCAAGTTAATAGAACCTACGTCATCGGCGTAGTTATACAGTTTTTCCTCACCCAAAACTTGAGCAAGAAACTCGCGAAACATGGGGGCATCATACAATGTACGCAGAGGTGAGTCCGCATCGATAACATTGTCAGCAATCAAACCCTTGGAGGAAACAACCTGACGGTTACGTGCATGATCAAGAGATAGTTCTGGATCAACTGGTCGCAGGTACACCGTATGAGTACCTTGAGCAAAATACGCCTGATCTTTTTTACTAACGCCTTCTTCGACAATACGGCTCAAAGCTTGGGGACTAATAAACTGATCCAACACCAATACGCCTGCTTCATCAAAACGCTCTTTGCAGCCTTTGATATAAGCCGGATCAGTAATGGGGTAGTTATCCAATTCCACAACGTCGGTAAAATGCATAGGGTTGATTCCAAATCTATTTTAGTGAACTGTTAGACTAGCTAATGCATAGACTACTGAATAGTGATATATTTTTACCTTATCTTTAAGAAACTCTTAAATATAGACTTTATGAAAAAAACACCACTACCACCGATGAAGTCAATTCTTGCTTTTGAAGCTGCCGCTCAGCAAGGCAGTTTTAGCGCCGCCGCGGAACAGCTATTTGTCACTCCTGCCGCCATTAGCCAGCAAATGCGGTTGCTCGAAAAACACTTAGATTTAAGCCTATTTGTGAGGTCCAAAACGGGGGTAAAGTTGACTCATGCAGGTCACCATTACTTGTCTGCCATAAACCAGGGATTAGAAACCCTACGCCTTGGTCAAAAGCAACTGGATACTTTTCGTCAACAGCATATCATTACTATCACCGCCCTCTCCTCTGTGGCTTCCAAGTGGCTAATGCCTAGAGTACGCCAATGGATGGAAATGCACCTGGGTACAGAAATACGTGTAGTCGCTAGCCATTCCAAGGTGGATTTTAGCCAGTCTGCCTCGGACATGTGTATCAGTTTTGGCAAGCAAGGTTATCAAGGAGTTCACAAAACTCTGTTGTTTACCGACAAGTTGTCCTTAGTGGCTAGCCCAGCTTTACTGACGAAATTATCCAATCCATCGGACCTAGGTGCCTTGATGGAATTACCCAAAATCACCATCGACTGGGGCCATGAGAACCGTGATCTGCCCGATTGGGACAATTGGTTTGAAGCAGCAAACGTGGCACCAAAACCTGATGTGAGCGGCCCCCATTTCAACCTCTCTAGCATGGCCATTGAGGCAGCGGTACAAGGCCAAGGCTTATTATTAGGGCAGCATAGCTTTATTGAACAAGAATTGCGTAGCAAGACCTTAATCAACCCCATAGATTTGACCTTACCGCTACGCCAAAGCTACTATTTAAACTACCCTAAACGCAGTCTAGAAAAACCAGAAGTGATGGCTTTTATAGAGTGGTTAGAACAACAACCTGCCTGATTTGTTACAATCAAAACGTCATTGCGAGGTGCGCAGCACCGTGGCAATCTCCGTCAGGCGCAGTGCCAGCTTGAAGAGATTGCTTCACTTCATTCGCAATGACGGATTTATTTATCAGGCTTAGGGTAGCGGCTATTGGCTTCCAATACATTCAGATCTAAGTGGTTACGCATATAGCGCTGTTTAGCGTCTATTTGTGGTTGATAATCCCAAGATGCAAAGGTGCCTTGGCGGTTCGCCCTATCCACTAGCGTACGGGAGCGCTGGCTCTGTTTTACTTCGGCAGTAAAGCGTGCAAAATCCCAACCTGCTTGTACCTCATTGGTGTATTGCGCCACCAGATCCTCATACTCGGGCAGTTCAGCCAGGTTGTGCATTTCCAATGGATCATCTTTTAGGTTGAACAACTGCAAAGGATCAGCTTCACAATAGTTAAACTTATAATCGGCCTGGCGAATCATCACCATAGGGCCTACTGAGCCTTCTGCACAGTATTCTGAATAGGTGCGGCGTGCTGGATCTTCATTACCTGAGGCCAGCTCAACAAAGCTCTGGCCATCGATATCACATGCCAAAGAGGTAGGGTCACCACCGGCTAGATCTATGAGTGACGGTAAGATGTCACAGTTGCTCACTGGCGTATTCACCTCACCTGCTTGGAACTTGCCTGGTGCGGTGACCACTAGTGGGATACGGCAAGAGTACTCAAAGAAGCTCATCTTATACCAAAGGCCACGCTCACCCAACATGTCACCATGATCGGCACACAGAATGATTTGCGTGTTGTCAGCTAAGTCCGTTTGCTCTAGTACAGCCAATATTTCGCCCATCTTGTCATCTAAGTAACTGATATTGGCAAAATAGGCATGGCGGGCATTACGTATGTCTTCTTCTTGGATATCAAACTGGGTGTAATCCACCGCCTCATATAAGCGCTGAGAGTGCGGGTCCTGATTATCGTAGCCAATGTCTGACACCTGTGGCATAGGAATCTTGTCATGATCGTACAAGTCCCAAAACTGCTGGCGAGAAACGTAAGGATCGTGAGGATGAGTGAAGCTCACGCACAGGCAAAACGGACGAGTATCAACGCGACGGGCGTATTGATACAACTTAAGCTTGGCGTTGTAAGCAACTTCATCATCAAATTCCAACTGATTACTAATTTCCGCAATACCGGCTTCGGTCACAGAGCTTAGATTGTGATACCACCAGTCCACGCGCTCTAAAGGCTTTTCCCAGTCTGGAGTCCAACCAAAATCGGCGGGATAAATATCCGTGGTAAGACGTTCCTCAAAGCCATGTAACTGATCGGGGCCAACAAAGTGCATCTTACCGCTCAAAGCCGTCTGATAGCCCATATCACGCAGATAATGGGCAAAGCTTGGCGTAGTCGCCTTAAACTCAGCAGCATTGTCATAAATACCGTTGCGAGAAGGTAGTTGCCCTGTCATAAAGCTACCACGAGAAGGCGTACACAAAGGGCTTGGCGTGTAACAATTATTAAACTTGACGCCCTTATCGATGAGCTTACGCATATTGGGAATATGCAGGTGGTCGATCATGTCGGAGTCTAGTAAAGGGCCGCTCATCTGATCGACCATTAAGATTAAGAAATTAGGTTGCATAATTCATTCCTACAAAAAGAATACATTGGTCGGGTTTTAACCCAACAAGGTGTAAATCCAGTTTTAACCCGACAAAACAGGCACCATGTCGGACTGAAGTCCGACCTACACGGTGTGTCCGACTTACATGGGCCTTTTGGCTGTGCCCGGGCGCTGACGAGTTAGCCACTGCTCATCTTGCCAATAGTTAGCCTCTACATCTTTCATTGCTTGTTTACCCAAGATCATATCAGCGGCTTTTTCTGCCACCATGATAGTGGGGGCATTGAGGTTGCCGTTAGGGATCGTTGGAAAGATAGACGAATCCACCACGCGAAGTGCTTCCATACCACGCACACGGCATTGATCATCCAATACGGCCATAGGGTCATCATCGGTGCCTAGCTTGCAGGTGCATGACGGGTGATAAGCACTTTCCACATTGGCTTTGACCCAAGTATCAATATCTTCATCACTTTCAATAGTCATACCCGGTTGAATTTCATCACCTTTATAGCGGTCCAAAGCCGGCTGATTGAGCACTTCACGGGTTAAACGAATGGTGTCGCGCCAATCCTGCTTGTCTTCTTCGGTACCGATATAATTAAACAGAATTTCTGGTGCATCACTGGCCTTGTCACTGGTTATGTGAACATGCCCTCGGCTAGTTGGTTTATTGGGCCCTACGTGCACCTGATAACCGTGCCCATCAAACGCCGCTTGACCGTCATAACGCATGGCCGCGGGCAAAAAGTGGTATTGGATGTTGGGCCACGCCAAGCCTGCCCGTGAACGAATAAAACCGCAGGATTCAAAATGGTTGGTTGCACCGAGACCGTCGCGACGTAATATCCAACGCGCGCCAATTAAGAACATCTGCCAATAATTGAGCTTGCTGTTAAGAGAAATAGGTTGCTTGCATCGATATTGGAAATATACCTCCAAGTGATCTTGCAAGTTTTTACCCACGCCAGGTAAGTGATGCACCGTGGCCACACCTGCCTTGTCTAATACCTCTGCGTCGCCGATACCGGATACTTGTAATAGCTGTGGCGAACCCACAGAACCGGCACTAAGTATCACCTCTAATTGGGCGTTTACCGACTGGCTTTGGCCGCCCTGAGTAAACTGCACACCCACGGCTCGCTTACCTTCAAGTAGCACTTTTTCGACCTGCACCTTGCGCAGAATAGTTACATTAGGACGTTTTCCAAGCTTATCAATATGCGCCCGTGAGGTACTATCTCGTACGCCATCTTGCACCGTCATTTGCATACTACCGAAGCCTTCTTGCTGATAGCCATTGTAGTCTGCAGTATAGGGGTACCCTGCTTCCTGGCCAGCATCGATAAAGGCTTGGTACAAGGGGTTTAACTGCATGTCATTGCCGGCACAAGTACCCACAGGTCCATCGGCTCCACGATAGGCATCACCACCTTTGGACCAGGTTTCGGACTTGCGAAAATAAGGCAAGCAATCAGCATATCCCCAGTTGTCTAAACCCAGTTCGCGCCATTGTTCATAGTCCATGGCATTACCACGCACATAAACCATACCGTTAATGGAAGACGAGCCCCCCATAACCTTACCCCTAGGGCAATGCATCTCGCGGCCATCTAATCCAGGCTCTGCTTGGCTGTGGTACTGCCAAGCGTACTTCTCCGTATTCATGGGGTAAGACAAGGCCGTGGGCATCTTGATAAAGATACTCTTATCAGAGCCACCTGCTTCCAATAGCAATACCTGATGCTGACCCGATTCCGTCAAGCGGTTTGCCAACACACAACCGGCAGAACCAGCACCAACAATGATGTAATCATAGGAGACCATACCATACCCTCTAATTTCTTTTATTGAATAACTGTTCAATAATAATCTTTGCTACATCATCAGGTCAATATTAAAACTAGTTTTTATTAAATGACTGTTCAAAATAAACCCAAGCCTAGGTATCATAGACAACAATTGCAGAAAGGAATTGAAAGCTTGCCAAAACTAGGAATGAAAGCCATCCGTAGTGCACAACTCATTGAAGCGACTATGCAGGTAGTGGATAGAGTCGGACTACACAAGGCCAGCGTGGCCATGATTGGTGC
>DPHB01000001.1:49133-50154 GCA_003521845.1 Oceanospirillaceae bacterium | reverse complement strand
TTGCTAGAAGCCACTATGAAGCACGTTTTACAACAGTTACAAGCCGCCGTACAACTGCGTTTACGCAAATTGGAGTCAGACGATGTAGTAGCCAGAATTATAGCTATCATCGATGGCAACTTTGACCCTAGCCAAGTTGAATCCCGGGTTACCAAAACCTGGCTAGCCTTTTGGGATCATGCCATGCATGAACCTACCCTCTTTCGTTTACAACGCATTAATGAGAAACGCTTAGTTTCTCACCTACGTTTTGAACTAAAGAAAGTTCTGCCCCCCGACCAGGCGACAGATGTGGCAGCCACTATAGCTGCCCTAATTGACGGTATCTGGTTACGCGGCGCTTTAAACCCCGCTGGCATCGATAGCCAGCGAGCCAAGTATTTATTAATTAAATACCTATCTAGCCAAGGACTCAGCTAGTCAATGCCTTACCACTCAACCAACTTAAAGCGCATCAACTTCAGCAGGAGCTTCAGCTTTAAGAAATTCAACCAGCGCCTCTGTTGCCAAACTAGCTGGTTTATTGGCTGGACGTAGTAAATTCCAGGTACGAATAATAGGCAAATTTTTCACCTCTAACACCACCAGCCTGCCACTAGCCAATTCATGACTTATAGTATGACGTGACATAAAGNNGATAGCCAGCGAGCCAAGTATTTAATGCTCAAATACCTGTCTAGCCAAGGACTCTCATAGTTAACATCAGGCCTTGCTGCCTGGCGAAACGATGACAGTGGCTATGCGCCTTGCATGACTTTAGCGCTGACAATTAACCACTTACCAAGCAATCCACTTACAGCGCCTCTACTTCGGCTGGGGCTTCTGTTTTGATAAATTCAACCAGTGCCTCAGTTGCTAAACTGGTGGATTTATTGGCTGGGCGCAATAAATTCCAAGTACGAATAATAGGTAAGTTTTTTACTTGCAGCACCACTAGCCTGCCACTGGCCATCTCATGACTTATGGTATGGCGCGACATAAAGGCAATGCCTAAGCCGGCCATTACCGACTGCTTTATGGA
>DPHB01000001.1:48178-49015 GCA_003521845.1 Oceanospirillaceae bacterium | reverse complement strand
AAAGGCAATCCCAAACCCTGCCATAACCGACTGCTTAATAGATTCATTGCCGCCTACCACGTGACCACGAGGCGAATCAATATCATTACTCGACAAAAAATAATTCATTAACTTGCGAGTACCAGAACCGTCTTCGCGCTTGAGAAATATTTCGTTAGCAATATCGCTAGGCGATATACCTTTTTGCTTAGCTAGCGGGTGCTGCGGGTGGGCGATGAGCACATAAGGGTGTTCGGCAAATACTTCACTTTGTACATTAATACGTTTAGGGGGGCGCCCCATGATGGCTATATCAATAGAACCTTGTGCTAGGTATTCCACCACTTGCGAGCGGTTGACCACTTCCATTTGTACTTCAATATCACTGTGCTGATCATTAAAGCGCTTAACCAATTGGGGAATAAAATAACGTGCTGTGGTTGTAATTGCTAAGCGAATAGTGCCCCTGCGCATACCGTGTAATGCATCCAAAGCTTCACCCGCCTCTTCCAGCTGATCGAGTATATTTTGCACATAAGATAACAATAACTCACCAGCCGCAGTTAGCTCAAGCTGGCGTCCTATTTTTCTGAACAACTCAGATTCGGTGATTTCAGCGAGTTTAGCCATCTGCATAGATATCGCCGGCTGACTAAGGTGCAATTGACTGGCAGCACCAATGAAACTGCCTGTTTGGGCGGCTGCTGCGAAAATTCTAAGTTGCTTGAGAGAGATAGTTTTCTCTAGAGGCGGCATATTATTTAGCCCAATAATAACATCACTTAAGTCAATATTAATCCATACAAGATAATACATCAATTTAACTGATATATAAGTAACAGTTATCCCATAAATTTT
>DPHB01000001.1:44906-47993 GCA_003521845.1 Oceanospirillaceae bacterium | reverse complement strand
ATAAATTTTTATGAACTATAGTAACTACTTATAGGTAGCTGGCCAAGGCTAGCTATCAAACCGAAAGAGGACAGTCGTATGAAATACTTTGTGAATTACGCAGTACAGGGAATTTGTAAGTCCATCTCTATCTATGCCAAAAATCGTGTCGAAGCCTATGACACTATTTACCAGTCATACCCCGGCGCTACCATTCTCAACCTAGTTAGCGTGCACTCGGAATACGAATTTCCAGAATGAGCCTTACTTTTCTGAGTTTTTTCTTGGCTTAGAGTGCAACTAATCAGCAGTAACGGCCTGGGCCGCTATGCCGGTTGCCAGTGTTAACTGCATTTGTTGTAGCATTTTCTGCTGGCTCATACCTTCCTGTGCTATGAGCCATGAAGCACTATAAAGCATGCTATCCACCACAGAGACTACCCAGCTAACATCCAAGGCCGGATTAATTTCACCTGCAATTTGTCCTTGGCTTACCCACTCGGTAACCCATGCTACCTGTGTCTCATAATGTTGCCACACGTCACGGTCCAGCTCGGCAACAGTCCAAATCATCTGTAAAAAATGATACCTTTGAGCTAAGGGCAACAAAGCCTGAAGCATCCCTTGCATGGCCTTCATGCCCGAGTCCCCTCGCTCACGGATGGGCAGCAAAGCATCACCAATAATCGACAAAGACTCCACCGCCAAAGCTTGTATCAAACTCTCACGCGCAGGGTAATGACGATACAAGGTGGCACGCCCGACACCTGCTTGGTTAGCAATTTCGCTTATACTCGCATGAGGGTTGTTTAATAACACAGCAAAGCTGGCATCCAACAAAGCTCGAGTAGATTTCTTAATACGTAGGTCAGTAGGCATATGGTCAAATCATTTTATTTATGAAGCACACTTGTATCATAAATAAAGCCGACATATAACACAAATATGTCTCATATTTTATAACACAGGTGACCCATGAGCAAGCTAATCGAACTTTATGAGCAGCAAGCGCAGCAGCCACTAGGCCAAGCACAAAGCCTACCTTTTGCTGTTTATCATGATGCACAAGTTGCCCAATTAGAAGCCGACAAAATATTTCATCAGCAATGGGTTTTCGTTTGCGCCAGCGGCCGTTTACAAGCTGTTGGTAGTTATTTTGCCGTACGTATTGGCGGCGAAGCGGTTGCTGTCGTGCATGGCAAAGACGGCCACATTCGCGCCATGTCCAATAACTGCAGTCACCGCGGCACACCACTGCTAGAAGAAGGCTTTGGGCACATAGAAAAAAATATTGTCTGCCCCTACCATGCCTGGACCTTCAGCGATGCTGGCGAGCTCAAAGGTGTGCCTTTTGATGCCGACAAGTGCGTCAACAAGCCGCAACACCAACTACCTAAGTACGCTTTACAAGAATGGATGGGCTTGTTGTTTATCAACCTATCCGCTCAACCTTCTGACCTCAGCGCCGAGCTGGAGAAGATAAACCCCTTTTTACAACATTATAAGATGGAGCGCTTTTCCCAAGCTTATAGTAGCGGGGTAGAACGCTGGCATAGTAATTGGAAGCTTGCGGTAGAAAACGGCATCGAAAGCTATCATTTGTTTATGGTGCACCGTGATACCTTGGAACTGAATACGCCTAGCAAAAAAGCCTACTATGTAGCTGGCAACAGTGACTGGACTCTTACTGGAGGTGAAATAGTTAGCCAACAAAGTCGCTTAAGCACATGGTTTACCGGCTCCACACCCGAGCCGTTAAATCAATACATGCTGATCTTTCTACCACCCGGTTTTATCGGCATCCTCACTTACGACTCCTTTGATTGGGTTGCAGTGTTGCCGGATGGCCCAGAACATTGCACTGTACATGTTGGCGGTATGGCAGAATCAGCGCCCGGCAAAGGTGATGCCGCAAGCCTTGATTTTACCGCCCAGTTTTTACAGGAAGACCGAAACATATGCGAACGCGTACAAGGCGGCATGAAATCTCGCCATCATAAAGGCGGGCAACTATTAGCAATGGAGCGTATTGTTGTAGACTTTCACCAGTATTTGGCCAAGAGTTTGTTTGGTTCGCCAGGCAGCGCCTACCTAGAAACAGATGCTGCCAAGCAATTTAAGTCTTAGACAAGGCACAACCTATGCGCATTATTCTACTCTCCACACTTGCCGTACTCGTACTCACTTTGGCGATGGTTGGCATTAATATGTACCACAACCCAAGCCTAACTATAGCCAGCATTAAAGGTGCCGCACAGGCTTTCAGCGCCGAGGCTGAGAGCGCGGTGGTTAATAGTAAAACCAAGGTGGCGACGGACAGGTCAAGCAAACCACAGCCAACGCGCAATCTCAATCTGACCATCAAAGGGACACGCAACCAACGTGGTCAAATCATTGTACAGATTTATGACGACCCCAAAGCCTTCAATACTCTGCAATATGATCAGGCATTACACACGCTAGTTGTGCCATTAAAAGGCTTTAATGGCCGCATTAACTTTGCCGATCTTACCCCTGGAAGTTATGCCGTGAGCCTCATGCATGATGAAAACCAAAACCAGTTATTTGATACACAGGGCAACTTCCTGGAAGGGTACGCCTACTCCAATAACGTTGGTAAAACCAAGACAGCCACTTTCGCCCAAGCCCAATTTGACATCAAACAAGTCAACAAAAAGCTTGTACTCAACATGATTTATCACTGAGGAGATGACCATGAGCAACCCCCACCCAAGCTCTGTGAAGGTCAACAACCCAAGTACCAAGGTAGAACCGACTAAGACCATAAAAGGTAAGCAAAGTACCAGCGCCCCTGCACAAACTAGACCCGTTAATGACTATGAAATACGCTGGAAAAGCCTATTGGGTTTGACCATGATTGCCATAGAACTGGCACTCAACACAGGTTTTATCTGGGGCCTATTGGGTTTATTTTGGGTTATCACTAATATTCAAACAGGACAAACTTACATACTGGAAGCCTTGCATCGAGCTAACAACCCCATACTATTCTGGGTAACTGTGTGGCTATGGATGGGCTTTGCCGCCTACTTCTTTTATAGCAACCATTGGCTGTTCCAAAAGCTTGAGCAAAGCTTAATTTGGCTA
>DPHB01000001.1:40310-44688 GCA_003521845.1 Oceanospirillaceae bacterium | reverse complement strand
TAATTGATTTATACTCTGTGCATACAAGTCGCTAATGAGGCATAACCAAATGAGCAAACAACCACACTTTGTCTTTTTCATTACGGATCAACAGCGCGCTGATTGGCTAGGCTGTTATGGCCATCCTGTGGTCAAAACCGACCATATTGATGCCATCGCCAAACGGGGCACACGATTTACCAATTTCCATGTCGCCAATCCCGTGTGCATGCCCAACCGCGCTTCATTGCTGACCGGACGTTATCCGAGTGTGCACGGTTTACGTCACAACGGCTGCATTCTACCCCGTCGCGCTATTACCTTCGTTGATCAACTAGCTGAACATGGTTATAAAACCGCCGCCATTGGTAAAAGCCACCTACAGCCATTTACGGGGCTCAGCCCTCTTACGGGAGCATCCACAAAACCAGAAGCCTGGCGCCCTGAAGCGGAAGACTACACCCTAGAAGAACCTCCCCACTACGTTGATGCCGCCCACTATGATTTCCCAACACCCTACTATGGTTACCAGCATGTCGACATGGTAACGGGCCACGGCACCCATTGCGGTGGGCACTATGCACAATGGCTCAAACAACAACGTCCTCATGATTGGCAAGCCCTGTTGGACCCAGCCAAGCAAATGCCCCACGACTATACCTGCCCGCAGGCAGAGCGCACACAAATGCCCGAAGACCTTTATCCTACGGCCTATATCCGTGACCAGGCCAAAGCTTATCTAGCGCACAACTTGAAGGCAGAACAACCCACCTTTACCTTTATCAGCTTCCCAGATCCTCATCACCCATGGAATCCTCCAGGCAAGTACTGGGATATGTATGAACCGCATCAGTTTCAAGTGCCGTTACGCTATGAAGATCACCAAAATCCCCCCCAGCGCTTGCGCTATTGGCGAGATCAATTCCTTGCTGGGTCGGCGATTACCAGCAAACAACAGGCCTTTATGGCCAGCGCACAACATATCAAAGAGGCTATGGCCTTAAGTGCCGGTATGGTGACGATGATTGATGATGCTATTGGTGACGTCATGACAGTAGTGAATGCCAGTGACCAAAAGGACAATACCATAGTGTGTTTTACCGCTGACCATGGCGATTACCTAGGCGACTACAATCTGTTGCTGAAAGGCGGCTGGCTGAAAGAGTCTATCTGCCGAGTACCCTTTATCTGGGCCGACCCGCAAGCACAACAGCTAGATACCGCCAATACCTTGGCTTCCACCGTCGATATTGCCGCCACCATCCTTGGCCGCGCAGGAATTGACACAGTGAACGGTAACCAAGGGCATAGTTTGCTGCTGGCCACACAGCAAGAAACCCAAGTACGCGACAGCTTATTGATAGAAGAAAACGATCCAGTGCCGCGCTACAACTACCCCACCCCAGCGCGTGTACGCCAAGTATTAAAAGACAACTGGTCCCTAACCTTGGTGCAAGGTGACAGCAACGGCGAACTCTACAACCGTAACGACGACCCCAATGAGTGCCTAAACCTTTGGGATCATCCTGAGCACCAAGCCAAACAAGCCGAAATGGTCTTGGCCTTGAGCCACTTATTGATTCAACAGATGGACGAAAGCCCGAAAGCACAGCGGTATGCCTAGAGCGTACTGAAGGGGCGTCATACGACATACCAACACTATTAACTAAAGTACAGCCCCCATATAATCAAACATTCGCTGCCCTCAGCTTCAAAAAAAGGACTGCCAATGCTAATCCGCAATCAGAACAAAATCAATTCGCCAGACGTCATCAAACAGCACTTTGTTGACTTGGGATATATCTGCAACGATAGCATTGCCACAGCGGTCTACCTTGCCTGCCACCTGCAAAAACCTATTTTGGTAGAAGGCCCACCAGGTGTTGGTAAAACAGAATTAGCCAAGAAAACCTCTAAGCTTTTAACAGCCCCGCTCATTCGCATGCAATGTTATGAGGGATTGGATGAAACCAAGGCTTTGTACGAATGGAAGTACGGCAAACAGCTCCTTTATACACAGATGTTAAAAGACCAGCTAGGTGATGTCATGCGTGGCGCCAAAGGCTTGGATGAATCTGTTTCGCGCTTGCACCAGTTTGGCGACATCTTTTATTCCGACGCTTTCTTAGAGCCACGACCACTACTACAAGCCTTACGCTCCGAAGACGGCGCTGTGCTGTTGATCGACGAGATAGACAAGGCCGACCAAGAATTTGAAGCCTTTTTATTAGAACTACTGTCAGACTATCAGATTTCCATTCCTGAACTTGGCACGGTAAAGGCCAAATCCAAGCCTATGGTATTTCTCACCAGTAACGACACACGTGAATTGGGTGATGCCCTAAAGCGCCGCTGTTTACACCTGTACATTCCCTTCCCAAGCCAAAGCATCGAACAGAAGATCATCACGGCCCAAGTGCCGGACCTAACCGAAGATCTGAAACATCAGCTAATCGCCTTTATCGCTGAACTACGACAAATGGCCCTTAAGAAAGCCCCTGCCGTGAGTGAAACCATCGATTGGGCACGCGCATTGCTATTACTTAACGTGGATAATCTAGACCAAAAGTGGGTCACCGACACCCTCAATCTATTGCTCAAGTACCAAGACGATATTGAAGCCGTAGAACCAGAAATACCTAGACTACTAAAAGCGGCTGCTAAGCAGCCGTAAGCCAAAATGCAAAAAATACTCGGCGACTTCATCCACTCTTTGCGGCAAGCGGGATTACCCATATCTTCTGCCGAGACCCTAGATGCCTTACAGGCAGCACAGCTTGTTGGTATAGATGATGCCGCCTTGCTAAAACACAGCTTAGGTATGACCTTGAGTAAAAATCTGCCCAACCGGCAGCTATTCGACCAGACCTTTGATCAGTTTTTTGGCCACCAAGAACTGCAAATTAAACAATCTACAAAAAGCTCTGATAACGATACAACGGCAGCAATTAACCCAGATCTGGCACCTCCGGCACTAGCCGCTGATGACAGTGCGGTTTTGCAAACAGCACTAGCTCAACAACTCATGGGCAATAACATTGGTGCCTTACAAGTCATGATCGCCAGCGCTGCAGCTGGGGCTGGTGCGCAAACCATGACCGCAGTCACGCAAATTCCGTTAGTTACCTTTCGGGTTATGCAGTCACTAGGATACAACCAACTACAGCAACAACTATCAGCGCTAACAGAAACCGCTACCGACAACGCGCAGATCCAACTACTACGCCAACGCCGCACCCTACTGCAGCAACAAGTACGCGGCTTTGTAGAGCAACAATTTTTGCTCTACAGCAGCCATCAGCCCCAAGCTATGCGCGCTAGAAACATCCAGCGCATCAACCTTACCAACATCGACCAACGTAACTACAAGTTAATGGCCAGCTTAGTTCGCAAAGCAGCTAAACGTTTAGCCAGCATGCATAGCCGCAGAAGGCGCATCACCAAACGTGGATTACTAGACGTGAGGCGCACTATAGCCGCCAATGCGGCCTATGATGGTTTTCTCTTTCATACCAAATGGAAAACCACTCGAGTCGAGCGGCCTAAGGTAATGGTCATTTGTGATGTCAGCGGCTCCGTAAGCCGCGTGGCCAAGTTCTTGCTGTTGTTTTTGTACTCTCTACAGGACTTGCTCCCAAAGGTACGCTCATTCGTGTTTTCTGCGGATATGGCCGAGGTAACCAGCCTGTTTGACCAGCAGTCATTAGAAGAGTCACTGACACAAGTGGTCGACAAATGGGGCAACAAGCCTACGGACTACGGCAAAGCTTTACGTGACTTCAAAGACTTGGCTGTAAGTGATATTGACCACCGCACCACCGTGATAATGCTAGGCGATGCGCGCAACAACAAGCTAGATGGCAACACGGAAATTTGGCAAGCAGTTTACCGCCGTAGCCAGCGCGTGCTGTGGCTCAACCCAGAAAGAGAATTTAGCTGGGATACCGGTGATTCCATTATGAGTGAATACCTGCCCTACTGCTCCCAGGTCGAAACCTGCAATACCTTAAGTGACCTTAATCGCATACTGGGGTCTATGTTAAAACGGGCTTCTTAAGTGCCAACAAGCTACCTGCATGTAGCCAATCAGCTAGCAACCGGTTTAAGGTGTTTTAACATTTTTCTTGCGTGCGACTGAGGGTGGTGCATTAAAAAACTGCTTATAACATTTGGAAAAATGAGGGTAAGAGACAAACCCGCAAGCCAATGAAATGTCACTAATACTTAGCTGTGTTTGGGTCAACAATTGATGCGCACGCTTGAGCCTGAGGTCTAAATAATAGCGTGCTGGGGAAATACCAAAGAAGCGCTGAAATAACCGCTCTATCTGACGCCTAGTGACACCAACCAAGGCACCTATCTCGTCTGTTGATAACATTTCTTCCATGTTGTTTTCCAT
>DPHB01000001.1:39681-40162 GCA_003521845.1 Oceanospirillaceae bacterium | reverse complement strand
CATTTCTTCCATGTTGTTTTCCATCAACACCACCGCTTCTTGAAGGTTAGCCGGCAACTGACCGCCTAATACGTCATTGTAAAACAAAGACTGTTCTTCTTCATCGACGCGATCGACAATGAGAATGTCACAAATGCCACGTATGAGCTTTTTGCCCTGATGGCTAGCGATCAGATTCAACATCATGTCCAGAGCACTATTGCCACCGGCACAAGTAAATAAACCTTCGCCCATAGTAAAAGCTTGGTTTTTTAAGTGAACTCGAGGAAATGCTTCTCTGAAGCTAGCCCGATTTTCTCTGTGCACCGTACAAGCTTTTTCATCCAATAATCCGGCATATGCTAAGGCAAATACGCCATTCCATAAGGAACCAAACGCCAATTTGCGCACCTCTGGACGATATAAGAAACGCGTCAATAATTTATCCGGTTGCAAGTTGACTCGCAGGCCGCCACAAATAACCAATGAATCCACCTGCTGA
>DPHB01000001.1:18814-39530 GCA_003521845.1 Oceanospirillaceae bacterium | reverse complement strand
TCCACCTGCTGAATATCAATTTCATCGATGGAGTAATCAACCACGGCAGAAAAACCCAAGTCACCGCATACTGGCTGGCCACTTAGGGAAATCATCTGAAAGCTATATATCTTGGTCTCTGATAGCAGATTCGCAGTACGCAACGCATCCAAGGCCGAGGTTAGACTCATCATAGAAAAATTGTCTAATAACAGAAACGCAAAATTGCGCACTTCGCCAACAGCCTTATTGCTGACCAACAAGGGCTTTGTATCGGGTACCAGTAAAGGCCGGTTTTCTAATTCAACATCCGTGCTACACATAGGTTTTACCTGGTGACTAGCAAGTTAATATTTGAACACCTATTTTACGCGCCAATAAGTATTACCGCAAAAAAGGAGCCCAGATTTTGTGGGCTGGAGGGAGCTGCAAGTTGAGCCCCTCCCGTTGCACTTGGCCCAGTGCGTAGCCCTAATGGCCACTGAACAAATCTTGTATCTCAGTTAACACCGCAGCAAGGATCGGGCGTTTACGGCTTTGCTGCAAGCAGGTTACCTGTACCTTCTGCTCAGCAATGGGGTCTTTGATAGCAATGACTTTTAGCGGCGTGCCATCATAAGACTGGCTAGCTTTACTTAATGTGTGCACCAGTGCGACACCAAAGTTGTTAGCCACTAAGGAGCGTTGTAATTCGATGTTTTTTACGCTCGTTACAATGTCGGGCACGGCACCCTGTGCACTTAACAAGCCAAGCACATACTGAGCACTCATTGGCTGATCCAATAAGATCATTTTTTGCCTATGCAGTTGGCAAAGTTGGAGTGAATCTAGTTCCGCAAAGGCATGCGACGTCGCACAAATAACATGAGGTTGTAAGCTATAGAGGTTTTGTTTATACACACTGTCGTCTTGCCCCAATGCATAACTAATGGCTAGGTCAGCTCTGCCTTGTGTGAGACTCAGTGCCGCACCTTCTAGTGTGGTCTCAATAAAATTGACCGTGACCATGGGTAGCCGCTGGCGTAAGGTGCGCAGCAAACGAGGTAAAACGAAAGGGGCTATTGCCTCATAACAACTGACTACCAGCTGCCCCGAAATTTTGGCCTCTGGGGTAGACAGCAGGGCCAGGGTTTGCGCCTGATCCAACAACAGACGCGCCTCTGACATCACCTCTATACCGAATGGAGTTAGGGCAACACCTTGTGCGGGCAGCCTAGTGAACAACTTTAGCCCATAGTGCTGTTCCAGCGCCGCGATGGCCGCCGACACAGCGGGCTGCGATACATGTAGCGTGCGTGATGCCGCCGTGACGTTACCTGCATCGGCGGCGGCCAGAGCATAGGCCAATTGTTTAAGGGTTAGTGATCTGATTTTTTTATATTGTTCATTCATTAATATTATTTTATCTAATAATGCAGTGTTGATAAAGTGGTCACCGAGCAAGCAAATAAGCAGGAGTAAAAGATGGCTCATAAGCTAGATCAACAGACCGTGGCACAGTTCCAAACTGCAGGCGTTACGGTGCTGCGCGGCGCTTTCTCAAGTTGGGTAGACGTACTACGCCAAGGTATTGCTGCCAATATGCAGGCCCCTAATCGTACCGCAAGGGTCTATCAGGATGACAAGGGCGGTGGACAATTTTTTGTCGATTATTGTAGCTGGCATAGAATACCCGAATACCAAGACTTTATATTTAATTCGGCGGCAGCCGATATAGCCGCGCAATTAATGCAAAGCCACATGGTGCAACTATTTCACGAGCATGTATTGGTGAAAGAAGCCGCCACAGGTATTGCCACCCCATGGCATCAAGACATGCCTTACTACTGTGTTGATGGCCCAAAAACAGTGAGCCTATGGATTCCTGTCGACAAGGTTACACGCGAGCGCACACTGGAGTTTGTGGCTGGGTCGCACTTATGGGGCAAACGTTACCGCCCACAACTGTTCAATAGACAAGCGCTTAATGAGCACGATGGCTTAGAAGCAATTCCGGATATTGATGCCAATAGAGACGCTTATAATATTCTCGGTTGGGAGCTAGAGCCAGGTGATGCCGTTGCCTTTGATTATCGCACCATACATGGTGCACCCGCTAACAACAGTACCAGCACCCAAAGACGGGCATTTTCTCTACGCTTGTTAGGCTCGGGGGCATCCTTTGTGCGGCAGCCAAACATAATCAGTTCGCCGCCTTTCAGCGAAGTTAACCTGCAGCATGGTGACCGCCTGGTGGCTAGTGAATTCCCATTGTTGCTTGGCGAAATGAGCTAACTTAGCCAGCGTTTGTGCAGCGAGGGTGACAACATCAATGCTATGTTGCCACCCAACAATACTGACTTATCTACTGACGGTTACTTGGAATAATCCAGTGCCTCTGGAATGCTTAAACCAATTTCACGATAGTAGCGCTCTGCACCCGGGTGCAGACGACTTGGAATAACTTTTAAGGCATTATCCAAAGTGATGGTATTGCGCATCCACTGTGCAGCACTAGTGACTTCGCCTAAGTTCTCCCAGATGGTTTTGGTGACTTGATAAACGACTTCTTCATCCAAGTCCATGCGTGCCGAGAAGTTAACAATAGCACCGTGTGTACGAGACACACCGGTATTCACCTGATTGTCACCGTAGGCATGGGCGGGGATTTCAACAATGGTGCCACCGGTTGCCGTAGGGATTTTGAGCTGCTCAACCGGTATATCCAATATACGGATGGCTTTGGTTAGCGCAAACTGCTGGATTGGCGGGCTAGGGATATTGGTGGGCAATACCACTAGGTCAATCTTACCATCCTGAAAAGCTTGGATAGCGGCATCAAAACCAAAGTTTTGCACTTGCATATCGTCTTCAGTAAACCCGGTAACGGCTTTGACATTGCGCCCAACGACACCGCGAGCGGCACCACCAGGAGGGCCCAAAAATACCTTTTTACCTTTTAAATCTGCCAAAGAATGTATGTCACTATCGGCGTTTACAACATAATGATAAGGCCCCATTTCATAAGAAAATATCATGCCCAAGTTGTCTTCTAATAGCGGTGCATTAGCCATATTTTTATAGGGCCCTTTATTCTTGTCCATCAGCCAATTGATGATTGGCGAACCAAAAAAGAAATCTACCTTACCCTGCCCTGCTTCAACCAGGTGGCGCGTTGCGGCGCCGGTAGCCCGCACTTGCATTTCAACGTCTGGTAGGTGCTTCGATACTACCTTAGCAATGGAGGTATTCACCACAAATGGTGACATACCGGGTGCTATCGAGGTAACTCGGTAGAGTTCTGCCGACACATTGCCTGAAATTAATGAGGCGAGTGCGACTGCTCCCGTCATTTTGAGCAGTTGGTTAGTTATTGATTTCATTATATCTCTCTTTGTTAGTTATTTTTAATACACTTGTTGGCACAGAAATGACTGAGCAATACCAGCACAAATCCCGCGCCCCAAATTTCAAATTGAGGCCACATCAGGGCTAACCCAGCGACCATGCGCAAGCTTCGATTACCCCGTGATAAGCGCCCACGCCATGCATCCACACCACCCAAAGCCGAGGCAAACATCCATATAGCGATTAACAGACGCACCATGGTGGTAATCAAATCTAGGTAATTGAAACTATCCACCACTAGTAACAAGGATGGCGTGTAGACAAAGACAAAAGGCACCAGCAAGCCAATAATTGACAAACGTAAGGCGGTAAACGAGGTAGCTAAGGGGTTGGCACCCGCAATCGGTGCCGCCACGTAGCATCCATAGGCAATGGGGGGTACCAAAGACGAATAAACGGCATAATAAAGCACAAACATATGCGCAGCTAATGGCTCAACACCGGCTTTAATCATGGCTGGTGCAATCATGATGGCAATAATTAGGTAAGCAGGTAAGGTGGGTAATCCCATGCCCAACACTAGGGCACCTAGCATGGCGATCAGCAAAGCTACAAACAAGTATTCTTCACCCCACACAGCAATGGACGTGGCAAAGCGTATGGCAATACCCGTCTCATTGACGACACCTAAAACAATGCCAATAGCCGCTACGGCAATCATAATTTTACCGGCTGACTCGCCCCCATCGGCAAAAGCCTGGAGCATTTTGACGGGCCTTTGGCGAAACTCAGGGTTTAGTAACAAACCACTTATGGTGGCGGCAGACAAGCCTATAAAGCCCGATAGCGCCGGTGAATAGCCAATAACGAAGGCCACCATCAGCGCGGCAATAGGTATCGCAACTAACAACCCATTGCGCCAATCTTGACGTGTCAATACAGGTATTTCTTCTGCTGGCATGGGTTGTTGGTCAAGGCGTACCGCTTCTGTATAAACTTGGGCAAACAAACTCATATACTTGAATAGTGCCGGCAGGGCGGCGGCCGCAATAATGGACATATAAGGTAAGCCCACCATATCCGCCATAACAAACACCGCGGCGGCCATAACAGGTGGGGTTAACTGGCCACCAGACGAGGCGGAAGTTTCCACCGCAGCGGCAAATTTCGCAGAAAAACCTTGTTTTTTAATCATCGGGATAGTGAATACCCCGGTACCGGCAATATTGGCTGCAACAGAACCACTCATCATGCCAAATATGGCACTGGCCACGATGGCAGCATGGGCTGCACCACCGCGAATACGTCCCGTTACGGCCGTCGATATTTTAATCAGACTCTGTCCGGCACCTGATTGTTCAAGCATGGCACCAAAGATTAAAAACACCAAAACCGTATTGGCCACCAAGCCGGTAGTGCGACCAAACACACCATCGAATGAATACCAAGCGATTTGCATAAAGTTGCCAATATCCATACCGAAATGCGTTAACACACCGGGTAAATAAGGGCCAGAGAAGCCAAACAAGACAAACACCGCAACCAGAATAACCAGCGATGGCCCCCAAGCGCGTCGAGTGGCTTCAAGAATACACAACAAACCCATACAAGCTGCGACTATATTGCTGGTATCGGGCATATAAAAACCGGTCCATAGCTGATCCTGAATGCTAAAAAACCACCAACAGGAGTAACCAAAACCCGCTATCAGAGCCATATCCACAACTCCAGCCAAGCGTCGCTGCCAGCTCCCCAAAGGCTGGCTTTTTGACAAGGGGTGGGCCAAGAGCACAATTACTAAACCAAAGCTAATGGCGCCAAAACGCGCTACCACTTCATCAATGAGGGCAAACACAATAGAGTAAATAATGAGCGCGGAAAACACCAAGCCCACCAGAAACTTGCCCCGCTCAAGCCAGGTGTACGGGGCTACTTGATTAGCTTCAATCATCTTTATCATGCCAATATTCACGCATATTACCTTCAATGATTTGCATCGCTTGTTCAAATCCTTGACGCTGCTCTTCTGACAAACCATTGAGGATCACTGCTTCATATTGTTTCGCCATATCGACAATCAAGGTCTTCCTTTCCTCGCCTTCTGCTGACAGTTTTAGTACTGATTTGCGGGCATCTTGGGGCGACTTGACCTTCTCAATCAATTGCTTTTTCTGCAGCCCTTTGACTAGTTTGCTGAGCTGCCCCCGGTCCAAAATCAACTCACTGGCAAGGTCGGTGAAGGTATTCACCCCACTGGCTATATTGCCCATCACGCGCCACTCAATAAGCGTTACGCCGGCCAGGCGTGGCATATTTCTGGTGTAGACAATGCGCTCGTGAATAGTACTGATGTGATACAGCCTATAAAGCAGCAAGGTTTGGATGCTAAAGCTATTGTTGTCTGACATATATCGCCCTTCCTTATGTCTACCCGTTAGCGTAAACATACAAAAATAATTATTGTTGATTTAGTCAACAATATGACCCATCTTAATGCTCGCTCCCCATCGCTGTCAACCTAGGCGCAAAAATCAACAGGCAAGCGTTACTTGTTGTCGTTGGTTGGCATGACGGCTGGCATTGCAGCGACACCAGCGTCAAGGCATGGCATGCAATGAGCACAAACCAGCTGCCCCTAGGTGCATGCGACAATATTTTAACCTGCTACAAGAGCCCAACTTATGTCTCAGAAAAATGTGTTATTCATCATGCTTGACCAAATGAGGATGGATGCACTGTCGTGTTATGGCAATCAGGTAGTCGACACCCCTCATATAGATCAATTGGCCCGCCAAGGGGTCAAATTTAACGCTTGTTATGTTCAAGGGACTAGCTGTGGTAATTCGAGAGCATCTTTCTACACGGGACGCCATGTTCGTTCCCATGGTGCCACCTGGAATGGCAAACCTAATCGCGTCGACGAGATGACCTTAGCGGACCATTTAGCGGAGACAGGGATGACGACATACCTCATGGGAAAGACCCATATGAAACCCGATATCCTAGGTATGCAACGCCTAAATTTGGACCCAGAGTCTGCTTTAGGGCGCTACCTAGGCAACGCTGGTTTTGGGCATGGAGAAAGGGATGATGGCTTGCACACTATAGGTATATCTGGCCACCACGACAGCCAACACCCTGCTTACTTTGACTACTTAAATAATCTCGGTTATGGAGGCGATAACCCTTGGGCAACCTGGGCCAATGCTATGCAAGACGAACAGGGCATTATTCGCAATGGCATGTATCTGAAATACGCACATCTACCGGCACGCATTGATAAAGCTCACTCAGAAACGGCCTATACAACCGACCGTGCTATGGAAATGATGAGCGCACTGGGCACCAACAACTGGTGTTTGCACTTGTCCTACATCAAACCCCATTGGCCCATAGCTGCCCCCGCGCCTTATCACAATATATATAGAGATGTGGCACTGCCAAAAGCCAACAAGTGCAAGCAAGAACTAAGCTCGCCTCATCCCATTTATAAAGCCTTTACCGAAACACCCCATAGCCAGTCTTATGCCAATGACCACCAGCGTGACCACGCTTTGCCAACGACCTATGGTTTGATCAAAGAAATAGATGACCATTTAGGGCGTCTATTTCACCACCTCAAAGAAATTGGCCAGGCCGCCAATACCCTGATCGCCCTGACCTCTGATCATGGTGATTTTTATGGCGACCACTGGTTGGGGGAAAAAGATCTGTTCCATGACCCGGTAACCCGTGTACCACTGATCATTATGGACCCTAGCCCTGCCGCCGATGCCCACCGCGGTAGTGAATGCAATGCCTTAGTGTGCGCCATCGACTTGCTGCCGACGTTGGTCGAGTGGGCCGGTGGCACACCTCAGTGGAACTGGCTGGAAGGTCAATCATTAATGCCGGCATTACGCACAGATCAGTTTATAGGCCACGATTATGTGGTAGCGGAGTGCGATTATTCAGCCATGTCATTTGCGACTGAAAAACTGGGCCGCAATCAGCACAACGCGCGTATGACCATGGTCTTTGATGGCCGTTACAAATTCATCCATTGCTTGGGTTTTCCGCCCATGCTGTACGATTTGCAAGAGGACCCTAAGGAACTGGTGGATTTAGGTCGTGACAGTGGTTACCAACTGCCGCGCGCCTACCTAAGCGAGCTGATGCTGGACTGGAGTGCGGGGCTAAAAAACCAAGTTACAACAGCAAGCAATCAACAAGGTAAATATATAGATACGTCAGCCTCACGTGGCATTTTGATTGGTTACTGGGACCAAGCAAGCGTACCCAAAGCCTTGCAGCCTCCTGCGTCCTCGGGAGTTAGCTAGAAGTACCGAAAAAACACTAAGCATGCCCCTTCTACATCGTCGCTCCTTGACGTGACCTACAGGGATGTAGGAAATGCCAGTTTTGCAGGAGCAAACAATGGCCCTGTCATCGCGACAGGGCCGGCCCCATGAACGCAGTGAATGTTTTGGGTCTTCAGTACATCCTTGTACATCGTCGCTCCTTGACGTCCTGTCATCGCGACATTCAGTACATCCTTGTACATAAAAAAAACCAGCTTAAAAAGCTGGTTAAGAGTGTGACAGGGTGGCACACTTGACAGAGTAAATAAGGTATCTAGCAACTACATGACACGCCATGTAGCGGTGTTTCAAAATGAGCTTTTAGAGCTCGTTTTTGGGTAAGAGATAACCGACAGGTACCTGACTGGAAAATCTAACAATTTTTCCGGCCCGTGTGGCGCATCGGCATCAAAAAACAAGGAGTCGCCCGGTTCCATCAAATAAGTCCGGTCACCGTGACGATACTCGGCACGGCCCTCCAAAAAATACAAATACTCAACTCCCTCATGTTGAAAAGCAGGAAATTCATCGGTCACATCCGTGAGCGTAATCATGTAGGGTTCGACCATGACACCGCTATCATTATCCGCCAAGTAGCCTAGCAGGTTATATTGGTGGCCTGAGCGAGTGCCACGGCGTTCCATTTCCACGCCCTCGCCGCTTTTTACTTGCACAGCGGTACGTTGCTCTTCAAACTTACGCATCAAATACGTTAAGGGTACGCCCAGGGCGTGTGCTAAGGCTTGCAGCGTGGTTAATGACGGCGAAATCAAGCCGTTTTCAATTTTGGAAAGCATGCCGACTGAAACACCACAGCTGGTCGCGAGATCGGCTCCGGTAATACCAATGGCCTTGCGCAATGAACGCACTTCACGTCCTATGGCCACTTCCAGTTTGCGTTCTTTTTCACCGCGTATGGCGTGAGGGTTTTGTTTCAAAGAAGGCTTTACTACATCATTCATGGTGCCAATTTACCTAGTTCAGTAACACAAGAGAGGTTAATAAGGGCTGAAATTGCTAATACTCGCTACCACGAATATTAGCATTCTCTATTATACCAAAGAAAGCGCCTCACTGGCCATAATTCAGTCTGGAAACGTACCCTCGGAAGTTTCTTTGCCATCATCAAATTGCGCTAGATAATCAATCGCCGTCTGGCGAAAATTATCCAAACCTTTATATTCAGACAATTCGGCAGGCAGTGTCTTTAGTACACGGTGGAAACGGGTCGCCCATTTAGGAACTGTGCTTAGGTCGCGCATACTCAACATGTAGCAACGGATAGGAAACAACAAGCCGTTAGAACGTGGTAAACGGAAAAAGCTTTGTAGTTCGATACGTAGGAACAGTTTATCCGCCACGTTGTCCGCCGTAATATGCGTATTTTCTGGGCCCCAACGATGATAATGCTCTGGGCTGGTATCAAGCCGCGGATTCACGGTCATGGTCCAATTTAAACGCCGCGCTGGGTTGGCTTGCTGAATCGCCAACAAGTACTTCAAGGCCCGCTTAAAGATACCTTTTTCGTGCGCTAAAGGCACCGGTGCATGCCATTCAAAGAAGTTCATGCCGATATCAAAGTCAAGGGACCAATCGGCTTGCGTGGTCACCATACCGGCGTCCATCCACAAATTACCTTCCCGTTCATCAAGTACGGCAAAGTCACCCTGGGCTTGCCGAGTAATATACTCCAAAGGCCCATAAGGTAAGCTAGTTTCATCACCAAATACAAAATGTTGATCAATTTCAAGAGGTCGGTTTACCCAGTGCCACTTATCACCATCGCAGGTTAAAGTGAACAAATCTGGATAGCTGTTGGACATGCTGGTCATGAGCAATTCCAAGGTATCCCAACCGGCTAGGGTCATGTGCGGTAGGCTCTGGCAACGTAACGGATCCTCGTCAAGTACTAGGGCGCGGTCACGCATTTCAGATACATAATGTTCATCGATATCAATCGGTTCTTCAAATGCCGTGCCCTGCTTGCCGTCTTTATGCAGTTCCATATTCACGGCATACATATAATCGTCTTTATCAAACGGAAAAGGCGCACGTAATACGGTGGCAGGTGAATTTTTAAAGGTGAAATCGTCGCGAAATGTCTCATCACGGAATTGCATGCTACTGTTGGCATTACTCATACTGTATTCCTCTATCTTGGTCCTATCCGGGCTAGCGTTCAATGACTAGGTTATTGCCACAAAAGCGAGATACGCAGGGCATGATTTTTGTGCCGCTAGCTTTTTCATCGTCTTCTAACCAATAGTCTTCGTGCTGTATTTCGCCATCGTATTCGACCACGTTGGTTTCACAATGGCCACAAGCGCCACCTCGGCAAAGGTAGGGCGCATCAACACCGGCGGCTTCCATGGCTTCCAATAAAGATTGATCTTTACCAACGTCTACACTAATGCCACTGGTTTGCAGGTGCACAGTAAACGGCTTACCTGGGGGTGCCTTAGCAAAATGTTCAAAATGCACGTGGTAGTCGGGCCAACTATGAGCCTTGGCTCGTGCCACCACATGTTCAATCATAGGCGTTGGACCACATACATACAGATGGGTGCCCGCTGGCTGGCTGGTTAGTATTTTGTCAAAATCCAGCTCATCGCCTTGTTCAGCAATATAGGCATGCACCCGGTGGCCGTAGAGTTCATTTAACTGATCAACATAGGACCCCAGTTCACGAGATCTTACGCCGTAATGCAGTTCAAACTCGCCACCGGTGACAGTTAACTGTGCCGCCTGAGAAATAAACGGCGTGATGCCAATACCACCAGCAATAAATAATTGCTTGGGCGCGCGTTTGTCCAAAGCAAACAAGTTGGAGGGTAGACTCAGGCGCATATGCATGCCTGGGGTCACTTGGTTATGCATAAATAAGGAACCACCACGTCCCTCGTCATCGCGGCGAATACTAATTTGATAGTCAGCCGTAGCAAATGGCGAACTCATCAATGAATAGGGATTACGCCGCACGGTGTCGCCATCTTGCATTTCAATAACGACGTGGGCGCCACCGGAAAATGCCGGCAATTTGGCGCCATCAAGGCGGGCAAAATGAAACCGTTTTACCAGTGAGTTAATTTCCACTACCTGGGTGACTTGCACATCTATCATATGGCTTACACTCATAGGAAAGTCTCCACTTGTGTAGGAATATCCGTTGGATCTTCAGCATTGATATTAACACCCTGAAAGGCTGCAACACGACGCGAATAATGATCACGAACCAGCAGCAATAAACCACAATGTGAGCAGTTAGCCGGTTGCGTCGTCACGTTGGGTGTGATGCCCTTACAATGTACACATTGCACTCTACGCGCCAAGGAACCATGTTGTTGCGTTTGTATGCCGCGATGATCATAGCCTGCCGCCATAGCGGTGGATTCCGTCACGTTAAGCAATTGTTCGCTGCCTGATATATAAATTTGCACACCCATTTTGGCACTCGCCAGTGAGTTTTTCAAACGCCCTTGAGCAGCATCAATTGATGGGCCAATATAAAGACGCGGCGAACCCAGCGCTTGCAGCTGTTGACTATAATCCGACTTGCTACCTGGATTTGAATTGATATAGAGTATTTCGGTCTTAGACCAGAACTCTTTTGAAACCTGCTTTGCCATATCAACAAGTACAGCACCGGCTGTATCGTCGACAACAAATAGATGTGCATTCGCTTCGGTTGGCGTTAATGTGCCGTACGCAGGACGACTCAACATTTGCTTCGAACTCATAGAAATTCCTGTCGCTTTTGGTGACCTCAAGTTACTAATCGATGCCAGTTTAGTGCTAACAATAAGGCCCCGTTGACGGGGCCTTATAGGATGCCGCAATGACCTAATTAACCTTTAACGGTTCGGCGTGCCTTGTCTTTGTCGTAAAACGGCATTTCTGCAGCGACACAGTCAATAACACCGGTGCTGTTTTGTACCTGCAACTTGGTGCCGGGGGTCGCACAGCCTACGGGCATGCGCGCAATCGCCACATTGTGCTTGTTCAAAGAGGAGTACATACCAATAGTAGCAACACCCACTTTTTTACCATCTTGTAATAGCGGCGCACCTTCTTCAGCAGGCTCTGTACCTTCTAGCATAAGGCCATAGATCTTAAAGCGCTCTTTGCCTTCTAGGCGGTAATGTTCTTCCGCTCCACGGAAACCCACCTTACCTTTACTTACGGTAAAGTCCAAACCTAGTTCCCACAAGGTATCACCGGTAACATCGTTGTCAAATGGATAGACGTCTGAGTTGTCATAGGGATAGAACAATAGATAGCTTTCGGCACGCAACCAATCTAGGGTAGTAAAACGCGTTGGAATAATACCCATTGCCGCACCCTCTTCGACAATGGTGTCCCAAATGCTGACGGCATCTTGCGCCCGACAGAATATCTCATAACCACGCTCACCCGTATAACCGGTACGCGAAATCATCACGGGGTGGCCGAACAAACGCGCTGGCATATGGGCAAAGTAATTAAGGTCACGGATACCATCTACATGCTTGGCCAAGAAATCTACGGACACAGGACCTTGCAAAGAGATATCGTGTAAGTTGTCATCAAATTGCACTGACACATCACGGCCCACAGCCTCACGCGTAAGCTGTTCGTGACCAGCACCAGCACCATGTACAACCATATAGTTATTGGCTGACATACGATAAATAACGCAATCGTCGACAAATTTACCGGCATCGTTCAACATGCAAGCGTAAGACGAACGCCCAGGGGTTATTTTTTCCGCATCACGGGTGGTGGCGCGGTTAATCACCTGCGCCGCATGAGCACCGGTAATGTGCACCTTTTTAAGGCCAGACACATCCATAACACCGGCTTTGGTACGAATCGCCAAATACTCTTCTTCTTGGTCCTTGTCATAGGTCCAAGCCGTACCCATGCCACTCCAATCTTCCAAATTTGAACCCAAGGCAAGATGTCTCGAGGCCAGGGCCGATAAACGCCAGCTTGATGTCATAATTATTTCTCCTATTATTTTTTTAGTTGTAGACTAGATATGTCGCCAATGGGGCCGCTTATGGCCCCCGCGATTAACAGTCTAAAGTATTGTCGCGTTCCCACTGGGTAAGATGACGCGAGTAGCTGTTCCAATCTTGCAGCTTTAACTTGGTGTATGCAGCACTAAATTCGTCACCTAGGGCGGACTTTAGGGATTCATCGGCATCAAAATTGCGTATAGCATCAAGCAGGTTTAGCGGTAACTTTTTGGTTTCACCGGCCAATTCTGGCGTAGCATACATATCAATATCCAACCGCTTACCTGGATCAATCTTTCCCTTCATGCCGTGCAAGCCGGAAGCCAAGGCAACAGCCATGAGCAAATACGGGTTAGCGGAGTTGTCGGCTAGGCGGAACTCAAAGCGATTGTCATCGGGAATACGGATCATGTGCGTACGATTGTTACCGCCATAGGTAATCGAATTCGGCGCCCAGGTAGCACCCGATAAGGTCGGTGCCGCATTGATGCGTTTATAGGAGTTAACCGTCGGGTTAGTGATAGCAGCCAGTGCTTCACCGTGCTCCAGTAGACCGCCAATAAAGTTATAGGCCAACTTAGATAAGCCAAGTTCGCCTTCTGGGTCTTGGAATAAGTTGTTGGTGCCGGACTTATCCCACATAGAGATATGCACGTGACAGCCGTTACCGGTCAATTCTGTGAACGGCTTGGGCATAAAAGTAGCGCGTAAGCCATGTAGCTCGGCCACTTCTTTCACCATAAACTTAAAGAAGGCCATCTGGTCCGCCATAGTGAGCGCATCAGTGAAGTCCCAATTCATTTCAAACTGACCATTGGCGTCTTCATGGTCATTTTGATAGGGACCCCAACCCAATTCAGCCATGTAATCGCAAATTTCAGCGATGACATCATAACGGCGCATAACGGCCGACTGGTCATAGCAAGGTTTTTCTTGAATGTCGCGTTCGTCAGAAATCTCGGTACCATCAGCAGAGATCAAATGGAACTCCGGTTCAACCCCAGACTTCATGATCATACCCATGTCTGCGGTTTCCGCCATTAACTTTTTTAGTACGTTACGCGGTCCTTGATCAACGGGTTTACCATCCATCCAAGGATCACCAGCTACCCAAGCTACCTCTGGTTTCCAGGGCAATTGAATCAATGACGAGGTGTCTGGCATGACTATCATGTCAGGGTGGGCGGGTGTCAGGTCTAGCCATGCGGCAAAGCCAGCGAAGCCAGCACCACTTTTTTGCATGCCAGCAGCCGCAGCGGCAGGCACCAACTTGGCACGTTGAATACCAAATAGGTCGGTGAAATTAAACAGAAAGTATTTAATGCCGTGCTCTGCAGCATAGTCTGTCAAGTTTATATCTGTTGCCATCCTCGGTTTCCTCCAAGGTTATTGTATTTATTTAATATAGCATTATAGCCACTGGTGGCCAGATGACTGACCACCGTCCGCGCTAATGGTGTATTACTTATCTTGGCCTGGTATCCAGCTAGTACCCGCCAAAGGCACGCCGGCCATAGCAGCCGATTCGACCGTTAACGCACATAAGTCTTCAGGCTCCAAGTTGTGCACATGGTTTTTACCACAAGCACGAGCAATGGTTTGTGCTTCTAGAGTCATTACCTTGAGGTAATTGGCTAGATTACGACCGGCTTTGACTGGATCTAAACGGCTGGAAAGCTCTGGATCTTGCGTAGTAATACCCGCTGGATCGCGGCCCAAGTGCCAAGCATCATAAGCACCGGCTGTAGACCCAAGTTCTTGATACTGATCTTCCAAAGCTGGATCGTTATCTCCCATAGCAATCAAAGCAGCAGAACCAACAGAAACAGCATCAGCACCTAAGGCCAAGGCTTTTGCCACGTCGGCGCCATTGCGAATACCGCCAGATACCACTAGCTGTACTTTGCGGTGCATATCAAGATCTTTCAAGGCCTTAACAGCCGGACCAATACAAGCTAACGTTGGTTGTCCCACATGTTCGATAAACACATTTTGCGTGGCGGCTGTACCACCTTGCATGCCATCTAGCACCACTACATCAGCACCGGCTTTAACGGCTAGGGCCACATCGTAGTACGGACGAGCACCACCTACTTTAATGAATATAGGCGTTTCCCAGTTGGTGATTTCGCGCAATTCAAGAATTTTGATCTCTAGGTCATCGGGGCCAGTCCAGTCTGGATGGCGACAAGCTGAACGCTGATCAATGCCCTTGGGTAGGCTACGCATCTTGGCGACACGGTCAGTAATTTTCTGACCCAGCAACATACCGCCACCACCTGGTTTAGCACCTTGACCAACTACTATTTCAATCGCATCAGCTTTACGCAAATCATCTGGGTTCATACCATAACGTGATGGTAAGTACTGATAGACTAGCGTTTCTGAATGGCCACGTTCTTCCACCGTCATGCCACCATCACCGGTGGTCGTTGATGTGCCCGCTAAGTTGGCACCGCGGCCTAGGGCTTCTTTGGCTTGACCAGACAAAGAACCAAAACTCATACCTGCAATAGTGATAGGAATTTTCAAATGAATCGGCTTCTTGGCGAATCGCGTACCTAGAGTAACTTCAGTACCGCAACGCTCACGATAGCCTTCAAGCGGGTAACGTGACATGGACGCACCCAAAAACAACAGGTCATCAAAATGTGGTACAGCGCGCTTGGCGCCACCGCCACGAATATCATAAATACCCGTTGCCGCCGCACGGCGGATTTCTGAATTAGTTGAGTTGTCCAAGGTTGCCGAGTAACGGGGATTGGCTCGTGGTGTTTTATGATCCATAATTAATACTCGTCAGCTTTATCAATATCGAAGTTATACAAGGTTCTGGCAGATCCATAGCGTTTAAATTCGCTCGGGTCTTTATCCATACCTGCACGCTCTAATAGGTCAGTCAAGATGGTTAGATTTTCAGGCGTCATTTCCTTCTCAATGCAATCTGCGCCTAAGCTCTCAACCGAGCCAGCTACAAATAACTTGGCTTCATAAATGGAGTCACCTAACGCTTCACCAGCGTCGCCACAAACCACTAGGTTGCCAATTTGCGCCATAAAAGCACTCATGTGCCCTACCGACCCACCGACTACGATATCCACACCTTTCATGGAAATACCGCAACGTGAAGAAGCATCGCCTTCGATAACCAACAGACCACCATGGGCGGTTGCACCTGCTGCCTGACTGGCGTTACCTTTTACGCGCACGGTACCGCTCATCATATTCTCGGCACAGCCTACACCGGTATGGCCATTAATAGTCACATTAGCTTGCTGATTCATACCGGCGGTATAAAAACCGGTATGGCCGTCAATGGTGACGTTGATCGGGGTGCTCAAACCACACGCAATAGCATGCTGCCCCATGGGGCTGGTAATAGTCCAATCAGACTGCTCTGTCTGGAACTGCAAGGTGCTATTGATAGTCCGTAGACCATCCGCTTGTAAATCTAATGTGCTCAATGTGTGCCTCCTGTGTTGTCTCGGCCCCAGCTATATACTGTTGCTGGCTTTGGCTCCCAAATGCGTGCCTTGTCTGCACCTGGTAATACGGCAATGGCACGGTATTCAGTTGCCATAGCTACCCAATCATCCGTCTCTGCCATGACCGCGTGCTTACAGGCAATGGGGTCACGCATTACGGCAAAGCCATCACGAGTACCAACGCAGAAAGTAAAGAAACCATCCAAGTCATCTAGGGCTTCTTCAAGCGCATCCTTAAGGGATACACCCTGACGCAACTTCCAGGTTAGGTAAGCGGCAGCCACTTCACTGTCGTTCTCGCTACCAAAGCTAACGCCTTTACGCTTTAGTTGCTCACGTAAACGGTTATGGTTGGACAAAGAACCGTTATGCACCAAGCAAAGATCGGCACCTGTGGCAAACGGGTGAGAACCAGCTGTAGTCACCGCACTTTCTGTGGCCATACGTGTATGGCCAATGATGTGATGACCTGCCGCGCTAGCAAGATCAAAGCGTGCGTAGACATCTTTTGGCAAGCCGGTTTCTTTATAAATTTCGACCGTTGTACCACTGCCAACAATGCGTACGTCGGTATAGGTTTCACGCAACCATGCATCAACTGCTTGCTCGTTGGCATCAGTGATCAAGATAGCGTGGGTATTATTTTGTTGGATGCGACTGTTGGCAGCGAAGGCGCTTGCCACACCGTTTGACAAAGCATTCCAATCGTACTCCAAACTGTCATGAGCAAGTGAAAACTTCACTTCCCCATCAGCAACGGGATCGCGATAAATGGCCACACCGGCTGAATCTGGCCCACGGCTAGTCATTTCAATCAGCATCGGCTGATATAGTTCACCGAGCTTTGCATAAAGCTCGGGGTTTTTTAGATAAAGTCCTGCAATTCCGCACATGACGTATAAATCCTCGTGTAAGTTGTGTTAAACAAGTTATCACCGACGCATTTTATTTTCAACTTATGAATTTAATTTTCTTGTTAAGAAAATTAACAAAGTGATTATTGTTCATTTCGCTGATACCAGAGTAGCCATGCCAGTACCGATATGTAGCGCTATTGCCTGTGTTTATTGACTTTGGCCCAATGACGCTATGAATAAACAGCCAATCTTGGTTAAATTTAGGGCTATAGTTTTCCCGATTGCACTTATCTGTATACGACTAAGGTATATAAAAAATCTAAATAGACGTTACTTTTTTGTTTAATTTGCACTAGTTTTGTCCCGGCAATGCACTCAAAAATCCCTAAAAACAATAATTCGGAGAGTATTTAATGGATAGCAATATCAACGCACTGACTACGGTGTTTACGGAATTTTATTATTGGGTAACCATACCCTTAATGTTCCTTATTCACGTCGGGTTTTGTATGTATGAAGTAGGTGCCAGTCGGCGCCGCAATCACATCCACACGCTGATGAAAAACTCGATGATCATCCCCCTCGTCACCATCACCTTTTATTTTTTCGGCTGGTGGATTTATTGGGCCTTCCCCAACTTCCCTGCGTCTATAAACTGGGCAGCTGGCGCAGCAAATACGCCCTGGTCTGAAAACATGGGGCCCAACTTAGAAGACCGCATTACTGGCGTTTTCTGGGCCGCCTTCTTGCTGTTCTCTTGGACTGCCGCATCCATCGTTTCTGGTTCCGTTATCGAACGTATCAAGTCCTCAGCATTCTGGATTTTGGCCGTGGTAATTGGTTCCTTTGCCTGGATCATTGACGCCTCATGGGGCTGGCACTATGCTGGCTGGATGGTGGAATACCTAGGCTACCACGATGCTTATGCTTCCGGCGTTATTCACGCTATTGCCGGTGGTTTTGCCCTTGGCGTCTTAGTTGTCTTAGGGCCACGCTTAGGCAAATTTGCCGCTGATGGTACGCCACGGGATATTCGCCCTCACAACCCTTGGCTGGTATGTGTTGGCTTATTTATCATTTACGCTGGTTTCTGGGGTTTCTATGTTGCCTGCAACGTGCCCATTATCGACCCAGCAACCATTGATGGTGAAATTGTTGGTACCACCTGGACCGCTACCACCATATACCTCACACCCACATCGCTTAGCGCCATCACCTTTAACTTCTTAACCTCGTTGTCGGGTGGCATGTTGATGGCCTTCTTCATCTCTAAGGGTGATGCTTTCTGGACCTACTCTGGTGGTTTAGCCGGTATTATTACCGCCTCAGCAGGTAATGACTTGTACCACCCAATGCAGGCCATGATTATTGGTGCCATCGGTGTGTTTATCGCTTACAAGCTACACTTCTATGTGGAGCGTCGCTTTAAGTTAGATGATGCCGTTGGTGCGGTGGCTGTGCATGGTTATGCCGGCTTCGTTGGCCTAGTTATTTGTGGCTTCGTGCTATGGGGGCACCCTTCCTCACCTTATGCTGGTTTTGCCGAAATCACCCCTTGGGGGCAGCTAGCTGGCGCCATCATCATGTTTGGTGTTTTGGGTTTCCTACCTGGCTGGGTCGTGGCGAAAATACTCAATTCATTCGGTATGTTGCGCATTCCTAAGGAAGTTGAACTACTGGGTCTTGATTTTAGCACGCAGCAAGAACAACAAGCCGCAGAAGACGATGTCAATCAGGCTGAAGCAACCCTAATGAAATAAACAGAGGATAGTATTATGTCAACAACAAACATAACAAGCTGGGCCGTAGACTTGGCCGACATTGGCGTCATCTATCCCTTCGCGGGGTATGAAGGGGCCATGGTGGCCATTGGTATAATCGGCTGGCTGGCTTGGCACGTGTGGTGCCATCGCTGGGAAAACGAGGAGAACGATAAAATCGTCGCCGCATATCATGAAAAGTTGAAATCGGCCGATGATAAATCTGCCTAGTTAGCTTTCCTAAGGCCTGTATAAATCGTGAATGATCTTAACGAGTAACTTATGTATTTATCAGGCCTTATCATAGTACCTTGCTAGGGTTTTAGACCATAAACAACCACATCACTTAAGTGTGTCATCCCTGTCGCACCTTTTAACCAGCTTACCCAAGCTGGTTTTTTTCCAGACTATATGAACAGAATGTAAAGTCCTTAACATTATTTATATTGATGATGATGATTTAAATATTTAAGGTTTAAGAATGAAAAAATCACTCAATATAAACATCGCTTTTATCATAGACAACCATTTTTCGATGTTCGAATTGTCGCAAATAATCGAACCTTTAAACCTAGCCTATAGCAGCGAAGACAGCATCCAGCACCAGTTGGAAATCTATTCGTGCGACGGGCGTGAAAAAACCTCGTCGTGCCATTCCATTATTTCAACCAAGCATATTTGCACACTCACTGAGGCGCCAGATATTGTTTTTATCATGTCGCCCTTCTATACCCCATTTGCAAGCTCATTGCTGTATAAGCAGCTAAAACCCTGTTTATTTAGCGATGACTGCACCATTGTCGGTGTCGACGAGGGCATTCAGTGGTTATATAGACAAAAAATAATTGGCGACAATTACATTTCAAGGGGCATTATCGAAACAGCAAATTCAGACTCGATAAACCTTAAAAAAGGGGTGTTATATTCGATGCGCAACAATGTCACCTTATGCGCCGGGGGTAGTGCCTGCTTAGACATGACTCTAAAGCTAATCAGCATTTTACATAGCAAAGAGCTAAGCATCAAAACAGCAGAGGAGCTGTCTTGCCCAGTAATACGTTCCTCGAAGCACCATCGATTTGAAACAACCAGTTACTCCACAGCATGGCCACAAGAGCTTCGAGATGTTTGTCTACTCATGAGTAATAATTTAAAAGAACCGTTAAAAATAACTGAAATATGTCAACTCCTAAGTCTTACAGCTTATCAGTTACATCAACTATTTAAACAACATATTGGTACCCCACCGAATAAATATTACTATGATTTACGCATCATGCGAGTACAACAATTACTTAGTGAAACTAATTTATCCATAAGGGATATAGCCACCGAGACTGGTTACACCAACCTAAGCCCACTCTACAAACGATTCAAGCAACGCTTTGGTACCCCCCCCTGCCACTTCAAAAAACATTCCGCATTTTAAAAGCAAAAGACGACATTAGTTTCAGGCGCCCAATAGGGGCTAGTTGTTTGAGCCTCACAGTTGTTTATTTTTTTAACAAACAAATACTTTCTATTAACAATCTAGCCATTATCTATTTTTATAAACTTGGTAATCTCGCGGCCATAATAAAATAATATTACTAGCCTATGTCTACTTTAGAATTTTTTCACAGCCGGCGCCTGCCTACGCTGCTAGATCAAGATGCCAGCTGCGCCAAATACCGCGTCCCAGCCCTAACTGTTAGCCACTTTATACTTGGCGCTGGCGACCACATCAGCATTGTCGACCCAGAAGGCTTACAAGAAGTACAGATGCAGGTGTTTGATACACGCAACCAATCAGCCAACCAGCTACTGGTCGACGCTACGCGGGATGCCACTAGCGAACTAAATAAATGGCTGCAAAGCAACACACCACTCACCTTTGAACAACAGGATGGTATTCGTCTAGCCGGAGACACTTCCTTAGCTGGGCAGCGTACCAGCTTTACTATCGAACACAGTCTCTCACTTTATGTTGCT
>DPHB01000001.1:18402-18617 GCA_003521845.1 Oceanospirillaceae bacterium | reverse complement strand
CCCAACCCACCATCCGACGTGCTGGTCGAAATTACCCGTGCCAATAGCCATGATAGTGAGCCGGATCTGCCTCCTCCTCTGGCCACCCCAATAGGCAACGTGCGGGTGCAGGCCTGTACCGCCCAAGGTTTTACCGTTAAGGCAGGCGAATACATCCAAATTATTGATGTCAGCGGGCAGCAGTGCTCTGACTTTGTGGCGTTTGATGCGGCGGC
>DPHB01000001.1:18041-18227 GCA_003521845.1 Oceanospirillaceae bacterium | reverse complement strand
GAGCAAGGTAAAGAAGTCTCCATTTGCTCTACCACAACCCGCACCTTGATGGCGCAATCCTACCCACAAGCAGGCCTGCACAACAAATACTACAACAACAACATGGAAACCATGGTGGAACTAATACAAGACACCATTGGCCGCCATGACACCTTCAACCTTGCCTGTAGCGCCAAATATTATGAC
>DPHB01000001.1:2991-17893 GCA_003521845.1 Oceanospirillaceae bacterium | reverse complement strand
CTGTAGCGCCAAATATTATGACGACATTGGCTATCCTGGACACGTAAATTGCTCTGACAATCTTAATTTTGCGCTGGCTGAATATGGTATAGACGCGAAAAAATCATGGCCTGCCATTAATTACTTTTTCAACACCGGCTATGACGATTACAACCATGGCACCGCCGACCAACCTTGGTCCAGAGCCGGTGACTATGTGTTATTGCAAGCCGCCACAGATTTGGTGTGTGGCGTCACTGCCTGTCCGGATGACACCAGTAATGCCAATAACTGGCAGCCCACTGACATCCATGTACGTATTTATTCTCCTAGCTGCCAATTCGAAAAGGGCAACGCCTTTCGCAAAACACCAGAATCGGATTTCACCATGACCAAGAAGACCGCTTTTCATGACAAGTTTGCCAACTTGACCCGCCATTTTATTGATTACAACGGTTATTGGTTAGCCAATCATTTTGATAATTACGGTGCCATTGCCGAATACTGGGCCTGCCGCGAAGGTGTGGCCATGATGGATCTTAGCCCGCTACGCAAATACGAAGTGTTTGGTCCTGATGCTGAACAGTTAATGAACTATTGTGTTACGCGTAACATTCAGAAGCTAGCCGTAGGCCAGGTAGTCTATACCGCCATGTGCTATGACAACGGTTGCATGATCGACGATGGTACGGTATTTCGACTCGGCGACACCAACTTCCGTTGGATTGGTGGCTGTGATAGCTCTGGGCTCTGGTTACGCAAGGTAGCTAAGGACAACAACTGGCGCGCCTTCGTCAAAGACTCTACCGACCAACTGCACACTTTACCTGTGCAAGGCCCCTTAAGCCGTGAGCTATTAAGCCAAGTTATCTATACACCAGAATGCCAAACCTCGGTCAACGACCTTGGTTGGTTCCGTATTACCCATGGCCGTATTGGTGGCCCACAGGGCACCCCAGTGGTGATCTCTCGCACCGGTTATACAGGCGAGCTAGGCTATGAAGTCTGGTGTCATCCGCGCCACGGAGACGATGTTTGGCAGGCTATTTGGGATGCTGGCCAAGCCTTCAAAATTGCCCCCCTAGGCCTGGAAGCCCTCGATATGTTACGCATAGAGGCCGGGCTGATTTTTGCAGATTACGAATTTTGCGATCAAACCGATCCCTTTGAGGCAGGCATTAGCTTTACCGTGCCATTAAAGAGCAAAGACGCCGACTTTATCGGCAAGCAAGCTTTAATCGAGCGCAAAGCCAACCCTCAGCGGCAGCTAGTTGGTTTGATTTTAGAAGGCCAAGAAGTGGCAGAACACGGTGATTGTGTACGCATCGGTAAGCAGCAAATTGGTGTTGTCACTAGCGCCTGCCGTTCGCCCATCTTAAATAAAAATATCGCTCTATGCCGTATGTCGACAGGCTACACGGATATAGGTACTGAGGTAGAAGTAGGTAAGCTTGACGGCCATATAAAGCGCCTAAAAGCTCAGGTAGTCGGTCTATCTCATTATGACCCAAGCAAATCCCGGGTACGCGAAGGCTAAGCAAAAAATTATAGATTTATGCTAATTATGGCATAACCGCTGGCTGCAGTTTGCAGCTTGGCAAATGTGAAGTACTACTACAACAAGAAAGGTGAATAAATGAAAAATAAGATCTTCAAAGCCGGCCTGCTAGCCGTTGGACTTTCCGCCTCATTTTTGACTGGCCAAGTCCATGCTAAAGACTCCAGCAAGCCCATTGTCATTCCTACTCACAACTGGTCTAGCCAGGTGGTTATGGCCTATGTAATCGGTGGTATTTTTGAAAGCCTAGGCAACAATGTAGAATATGTACCGGCCGACTCACAGGCCGTATATGAAGCCGTTCGTAACGGTGACGTGACTATTTCTCACGAAGTTTGGGAATCAAGTTTCGGCAAGTCTTTCTATAACGCAATGGAAAAAGGCGGCGTGATTGACGCCGGTACTCACGCTGCAGCCACCTTAGAAGAGATGGGTGTTCCTCAGTGGGTGATTGACAAGAACCTGTGCCCAGGTCTACCTAAGTGGGAAGCCCTCAAAAACTGTCAAGAGGTATTTGCTACTCCAGATTCTGGCGGTAAAGGTCGTTGGCTGGAAGGCCCACAAAGCTGGCACGGCAACCTAATGCCTGAACGTCTTACGGGCTTAGGTATTGACGACCAGTACGTGGTGAAATTTGCTGGTGGTGCCGATGCACTATGGGCAGAACTTGCTGCTGCGAAGAAAGAAGGCCGTGGTGTAATCACCTTTAACTGGACGCCAAACTTCACCGATGCTGAAGGTTTTGCTTTCATTGAGTTCCCTGAATACACCGATGGCTGTCGTGTGGTTGACGGTGGTGATGGTGCTTGTGGTTCTCCAAAAGGTTGGTTGAAGAAAGCCGCCAACTACAAGTTCCCTAAGACTCACCCGAAAGCTTATACAACTTATGCCAAACTGTCTTTTACTACCAAAGACATTGGTCAAATGGCCGCATTGGTTGACGTTGACAAGATGAGTCATCAAGATGCCGCCAAGCAGTGGCTAGCCGACCATAAAGACGTATGGGTACCTTTCACCAAGTAAGATAGGTGCCATAAATACAGCCCTCCCGTGCCTATTTCAGGCCGGGAGGGCCTTTTAATTACCCCGTCACCATTTATCCATTAAACGTGTGACACCACGCAACCCATCAATATATCGCTGTAGTAGCCAACTATAAAAACAGCCGTAGGATTAGTTATGTCTAGTGAAAAGCAACCCGTCATCAAGTGTTCGTCAGTTTACAAAATATTTGGGGACAATGCCGACAAGGTGTTAGACAAGCAAACGGGCAACGTCGATGTTGAACAACTGCTAGAAGCAGGCTGTGTAGTCGGTGTCAACAATGCTTCCTTTGAAGTCCATAAGGGCGAAATGCTGGTTATTATGGGGCTTTCTGGATCCGGAAAATCCACCTTGTTGCGTTGTATTTCTAGGCTCATCGAGACCACCGCTGGGGAAATCCTCATTGATGGTGACAATGTGCTTACCATGAACCCCAAACAGTTAATCGAGCTACGCCGAAGTAAGATGGGTATGGTATTCCAAAGTTTTGCCCTGCTACCCCACAAGACGGTACTGGAAAATATCGCTTTCCCTTTACAAGTTAAAGGCAATAGTACCAAAGACAGCATGCAGCGCGCCATGGAAATGGTCAAGCTAGTCGACCTCACTGGTCGTGAAAATTACTTTCCCCGCCAGCTCTCTGGCGGCCAACAACAACGCGTAGGCATCGCCCGTTCCTTGGCAGTAGAACCGGATATTTGGTTCTTGGATGAGCCTTTTTCGGCTCTCGATCCACTCATACGTAAAGAGATGCAAGACGAATTCTTGCGCCTCCAAGCGGTACTTAACAAAACTATTTTGTTTGTGACCCACGATTTTGATGAAGCCTTACGCTTAGCCGACCGCATTGCCATCATGAAAGATGGCGTGATTGAACAACTGGATACCCCAGCCAACATCGTACTCCACCCTGCTACGGATTACGTACGCAAATTTACCGCCGAAGTGCCTCGAGAGAAGGTATTGAAAATTAGTTCCGTGATGGAAGCCGTTGGCGACCTAAGCGCCGCCGACATGAGTAGCCTGCGGGTAGCACAGGATGCCATCATTGAAACTGTGGCTGAGCGGGTATTGAGTGAAACCAAACCAGTACCGGTGGTGGATGACAGAAACAATATCGTTGGCATCTTGAACTGCAGCACTGTTATTCACATCTTGTTTGGCGAAAACCACGCAGTTAACGGTTGAGGTAGCAAAATGAGAACTATAGATTTCTTCACGTCCAGGCCCAAACTACTGCAATTTGGCGCCATTCTGATTCTCTTTACATTATTTGTACAGATGACCGGCGACTACCAACAGCTGATTTCTGTCCGCGACAACTTTGCTAATGCCGTCAATAATGGTGACATTCAAGCCAGCGTGAGCTTTAGTGAAGCCATGGGCATGCTAGCTAGCGGCCAATTGCCGCCACAATTAGTGCGCATACCGGAAATCTCGTTTTACAATCTAGTGGTAGACCTTTCCAATACTACCCTATGTTTAGTATTGCTTTTATTTCTTGGATTGTGCACCTATCAATATAAAAAAGCCGAATCGAAAGACCCTATAGGCCAATGGCTACAAGGCCATATGCGTCAGCTATTTAGCAACGGACTATTGTGCATCACTGCAGGACTGATCATCATACCCACCTTTATTAGCTGGTTCTTTGGCACTCCTACTAGCACTTCTTTTTGGGAGATACCCAAGCTAATCAATGAGTTTGCCGAACACCTTATGTTTGACTGGTTCCCGGTAGATGTTTATGACCCAGACATAGAAGAATACGAAGAATCTGCCCTCGTTAAAGAGTTAACCCGCAGCTTCTCACGCTCTTTGCTGTTTATGATCGAGTTTGTGCGAGAGATTTTAGTAGGTGGTGTAAAAACCATTGTTGCCTTTACCAGCTGGGACTGGCTAGAAGAAAACCCGTGGGCCTACTGGCCTGCACTACCTTGGACCGTGGTAGCTGCCGGTGCCTCTATTCTAGGCTACCAATTAAAGGGGCTAAATTTGTCACTATTGGCAGGGCTTGCGACTATTTATATTGCCATTTTTGGTCAATGGGCACCAGCTATGGAAACCCTTTCCCTAGTCCTTATTGCGGCTCCTGTGTCAGTAGCTTTAGGGATGATTTTGGGTGTCTTAGCGTTTAAAAATAGTCGCATAGAAACAATCTTACTGCCATTGCTAAACGTCGCCCAAACTATGCCCCACTTCTCGTACCTAGTGCCTGTAGTGGTGTTCTTTGGCATTGGTGACCATGCTGGTGCTATTGCTACGGTGATATTTGCTACTCCACCCATGATTCGCCTTACTCTATTGGGGTTGAAAAAGGTTTCACCGGAAGTATTGGAAGCAGGTTTAATGAGTGGTTGTAATAACGTGCAGCTGCTATTTAAAGTATTGATTCCTACCGCCCGTCGCGACATGTTGTTGGGCGTCAACCAAGTCATCATGCAGTGTCTTGCCATGTCGGTAATAGCCTCGTACATTGGCGCAAAAGGTCTCGGTTTTAATCTACTTCTAGCACTCAACCAGTTACGCATTGGCCAAGCCTTGGAGCTGGGTGTTTGTATCGTGTTGATCGCTGTTGTACTAGACCGTTTATCCCTCGCTTGGGCCGACAAACAGACGGATTATTTCTCAGATTTGTCCTTCTACCAGCGCCACAAGGCTAGCCTGTTGTTTGCCGGCATCCTAATATTAGGGGCCGCACTAGCCTTTGTTGGAAAACTGCTATTTAGTGGTGGGATTAACTACTTTTATCTCATTCCTCACAACAAGGGTATCACTACTGAACCCTTGTGGCAGGCTGGCGTTGACTGGATAATCGATGCTTGGTTCTATAGCTTAAAAGACTTCAATGAAGTATTAATTACCCAAGTATTAATTCCCATGAAAACGGCCTACCTTAGCATGCCTGTTATTGCCACCCTTACTCTGTTTATGGGGATTGGGTATATCATTGGCGGCTTGCGTTCTGCTCTGACAGTAGGTGCATTCTTACTGTTTATCGCTATGACAGAATGGTGGGATCGGGCATTGATTACCATGTACATGGTGACCTTTGGAGTGATTGTATCGGTAATCATTGGCACAACTATCGGTACCTTGTGCGCGCAAAATAAATTGGCAACTAAAGCTATACTGTTAGTGTGTGACACCCTGCAAACCTTCCCGTCATTCATTTATCTGATTCCCGTAATCATGTTGTTTGGCATTACCGACACTTCGGTGCTGATTGCGGTGATTATTTATGCCACCATTCCTGCCACACGATATACGGTTGAAGGATTGCGTAATGTGCCGGATTCATTAATTGAAGCCGGACTCATGTCAGGTGCTAATCGTTGGCAAAGACTGGTGAATATTGAGTTCCCCTTGGCTTTCCCGCACATTTTGTTAGGTATCAATCAGACGGTCATCTTTGCCTTGTTCATGGTAATTATTGGGGCCATGATTGGCACCGACGACCTAGGGCAGTTTATTCTCAAAGCCTTGTCGGACAAACATGGTATTGGCAACGGTCTAATGCTAGGCTTGTGCGTCGCATTTATTGGCTTGGCTGTTGATCACCTGATCAATACTTGGGCCAAGCAGCGCAAGCAAGCATTGGGTATACAATAGACAGCTAGAGGTTAACATGCCCACCCAGCACATATTGATTGTCGAAGACGAACCCGTCACACGCACCAAGCTTCTCGGCTATTTTGAAGCCGAGGGCTACCGTGTGAGCGCAGTCGGTACCGCTGCAGAAATGGAGAAAGTGCTCGACAAAGAGGATATCCAACTAGTACTTCTAGATATCAATCTACCTGACAATAATGGTTTGTTGTTAACTAGAGAATTACGCAGCCACAGCCCTATCGGCATTATTTTGGTAACTGGCAAGACCGATGACATAGACAAAATTGTTGGCTTAGAGGTAGGCGCCGATGACTATGTCACCAAACCATTCAACCCACGTGAACTGCTGGCTCGAGTACGCAACATCTTGTCTCGAGTCAATGCTGTTACTGCCAAAGACAGTACCAAGGCGGTCTATAAGTTTGATGGTTTGGAATTTGACGGCCCCAAACGTCAGGTATTAGGCCGCGATGGTAGCATCATTAAACTCACACGAGCCGAATACGAGCTGTTGATGGTATTTATTAGACACCCTAACCAGGTACTCAACCGCGACCGGCTCATGAACAAAGTGACCCATCGCAGCTGGGACCCCAGCGATCGTACCATTGATGTTCTAGTGATGCGCTTGCGCAAAAAATTGGAACGTGATTACAAGTCACCAATACTGTTGAGTACCGTACACGGTGAGGGCTATTTGTTCTCGGGTTTAACTAAGTAGAGTGTTGCGCTGCCAGGCCATTAGCCGATGTTCAGAACTTCCCACTACGCTATCTAAATCATCCATTATTAAGCCTACACTATCAACCTGCATATGTTTAGCTTGGGTTTCCAGTTGATGGGCCAAACTGTGTAAAGCCTCTAGGCCTAAACTACCCGCAGCATTCTTTAAATTATGGGCGTTATCGGATAACTTTGACCATTGTTGGTCTTGAAAGTCCTGTTTCAGAGCAGCCATGATATCTTTACTGGAACTACGGTAGAGAGAAATCATCTGTTGCATCGTGTCTTGCCCTAAAGCGCTCAGATCTTGCTCTAATATGGCCTCGTTTAATAGCTCTGCGTCATGTTCTTGCGGTAAGGACACCAGCTTTTGGGACGCTTTTTTGACATCCTGCAAGAGCAACATAAAACGTTGAAAATCAACTGGTTTGCCGATAAACCCGTCTAAACCTGCGCGCAAAAACTCCTCAATTTCTTGCGGGAAGATATGTGCTGACATAGCGATGATGGGAATATAACGATTGCCTTGTTGATGAATGGTTCGCATTTTCATCGCCGTTTCTACACCATCCATACCGGGCATGCTAATGTCCATTAGGATGACATCGAAGTCCTGTTGAGCAAACTCTAAGGCATGAAAGCCGTCAACAGCACATTCCACCGTATGCCCCATTTGCAATAAATAACCTTCTGCCACCACTCGGCCAATCTTATTATCTTCGACCAATAAAATATGCTTTTGATCATTGCTACCCACACCTTTGGTAGGCTCCTCATTATGGTTACCATCAACATTCACCACCTCAAAGGGTAACTCAAACCAACAACAGGTCCCTTCGGTGTAATCGTTAGCGATACGACTCTCAATGCCCATACGCCCATGCATAGCATCGACCAACTTACGACAGATGGAAAGCCCCAGCCCGGTGCCACCAAAACGACGCGAGGTAGACGCATCATATTGCGTGAAAGGTTGAAACAATCTATCGCGTATTTCCGGCGGTATACCTAGTCCTGTATCCATTACCTGAAAGCGCAAACACACCTCGCCCACCTGTTCAACCCGTTCAATAGATAAATTTATAGCGCCACTAGGGGTGAATTTTATTGCATTGCTGAGTAAATTAAACAGCACTTGATGCACCTTACCCTTATCCAGCATATAGTAATCAGCTTCTAATTCAGGTGCAATTTGCAGAAATAGATCCACCCCTTTGTCGTCTGCTACTGGCTGCATAAGCACTTTAAGCGTAGAGGCAATTTGTTGCATCCGGCAAGGAGAGCTCTCTACCAACACCTCATTGGCTTCGACCTTAGCAAAATCCAAAATACCGTTGAGTATCGATAGTAAGGCTTCAGCCGCTTCTAGACTATGTTCGACGTAGTGACGTTGCTTGGTGTCAACGGCGGTCTGGCCTAGAAGCCGCAAAGTACCCAAAATACCGCCCAATGGGGTTCTAATTTCGTGGCTCATGGTGGCCAAAAAAGCGGTTTTGGCTTGGTTGGCCTGCTCGGCTTCTTCTCTAGCAAGTTGGTGATCTTTTACTGTCTTTTCCAAGCGTTCGTTCACCGACTGTAACTGTAACGTACGTTGCTGAATTTGCTGTTCCAGTTCGTTTTGATGGTTGCGCAAGCGCCGTTCTACTATTTCCTGTTGTTGTTCCAGTTCCAAGCGCACGCTAGCATTATCCTTAAACACTTGCACGGTGCGCGACAGGCGTCCAATCTCGTCATCGCGTGAATAAGACACTTGAGCGCTCAAGTCACCCTTGGCTACCGATAACAAAGCATTGTTAACCCTATCTAAAGGGCTAAATAAGCTACGTCGCAAATAAAACCACAAAAACGCCATGCCCAACAATACAATAGCGATGGACACATACAAAACTAGATTACGACCTGCTGCCACGGCGTTGCGTGCATCATTGGTGGTGTTCTTAAGGCCTTCGCCTACGGACTTACTGATGACGATGACTTGATTGTTAAATTCTTCAATTTGGCTCTTTACGCCTTCAGCAAGCCCTTGTTGTTGGGACTCAGCCAGCAATGACTTAGAGCGTAACGCAAATAAACTGATACCATCATTACCTACAAGGATTGCGTTGAACACTTGCAAGTGTTTATTTGCCTGTTTACGTCTGCCTGGATCATTGATCTCCGCTACCCGCCGTTTAAGCACATTCAAGTCCGTCAACGTCTGCTGCTGGATAATATTTACCTCTTCAGGTGTGACACTAGTACTCAGACGGGATAACAAAGTGAGCAACGATGTCGACCGTTTACGCAGTTCATACATCCGCTCCATATGATCTAGATCAACATCGATTAGTCGGTCCAATGCGGTATAGAGCTGATCTTTATTTGATTCTACCAGATCATATAAACCAGAAGTTATGGCCGTGGTAGTGGTGTTAGCATTCGCAACCAAAGAAGTACTAATGGACTCGACCTCAGAAACGGCTTTCACAGCCGTGGAAACATGTAAAAAATAACTCCGATCTGCATCTAGTTTGATAGCTCGCCATGATAACTGATGCTGTAAATTAGCTTCAATTTGCTTAACAATATCAACCAACGCTACCGTACCACGCAAAGGATAATTGGCGGTCTCAAATTGATCTGCAACATCTAAAAAGATACGTAACTGTTGTTCCACCGTTTGCGACAATTTACCTACTTCAGCCAACGAGGTGGCCTTGGAAATTGACGGCACGGTATTCACCAGTCTACTATTAGCAAGATTAAGGCTATGGGACGTGACAATTGCCGGAATGGTGTTATCAATTACAGAGTTTTGCTTGTTAGCAACCTGCTCAAAACCAAGCACACCAATCACCGCAACAATCAACACCAATCCAACGGTGGACGTCATGATGAACAGTAATTTACCGCCAACGCCTAGTTTTACAGCCATAGATTATTTCAGCTAGTTAATTAAAGACGAAACAAACAGTACCATAGTATGACATCACTGCGAATACTAAAGCGACGTATAAACTGGGTAAAAACCGGCTACCCAAAGCGCAACATCAAAAATCTACTTAGCCTGCTAATTTTCCTACCAAAGATCGTTTTGGGTGATAGCCACCAACTGCAATTACACACTTGGCAAGCACCCTTTGATTACACCAGTCCAGTTTTAGATTATCTACACACACCAATTGATAACAGTAGGCCATGGCACCTCTGCGCTCTTTACCCGCACCTTAAGGACCCCTATTGGTTAGGTGTCAATTATGGCATGGTGAGTGAAGCCCAGCGACTAGGTATCAAACTCACTATTCTAGAGGCAGGCGGCTATCCGCAAATACAAAATCAACTAGATCAAATACAACAGTGTGTCGATCAGAAAGCCAATGCTATTATCGTGGGCACGGTATCTTTTGATGCGCTTGAGAGTACCCTTTCGCAAGTTGCAATACACACCCCTATTATTGCTGCCGTTAATGATATATCGTCGCCAGGCATCAGTGCTAAAGTGGGGGTTTCCTGGTATACCATGGGGCATAAAGTGGGTCGATATATTGCCGCTGAACACCCAAAAGGTAGCCCTCCAGTCAATATTGCCTGGTTCCCCGGCCCTCAAGGAGCCGGTTGGGTTAGGTTCATTGATGCTGGGTTTCGAGATGCGTTAGTGAGTAGTAGCGCCAACATCGTTAGCGTTAAATGGGGAGATACAGGTAAAGAAATCCAACGTAATTTGTTGCAAGAAGTGCTACAAGACACGACGGAGCTAGATTATATAGTCGGCACGGCACTGACTGCCGACGCTGCTGTAGGTGAGCTGCTCAACAAAAACTTACGCGGCAAAATACAGATTATCTCAACCTATATGACGCAAAACGTATTACGGGGTATCAAGCGTGGACATATACTCGCCGCACCCAACGATGCTCCAGTGTTACAAGGTCAATTGGCAGTTGAGCAAGCGATACGGGTGTTAGAGAAAAACTTGACACGCAAACACATCGGCCCCTCTATAGAGTTGGTTGATGCCAGCAACATCGCCAACTTTAATCAAACCAGTGTCCTACCTCCGCCAATTTTTTGGCCAACCTTTACCGTGCCAGCTAGGGCGCCGATTATGACCAACTAACCGCTATTAGTTTTTAGTACTGGCCTTTGATGCAGTAACACGTACTGTCAGCCTACTCTACCGTGTATGTTCTAATATACATTCAATCTTTGGCAGTGTTTAGCTTTTTTGCGGCGTGCTTGAATACGGTCATGAGTTGCTGTTGAGCGCCTGCCGAAACACCCGTTTTGTCGATCGCCTTTGCCATACACTTAAGCCATGCCTCAATCTCAGGAGTACCTATTTCAAGATGCTCATGGATTTTACGATTAATAGAATGGCCGTAGCGCTCAATATAGAGCTGAGGTCCACCTAGAAAACCACTTAAATACTCGAATTGGGCTTGGCGCAAATGGTTTATCCCCATGCCCTGCTGATGTAAAACATGCACAGGCTCACCAATAAGGTCGGTTTCAACGATGTCGTAGAAATGCTCTACCAATTCATAAACTACCTGTTCACCCCCTAACATTTCATAGAATGTTTGCTTGCTACTTTGTTGCACCGTTTCTATCATCACTTTACCTGCCTGCCCCAAATGATTCGTTTTTCATTGTTTGCGCTTGTCTACAAGCATAAAGCATTGAGTAACAGGGTATTTGTTACAGCGCGCCAAGAAATGATGAAATTTTGATAAGCAAATGATTCAGATCAAGTATTTACTGGTTACTATCGTTACATAGGAGCAAGCTAGCTGCGTAGGCGCGGACACCGTAAATAAACTCTATGTGATCGTAGCACCCTAAAACTAGTATCCAGCCCCGATCAGTGTTACCTTTATAACAATAAACAATAACAATATAACCAAACAATCCCGAGACTAGACATGAAAAACCCACTATTCCATCCGCTCACTCACGACATGGTAAATGAAAATGTCGTCAGAACCCGGGCCGCCATGCTGTTTCTTGTTCCCGTTACGATTTTTGTCGTGTTTTATAACACCATAAACGGCTCTGCCTGGCTCATAGACCCGTCCACAGTGGAAGATACCTGGGAAACCAACTTCGACAGCCAAATTATTTATACAGCAGAAATGGTACGCCAGGTTTATGACTGGACGCCACAAACGTATTTATTGCTGTTTGTATTATGGGAAATGGTGATAACACAACATCATAAGACCGCATGGATGAGTCCACTGGTATGGCTAGCAGGTGCCATGAACAGACATCACAAACCCATTTACCGCCCCTACCAGCCGAAAAAATTTGCTTGGAAAATAGGCACGATATTAGTATTAGCTTGCCTAAGCTTTTTTAACCCAGTACCTATAGCCGAGGCTATAAATGGCATAAGTAAAATGGAATTGTTATCTACCACCAGCAACTGGATGCCCCGCTACACGCCTTTAGTCACTATCCCGTTATGCGCTATTTTTATGTGGTTAGAGGCCGCGGCGGGTTGGTGTGCCGGCTGTTGGATGCATTCCATGCTAGTGAAGGCAGGCATATTCAAAGACAAGTGTGATACCTGTGTGGGTATGGAAGAGCCTACAGTTTAGCGATGAACTAAAAGCCCCTTGCTTCTGGCGTATCGACAGGTCCGATACGCCGGCAGGGCCCAGCATGGCAACCTACCACTCACTTGGCACTAGTGCCCTGATAACTTGCAAAGCCTGCTGAAAATTAGAACCTAACAAGTGCAAATTTGAGTCTATCAACTGGCCATCCAAACTGGCACTGCCGCCAAGCATCACAGGCACAGCAAGTTTGCCTGACAGTTGTTCTAATTCAAGCAACTCGTCGGTACTTAACTGAGTGGCAGTAGAAGACAAAATAATGGCTTGTGCTTTAGCTTGTTCTGCCACCAGTGGTAGCTGCGACAAGGGTAAATCGGCACCCAAAAATGTCACTCGATAACCATGACTCTGCAAATACAAATTTAAAAGTAATATGCCCAGTTCATGCCTTTCATTAGGTAAGCAAGCAACAACAAGCAAAGGGCCGTCAATATTCGCTTGATGATGTAATCGAGCACCCAATTTGTTGCGCAAAAATGTGGTAAAGAAATGTTCTTCTGCAATGCCCGCCTGACGATCCTGCCACCTCTCTCCTAATATCACCATGGTAGGACATAAGACCTTGTCGGTAATGACGTCCACTGTAAGCAATGCCATTGCTTGGTTATATATTTCATTCAATAGAATCGTGTCAAAGCGTGCCGTGGCAAGCAACATCTGGTCAACATAATACTGCCATTGAGTAGACTGCACATCCTCAACACTGACCGCCAACAAATCACCTTGTGCAATCCGATTGTCCACCTCACGGATCGCTTTACTGATGGTTTTGCCTTGCTGCATACAAGCGACGAGTTGATTAACGTAAGCAGCATCTTTATCGGTATAAAAACGATGACCAGAAGATGTACGTTGTACATCCAATATGTGATAGCGGCGCTCCCAAGCACGTATTGTTGATGTAGGCACGCCAGTTTTTTCCGTCAAAATTCGGATCGGATAGGTTGCATCAATCATAGTATGTATCGACTAAATAGGTCTTAATGCGCACAGTATAGCACAACTATTTGAACAATATTTTATGAAGTTTTTGCAACATTTCTTTTGCATTTACTTATTCATAATGTTAGCTTGATAACCACGATAAGTGCTTGAAGGCCTCAATTACAGCACTTTAGGGGAAAGGAAAGCCTCATTAACTAACAACAAGTTGAACAACTATTTGCACAACTTTTATAAGCAAGAGGATTATGCTATGACACATTTACTTATTGTTGCTCACGGTAGTAAGAGCAACCTAGCTAATAGAACAGTTCAACAACTGGCTAAAAAAGTGGCTTTGCACCTACCTGTAAGTGTCGACAAGGTCAGTGTTGGGTTTCTAGAATTCAGTCAGCCATCTATACAGTCACTTATAGAAAATAGCTTTTTAGAATGTACTCAGAACTTGCTCATCCTGCCGTATTTTCTCAGCAATGGCATGCATGTAACTAAAGACATTCCTAACATCATCCAAACCGCCGAACGTAAGTGGCCCAGCATGCGCATCACACTTCTTCCTCATATCGGCGCAATGGAAGAAATGAGCAACCTAATTGCCAAACGCTGCGTAGAAACACTCATCATTAATCATGAGCTCGCACCAGTGAAAACCATGCCCAAGCACTATGAACTGGAGATGAACGGATGAATATATTGCCCAATTTTTACCTTTCTATTGCCATCGTAACCTTGGGTCTATGCAGTACACCGACCTATGGTAATATTGAAACACCAGCCTATGTAGTGGTGAAGCAACAAGAAGCATTTGAAATTCGCCAATACCAACCCATGGTAATTGCTGAAGTAATTGTCAATGGTAAGCGCAAGCAGGCCGCCACCAGCGGTTTTAAGCTATTAGCCGATTATATATTTGGCAATAACCAACGCCAAACCGACATGGCAATGACGGCACCGGTGCAACAGCATAAATCAGGTGAATCATGGACCATTAGTTTTGTCATGCCCGCCGCCTATTCACTACAATCTATCCCTTCGCCAATCGATGACCGGGTAGTGATAAAGCAAGTTCAAGAAAAAACCTTTGCGGTTATTCAGTTTGCTGGTTGGAACTCAGATCGCAACGTGTTCAAACACGAAGACCGTTTGAGAGAATATTTACGTCAAAATAACCTCAAACCCCTTGGCAATCCCACATTTGCATTTTACGACCCTCCTTTTAAATTGCCGATGTTTCGAAGAAACGAAGTTATGCTAGAGATCGCTAATTAATCTAATATTTATCATTAGGAGGCAAGTATGGCCTGGCAACGTGTTTTTCAAGGCTGCCTGACTGTGGCAGCCGTTTTCACAGCAAGTATTCTTGCCATTGGGCCTGCTCTGGAGCAAGTGACATTATTACCTGATCAGGGAGCTAGTTGGTATTACTGGAAATTACCAGAAGCCACAA
>DPHB01000001.1:0-2846 GCA_003521845.1 Oceanospirillaceae bacterium | reverse complement strand
GAAATTACCAGAAGCCACAACCATGAGTCGCCTTAGCGCTTGGGGTGGCTATATGCTGCACCAGCTGTTTATTTGGTGGCTGATCTTTAAAGCCAAGCAACAACGCCAGGAAATGCGTAAAACCGTGGGTTTGCATTGGTTAAATTGGTTGGCCCTAACAGGCACTGGTGGGTTTATCTTATTACACCTTGTGCAAACAGCGGTTTATTATGATGGCTTGGCTCAAGATGTTAGTGTGTTTTCATCCCAAGCTTCCGTGGTGCTGCTATTGGTGGTGGTCATCATCATCGAAGCACCGCGCCGCGGATTGTGGTTTGGATCTGGAGGTAGCTGGCTAGCCAAAACTCGCCCACTATTCATTCAATACCATGGCTACTATTTTGCTTGGGCCATCACCTATACCTTTTGGTTCCACCCTATGGAAACCTCCCTAGGGCACTTACTGGGGTTTTTCTATACCTTCTTGCTTTTTATCCAAGCAGGATTTGTCTTTACCCCCTTACACACCAACCGCTATTGGACCTTGTTGCTAGAAGTTGGCGTACTCATTCATGGCGTCACCGTCGCCCTCATCGCCGGCCAAGAAGTCTGGCCCATGTTCGCATTTGGTTTTGTATTGATGTTTATCATCACCCAAATGCATGGCATTGGATTAAGCCGAAACCTACGCTGGGCTTTCGCGTTTATTACCCTCGTTGCCATTGCCTTGGTATACCAAGGCCGAGGATGGCAGCATTTACACGAAATCATACGCATCCCCATTATTGATTATCTATTGGTGCTAGTCATTGCAGGTTTAGTGCTCTTGCTACAAAAAACACGACGTGTCGCCTGAGTTAATTTAGTAGAACATTTAGCAATCTTGGCCCACTTACCAGTTGTCAGGTTACCTTTAAAGACATCAAGTAACCTATTCATCAGTTTGATCTGTCTATCGTTCATAGACACACAAGACCAATGTTGCCAAAACTTAGCTTTCACCACCCCCACCGCTAAAAGGACTTAACGATGACCAGACCTCGATGCCAGCTCATTTGCCTTGAGCATACGCCCTATTACCATGTCACTTCTCGATGTGTTAGACCCAGTTTTCTATGTGGTTATGATGCTAAGAATAATTGTGACTACGAGCATCGCCATAGTTGGATCGAAGCTAGGATTAGAGTTTTATCCTCTATCTTTGCCATGGATATTTGTGCCTATTCGGTAATGAGTAATCATTACCATATTGTGCTTAAGATTTGCCCTGAAGAGGTATCAAGCTGGCACGATGATGAAGTGCGCCAGCGTTGGCTACAGCTGTTTGAAGGGCCTTTGTTGATTCAGCAACACCAAGCTGGAAAGGCGTTAAATAGTGGCCAATTGGCCACGGTGAGCAGCATTACACGGGTATGGCGTGAACGCCTTGGCAACCTGGGTTGGTTTATGAAGTGTTTATACGAGCCCATTGCCAGAATGGCCAACCAAGAAGATGGTTGCAGTGGGCACTTTTGGGAAGCACGTTATAAATCTCAGTGCTTGGCCAGTGAACAAGCTTTGTTAAGTTGTATGGCTTATGTGGATTTAAACCCTGTTAGGGCCTGCTTGGCAGACACGCCAGAAGCATCGGATTACACCAGCATTAAAGAGCGTGTTCACCCAAGCTTTGATGCAAAGCTAGCTATTCAGCAACAATTGGAACACAGCACCTTGCTGAAGTTTGATGGCCTCATCAAACCGTTAATGCCCTTTCTAGGAAACATCAACAAACACAATCAACACTTAACCGGCGTTCCTTGTTCGAGGGAGAATTATCTTGCACTTGTGGACTGGACTGGCCGTGTGATTCGGCTAGACAAACGGGGCTCCATTAAGGCAACCGAACCACCTATTCTGCAGAGGCTTGGCATGGATTCAGGACAATGGTTGCATCAGGCCACAGCATTTGAAGAATGCCATGCCAAGGTGTTTAATCGAGAACAAGGTGGTGCTTTTATTCGGGCTGGTTGACGTGCTTGGCTGATTGTTTTGTTTTTTCTTCTAAAACAAGCCTTAACTGCTAAGGCTTTCAGATTTGTTTGTCCTGAAAATGGCAAAAGCCCCAGTTTTGGGGCTTTTAGTGGCTGACTTCATTAAGAAATAATTTCGTAGAAAAGTTTTCGTGTTCCAGGGCAACGAAGCAGCGGCTTCTTTAGGCGGTGCCTGTCCTAGTTGCTCTGATTTTGGGGCTTTTAGTAGCGGACTTCGTTCAGGCATAATTTTTTGAAAAAGTTTTCGTGTTCTCGGGCAACGAAGCAGCGGCTTCTTTAGGCGGTGCCTGTCCTAGTTGCTGTCCTAGTTGCTGCTGTCAGCTATGGAAAAGCAACTAACTCGCCAATTTGTGGAAAAGCCGAACAAGCATCTCGGCCAGCAAGGACACGATCAACCCAATTAAACCAAACAACGCAGGCATACCAACTAGGGCAAAGGGTGCCACCGCAGTACCACCAGCATAGCTCACTAAAGCGTCACGTCATCAATCACAGTTTGTGCTAATGTTTCATTTAGCTCGCATTTGACTTAATAGTAGGCTCGTCAGTATAGTGTGCGCATAGTATTTTCGTAACATCGCACCCAATCTCGGTCTGTTATCATGTCTTGTACTGAATCGCCACTAGTTTCCTAGACACCTTTTAGTTAGATAAACTAACGAAAACAGAGGTGTGTATGAAGGGTAAAAGATATCCAGAAGAATTCAAAATTGAAGCGGTCAAACAAGTTACCGTTGGCGGACATGGTGTTGCCGATGTTGCCAAACGACTAGGCACTAGTTCGCATAGTCTTTATGCTTGGATTAAACGCTTCGGTCCTGATTCTGAGCAGTACCA
>DPHB01000030.1:66146-66559 GCA_003521845.1 Oceanospirillaceae bacterium | reverse complement strand
GATATGTACCGTGTCACCTCCATTGCTCCCTGTATGTCACCCTTTGTGGTGAACACGTCTATCGCTAAGGTGGTTAGCAAGCACAATGCGGATATTCAGATGCAAGTGCGTGCTACCGGTGCCGCTACGCGCCACGTGGTAGAAGCGGCCCAAGGCAAAGTGGATTTCTTCTTTAGCTCGCCAACCTTAAACTGGTTGATGGATGGCAATCGCGGTCCTTATAAAGGCATGGAAAATGCACCTCAGTTAGAAGACAACTTGGGCATGATTTTCTCCTATGAAATGGGTCCTTACCACTATGTGGTGAATGCCGATAGTGGCATCAACAGTCTAGATGATTTGGCAGGCAAGAAGGTTTTTGCTGGTCCTCCAGGTGGTGCTGCGCGCGGTGTGGTTTTGCGTAACATTAAGTC
>DPHB01000030.1:65464-65947 GCA_003521845.1 Oceanospirillaceae bacterium | reverse complement strand
GTACAAAACTTCGGCTTTGATGCCGCTATTCAAGCCTTCCAAGATAACAAGATTGATCTAGTTGTGTTGCCTACTAACGTGCCTAGTCCAGCGGTACAGCAGTTTGCACTTACCAAACAAATTCGTATCTTGGATATCCCGATTGAAAAAATCAAGATCCCTAAAGGTATCGGTGGTACGGTTGAATCTGTGCCAGCTGGCGCCTATGGCGATAAGCACATCAATACCACAGATTCGCGTACTCATGGTGCCTTGGTTAACTTCTCGGCACGTATGGATTTGGATGCCGACGTGGTCTATGAGGTGACAAAAATCATTTGGGAAAACCTAGCCGAAGTGACCAGCCCCGGTGAATGGATGCAGAAGACAATCACTTTAGAGAAAGCCTTGCAGTTTGTACCTAACCGTTTGCACCCAGGTGCAGAGCGTTACTACCGTGAGATTGGTATGGCAATCCCAGAACCTGTGAGCTATGAAAAGTAA
>DPHB01000030.1:31486-65325 GCA_003521845.1 Oceanospirillaceae bacterium | reverse complement strand
GAACCTGTGAGCTATGAAAAGTAAACTGTCAGTTCAAGTTGTTTCTGTAGGGGAATAGCTTTTTGTTCAGTAAAAGTGCCTGCCCTGTTTTCAAGAGTATCAAGAATGGGTAGGCACTTGTTAACCGCTACGTGGCTACCCATGAAGGAGGCCATAGTAAGTGTTGGATGCATTAAGAATTACTTGTTGCTGTCGTCTGCGGGCGACCAAGTGATACTTTCAGCCAAGCACGTTCGTGCAGGTAATAGATGGCAAATTTGAGTACAAACTCGATGCTGCCTATAGCTATGGCCGTGTCGAGTTTGCCGGTTATCATATACGCAATAATCATGGTGGTAAGGGTGGCGGTGATGCGCCAGCTGATGGCTTTAAGTAAACTACGAGTGCGGGATTCCATTTTTCACTTCCGTTATAAAAATTATGTTTATTATTCCATAAAGAAATAACAAATCATAATACTATATCGGCATTTGATTATTCACTATTGCGCTTATGGAGTTCTTGAACGTTTGTTTGCATTGGCAAGGGTACAGGCACTTGCAGGGTATCACACCGGGACTGGCTTTTTTGCGCAGCAAAAGTGCCTGTCCTGTCGTAGCTCTGGCATAGTCTTGGCATTGGAAGGGTACAGGCACTTGTTATCCGCTGCGCGGCTAAACAAAAGCCAGTCCCCGGCAGGGTCTCACACAGGGACTGGCTTTTTTGCGTAGCAAAAGTGCCTGTCCCGTCATGCATTAGTTGCGTACTGGTGAACCCATATCCAGCATGCTAACAATACGCGCTTGGGTTTCAGGTGTCTTAGCTAGACGTAAGAAAGAACTACGCTCGGCATCAAATAAGTCCTGTTCGCTCATAACGGTGCCAGGGGCAACCTCGCCACCGGTGACAATGCGTGCCATCTCTGTACCTACGGTGCAGTCATGAGCGCTTAGAGCACCTTTGTCAGCGGCTTCTTGTAACCAAGCTACCATGGCATCAAATACCGGCTTGCCAACCATGGTGAGGTCTGGGCGAGCTGGTGTTTTACTCACGCCTGACAACTGCTCTAGAGCCGTGGATAAAATGCGGTCGCGATTCATTAGGTATTCATCATCGTCGCGCAACATGGCTTGGCTTAGGGCTTCGATAGGGGAAGTTGCCGTGCGGCCATAGCCTAAGTTCATAAAGGCTTTCCACGCGGCTTTTTCCATATCACCGGTTTTTTCAAACCAACGGTATAAGGTTTCTTTACAACCACCGCCACCCGGTACCACGCCCACCCCCGATTCTACTAGGCCCATAACGGAGTTAGCGTGGCCGATGACCTTGTCGGCATGCAAAACCACCTCGAAACCACCACCAATGGACATACCGACTGGTGCAGCTACTATCGGCAGCTGGCAGTTACGCATGGCCAAAACGGTTTGTTGAAAGTGGTTGAGGAAGCCATCCATGCCCACCCAGTCACCTGCCTCAAAGAAGCCGCGGAAGGCAACCAGGTTCACACCACAGGAAAAATGCTGGGCATCGTTGTGAATTACTAAACCACGTAGGCCTAAGTTTTTGGCTTGCTCAATAGCATCGCGCAAGATAGTCATGGAGTCGCCATCCAAGGCGTTGGCCTTGCTATGGAATTCAACGATAGCGGCGGAGTCATATACCCACCAGCTGGCTTTGGCATTGCTGTTCATAGGGGCTAAGGTTTGACGCAACTCATTGAAACGCAGTACACCATCGGTACGCACTATGTCCTGATGAGCACCTTGGTAACGTAGGCTCGCTAGGTGGCCAGAATCGATGGAGTAAAAGCTTTGGCCTTTGGCTTGCAATAAGAATGGCGCAGGCGTGCGGCCTTCTTGTTGCATGCGTTCGATAATATAGTCGGCGCCGATTTGATCCATTAGTTCAAAAGGACCGAAGATCCAGTTGTAGCCTAATTTCATGGCGTCATCAACAGGCACTAGGTCATGACCGACTTCTGGTAGTAAGTGGGCAGCGTAGTTGAGGGTGCTAGACAGGACGCGCCAAGCAAATTGCCCATAGACACTCGTGTCTTGTAGTAGCGCAGCGACACCTTCAGCTTCGGCCTTTATAGCTAATGGCAACTGCAAGCGCTCTAAGGCGGAATAGGTATTGTTGCTTAGGTCCAATACCTCGCGGCCGTTATCACCATCGCGGTAAAAGCCTTTGCCGCCCTTGTTGCCCGTTTGGCCATTGGCGATCATCTCGGTCATTAGGGCAACAGGTTGCGCATAGGCATGGAAGTCATCATCAGCAGGCAAGATAGTTTCTAAGCTTTTGGCGACGTCGGCCATCAGGTCGATACCGATCAAATCATACAGACCAAATACACCCGTCTTAGGGATACCCATGGGGCGACCAAAGATGGCATCGGCTTCAGCCGGAGATAAACCCAGTTTCACGGCTTCGTGCAAAGCACATTGGATGGCAAATACACCAACACGGTTGCCCAAGAACCCAGGAGTGTCAGCGCACACAACAACACCTTTACCTAGGCGTTCTTCACAGAAGGCATCCAGAGTATCCATGATGTCTTGGCGTGTATGTTCGCCACGCACTAGCTCTAACAAACGCATAAAGCGTACAGGATTAAAGAAGTGGGTGATAGCAAAGCGCTCGCCAAAGGCCGCAGACATGCCTTTTGTCAATAAGCTAATTGGAATGGTGGAAGTGTTGGAGGTAATGATTACGTCATTGCCGGTCACCGCTTCGATGCGACGGTATAGATCTTGTTTGATGTCTAGACGCTCTACCACAGCTTCAGCAATCCAGTCGCAATCGGCCAACTGGTGGAAGTCATCACGGGTGTTACCAACGTGGATGCGCCCTTGGGCTTCTTTACTCATTAAACCTGGAGAGTCCGGGTTACTCAGGCGGTCTAAGCCGCGTTGGGCGACAGCATTGACGTCATCACCGTCGCTAGGTAGGTCAAGTAGCCAAACTTCGATGCCTGCGTTGGCAACTTGTCCAGCGATACCGGCACCCATGGTGCCTGCGCCAATAACGGCTACTTTGTTAATGGTTTGTGTCATGGGTGCTTCCTAGTTCAAAGTCTGGATAAATGATTTCATGGCCTGTAGGCTAGTCTTGGGTGCTTCCATAGGAAGCATGTGGCCAGTGCCCGCAATGATGGTGGGATTAACACCGAGTAGTTTGGCCAGCTTCATGCCTTCGCGCTTTGGTGTCATGCGGTCTTGCTCTGCCAGTACCACATGTACTGGGCAGCTAAGCTGCGCGGCACGATCATTACCCGTTACATAGTTGTTACAGGCTTCAAGATCAATAGCTAGCGGATTGTTGGCCATGATACGTTGACCAATACCAATCGGCTGCATACCAGGTACCGCGCTAACGCCGTATTGGTGGTCACTGCCAAAGCCCCATTGCAGCATCATGTCGGCGGCTTTGCTGGTGTCGGCTTTTGCTGTATCAATAAGCGCAGGGTTAACGGGAATCGCAGCTGCGGTGGCCAAAGCCATCAGCGAAAGTAGACGATCACCGAGAATCGGAGCGGCTTCTAGGGCCATTAAATAGCCTTGAGAATGGCCCATAATATGGATCTCATTGACGCCACCAGCATCAAGAGCATCGACTAACCAAGTCCCCATGGCTTCAATGCTGGTTAAAGGTTCGCCGGAGGATAAACTATGACCTGGTAAGTCGGGTGCAAAAACACTGTAACCATGAAACGCAAACCAACGTGCTTGCAATGCCCAGCAACGGTGGTCTAAACCAGAACCGTGCAGTAATACAACACAAGGTAGATTCTTGTCGAAAGGTTTGCCGCCGGTGGCGACAAAGGTCTGTTGACCATTTACTTGAATATACATAATCGTTTTCCCTTTCTACCTTACTTTGCTTGAACAGCTAATTCTTCTGCTTTGGCTGCCGCTTTGGCCGCGGCACGTAGGCCACCGGCAAAATCTGCTTTGATGTCTTTAAAGCTTTCGATACCCACGGAGACACGAATAAGGTCACCACTAATACCAGCCGCCGCTAGTTCGTCTTCATTCAAACGCGAGTGGGTGGTGCTGCCTGGGTGCAATACTAGGGTGCGAGAATCGCCGACGTTGGCAAGGTTAGATGACAACTGCAAAGCATCAATAAAGGCAGCGCCAGCTTCACGGCCTCCTTTAACACCAAAGCTCAACATGGAACCAGCACCCTTAGGAAACAGCTCTGCGGCAACAGCTTGGGAAGGGTTGTGGTCTAGATCCGGGTGATTAACCCAAGCCACGGCGTCCTGCTCTTGTAGCCAGGTCATAAGAGACTTGGCGTTGTCGACGTGCTGTTGCATGCGTAGGTTTAGAGTTTCTAAACCTTGTAATAACAAGAAGGCGTTTTGTGGACTCATGGCGGCGCCAATGTCACGCATGGACTCGCAGCGAATACGCATAGCAAGAGCAGACGGCCCAAACTCTTCCCAGAAGTTCATGCCATGGAAAGGTGCGTATGGCTCCGTCAAAGTTGGGAAACGACCGCTCGCTAGCCAATCAAAATTACCACCGTCAATTACCACACCGCCCACGGCAACACCGTGACCACCAATCCATTTGGTTACAGAGTGAACTACCACGTCAGCGCCATGTTGGATAGGCTTACATAGGTATGGTGTAGCAAAGGTTGCGTCCACAACTAGTGGAATACCATGCTTATGGGCAATGCCCGAAATCATAGGTAGGTCCGAGGCTTCTAAACCTGGGTTGCCGATTGATTCACAGAACACCATTTTGGTGTTGTCTTTAATAGCGTTTGCCAAAGCAACGGGGTCATTGATGGCCACAAAGGTGCAGTCGATGTTAAAGCGTTTGAGGGTGTGCTTGAGCAAAGTCACCGTCGAACCGTAGATTTGTGCGGCACTGACGATATGATCGCCAGCACTACACAAGGTAAAGAAGGTGGCAAACAGGGCACTCATGCCGGATGCAGTACAGATAGCGCCACTGCCGCCTTCAAGGGCGGCCAGACGCTGTTCTAGGACAGCTACGGTAGGGTTGGTGATGCGGCTATAGATGTGTCCGCCACGCTCGACGTTAAATAAAGCCGAAGCATCATCAACGCTGTCAAATACGTAAGAGGTAGTTTGATAAATGGGCACAGCGCGAGAGCCATGATCGGATTCTGGCTGGTAGCCCGAGTGGAGGGCGATGGTATCGTCACCCAAATAAGAAGAACGGCTCATGATGTATCTCTTGGTCTTTTAATATTATAAAACGACGTTATTTAATTGGAACAATGCCCAGAGCAGGAAAATCAAAGGGTAGGCTGCATAGCTTACCGGTTTCCTGCCCAGAACTAGTATTGACTACAACTTCTAGGTTATTACCCAAGGGCTCTAGATAACATAGGACAAATGCCAAATGTACCCCATAACGAGGGGAAAAACATTGACTGCGAATTTCACCCACATGCTTGCCCGCAACCGATAAGTTATTGTCCGCAATGCTATCTTGGCTGTCCACTACAAGACCCATAAGTCGCTGTTTGGGTGTATGGGTTCTCAGGGCCGGTAAACTCAGGCTGTCTATGTCGGCGTCTAGATTTACGTATTGTTCCAACCCAGCTTCAATAGGCGTGGTGTCATATCCCATATCATTGCCTAAAGAGAGCAATCCGCTTTCTAAACGTTCAAACAAGTTGGGGCAGCCGGCGCGCACTTGTAAATCGGCACCTTGGCAAAATAATTCATCCCACAGTTGCTGCCCTGCTTGGGGGTTGTCCACGTAAATTTCAAAACCCCCTTGCTTGCTCCAGCCAGATCGAGCTACCTGAAAGCTAACCTCACCTAGTTGGCTTTGGTATGCAAGAGGGCGGATTTGGAAAAAGCGGATGTCTTTTACCTGTTCGCCAAATACACGTGCCATCAACTGCTCGGCTTTTGGCCCTTGCACCGCTACCGGCCAAACATCAGGTTCGTATACTTTCACGTCTAAGCCCATACCGGTGGCGAGCCCTTTAGCCCAGAGCACCACATCGCTATCCGCAATAGACAGCCACCAGCGATCATCACCCAGTTTTATAGCAATAGGGTCGTTGACCATGCCGCCATCGACGTCACAAAGAGGCAGATAAAAGCAGCGGCCAACTTTGGCTTGGCTGAGGTCTCTAGGGGTCATTAATTGCACCAGACGATAGGCATCAGGCCCTGTAATGGCCACTTGTCGTTCACAACTTACGTCCCACACTTGCACATGTTCACATAGGTGCCAATAGTCAGCTTCAAAGCTTTCAAATTGCGTGGCTAATAGCATGTGATTATAAACTGTATAAGCTTTTACCCCTGCCGCTTCGACACGACTGGTAAAGGGTGTAGAGCGAGTACGACGGGATACAGATAGTTGTGGGTGCATAGCAGTCTCCAATAGTTGTATGCATAGTTATGCCTATTATGGTAGCGATGTTGGGTGCTATTCAAGCGAAAAAGCTTGCCTCTGAGGGGGTGTATTTGTTATATCATTTATATAAATAGGAATATCATTATGTCTAACAATACCCCTTTAACATGGTTACGAACTTTTGCCGCGGCGGCTAGATTGAGTAGCTTTACTCACGCTGCGCAGGAATTGCACTTGACCCAAGCGGCAGTTAGCAAGCATATGCGCGCCTTAGAATTGCATGTAGGGAAAACGCTTTTTGTGCGCTTAGCGCACGGCATACAGTTGACAGAGCTAGGCAGTCGCTATCAAGTTGAAGTAGAGGCTGCACTGCTTGCTTTGGATCATGCGACCTATGATCTGTTTGGTATGGGTGATCAGCGTGCGGTTAATTTGCACTGCAATATGGCGTTTTCTCATTGGTGGTTGATACCAAGATTGGCGGATTTTTATGCTCTGTACCCGCAAGTGGAGGTGGAGTTGAATCACAGTATATGGGATATGCAGAATGAACCGGTAAAGGGCGATATTCATGTCCGCTACGGCTTGGGAGAATGGCCAAAACAGCACACGCTACGCCTTACTGATGATGAACTGATTCCTATGGTGGCAAGTCATCTATGCCTTGCCGAGGCGCAACAACTACCCTTGATACACGTATTGGGGTATCGCCATGGTTGGCATTGGTACGCTGAGCAAACACAGCAAGAGCAGTTGCTCAATAAAGCCCAGCGTAAGGTCGATAATTCGGTGGCGGCTTATGCCATGGCTGGGCAAGGCCTAGGTATTGTCTTGGTGCGCTCTAGCTTTATTGAGCATGATTGGATTAAACAAAATTTGCAGCCTTTAGGCATGCCTGCTGGTAAAACCCCAGAAGGTTTTTTTGCACTGTTGAATGAATCCAGCCAGTCCAATGAGCAGGTGACTAAGGTGTGGCATTGGTTAGCTGCAATAGCTCATTAGCCGTTGGTCGCATAGACCATAGAAGAATGGAGCCGGTGATAGCTTGCAATTAGTATGTCGCGTATCGATTCAGTAAAGGCCACAAGGGCCCCTATCTAGTGACAAGGCATTTAGCTAAAGGGTAGGTTTTGTAGAGGGAAGGACAGTGTCAAGACAGGATGCTTACGTTTTAACAGCAGGGGTGCTGGTCACTATGATGATGTTGATATTGGTATAGGTTCACTGATAACCATCATTGCGAGCGCACACTCTGTCATTGCGAGCGCAGCGAAGCAACCTCATCCCGTATTGCACTTCGCCTGCTGGAGATTGCCACGGCCTTCGGCCTCGCAATGACAGTAAGCGTCGCGCTCGCAATGACAGCAAACGTTACGCGCTCGCAATGACGGCTATAGGTAGCTTAGTGGGGGAGCTGAATGTGAGCCGTAACACCGGCCAAGGGTGCGTTACTAGTAAACCAGATGTGGCCACTATGCGCATCGATTAGTTGTTTGCACAAGGCCAGACCTAAGCCGCTAGATTCTTCCCCCGCCGTTGGTTTGTTGCCGATTTTTGCAAACGGTGTGAAGAGCTTTTCTAGGTCGTCGGCTTTTATACCTGGGCCTTCATCACGTATCTGAATAACCTTGTGTTCACCAATAATATGGCAGCTGATATCAATGTGGGTGCCAATGGTAGAAAACTTAATAGCATTGTTGATAAGGTTCTTCAGAACTTGTCCCAATAACATGGGGTCTGCCGTTAGGCTGACATAATTGTGTTCAAAACTAATGCTGATTTGTTTCCTTTGTGCCATATCCTGCAATACGGGTAACAGTGGCTGAATTAAAGCTTGGCATTCAATATGTTGCTGCTGTAAATGCAAACGTGACATGCAGGCCTTGGAATAAGCCACAATGTCGGTCAAAAGAGACATAAGTTGTTTGGTTGATATTTCCATCAAGCCTAGATATTTATCTAGGGACGCGGGCTTTTTACGCATCAGCTCGGTGATGGAAACGATATGCCCCAGTGGGTTGCGGATATCATGGGCTGCCATATCGAGTAGTACGCGTTGATTTTCCTTAGCAATTTCAAGTTCACGCATTTGCGAGAGAATATTGAGGTTGCTGTTCACACGCTGGTTTAGTTCTTCAAATTGAAATGGTTTAGCGAGGAAATCGTTGGCACCGGCCTTCAGGAATTCAATAGATTTAGCCCGGTTATAGTTGCCTGACACACCAATGATGGCTAAATCCTTTAAGCCTTTGGTGCGACGAATTTCTGTCGTAAGCGCAATGCCCCCCATGCCTTCTAACTCGCCATCGGTGACGACTAGGGTTACATCGGAGTGGGTTTTTATATGCTCTATCGCAGCTTCTGCACTGTCGACAGTGGTCACATTAATGAGTTGGGACTGCAGGGTGCTGGATGCCAGTTCTCGGCCCAAGCGTGAATCATCGACAACGATGGCATGCACAAATTGGTTGGCATTGAGTCGGCGCACAGTTTCGGATACATACTCCATGGCGTTGGGACGGTTTTTGATAACGTAATCGGCAACTCTAGGGTAGCTGAGTAAGTCTTCACGCAAGGAGCTGTGCATATCTCCGGTAAAAATGATGGCAGGAATGGCAAAGTCTTCTGTCAGATCCACAACTTGTGATTTTTCTGCGTCGGGAAGAAATAAATCGAGAATAGCGAGGAAATAATCGGCTCGGTTTTCCGTCAGTTCTTTAACGGCCTCGGCTTTGGTCATGCAGACCGTTACTTGTGCATTGAGTTGCTGTTCGAGTTGGGCGGCCACCATGGCAGCAAACGAGCGTGTATCTTCAACCAGCAGTATTTTTTTCATGTCTTTGCTTAATCAATAAAGGTTAATGTGTGGCTAGATCCAGGTGTTAAAATCGTCACGGCTCTTGGTATCAACGATAATTTGTAAAATGTCACGCCAACTCACGATGCCTATCGGTTTACCCTTAGCATCAAGCACCGGCAAGGCCGATATTTTGTGTTGGGTGAAGTGGGCAATGGCGTCAAATACTTGATCGTCTGGCCCTAGGGTAATCAAGTTGCGCGTCATGATTTGATGGGCTTTAAGGGTCAGGGTGTCGCGGTCGCGTTGCAATTCTGCAGCCGTGCCTAATTTGGGGCTTAAATTATGACGCATATCGCGATCAGAAATCATGCCGCTCAATTCGCCGTTGTCTGCCACGACCAAAACGTGATGGAAAGCGACCTTGTTAAAAATCTCTCTAACGTCACCTAGCGTATCGTCCATTTCAACCGTGACAATACGGCTAGTCATCATATCTTTGATATACATGAGAATCCCTAGCCTAGTTTAACTAACTCAATATAAGTTCACTCTAATGGGGCTTGGCTTTGGTTGCAAATGTTTCTGGGTATTTTCCATTTCTTTGCGACGCCTGCTTGTACTGCAACAAGTCTTAGCGTTTAATGGTTTATTTACTACACAAGTTAATTAATACATGGGCGCACAAGCTTTACAGGATTATTACGACAGTTCGCCTAATGTTAGGCGTTTAGCTTTGCTGGCGCTATGTTTGATTCTCATCATCGTATCCATGAGTTTATCCGCCATAAATATCGCCATTCCTGCTATCGGTGATGAGCTAAAAGTGGATGCGGAAGCCTTGAGTTGGATCCCAACGGCCATGCTGTGGGGCAATGTGGTTTTTCTGCTGCCCATAGGTCGCCTAGCCGACCGTTATGGTCGCAAGCGCCTGTTTGGCCTGGGGGTGGTGTTATACATTGTTAGCTCCGCTTTGATTTTTATTACCTATGAAATCTATATGCTGCTGTTGGTGAGAGTGCTGCAAGGTATCGCCGGCTCGATGGTATATGGTACCGGTTTGGCAATTATTGGTGCTATTTATGCCAACAGTTCTCGGGGGCAGGCCTTAGGGTTAGTAGGGTCATCGGTTTATTTTGGCCTAACCATGGGGCCTTTGATCGGTGGTTGGCTCATCATGGATTGGGGTTGGCGCAGTATCATATGGATGCCAGCCATCGTCGCTGCCGCTGCATTGGTCGTACTCTTCACTTTTGTGAAAGGTGAATGGCGCACACCAGATGCGCCCAAACTGGACTGGCAAGGGTTGGCTTTAATGGCATTGGCCGTGACTTTATTTTTACTGGGCATGGGGCAGATTAGCGAGCCGTTTTATATGACTATGGCGGTTTCTGGGCTGGTTTTGTTCGCGCTGTTTATCAGGCATCAGTTAAACCGTGAAAACCCCTTGCTGCGTATTCGTGCGGTAAAAGCAAATCGCATGCTTAATCGTTCCTTGTTGGCCGGTTTTTTTGTTTATGGCTCCAGCTTTTCTTTGGTCTTCCTACTGAGTATGTATCTACAATATGTACATGCTATGACGCCTATTGAAGCGGGTAAGATCGTTATGATTCAAACGCTGGTGATGATGGTCTTGTCACCCATAGCCGGGCGTTTATCTGATAAGTATGAAGCCCGCTACCTATCCACCCTTGGCTGTGCGCTGTTTGCTATAGGTTATCTATTAATGAGCCAAGTAGGTAGCGATACGTCTATTGGCTATATTATTACCGTGATGGTGCTGGTGGGTGTGGGCTTTGGTTTGTTCTCTGCACCCAACAATAATGCCGCCATTGGTGCCGTGCCGGCAGATCGCTTAAGCATTGCTTCGGCATTGATTAACTTGGCTAGAACCACTGGCAATATGTTTAGTTCGGCATTGGTGATGGTGCTGTTTAGCGTGATCATTGGCGACGTGGCTATTACTCCTGAACAACATCCACGCTTGTTGCTGGTTATAGAAATAGCCATGTTGTTGTCGACTGCTTACGTAGTTATTGCCGGTGTGTTTTCTTATCGCCGTGGGCTTACTCACTAGCCACATTAAACTAATGCATAGAGCTGGCGTGCCTCTGGACAGAAGGTGAAGCCGGTGCCATGACCTTGTGGCATGGCAATGTAGCCATCCGTTATTACCATGCTTTCCTTAAACATGGGGGCATACCAGGGCATATGTTCTACCGACATGCAGTTGGGTGTGCTACCAGCAATACACAAACTTTGCTCGGTGAATATATGGCTAGAAATACGCATATTGTGGGCATTGGCTAGGGCGGCGACGCGGCGCATTTCTGTGAGGCCGCCAATGCGCTGTAAATCTGGCATAAGGATGTCGCAAGCCTGAGCATCAATCATGCTTTGCATGCCTAAGCTGGTGTACTCCGTTTCGCCCGACGCTATGTCCATGTGCAGTGCCGCCGTTACCTTAGCGTGACCTTTTAAATCATAAGCCGCTACGGGTTCTTCTAGCCAGACGATATTCAGTTGTTCTAGTGCTTTGCCCAGGCGAATGGCCTGTTTGGGGGTATACGCTTGGTTGGCATCGGCGAGTATTTCAATGTCATTACCTAGGGCTTGGCGTAGCTCGCGCACGCGTTCTATATCAATATCGATGTTGGGGTTGCCGACGCGTACTTTCATGGCACGAAAACCTTGCTGCACAAATTCATCGGCTTGCATCAGCAATTCATCAATTGATTGGGACAGCCATAAACCACCACTGGCATAGGTCCAGGTTTGGTCTCGACAGGCGCCAAAGAGCTTGTGTAGAGGCTGTTCTGCGGCCTTGCCCACAAGGTCCCACAAGGCCGTATCAATCGTTGATAGGGCCGATATGGTCACACCCTTGTGCCCTGTGGGGTTGATCTCCTGCCATATGGCTTGCCAAATGCCCGTGACATAATGGGGGTCTTGGCCAATTAGTTGGTGTTTAAAGCCATTCAACATTTCATCAAAGGCCTTTAGCCGTACAGCATTGAGAGTAAACGCATAGGCTTCGCCCACGAGGCCATCATCGGTTTCTATATCTAGGCATACACAGCCGACAGAGTGCATGTCATGGATGGCCGTTTGGATGGGCTTAGCAAAAGGGATTTCTATTAGGTGGGTGTTAATAGCGGTGATTTTCATGGTGATGGCACGCTGTTATTGAATGGCATGGCGTAAATGCTCGATGGCTCTATGCAACAGTTCGGGGTTGGCGCTTGCGGTGGTGTAAGCAATATACAAGGGCCGTTGAAATACCGGCGCATCTGCTACTCTATAAAGTTTGCCATCAGCGATAAGTGGTTCCACATTGCGGGCTAAAAAATAGCCTGAGCCGTCGTGGGCTAATATGTGCTTAAGTCCTACATCACCCAGGCCTACAGAAAGTTTGGGCACAGAGGCTTCGGGGAAAGCAAGGCTGTGTTGAGTGCGGAAGTCATCTCCCCAGTCGACGAACACATAACCGGGCACGCGGCCTACTTGCAGCTGTCTTGGCTGGGTAGAAACCAGTATCAGGTCTTCTTCAACTAGGGTTTCTATGCGTAAGCTAGGGCGCTGTTGTGGCGCGTATAATACCGCCAGATCAAGGAGGCCTTCGCGTAGTTGTCGCATTAGGGATTCAGAATAGTCTGAGACGATACGAGTGGCCACATTGGGGTCCGTTGCCTGCATGGCTTGCATCCAATCCGGTGCGATAGGGTCCCAATGATTAAGCTGTAGCCCAAGGCTAAAAATAGCGGTGAGGTCGTCGGGTAACGCAATCTCCTGGCGTGCTCTTTCCCACGCCTGTACGGCGGTGAGAGCATGGCGGTGAAAGTGGTGGCCTGGGGAGGTGAGCGTTGCTCCCTTGCGGTTGCGGACAAATAGTTCGCGATTAAGGCGATCCTCTAGGGCTTTGATGCGCGCACTAACCGTCGACTGGGTGATAAATAAGCGCTCAGCAGCCATCTGAAAACTACCCGTGGCCGCCACCTCTAAAAAGGCGCGCATATGCTCTATATTCATGCCTAAAAACCTTCAAATTGACTATGCAAACAAGTTTATCTGATTTTAGTCGATTTAACAGAGCATATATGGTCATTTGTATCGAAATATTCGATGCTAAAGTGTAGTTAAAATTCATTTTTCAAGTTTATCTTGCTTGTGTAATATGGAGCCATTACTGAATCTATGGGTTTGGTTGTCTAGTCACAAGAATTATTTCATTGGAGAGCCCTAGTGAGCACGCAAAATTTCACCTTACAACAAGAGCAAGAACAGGTACGTATTGACCTAGCAGCCATGTTTCGATTAACGGCTGATTTTGGTTGGGATGACACCATTTGGAATCATATTACTGCCCGTCGCCCCGGTTCCGAGCATAACTTCTATATGCACCGGTTTGGTTTAAGTTATGACGAAGTATGCGCATCCAACTTGATTACCGTAGACCAAGACGGTGCCGTGATTGAAGGCCCGGAAGATGTAAACACCGCAGGTTTTATTATACATAGTGCTATTCACTTAAATCACGCTAAACATAAGTTTGTTTTTCACGCCCACCCAAAGTCGGCAGCTGCTGCTACGGCGTTTAAAGAAATCCCCCACTTTATCCAAGACTCCTCCATGCTCTATGGCAAGATTGGTTACCATGACTGGGAAGGCCTATCGGTTGATCCTGATGAGCGTCATCGTATTGCTGAAAACATGGGCGATGGTGGCTTATTAGTAATGCGCAACCACGGATTTTTGACGGCTGGTGAAACTGCTGGCGAATGTTTTATGAAGATGTACTACTTGATCCGCATGTGCGAAGTGGCCTTGCAAGTGACCTCGTGCAACTTAGAAACTGTAAACACAGACCCAAAGATGTGGGGGCTGGCGGCTAAACAGTATGAAGCCTTTTCGCCAGGTGTCTACGAATGGCCAGCACTAAAGCGCCGCTGTGATCGTCTAGATCCGTCCTACAAATTTTAATGTAAAGATAGTCTGGCATAGTGAGTAGGTAGATTTGAGTATGCGTATTGGATTTATAGGCTTGGGCAATATGGGCTCGGGTATGGCGAGTAATTTGCAGCTGTTTTGTGCTGCGCAGGGGCATGAGTTATTAGTATCTGATTTAGACCCTAGCAAGGTGCAAACGCTACTTGACCTAGGGGCTAAAGACGGTGGCAGTGTGGCTAACATTGCCAGCCAAGCGGATCTTTTGTTTACCTCTTTGCCAAGCAGTAAGGAAGTGAATTTATTGGCCTTTGGTGAGGCTGGGATTTTGGCTAATGCTAAAGCCGCTAGTACGTGGATTGAAACTAGCACTAATGAGCTGGCCGAATGGGAGAAGGTGAAGGCCGCTGCACCGGCTTGCATGACTTTGATCGATGGCCCCGTAACGGGTGGTGCCGAAGGCGCGGCTGCAGGTACCTTGACCATGTTAATGGGGGTCAGCGAGGCAGATCATGCTAAGTGGGCAGAACTGCTTGATAGCTTTACCAACAAAGCACGACGGATGGGGACAAGTGGCGCTGGCTATGTCACTAAGTTAGCCCAATTGCACCTTAATTACTTAGTAGCGCAAGGCATTGGTGAAGCCCTGATGTTAGGGGCCAAAGCCAATTTGGAATTGCATAGCTTGCATGAAGTTTTGCAAACCAGTTGTGCACAAAGCTACGTCGTGGATGCCTATATTCCTAAACTACTGGATGGTTCTTATGATCAGTCTTTTGCTTTGGGTTTGGCTGCCAAGGACATGCGTTTGATTAATCAGTTGGCTGATCATTTGCATGTGCAGATGCCATTAGGCAGCAAGGTTTATGAAACCTACCAACAAGCTACGGCTAAATATGGTTTTGATGCGCCGCATTTGAGTGTGGTGCGTTTAATAGAAGAAGATAACGATACTCTATTACGCTAAGGCTCGTAGTCAATCTGCATGATCTCGTAGGACTTATTTAAGTCAGCTAGTTCTACTAGGTCATCTAGCTCTTTACCCACCAAGGCCTTGGCTAAGGGCGCATCTATACTGATGTAGCCAAGTTTTGGGTCTATCTCGTCTGGGCCAACAATGCGCACCTTGCGTTCTACATCCTGCTCATCCACTAAGCTTACCCAAGCGCCAAAGTAAATCTTGTTGAGATCGCTAGGCAGCTGGTCAACGACTTTGATAACGTCTAGCCGTTTTTGCAAAAATCGTACCCGGCTGTCTATTTCTCGCAGTTGTTTTTTGCCATATATATATTCGGCATTTTCACTACGATCCCCTAAGGCAGCGGCTTCTTTTACGGCTTGCGTTACTTGAGGGCGTTTTTCGCGCCATAGGTAATCCAGCTCTGTGCGCAGCGCTTGGGCGCCTGCTGCGGTAATCAGTGGCGAGCGTTTCGGGCCGGGTGGGCGATAGCGACCGCCATAACGAGGTTTCATAGTTGTGGTTACATTTCCGGTGTTGGCATTTATAGCTGCATGAGTTTACTAATAGCTACGGGGATGGCGGTTTCTACACGCAAAATCCGCGCGCCTAAGCTGATGCTGGTAAAGCCTTGTTGATTTAGCATGTCGACTTCATAATCACTAAAGCCACCTTCTGGGCCAATAGCCAAGGTGGTGGGCGTAAGGCTAGGTGCTGGGCAATCTTGTGCTTTTCTTGGGTGGGCAACCAGCCTGCTAGTGCCATTGCTCCATTGATGTAGCTCGTCTTCCACAAAGGGCTTGAATAGTTTGGCTTGTGAAAGTTGTGGCAAGTGAGTGAGTCCACCTTGTTCCATGCCTAACAACAGATGGTCGTAAACCTTGTCTGGCTGTAAGAAGGGGGTTTGCCAAAAGCTCTTCTCTACCTTGGCACTGTTAATGAGTTTTATTTCACTGACTCCTAAGGTAGCGCAGGTCTGCAAAATGCGGCGTAACATCTTAGGCCTAGGCACAGCTAGTAGTAGTTTTAGTGGTAATGCCGGTGGGCTTGGCGCTTGCAAGGTGACGTGCAATAGTGTGCTTTGCTGGTCATGTTGGATAACTTCGCCATGCCCCATTAAACCGTTGATTTCACCAACCCGCAGCTTATCGCCAAGCTTTGGTTTAATAACCTTGGCTAGGTGCTCCTGTTGACGGCAGTCCGTAATGCTCAGGTGTTGATTTGAACGCAGTTCTTGAGCCGGAAATAGAAGAATATTCATGCCAGTGGAGTATAATGATTCTTTACTAATAGTTCATCCGTTGTCGTACAAGAAGGAGTAATTGGTGCAAATCATAGGTATAGCTGGAGCATCTGGGTCGGGTAAGAGTCAATTGGCACGCAATATACAAGCGTCTTTTGACCCAGGTGATGTCATGGTGCTGTCAGAAGATAATTACTACAAGGATCAGCGCAACCTTCCCATGGCGCAGCGCCATTTGATGAATTATGACCATCCCGATGCGATGGATCATGCTTTATTGGCTTTGCATCTGTCAGAGTTATTGGCGGGGCGCCCTGTTGAGCGCCCTGTGTATAGTTTTCATGAGCATTGCCGGACCTTGGAAACAGTGCTAATTAGCCCTCCTAAAGTGTTGATATTAGAGGGTATATTGTTGTTTTGTGAAGAGCATTTGCGCAATTTGCTTGGCTTGCGCGTATTTATGGAGGTGCCTTTGGATACCTGCTTAATTCGACGCCTTGAACGCGATGTAAATGAGCGTGGGCGTTCCATGGAGTCGGTAATTAGTCAGTATCAGTCCACAGTACGGGCTGGTTATTTGGAGCATATTTTACCCTCGCGAAACTTTGCGGATTTGCTGGTGCCAGAAGGCGGGGATAATCCTGCGGCCGTGGCTATGCTGACGGCGCAAATTCGTGTCATGCTGGAGCCGAGCGCTAATTAGCAGTTGATAATACACACCATGTGTCGCGCCTGAGATATTCTAACGGTTGACCTCAAAGGACCTGCTCCCCTAGACTGCAGGTAACATTTATTAGGAGCCTAAGCTTATGAAAACCATTATTGTTACCGTAGTTAGTCCTGATCGACCCGGTTTAGTACAAATTTTGTCCGATGCCATTGTTAAGCATGATGGTAGCTGGGGGCAGTCTAGCATGGCCAATCTAGCTGGGCAGTTTGCGGGTATATTAACCGTGACTGTTGATGAAGCAAATTTGGCCGCTGTAAGTAAAGATTTGATGGCCTTGGCTGATCAAGGTATGACCGTCACCATTAGTGAAAGTGGCGATAGTGACAACGATAATCTACAGATAGTGTGGTTGGAAATTACTGGCCACGACCAGCCTGGTATCGTGCACGAGGTGTCTTCTGCTTGTTCTGATCTAGGGGTAAATTTGTTAAGCCTAGAGACCGATGTGGTGAGTGGTTCCATGTCTGGTGAGGCGATGTTCGTGGCGAGTGCAGAATTGCAATTGCCAGAAAATATGGACCCCGAAGATGTGCGTGATGCGCTAGAGAGCCTGTCTGACGACTTGATGGTGGATATGGCGTTAGCCGACGAGTAATTATACCGTCAAAAACGCAGCACAAAAAAGGGGACTGGCTTTTTTGCGTAGCAAAAGTGCCTGTCCTCTTTTTTACAAAAGTGCCTGTACCTGCACAGGTTTAGGGTATTGTTGAAAGGGACAGACACTTATTATCCGTTACGCGAATAAATAAGAGCCAGTCCCCTTTCTTCCCTTTTTTATGCCAGCTGTTTAGCACATTGCATCCAGCTTTTTCTTTAGAATGCCATTTACCTGACCTGGGTTTGCGGCTCCTTTAGAAGCCTTCATTACCTGACCCATAAAGTAACCTAGCATTTTGCCACGCTTGGCTTCTTCGGCGTCAACGTATTGCTGTACCTGATTAGGGCTGGCGGCAATCACCTCGTCTACCATACCTTCGATAGCGCCCATGTCGCTAACTTGCTTCAGGCCTTTAGCGTCAATGATGGCATCAACGTCTTGGGCGCCATGCCAAAGCTCATCAAACACGGTTTTGGCACCCTTGCCACTTACCGTATCATCTTTAATACGCGCTAGTAGCTTGCCTAGGTGTTCGGCGCTAACTGGGCTGGCATCAATTTCAACATCGTGAGTGTTGAGGTACTTGGCGAGTTCACCGGTAACCCAGTTGGCACTCAGCTTGGCATCGCCACAGGCACCTTGTACAGCCTCAAAGTAATCGGCCATAGTACGGCTGGCAGACAGTACGCTAGCATCGTACTCACTCAAGGTATAAGCGCTGATAAAACGGTCGCGACGTTGGTCTGGTAGCTCTGGCAAGTTGTTGCGAATGTTATCGATGTAGTCGTCATCAATAATGATTGGCAACAAATCTGGGCACGGGAAATAACGGTAGTCGTTGGCTTCTTCCTTGCTACGCATAGAACGGGTTTCGTTCTTATCAGCGTCGTACAAGCGGGTTTCTTGCACGATTTTGCCGCCATCTTCGATAATGTCGATTTGACGCTGAACTTCCACGTTAATGGCGCGTTCGATAAAGCGGAAGGAGTTAATGTTCTTCAGCTCGGCGCGAGTACCGTATTCTTCCTGGCCTTTTGGACGAATGGATACGTTGGCATCGCAACGCATAGAACCTTCGGCCATATTGCCATCAGAAATACCTAGGGTGGTAACAATGGCGTGCATCTTGCGCATGTAAGCCACGGCTTCCTTGGCGCTACGCATGTCGGGGTCTGACACGATTTCCAAAAGGGGGGTGCTAGAACGGTTGAGGTCAATACCGGTCATGCCGTCAAAGTCTTCGTGCAAAGACTTACCCGCATCTTCTTCTAGGTGGGCGCGAGTGACGCCAACACGTTTGATGGTGCCGTCTTCTAGCTGGATGTCGAGGTGACCTACGCCCACGATAGGGTCGTCCATCTGGCTGGTTTGGTAGCCTTTGGGAAGGTCTGGATAGAAGTAGTTTTTGCGGGCAAATACTGAGCGCTTACCAATTTCGGCATCAATTGCGGTGCCAAACATGACGGCTAGGCGCAGGGCTTCTTCGTTAAACACGGGCAACGCGCCAGGCATACCCAAATCTACCAAAGCAGTTTGCGTGTTAGGTTCGGCACCAAAGGCAACTTTGGCACCGGAGAATAGTTTTGATTGAGTGGCCAGTTGAACGTGAATTTCTAGGCCGATTACGATTTCCCAAGACATTGTGTGCTCCTTTTGCTGCCGATTATAGGCTTGGTGGTGTTTGCATGTGCCAGTCAGTTACTTGTTGTAACTGGTGTGCCACATTAAGGAGCTTGGCTTCGCTAAAGTAGTTGCCCATAATATGTAAACCAACGGGGCGACCGTTAACAAAACCAGCCGGAGTGGACAATGCCGGAATACCTGCCAAGTTAATAGACAGGGTATAGATGTCTTCCAAGTACATGGCTACAGGGTCTTTGGTTTTACTGCCAATGTCAAAAGCTGGGGTGGGTGTTACCGGTCCCATAATAACGTCGACTTTTTCAAAAGCCTGTACAAAGTCATTTTTGATCATGCGGCGAATACGTTGTGCCTTCACATAGTAGGCATCGTAGAAGCCTTCTGATAGGGCGTAAGTGCCTACCATAATACGATTTTTTACTTCCTCACCAAAACCTTCGGCACGCGTACGAGAGTACATGTCCATGAGGTCTACCGGGTCTTCACAGCGGTAGCCATAACGAGCGCCATCGTAACGGCTCAAGTTTGAAGACGCCTCCGAAGGCGCAATAACATAGTAAGCTGGAATGCAAAGCTGCAGGTTAGGTAAGCTGATATCAACGATTTCAGCGCCCATGGCTTCGTATTGCTTAACGGCTGCCATAGTCGCTGCAGCAACCTCAGAATCTAGGCCGGCTTCAAAGAACTCTTTCGGTAGGCCTATTTTTAGGCCCGCAAGTGAGTCATTTAAATTGGCGGTATAGTCTGGTGTTTGCATCTGCATGCTAGTTGAATCTTGGGCGTCAAACTGTGCCATGATATTGAGCATGATGGCTGTGTCTTCTGCGGTGCGAGCCATAGGGCCTGCTTGGTCCAAACTAGAAGCGTAGGCGATGATGCCGAAGCGTGAAACACGGCCGTAGGTTGGTTTGATACCAGTAAGGTTACAGAAGGCTGCTGGCTGGCGTATAGAGCCGCCTGTATCGGTCCCCGTAGCACCTGGTACTAGGCCGGCGGCCACAGCGGCGGCGCTACCACCAGAAGAACCACCGGGTACGGCATTTAAGTCCCAAGGGTTTTTAACGGCACCAAAGTGGCTGTGCTCGTTGGAGGAACCCATGGCAAATTCGTCTAGATTGGTTTTGCCTACGCTCACGGCGCCAGCGTTTAGAAATAGCTGGCTTACGGTGGATTCATAAGGCGGTACAAAGCTTTCTAGAATCTTGGAAGCGGCCGTGGTGCGAACCCCATTGGTGCAGAACAAATCTTTGTGCGCCATAGGTACGCCAACCATACCCGAAGCATCGCCTGCGGCAAGGCGTTGGTCGGCGGCGTCAGCTTGGGCCAGAGCTTGATCTTCACTAATGGTAATAAAACTGTTGTATAGGTGGTCGCGGGCTTTAATGTCGGCGATCACGTCCTGGGTTAATTCGCGGCTAGAAAAAGTGCCGTCTTTTAGTCCCTGGGACAGTTGTGCAATGGTGGTATAGGGCATGGTATTGGTCTTTGTTTGTTTACTGCTAAGCAGTGCCGTTTGGCTGGCACTTGATAAAGGCTTCGTTTAAAAGCGTTTACTCTAGCACTTTGGGCACTAAAAATAGGCCGGCTTCGCTCTTTGGCGCGATAGCCATGAACTCGTCACGCATATTAGTCGCGCTGACTTCATCGGCGCGTAAGCGCTGTTGCGCATCTAAAGGGTTGGCCAGTGGCTCTATACCATCGGTATCCACTTTTTGCATAGCGTCAACCAAATCCAGAATGCTGGAAATGCTGGCGGCATAATTGTCGGCTTGGTCAGTGTTCACTTGCAAGCGGGCTAGCTTGGCAATTTTTAAAATATCGGCGTTATCTAGGGCCATGGTATGCTCGTATTTCAATGATGTTAACTAGGCTGTTAAACCCTGGGAACTATTTGTGAGTGGAGCTAGTCAAAGCCCCATGCACAACTTTCTTTATCTATATTCAGTATCTGTAATTGGCACCATGATAGGCGTGGTTACAGAACAATAACGGGAGCAAAATTAGCAAAAACTGCATTTGCCTTTCGTTACTAGAATAAAGGGCGTAATTTAGCACAAAATAGGCTCTGGGAAAACGGATTCCTCTTGCTCTAATGCACCCTGATTGTTAAAGTTGTGTCTTTGAAAATTAAGGACCCTTAAAGGAAATTTGCGGTTCTTGTCTCGCTAAAATATATAGAGCAAATATAGACAATGTTTAAAAAGATACGAGGTCTGTTTTCTAGCGACCTATCCATTGATTTAGGTACTGCTAACACACTTATCTACGTACGCGATAAAGATGTGGTACTAAACGAACCTTCTGTTGTTGCCATTCGTAGTCACGGCAACCAAAAGAGCGTTGCTGCGGTTGGTGCTGACGCGAAGCGTATGTTGGGGCGTACCCCAGGTAATATTACGGCTATTCGTCCCTTGAAAGACGGCGTTATTGCCGACTTCCATGTTACTGAAAAAATGCTGCAACACTTTATTCATAAAGTGCATGAAAACAGTTTCCTAACGCCCAGTCCACGAGTGCTTGTTTGTGTGCCATGTAAATCTACTCAGGTAGAACGTCGTGCCATTAAAGAATCGGCCATGGGCGCTGGTGCTCGCGAAGTTTATCTTATTGAAGAGCCAATGGCAGCGGCCATTGGTGCCGGCTTGCCAGTGGAAGAAGCCACTGGTTCTATGGTCGTGGATATCGGTGGTGGTACTACCGAGATTGCCATCATCTCCTTGAATGGTGTGGTTTATTCCGAATCTGTCCGTGTTGGTGGTGACCGTTTCGATGAATCTATTGTGGCCTACGTGCGCCGCAACTACGGTTCCTTGATTGGTGATGTGACTGCTGAGCGTATCAAACAAGAAATTGGTAGTGCCTTCCCTAGCAACGACATTTTGGAAATCGATGTGCGCGGCCGTAACCTAGCTGAAGGTATTCCACGTAGCTTTACTTTAAATAGTAACGAAATTATGGAAGCCCTACAGGAACCTCTTTCTACTATCGTCCAGTCTGTGAAGAGTGCGCTTGAACAATCGCCACCAGAATTAGCCGCCGACATTGGTGAATGCGGCATCATTCTTACTGGTGGTGGTGCTTTGTTGCGTGATCTTGATCGTTTGATTAGCGAAGAAACAGGTTTGCCCGTTATCGTCGCAGAAGATCCCTTGACGTGTGTTGCCCGTGGTGGTGGCCGAGCCTTGCAAATGTTGGACGAAAGCACGTTTGATTTACTAGCTAAAGATTAGTCTTTCGGTCATCTAGTTAGCTAGTTTGCGGCGAGGTAAAACCTCGCCGTTTTGCGTTTATATTGCGCCGTTTTACCGCACCAGAGTAGGTAGACCGGGCACACGCTATTCCCATATTAACGATTTTGGAGGCTGTCATCGATCCTTTATTTAAAGGGACAGGTATACGTCGTAAATTATCAGTGTACATGGTGGTAAGCCTATTACTGATTGTCGCCGACTACCAGTTTGAGCCCATGCAAAAGGTGCGCTCGTGGTTATCTGTGGCTGTTACTCCCGTGCAGTGGATGGTGGACTTGCCAGAACAGTCCTGGACCTGGATGAACGATCGCTTGCAAGAACGTGAAGCATTGCTAGCCGAAAACCGTCAACTACGTGCGCAGGTGCTCTTGACTGAGCGAGAAATACAAAAGCTGGCATCCTTGATGGCGGAAAACGTGCGTTTACGAGAATTGCTACATAGCTCGCAAAAGCTAGACGAACAGGTCATGGCTACGCAACTAATCGGTGTTAATCCAGACCCCTTTGTACACCAGCTGATTATTAATGATGGCAGTCAAGACGGCGTCAATGTGGGACAAGCGGTATTGGATCAAACCGGTGTAATGGGGCAGGTCACTGCCATTACTCCGTTTACTAGCCGTGTACTTTTGATCACTGATGCCAATCATGCTATTCCTGTACAGGTAAACCGTACGGGGCTGCGCAGTGTGGCCTATGGGCGTGGTAATTACGCAAGTTTGGAATTGATGGATGTCCCTCATACTAATGACATTAAGGTGGGAGATCTCTTGGTTAGCTCTGGTTTAGGGCTGCGCTTTCCAGAAGGTTACCCCGTCGCTAAGGTGACCTTGGTTGAGCGTGATCCCGGTCGTGATTTTACCCGTGTACTGGCTAAACCTACCGCGCGCCTCAGTCTTTCGCGCCAACTATTGTTGGTTAATACCGCGCATCAGCAGCACGAACAAGCTCAACAGGGGGCGCAATGATATGGTTATAGCACCGGCACACAATCATTGGATCGCCTACCTAACCTTGTTGTTGGCATTTATGCTCAGTGCCTTTCCTTTACCTGATGTGATGCAATGGGGTTGGCCGGAATGGGTGCCCCTAGTTTGCATCTACTGGGCCATGGCCTTGCCCCATCGTTTTAGTTTGGGTTTGGCCTTTATCGTGGGTTTGCTGCTTGATTTATTGCAGCATAATTTTTTAGGTATGAACGCCCTAGCTATGGTCGTGACGGTGTTTTTTGCGGTCATGCTGTATCGCCGCATGCGTATGTACCGAATTTGGCAACAGTCTTTTGTCATTGGCTTCCTTATAAGCATCAACCAGTTTATTAGTTACTGGGGACAAAGCTTAGGTGGCAATACGGCAGATATTTGGATGATATTTATACCAGCGCTGACCAGCGCGCTGGTGTGGCCTTGGATTTTTGTTGTATTACGGGGCATACGCCGCTCCTTCAAGGTTACCTAAAAGGTTGGGAGACAACCATGAATGAAGAGATACTAATTAACTTTAGCCCCATGGAGACCCGGGTTGCGGTTATTGAAAACGGCATGTTGCAAGAAGTGCATGTTGAACGCAATGATAGCCGCGGCATCGTGGGTAACATTTACCAAGGCAAGGTGGCTCGGGTATTACCGGGTATGCAAGCCGCTTTCATTGATATTGGCTTAGAAAAAGCAGCCTTTATTCACGCTGGAGACATTGAAGATAGTACCAAGGAACAACCTATCAACACCTTGTTGCGTGAAGGTCAGTCCATTCTTGTACAAGTCATCAAAGACCCGATAAGCTCTAAGGGTGCGCGCTTAACCACGCAAATCTCTATTGCCTCTCGCTTTCTCGTCTACATGCCGGGTGCTAAGCACGTTGGCGTTTCACAACGCATTGAAGACGAAGATGAACGTAACCGCATTCGTGACGAGGTCACTGCAGCGATCGATCCAGATGGCCCCTACGCCGACGATGGCTTTATTCTACGTACCGTGGCAGAAGGTGTGTTGCCCCACGGCTTGCACGAAGATATCGATTTTTTACGGCGTTTGTGGAGCAAGGTGCAAGAAAGAGCACAAACACAATCCGCACCCAGCGTAATTTATGCAGACTTGCCGTTAGCTTTACGTACCCTAAGGGACATTGCTAACCCGCAAGTAGAAAAAATCCGCATAGATTCCAAAGAAACCTTCCAAAAGGCATCTGAGTTTGTCGAGCAGCTAGTACCCGAATTAGCCAGTGTTCTAGAATACTATCCTGGTGAGCGGCCTATTTTTGATCTTTATAATGTCGAAGATGAAATTCAGAAGGCCTTAGGTCGTAAGGTGCCGCTCAAATCAGGAGGTTATCTGATTATCGATCAAACCGAAGCGATGACCACTGTGGATGTTAATACGGGTGCTTATGTTGGGCACCGCAACCTCGAGGAAACCATCTTCCGTACTAACTTGGAGGCCGCCAAAGCCATTGGTAGGCAACTGCGTTTACGTAACCTTGGCGGTATTATTATTCTTGATTTCATTGATATGGAAGAAACCGAGCACCAGCGCCAAGTACTACGTACTCTAGAGCGTGCCCTAGAGAAAGACCACGTTAAAACCAAGGTCACGGGTGTGTCCGACCTGGGACTCATCGAGATGACTCGTAAGCGTACCAGAGAGAGTTTAGAGCAGCTCTTGTGCGAACCTTGCGCGGCTTGTAATGGTACCGGTACGAGTAAGACACCTGAAACAGTGTGTTATGAGATATTTCGGGAAATATTGCGTGCGGCGCGTGCCTTTGATACCGATACCTACTTGGTATTGGCCAATCAAGCGGTGATTGACCGTATGTTAGATGAAGAAGCTGATCATTTAGCTGAACTGGAAGAGTTTATTGGCAAAACTATTTGTTTGCAGGTGGAGTCTATGTATTTCTGTGAACAATTTGACGTGGTGCTGCGCTAGTTTTCGCTAGTTTGATAATGGCATAAAAAAATAGGTGATATGAAAAGACTGTTTGTTTGGCTACATGCGCTATTATTGCTACCGGTATTGATGCTATTAGTACTGGTTGCTTTGTTGCGCGTAGGCATTCATAGTCACCCAATGTATCACCAGCAGGTAGAAGCTTGGTTGCAAGCCAGTTTGCAACAGAGTGTGGCACTTGACGATTTCACCCTGCAGCTTGATGCTAGTGACCTAGCCATCGATATTAGCGGCGCTAAATTGGGTGCGGACAAGTTAGATTTGCAGCATTTGAGCTTTAGTTTGGATCTGCGGTCTTTGTTGCTCAAGCAGCAGCTTAAGTTATCTGGGGTGCAGCTTTTTGGTTTAGATATTGCACTACAAGAACAGGCAGATGGCAGTTGGCAGCCGCAAGGTTTAGCGGCCGTTGGCAATGCTGAAGGTGCACCCTCAGCCGTTGCTTTACTGGCCCTACTACAGCAGGCTGGGAGCCTGGCTTTAGGCGATGCGCAAATCACCCTGTCCCCCAGAACCGGCAAGTCTATTAGCATCCACAATGTCTCTGCTTTAGTTACTCCGTATGGCAATATGGGCGTTGCGCTTAACTTGCATGCGAACTACCCACAGACCCAAGGTAAGTTGGCGGCGGTGGCGAATATACGCTTTACCGATACCCTGTCTATTGCGCAGGCCAAAGCGCAGGTGCAGCTGCAACAGCTGCCGTTAGATCTTCTTTGGCAACAACTGCGGATCACCCAAGTTGAAGACGGTTTGCTGTCTGCTAATCTTTCCGTGCAAGTAGAAGACGAAAAACTACAAGCGGTACAAGTGCGTGATTTACAGCTAGCAACGCAGTATCAAAACCTAGCTTTGGACTGGCGTAGTGATGTGGATTTGTTAAGACAGGCCGAACATTGGCACCTACAAGTCGCTAATGTGAGTGGCGATATTGGCGGATGGCATTGGCCCATAGGTGACTTGTCAGCCTCATTCAGCGCCCAGCATTTACAGGTGAGTAGCACTGTCTTACAGCTACAGCCTATGACTTCTATACTGCAGCGCCTACCGGATTTGCCGGCCAAGGTGACAGCCCCAATTATCGGCTTAGCACCCCAAGGAGAAGCCTATGCACCGCGCTTTACTTGGTATCCAGCACAACCGAAAGACTTCTTGTTTACGTCCAGCCTAGACAAGGTTTCTATTGCGACATGGAAAGGGGTCCCTGCAGTAACAGGGGCAGACGGCAATATTGCTATTAACGCTAAGGGCGGCAAGGTTAGTATTGATGATAGCAACGGCCTGCAAGTTCACTTACCAAAGCTAACCACACAAGCATGGCAATTTGACAGCATGGTGGGTGAAGTTGGTTGGGGGATAAATAGTCAAACTAGCCAGCTATTTTCAAGCATCGTCCAGCTAACCCAGGACCAAGCTAGCCTGAATCTATTGTTGGCGGGCGAATTTCCACGCTCCAGAGCAGACAATGTGGCTGATAAAGAAGCCTCATTTAGCCTGCGTTTGGGTATGCAAAATATGGATGTTGCCAATATTCCTGCTCTGCTTCCCAACGTAACAATGGGTAATAATCTCGGTGATTATTTGGCCAATGCCGCGAAAGCTGGCCGCATTGCGCAGGGGGGAGTGACCTTTAACGGCCTATTGGGGCCTAAGGCCAAATCACTAGGTACTTATGCCTACAGTGTACCGGTTTGGGGTAAGGCCAAATTACCTAAGGTCAATTATGCCGCAGGCTGGCCAGCGTTATATAAGGCCGATTTAGATTTTGCTAGTAATCACCAAGCAGTGTCTATCGATCTACATAGGGGGCAGTTATTAGCCAGTGCTGAGGTTGGTTTAAGTATGGCCAATTGGCAGGTATCGGTGCCCATGCTCACTAGCTTGCATCGTGCCGAAAAAGCGGCGGCAATGATTGCCGTAAGTGGTGCTTTGCAAGGTGATGGTAAGCTATTTCAAAAACTAGCAAAGCAGCTGCCCGTGACTATCCCCGAGTGGATTATGGACCTGAACCCAGGTGGCGACATGACCCTGCACGGAGATATTCGTGTGCCCTATGGCGCCAAGGCGAAGGGACGCCCACCCACCTATAGCCTAAAGCTTAACGGTGACAAGGTAAGCGGCTTTTGGCCGGCTCAGCAGGTGGCATTGCGGGACGTAGCCTTGGCGACCACCATCACCGAGCAAGGTATTGTCTCCCTGTCGGCCATCGGTTTAGCCGATGGGCACCCAGTTAATTTGGGCTTGAGCGCGGCACCGGATCCAGCAACTAGGCAAGGACAATTGCCAACTAGTGTTTGGCAAAGCTACGGGGTTGAGCAGCTTAACAAGGGCGAAAATGCTAACTGGCTGCATTTACAAGGCCAGGTGCCTCGCGCTTATGCGATGCAAAAACTCGGCCTTGCAACGCTAGATTTGCATGATTGGCTGCCTGAAAATCCGGCCATTGATATGCAACTTCCAGCTTGTTTTATGACTCATAAAGACTGCCAACTTGCGGTGGGCCATATAGCCTTAACGCCAGCAGACGTTAACTGGCCAGCAGTGATAAGTCCTGCTGAAAAAGTATATTGGGCTTGGCGTAAACAGCCTGATGGCAACCAAGCACTGTACATTAAGAGCGCTAACGATCACCTAGCACTGAATATTGAGCAAGGTCAGTTAAAAGGTTTGGGTATTGGCTTAGGCACCGCAGCAGCAGAAGTTGCCTTAGGCACGCATATACAGGGCAAGATGACAGAGTTGGATGCAGCCTATTGGTTGGCCTACCTGCAAACTGATAATAAGACCGGGAGCGAAGGTGGCTCTGGTTTAACCTTGCCTAGCTTGCAGCGCTTAGAAATCCAAAGTCAGCGTTTGTTGTGGCAGGACTTGCAGCTGCATGGGGCGCTACTAACCTACGATGTTGTTGACCAAGGCTGGGCCCTTGGGCTTTTATCTGAGGAGGTCACCGGTCATGTCTTCAATGCCGGAGGTGATGCACCTTGGCTGGTGGATATTGACCAAATTCGTATCCAGCGGCCGCAAGAAGTTGACAGTGATGAAGCGCTAGAAAAGCCAGACTTGTTAGCGGCCATCGACCCATCCATATTCCCCGATATGGACATTGAATTGCATGATTTGGTAAAAAACGACCAGTCCTATGGCCATTGGCAACTGAAAGCGCGCAATGCTGATGGCAAGGTATATTTACACGACATAGAAGCAAAAATGCATAGCAGCCACCTGTCTGGTAACATGATTTGGAGTAAACAAGGGGGCGAGCATGAGACGGCATTTAGCGGGCGCATTCTCAGTAACGATGTTGCCGAGACTTTGAGTGGTTGGGGCTATAGTCCGACTATCAGCAGCGCTTACGGTGCTTTGGAAGTGCAGTTAAGTTGGCCAGCTTCCCCTTTAGCTTTTGACATTGAAGCATCTACCGGGGACTTAGCTTTGCGCGTAAAGCAGGGTGAGTTTTCCCAATCTCCGGGCGTTGTAGGCACTTTAAAAGTCTTGTCCTTGTTGGACGTAGGGCGTTTATTGCAACGTGTGCGCTTGGACTTCACTGACGTATTAAGTGAAGAGTATCAGTTTGATAGCATCAATGCCTATTATCAAATTGCCGATGGTGTGGCCCGTACGGCAAATCCAGCCAGCTTTAAGTCTTCGTCTTTGGAATTAAGTTTGGACGGCAGTATCAATTTTCATGATCGTACCCTAGACAATGATTTGTATGTAACACTGCCGGTATCGGGCAAGCTATCCTTTGCCGCCCTATTGGCGGGCTTGCCACAATTGAGTGGCGTATTGTATGTAGTGGATAAGCTAGTGGGTGATGAGCTTGCCACCTTCACCAGTGCGCGGTATGGCGTCACGGGGGATCTAGACAAACCAGATGTCGCGATGCGCCAGATGTTTGATGCCAACAAGGAATCCAAATCTTTGGATGAAAGGGTTAATAATGTCTTTAAAATCCAATAATTCAGGCACCGCGGCCGTTATTCAAATGGTCAGTGGTTTGGACCTGCAAGAAAACTTACAAGTAGCATATCAGCAGATGTGCAAGGCCAAAGAGCAGGGGGCGTTAATCGCCGTACTGCCTGAAAACTTTGCGGTATTTGGCAGTCGTCAGCTACAGGCGGCAGGTGAAGCTGAATTAAATCAACAGGGCCCGTTACGCGCGTGGATGTCGCAACAGGCCAAAAGCCTAGGCTTGTGGCTAGTAGGCGGTACGGTGCCTTGTGTAGAAACGGTCAATAACCCACAGCGTGTGCGTGCTAGCTGTTTTGTCTACGATGACCAAGGCAAGCAAGCTGCGCACTATGACAAGATTCATTTATTTGATGTGGATGTCCGTGATGCCCATGGTAGCTACCGCGAGTCGGATAATTTTGAAGCTGGCAAGGACTTGGTTTTAGTCGATACGCCTATCGGTAAGCTAGGCTTGACGACTTGTTACGATCTACGTTTTGCGGAAATGTATCTAGCTCTTGCTGACCAAGGTGCGCAGGTAATTAGTAATGGTGCTGCTTTTACTAAGGCTACCGGCGAAGCTCATTGGCAGGTATTGCTAAGAGCCAGAGCCATTGAAACACAATGTTATATTTTGGCTGCTGCTCAAGGTGGTACCCATGGCAAGCGTGAAACCTATGGTCACTCAATGATTATCGACCCTTGGGGTACCGTGCTAGACGAGTTGCAGCTAGGTGCGGGTTGTATCAGTGCTGACATAGACCTAGTTCACTTGCAGCAGCTACGTCAGCGTATGCCCGTGGCTAGCCACCGACGTTTGTAGAAATCCCAATCGGGGACTGGCTTTTTTGCGTAGCAAAAGTGCCTGTCCCTTGCCCTGTGCTAATCCGTTCCCTGAATTTACTTACCCACTCTTTGCTAGTTTGGCTGCCGCCGAACGGCGGGTTGGCATTGATTAAATTCAGGGGCAAGGCGAAACAGAATAAGGTGCACAAAAAAGGGGACTGGCACTTTTGCTACGCAAAAAAGCCAGTCCCCTTTTTGGGAGAAAGAAGCTAAGACCTATAGGTGCTTAACAATCTCACCAGTCATGTCCTTAGCATCACCAAATAACATCTTGGTGTTTTCGTTAAAGAACAATGGGTTTTGTACGCCTGCATAACCAGAAGCCATGCCACGTTTGAAGACGATGACGTTCTTCGCTTCCCAGACGTGCAAAATAGGCATGCCGGCAATCGGGCTGCCTGGTTTTCTTGCTGCAGGGTTAACGGTATCGTTAGCACCGATAACCAAGACAACGTCAGTGTCAGCAAAGTCATCGTTGATTTCATCCATTTCTAGCACGATATCATAAGGCACCTTGGCTTCCGCTAAGAGTACGTTCATGTGACCCGGTAAACGCCCCGCTACAGGGTGAATACCAAAGCGTACGTTGACACCTTCAGCACGTAGCTTAGACGTAATGTCCTGTACTTGATATTGTGCTTGCGCAACAGCCATACCGTAACCCGGGGTAATAACAACGCTCTTGGCGCCATTCAACATACCAGCCACTTCTTCGGCTGTGGTGGTCTGAATCTCACCTTCTTCTTCGTCATCACTAAGCACCGGGTCGTTACCGAAACCACCGGCGATAACCGAGATAAAGGAGCGGTTCATGGCACGACACATAATGTAGCTCAAGATGGCACCAGAGGAGCCGACAAGGGCACCGGTGACGATGAGCAAGTCGTTGCCTAGCAAGAAACCGGCAGCGGCAGCAGCCCAGCCAGAATAAGAGTTAAGCATGGATACGACTACTGGCATATCGGCACCGCCGATAGAGGCCACCAAGTGCCAACCAAATACCAAAGCAATCAATGTCATGATGATTAGGTAGGAATCGTTGCCGCCTTGGCCCACAAACTGCACGAGTAATACCGCACTTACTATTAACGCTATAGCATTGAGCTTGTGGCGATGGGGCAAGTTCAAAGCCTTGGAAGCCATGATGCCACGTAGCTTGCCAAAGGCCACGATGGAACCTGTGAAAGTAACGGCACCGATAAACACACCCAAGAAAACTTCTACCAGGTGGATGTTTTGCATCACCGGTTCCATCACCGGGTGGTCTAGATAGCTGTTGATGCCGACAAATACGGCAGCCAGACCAACAAAACTATGTAGCATAGCGACTAGTTCTGGCATTTCGGTCATCTCTACGCGCTTAGCCAGATAGATACCAATGGCACCACCGATTAACATCGCGATGATGATGTAGCTAAGGCCAGTGCTAAGGCCGATAACTTTTGGGCTAAGTAGCGTGGCGGCTAGGGCGATGCCCATACCAATGATGCCAAACCAGATACCACGCTTAGCGGATTCTTGTTGGCTAAGGCCTGCTAGGGCCAAAATAAAAAGCACGGCGGCAATAATGTAAGCCGTTGTAACCATACCTGCTTGCATTGTCGTCTCCTACTTTTGGAACATTTTTAACATGCGCTTGGTGACAAAGAAGCCACCGGCAATGTTAATGGTTGCGATTAATACCGAGATGAGAGCGAGTATGGTTACTAGGTTGAGTTCATCACCCACCTGTAACAAAGCGCCGACCACAATAATGCCTGATACAGCATTGGTAATGGCCATCAAGGGTGTGTGTAGAGCGTGAGCAACATTCCAAACTACATAGTAGCCGATAACGCAGGACAGGATAAATACCGTAAGGTGACCAAGGAAGGCCGCCGGGGCGTTCATCGCTATCCATGCCATCAAGGCTAAGCCAGCAATACCTAGGCCGTACTTGAGGCCCTTAGGCATTTCTGCTTTAGCAGGCTCAAGGGGCGCTGTGTTTTCGTCTTTCTTAGGTGCTGGCGCGGCGGCAACCTGAATCGGTGGTGCTGGCCAGGTAACTTCACCGTCTTTAGTTACGGTTACGCCACGTTGTACTGGGTCTTCAAAGTCGACATTAAGGTTGCCGTCTTTCTCTGGAGTCAGCAGCTTCAGTAAGTTAACTAGGTTAGTGCCGTACAGTTGCGAGGCTTGACCTGGGAGACGCGCCGGCATGTCTGTGTAACCTATAACCGTAACGCCGTTGTCCGTGGTGATGACTTCACCTGGTGTGGTGAGGTCACAGTTACCACCGCCACCGGCGGCAAGGTCAACAATAACGCTACCAGACGCCATGCTGGCAACCATTTCACTAGTAATCAGCTTGGGCGCTGGTTTACCGGGGATCATGGCCGTAGTAATGATAATGTCCACGTCCTTGGCCTGTTCGGCAAAGAGGGCCATTTCGGCTTCGATAAAGGCTTTACTCATAACCTTGGCATAACCATCGCCAGAGCCACTTTCTTCTTCAATTTCTACTTCCAAGAACTCAGCGCCCATGGAATTGATTTGTTCTTTTACTTCGGGACGGGTGTCAAAGGCGCGCACAATAGCGCCCAAAGATCCTGCGGCACCGATAGCCGCTAAGCCTGCTACACCAGCACCAATGATCAATACCTTGGCTGGCGGTACTTTACCTGCAGCGGTGATCTGTCCAGTAAAGAAGCGCCCAAAATGGTGAGCGGATTCAACCACGGCGCGATAACCGGCGATGTTGGCCATGGAGCTTAAGGCATCCATAGACTGCGAACGGGAGATGCGCGGAACCGATTCCATGGACATCACGGTCATGTTGCGTGTCGCCATAACTTTAAGCTGCTCTGCGTTTTGCGCCGGAGCGATAAAACTGATGAGGTTGGCACCATCACGTAACAAGTCCATTTCGTTACAGCCCTGATCCGGGTGGTCTTGTATAGGATTAACCTTGAGTATCAAGTCACTTTGATACACCGCTTTGGTATCAGCATTAATGCTGGCGCCGGCGTCGATATAGTCCTGATCGTTAAAGTTGGCTGCCAAGCCTGCACCGGCTTCGACACAGACGTCGTAGCCGAGTTTCATCAGTAGGGCAACAGTCTTGGGAGTGGCGGCGACACGTGTTTCGCCTACCATGGGCTCCTTAGGAATGCCTATTAGCATATTGGGGTACCTTAGTCGTTGTGGCAAAGAAAAATGTAGTTGACCGAGTTAGTCTAAAAGTTATATGTTTATAATTATAAAGAATATCAGTATTCTAATTTAGTTTCTAGTCACTAAGTGTCGCACGGGCGATATAATTTAGCTTCCAGAACTGATAAAGAATTTTATACGACTTTCGTCGTAGTGTCATATTTTATGGAGCCAAAATTTAGACTATTCATTTGCATAATGATCTACAACTAAGTTAGGTGTTGGCCATGCTGCGCGAAGGCAGTGCGCAAGGGTTGGGGGGCAGGTGGCTAGAAACTGGTGGCTAGGTTAACTAGGGTGGCGCTGAGAATGCATAGGGAATGTTAACTAAAAGTCGTTCCATTGTTCTTCGTTGTGGCCTGCTTCATGTAAGTTTTTAAAGGCTTCAATGGGCGCAATAGCGGCAAA
>DPHB01000030.1:979-31252 GCA_003521845.1 Oceanospirillaceae bacterium | reverse complement strand
AGGTGTATCAAGAGAGTGCTTGTTGTCCACCTTAAAGAAGGAGATTTGTTGCTTAAGGTTTTGTGTTTGCTCGCTTAATGAGTAGCTAGATGCCGAAGACTCCTCCACCAGCGCCACGTTCTGTTGGTTAAGCCCTTCAAGGGCCTTTACGGCATGATTTATTTGTTCGACCGTGGCTTTTTGTTCGCCTGTGGCGGCGTCTATTTGGCCAACTAAATCATGCACTTGCACCACTGATGCATTGATAGCGTTAAAGGAGTCGCTGACCTGGTTGATGACCTGTTGGCCTTGGCCAACTTTAATCACGCTGTCTTCTACCAGCTCTTTGATATCTTTAGCTGAGGCAGCGGAATTTTGAGCGAGAACGCGCACTTCGCCTGCCACCACGGCAAAACCATGACCGTGCTCTCCGGCACGAGCCGCTTCAATGGAGGCGTTGAGGGCCAGCAAGTTTGTTTGAAAGGCAATACCGTCAATAAAGTTAACAATAGCAGCGATTTTTTGGCTCGATGCATCAATTGCTTGCATGGCGCGAATGGCTTCTTCCATTAGCTCGCTGCCTTCGTCGGCACTGTTATGGGTAGCCGTTACTAAGGTTTGTGCTTCCTCTGCCTGTTGTGCTGTTGCGGTAATGGTATTGGCAATGGATACCATGCTATTGGCGGTTGCTTCTAGAGAATTGGTCTGGGCCTGAGTACGGGTAGACAGCTGTTCGGTACCGCGGCTTATTTCAGCCGAATTCTCAGCCACACTGTTACTGGCTAGTAATACCGCACCTACGGTGTTTTCCATATTCTCCACGGAACTGTTAAGTGCTGTCTTTAGATCTTCCAAACGGCCATCAAAAGCGCCTTCAATACGTTTGGTGAGGTTGCCAAAGGCCATGCTTTGGGCAAAGTCGGCCGTTTCCGTTAGGGCTTCGTTGATAGCGTTAATTGACGAGTTTATACTGTTCTTGAGTCTTGCCATATCGCCATCTAATGGCATGGCAACACGTTGGCTAAAGTCACCTAAGGCGGCGGCTTCCATCACTTGGCTAATTTCGCCTATCGCCGCCTGCATGGTGCTCATAGTTTGGTTTAGTGTCTGGTGGAATTCACCTTCCATGGCTACGCCTTGCAAACGATAAGAAAAATTGCCTTGGGCAATGGCTTGCATCACCTCATCGAGTGCCTGCATGGTACTGGCCACGCTACTAGCTGAGGCGTTGATGCCTTGTTTAAGCTGGTCCAAATCACCCTGGTAAGGGGCCTTGATGCGCTGCTCGAAATGACCATGGGCAATGTGATCAACCACACCATTAGCTTCATCAATGCTCTGTTGCAGTTGGTGCAAGTGTTGGTCAATGGCTTGGCCCATCACTCCAATCTCATCGGTACGGCGCATGCTAGGGCTGCGTAGGCTGAAATTGCCTTCTGCCGTTATGCGTTTAAATGTTTTGGAAAGGGCCAAAATAGGGCGGCTAAAACTCGTGGCCACAGACCAAGCAAAGACTAAGTTAAAAATAATGCCTAAAACAGCAAGGATGGCGGTATACAGCTGAATCTGTTTGATCGGTGCGGTAGCGATATCGCTAGCTAGGCTGGCCACTAAGACATAATTTTTTCCAGCTATAGTTAACGGGCTATGGGCAAGCCAAGTATCGTCGTTGATGCTGGTGTTGGCTTCGAGTGGCCACTGGCTTTGGTGTTCGGCGAGTTGCTCACTACTTATCAATTGTAACGAGGTGGCCGGGTGCATGCTTTGGGGTAGTGCTAATAACTGCTGTAACTCAGCCGCTTGGGCGGTAGGTACTTGTTGTATCTGTTGAACCTTAGCGTCAGCTAGTATGGATAGCTGCTGTAATAGCTGTTGTTGGTGATTGCTGATAAAACTGGTCAGGGCTAAGGCCGCAATTACAGAAAAAGAGCCCAAGCCAATGAACATAAACCCTGCCATCAGTTTTTTGGCGATGCTTAGGTTTAATAGCCAGTCTTTCACAGGTGCCTCGGCGCTTGGTTATCAACAATATAGATTCGTTCATTATCACTAAAAACTAAGCAAAAAGCATTAAAAAAGCACCGAATAATCATGTTGATTAGAGGGTGCTTAATGGTTAGCTGCTTTTTATCGCAGCGCTGGTGAAATTAGCAACGAATATCTAGAAGTCTTGCCATTCGTCCATGTCATTTTGCTTAGTACCATCCATTGCTGGTTCGCTAGCGACAACACCAACAGTAGAGTCAAATGACGGAGCTGATGGTGCGCTTGGCCTCGTTTCTTTCGCTACATCTGCACGACGGCGTTCCTGCGTGTTGGATACGGCAAAGAAGCCCATTTGCTGCTTCAAACTCTGAGTCTGCTCACTCAGCGAATTACTTGCCGCCGATGATTCTTCTACCAAGGCAGCATTTTGTTGGTTAACACTTTCCAATTGGCCCACGGCGGTATTGATTTGCGAGATCACCGAACTTTGCTCGGCGGTCGCGGTAGAAATCTCTTTCATAATGTCGTCTACCTGGTCGACAGAGGTTTGGATGTCCGCTAAGTTTTCACCCGTCCGATTTACTAGGTCGCGACCTTCTTGCACGCGGTTGGCACTGTCTTCAATAAGCCCTTTGATTTCTTTCGCTGCATCGGCTGCTCGTTGGGCCAAGGTACGTACTTCACCGGCGACTACAGCAAAGCCACGACCGTGTTCGCCGGCGCGAGCCGCTTCCACAGAAGCGTTAAGTGCTAATAGGTTGGTTTGGAAGGCGATGCCGTCTATTAAGGAGATAATGGATACAATTTTCTCGCTAGAGTTTTCGATGGCGGCCATGGCGTCAACAGCCTGGCTAACAACGCCAACACCTTGACTGGCGGAGTTGGTTGCCGTAGATACCAGCGCGGTCGCTTCTCGGGAACGGTTGGAGTTGTGCTCAACTGTGGACGCCATTTCTTCCATGCTGGCGGAGGTTTCTTCCAAGGAAGCCGATTGCTCACTGGTACGCTGTGCCAGGTCATCCGAGCCACTACTGATCTGGGTGGCATTCACAGCCACCGTTTCGGTTACCTCGATAACCGAGGTAATGGCATTTTCCATATTATCAATGGAGCTGTTTAGGGCTTGCTTAAGCTGGTCTAAACGGCCCATATAAGTACCGTTAACGCGGCTGGTCATGTCTCCCTGTGCCATAAGCTCAGCCATGGCTGTGGATTCGTTAAGAGCTTCAGAAATAGCTTCTATAGATTGGTTAACACCTTGTTTCAAAGTGTCCAGATCACCGCTAAGGGTAATTTCAACACGTTGATCAAAGTCACCATGGGCGGCAGCATTCATAACCTGGTTGATTTCACCAATGGCCGTTTGCATGGTTTCCATGGTGTTGATCAAGGTATTACGGAAATCACCTTCTACTTCTATGTCATCCAAACGGTAGCTAAACTGGCCGGTGGCAATGGCATTCAAAACCTGCTTCAAAGCGATCATGGTTTGTTCGACACTATCAGCAGAGCTGTTAACACCCTGCTTTAATAGCTGTAGATCACCATTGAAGTTGGATTCAATACGTTGATCAAATTCACCAATGGCTACCTTACCGACGACATTGTTGGCTTCGTTGATGGCGCCTTGCAATGCAGCAAGGTGCTGGTTAACAACTTTGGCCATATCGCCAATTTCATCACCTGAGTCGGTGTTATCGCTACGGATAGAGAAATCACCGGTGTCCTCCAACTTACTAAATAGTCCAGACAAGTTAATGATAGGGCTACTAATTGAACGGGAGATGAACCAAGCAAAAGCAATAATAGCTAGCAAGCCAATAAGCCCCACTAGACCCATGATTGTCATAAGGTTGCTAACTGGTGCAAAAGCCTCGGCTTCGTCAATTTCAGCCATTAATGCCCAGCTGCTACCCATGACATCTAATGGGGCATAAGCAGAAAGCACAGGGTTACCGTTGTAATCGATAATGATTTGTGTGCCAGTTTCGCCAGCTAAGGCGGCGCGAGACGCACCTGAATCCACCTTGCCGAGTTCCGGGTTGGCAAACGAACCAATTACCGAGTGGTTAACTGGGTCGAGGAAGGAGTCAGAGCGCATAAGTAGGTCTGGGCCTACCAAATAGGACTCGCCCGACTCGCCCATACCCTCGCGTTGCCCCATGATGGCATTGATGGCGTCTAGGGGCAGTTGTAAGGCAACCACCGCTTCAACTACACCGTCTTTGTTAATGATAGGTTCCGCTACAAAACTAGCCGGTTCGTTATTACTTGGGGCGTAGGGCTCAAAGTCTGCAAAAGCAATGTGTTTGGTTTCTATTGCTGCACGGAATACTTTACCAAGACCAGAATCAGCATAAGCGCCATTCACCAGGTTGGTCTGATAGTCGGCTTCTTTGGCAGCAGTGTAGAACACATAGCCATCTGGGTTGATCAAAAACAGATCGTAGTAACCGTACTTTTCTATGTAGTCATTATAGAAATCTTGCTTATTACCTTCGATGTGAGGCACAAAGGCTTCGGCAACATCAATTTCAGATAGTAGGGCCCAGTTTAAATTTTCAAACTTAAATGGTGCATAAGCAGATAGTACTCGGTTGCCATTATAATCGATGATTACCGTACTTTCGGTACCACCTGCGAGGGCATCTACTACGGCGTCAGTGGTTGCTTTGCCGTTTTCGGGATGACGGAAAGATTCCACTACCGAGTGAGCGATAGGATCCAAGTAGGAATCAGAGCGCATCAAATGATCTTCACCGACTAGATAGGTTTCACCTGTTTCACCAAGGCCGGCGCGTTCGCTCATAACACCGGTAATCTGATCCAGTGGCATTTGGAACACCAAGCTGCCTTGGCGCTTACCTTTGGAGAAAATCGGCGTAGAGATAAAGGCGGCTGGGGCATTGTAAGAAGGTGAATACAAGGCCATGTCAGACATAGCGACTTGGCCATGTTCTAAGCTATTTGCGGCAATGGCGACTTCGGCAAAGCCAGTGTCATTGTATGGACCATCTTTGAGGTTAGTGGCAAAGTCCAGTTCTTTAAATACGGAATAAACAATGTCGCCATCGATATTTACAAAGAAGATATCGTAATAACCAAATTCTTGTAGGAAATTACGTACTACTGGGTGATAGTCAGCGTGCAAGGCGCTATAACGACTGCCATCGCTGGCCTTATCCATGACTTCCTTGCTACCAAGAGGGTTGGGGTTGTCTTTGATGTAACGAGTTTGCAGAACCTTAGCGATGGGTTGGATATCCATCATAGTGTCAAGGTCAGCACTTTTCTGGTTTTGTTCCGTAAACAGTGGGTTGAACTCGTTACTGTAATACTCGCTCATGCGCTGCATGTCGGCATTGGCTTGGCTGGCACTAATTGAATTTTCGATGTCAGAGAAGGCAGCATCAAATTGGCCCATACCTTCAGTGACTACACGGCTGTTGGCAAAGGTAATGACCTGACTGCGCACCCTGCTTAAGTAGGCTTGCAAACCGTTGGCCTTGTTATCACGTACCGCTTCCAATTTGGACATGGCGTCTTGACGTAGGGTAGCGACTGTTTCGCGCAACACGTCCATATCATGTTCGGTCTTGGCAATGTAGTCTTCCATCTGGGCTTTTTTAATGCCCCGAACCGCTTCTAGCTGGTTAAAAGACTGGGCTTCTAAGGCCGAACTGGCGTTGTTGAGGGCAGTAACACCCAAGATGGCAAAGGGGACAATACCTACCAGCAAGAATGAACTGATCAGTTTTTTACCCAAACTCAGATTGCGGATATTGATAGGGCCTCCACGTGAAATACGACGTGTAAATGCAAGGATTTAAGGTGCTAAGCACTCATTTATTGTTATAGCAGCGCACCAGTAGCAACAGGGGCGAGCGTCTTTCAATGTTTTTTACAACAAATAGCACTTAGACTTTACCACAAGGATAGAAAAAAGGAATGCTTTTCATTCTAAATTGCTTGGGGCAAACTGTGCTCTAACAAACCTAGCCAAACCTAAATGGAGTAGCCATTGGCCCAGTTGTATTTTTATTATTCCGCCATGAATGCCGGCAAATCTACGGCATTGTTGCAATCCGCGTATAACTATAAAGAAATGGGCATGTCCCCGCTGTTAATGACCGCCGCTTTAGACAACCGCTACGGTAGTGGGAGCATTACATCTCGTATAGGTTTAGCAGAAACGGCTGATTTGTTTGCTCAAACAAGCAATTTATTGGCGCATATTGGTGACCGGCATCAGCAACAAAAAATTGATTGCGTACTGATAGATGAGAGCCAATTCTTAACCAGGCAGCAAGTATTGCAGCTAACCAAGGTGGTTGATGACCTGCAGGTGCCGGTGTTGTGTTATGGCATACGCTCGGATTTTCAAGGTGAGCTATTTACTGGCAGCCAACATTTATTGGCTTGGGCCGATAAACTTATTGAGCTTAAAACCGTTTGTTGGTGTGGGCGTAAGGCCACCATGGTAGTCAGAAAGAACACCGATGGTGAGGTAGTGACCCAAGGCGCACAGGTGCACATAGGCGGCAATGATACCTATCAGTCCTTATGTCGCAAGCATTTTGCTCAATACCACTGGCTAGAAGATGCACCTTGATGGTCTTGTTTAGATAAGGTTAAAAGAGTGTAATACAGTCATCTAACTATATCGAAGGTAGACAATAACAATGACAAAGCCTGCTTATACCCATGTAATTGAAGAATGGGCACATATTACCCTGCGCCTAAGCGATGGCACCCAGCTAGCGGCACGGGCTTGGTTGCCAGACAATGCCAGCGAGCAACCTGTCCCGGCTATTTTAGAATACATCCCTTATCGCAAACGCGATGGCACCAAAACCCGTGATGAGCAAATGCACCCCTATTGGGCCAGCTTTGGTTATGCCTGCATACGCGTGGACATGCGCGGTTGCGGGGAGTCCGAAGGGTTGATGATGGATGAATACTTGCAGCAAGAACTGGACGATGGTGTTGAGGTTATTAATTGGATAGCGCAACAGGATTGGTGCACAGGCAAGGTTGGCATGATGGGCAAATCTTGGGGCGGTTTTAATTGCCTGCAAGTTGCTGCCCTGCAGCCTGAACCACTCAAAGCCGTATTAACGGTGTGCTCTACTGATGATCGTTATGCCGATGATATCCATTACCGTGGTGGTTCCTTGTTAACCGAGAACTTTAGTTGGGCGGCCACCATGACGGCCATCATGAGTAAAGCGCCGGACCCAGAAATACTGGGTGAACAATGGCGTGATGTGTGGCTTAAACGTTTGCACAAGATGCCTTTGCTGGCCAAGAACTGGTTGCAACATACCTACAAGGATGATTACTGGAAACACGGTTCTATCAACGAGGACTATAGCCAAGTAAAGGCGGCTGTTTATTGTGTTGGTGGCTGGGGTGATGCCTATAGTGAGGCCATTCCACGCATGATGCAGGGCTTGCCAGGCCCCAAAAAAGCCTTGATAGGCCCCTGGGCCCATAAATACCCGCATTTTGCTGCCCCCAAACCCGAAATTGATTTTCTCGCCGAAGCAAAACGCTGGTGGGACTATTGGCTCAAGGGGATTGATAACGGCATTATGGCTGAGCCTGCTATTGCCGCTTATTTACAAGATTCAGTAGCGCCGCAAGCTCACTATGCTGAACGTCCGGGGATATGGTTGGAAGGGGCACAATGGCCCTTACAAGGGCACAGGCAAAGCTTCCTATTGCAAGCCGGCGGTAAATTGACGGCTGCAGTAACCGCCAACACAGACAGCCTAGCCGACCATCAAAGCGTGACGGTAGCTAGTCCACAAACCACAGGCGCCGCAAGTGGTGAATACTGTGTTATTTGGTGTGGTGCCGATTTCCCCACGGATCAGCGTGCCGACGACAGCTACAGTGCCTGCTTTGATAGCGAAGTGCTGACCCATAACATTAACCTTATGGGCGCTAGTGAGCTTGAAATAAAGGTAGCGAGTGATCAAGATTGCGGCCAAATGATTGTACGCCTATGCGATGTTGCGCCCGATGGCAGTAGTACACGAGTGACTTACGGTGTCTTGAACCTAGCCTTGCGCCACGGCTTAGATAATCCCCAGCCAGTCGAGCCTGGTGAAACCATGTCTGTGCGTATTAAATTGGATGATACGGGGTATCAGATACCGGCCGGGCATAAAATTCGCCTGGCTATTAGTAATGCTTACTTTCCCTTACTTTGGCCAAGCGCGAAAACAACCAGCTTACAGGTGCAATTACAGGAGGCTAAGCTTACTTTGGCCGTGCATGATGGTGATGGTCCGATGCAAAGGGATCTAGGTGATGCTTACATACCTGAAGTGCAAGAAGTTGAAAACTTGCGTCCAGCGTCACAAAAACGCACCACTCTGACAGATGCCGAGACAGGGCGTGTGACTACCTTGATCGAAGATGACTTTGGTGAAGATCGTTTTCTTGATTATGATTTAGTCATGGGGCAAATCTGCGTTGAAGAGCATAGTGTGGAACCCTATGATCCCCATTCAGCCATTAGTGATTGTACTTGGTTTACCCATCAACAGCGTGGTGATTGGGATTTAACCAGCAAGGTACATCTACGGGTGACTAGTGATGCCGATTTCTTTTACCTGCAAGCTGGCCTAACGGCCACGGAAGCGGGAGAAACCGTGTTTGATAAACAATGGCAAGAACGGGTTGATAGGGGCACTGTCTAGCAACCCTACGCAGTGAGACTATAAAGGGAGAAGTAGTTGATGAGTGAGTCATATATATTGGACCAGGAAATACAGGGTTTTATCCAGCAAACCCTCAACTTTTATCCTGCCGATGCCGTCGATGCCAGTGTAGCGCAACAGCGTCAGTGGTATGATGCACTGTGTGCCGCCTATCGAGCCCCCCGACCTACTGATCTGCGAGTGCATGATAGTGTGGTAGTGGGAGCAGATGGTCATCAAATACCCATTCGTACTTATCAAATGGCAGATACCGCAAGCCAGCAGCAAGTGCTTTATGCCCATGGTGGTGGTTTTGTGGTAGGTGGCCTAGATAGCCATGATGATGTTTGTGCCGAAATCGCCAGCCGTTGCAGCGTGGACGTGGTGTCGGTGGATTATCGGTTAGCGCCGGAGTTTCATTATCCACAGGATTTGAATGACTGCCTAGCAGTTCTGGATAAGTTGTTGGCCGCTGGTCATCAAGTTGTTTTGGCTGGTGATAGTGCAGGCGGTGCTTTAAGTGCGTGTGTGGCTAATAGCCGTATAGAAGCGTGTGGTAAGGAAATTATAGGTCAGGTATTAATCTATCCATCCCTAGTGAAAGATTGGAGCACACCTTCTATGATTGAGCATGCCAATGCCCCCATGCTTACCAAAGACGATATGGAATATTATTTGCCAATGCGCACCAATGGGAAGCCTTCGCCATTTGAGGATCCGGGGTTTGTGGCTATGGCTAGTAAAGACTTGTCAGGCTTACCACCAACGCATTTGTTCCCAGCGCAGGTAGATCCTTTGTGTGATGACTGTGAAATCTACGCTAAAGCCCTGCAGTCCGTTGGGGTAGAAGTGGTGAATCATTTTGACCTAGGGCAGGGTTTGGTACACGGCCACTTACGAGCGCGTAATGTCAGCCACAAGGCCAAAGCTTGTTTTGATGAGATTTGCAAATCGGTAGACCTACTGCTTAAGCGATAGGTCTACTAAGAACTATGATTAGTTACTAGGCAGCCTTGAGAATGCTAAATAGCTGATCTTTCAAATTGAGGCGTGCTTTCTTGCGCTCTTCCAGATAGTCATCGCTGGTGTTTTCTGCACCTGACTCGATACGATGCACTTCGTGATCGACTTCATGATACTCATCAAATAAGCGAGCAAAGTGATTGTTGCTGGCTTTTAGGTTATGAATCTGGTCGCGGTATTCAGGTAGTTCGTGAATCAAATCGTGTTTTTCTGACATGTTACTTTATCTCCATTTGGGTCTTTCCTAGGTTTAGTATGGCAGAGCAGGTGCTATAAAATCTGACTTGTATCAGATTTTAATAATATAAATAATAAATCCTCTGACATCTTCTTTGATCAGTTTGTACCTGTAGAGCCCGAAGCTGATCGATTGATTTAGGCCAGTTTAATCGGCCCTAATGCTGGATTGTTTTTCCTGTGTAATGTTAAATGTTGTGCATGGATTAAACCTTTTTAAGGAGTGCCAACACCATGGCCCTGTTATCGCGCAGAAAACTGCTTCAATCAGCAGCGACCACCCTTGCTGCTGGTGCCACTGGCTTAGCTTTACCTAACACTGGTTTTGCCAATCAGGTCAGCATAGCTCCCAAACCCTTGGTCATTCCCCCAGCGCTATACCCGCGCGATGAAGCCGGCGTTAAGGTCTATGACCTGACTATGCAAAATGGCGAAACTGAAATTGTCGATGGCTATCAGACCAAAACCAGTGGTATCAATGGTAGTTTTCTTGGCCCCACTTTGCGTATGCGCGATGGTGATCAAGTGCGCATCAACGTCAATAATCAGCTAGGCGAAGCCTCTACTTTGCATTGGCATGGCATGCACCTGCCAGCATCGCAAGATGGTGGTCCGCATCAGGTAATCAAGCCCGGCAGCACTTGGTCGCCGCAATTTCAGGTACGGCAAAAAGCCACCAGCCTTTGGTATCACCCTCATTTAATGGGTAAAACCGGTGAGCATGTTTGGCGCGGCATGGCTGGCATGATCTATATCGAAGACCAAGAAACCGATGCCCTTGAATTGCCCCAAAACTACGGTGCGGATGATGTTCCTCTGGTATTGCAAGATCGCTGGTTTACTGGGGACGGCCAACTACAATATGCCTTGAGTATGCATTCTAGAATGATGGGTATGAGTGGCAATTTTCCTCTAGCTAACGGTACCTTAGCCGCATTCTTTGAGGCCAAGACTCAGCGCCTACGCTTGCGCTTGTTAAATGGCTCCAACGCCAGTACCTACAACTTGGCTCTGAGCAATGGTCAACCATTGCAGCAGATAGCTTCTGATGGTGGCTTATTGGAGCAACCTGTTGAGGTGGATCTATTAACCTTGTCCCCCGGTGAAAGGGCGGAAGTGATCGTTGATCTAGAAGCTGGCAAACGAGTTAGCCTGGTTAATATCGGCTTGAGCCGGGGCAACATGATGAGCGGCGAGAATAATAACGCGCCTGCCTTTACCTTCTTAGAGATTCGCCCAGCAAAACAGCTGCAAGCATCTGCTGCCGTGCCGACACAACTGACGACTATCGAGCGTTTACGCCCAGAAGACGCTGTACAAGCCCGAGAATTTGACCTAGAGATGCGCATGGGTATGGGCATGATGTCTATGGGCAGCAGCAACCACTCCCATAGTATCAATGGTAAAGTCATGGACATGAAGCGCATCGATGAAACGGTGCAAATGGGTGATACGGAGATTTGGCTGCTACGCAACGTATCCATGATGCCACATCCATTTCATATGCATGACGTGCAGTTTCAGATACTGGATCGCAATGGTAAAGCCCCTCCTGAAAATGAGCGTGGCCGCAAAGACGTGGTGTTGGTGAATCCAGAAGAAGAGGTGCGTATCATCATGAAGTTTGAACACTATCGTGATGACAAATACCCATTTATGTATCATTGTCACATCCTAGAGCATGAAGATGCGGGTATGATGGGGCAGTTTTTGGTGGTCTAGGACCCTGTGTCGATCTAGATGAAAGGGGTGCTTTTTAATTGTTCTTTAAATGCCAATGGATTAGCATAGGCCTACGCCTACGCTAATGAGCCTCTATGTTGAAACGTCTTGCCTTCTTACTTATCGTTGTTGCTTTGCTAGCTTTGTTGGTGGGCAAGGCTGCGGCTGATGTGCAAGGCAATAGTGGGACAAATGACATGAACATGAGCGACATGAGCATGAACGTCCAAAGTACGGACGCAGATGCATGCCAGCCATGTCATGGGCAGGACCAACAAGGTTGTTCTGATACGTCCATGAATATGGCCTGTAGCAGCGAACAATGCCACTGCCTTGGTAGTTTTGGCAGCCTACTATCGCTGACTTCCAGTTATAGATTAGCACTACAAAACCTACCTTTAGCACTGGATTCCCAGTACCTGTTCAGTTCGCAGATTTACCTGCCGATGCCGTTGTTGCGGCCCCCAAGGCACGCTTAATTTAGTTATTCCTGATTAATAATTATGTAGCAAATATGCGCTCATTGCGTGTTTGCTTGCAATCTATTTGGAGCTAATTAAGTGATTTTACGTAATTCAAAACCAATCTCTAAGCGCTTGTCGATGATGCTGTTGTTGGGCTTGCTCACAGCTTGTAGTGATGGTGTACCAGAACGCTGGTATAGCCAAGAGCAAGCTAAAGTGGGACAAGTTGTCTTTCAAGTCAATTGTGCCAGCTGTCACGGCAAGCAAGGTGAAGGTGTACCTAACTGGCGCCAGCCCGACGCTGAGGGCCGCTATCCTGCGCCACCGCTCAACGGCGGTGCCCATGCCTGGCATCACTCTTTGGCGGCATTGCAACGCCAAGTGAGTGAGGGCGGCATTCGCTTAGGCGGTTCCATGCCCAGCTTTGCACAACAACTAAGCCAAGCCGAGCAGCTAGCCGCCATCGCCGCCTTCCAATCCTTCTGGTCCGATGATATCTATACAAAATGGAAACAAATTGATGAAAACAGTCTTTAAACTAGGCCTACTTATATCTAGCCTATGGAGCAGCCTTGTGCTGGCAGAGCACAATGGGGCTCATGTGAATGTTGAAGTACCACCACTAAGCCCACGGGCAGCTCAAGGCCAAGTGGTGTTTAATGACAACTGTGCTAGTTGTCATGGGGTCAATGCTCAAGGTGGCGCGAGCGGACCACCGTTAATACACGATATTTATAATCCCGGCCATCATGGCAATAAAGCCTTTGTCAGCGCCATGCAAAACGGAGTGCAAGCTCACCATTGGCGTTTTGGCAACATGCCCTCCCAACCTCAGGTTGGTTTGAGTGATATGCTGGCGCTGATTCGCTTTGTTCGCGAAGTGCAAGAGTACAATGGCATCGTCACCAAGCAGCACAAGATGTAAGCAATAACAATGGCAACAAAATAACAGAAAAACTTGATGTGGAGTAAGAGATGAGAGTGTTATCTATAGTAATTTGTTGCGTAAGTATCCTGCTTGCGCCCTTGGCCGTGGCCCATAGTGGTGCCACGGGCATTGTCAAAGAGCGGATGCAATCTATGAAGCAAATGGGCAAGGCAAGCAAGGCTATTGCGCAAGCGATGCGAACCAAGTCCGCCATCGACATGGTTTTGATCGGAAGCCAGGCGCGTGTGATTGAGCAACATAGCCTGGACATAGAAAAGCACTTCCCGGCGGGTTCATTGCAAGGCAAAAGCGAAGCTTTAGAAGCCATTTGGCTTAATTGGAATGATTTTATACGACTAACAGGGAATACCGAGCAAGCGGCAGATAAGCTGGCTAACTTGGCCGCGGCACAAGCCACAAAGCCTGAGCTAATGAAGCAATTTGCTAAACTAGGCAAGTCCTGCAAAAGTTGCCATAAGGTCTACCGTAAGCGCAAGTAGGTAGTTTGTTACCTGGCAGTTGCATAAAATAGGCGGGTTACCTAGCTTACTTCTAATTAATATTTCAAAATAGTATAATCTAATATCCGGATGTTATATAAATTAAAGGTTAGGTAATCCCCATGGCCAGCAAGCTTTTCCAATTTGGTGAGCAATTACCGGAATACGTCGTTCCTGTGTTTAACGAAAGAGCTGTAAGAGCAGGGGCTGGCATCCTGTTTGTGTTTGCTCTTATTAGCTTCATGCATGCCTTGTTGCTGGGTAATTTTATTCCTACCAAGGTGTTTGTATTGATCTTTTTGATCGATTTTACTATGCGTTTGTTTATCAATCCCAAGTTTGCCCCCAGCCTTGTTATAGGTCAGTGGGTGGTAAAGAATCAGGTGCCAGAATACACGGGTGCCCCACAAAAGCGCTTTGCTTGGGGCATTGGTTTCGTACTGGCGCTGGCCATGTTTTATTTAATCGTGGTGAATAATACGGTGGGACCAATCAATGGCTTAATTTGCTTGGCGTGTTTAATATTTATGTTTTTTGAGTCGGCTTTTGGTATCTGCATTGGCTGCAAAATTTACAATGCCTTTAATAAGGAACAAGCCCAGCTTTGCCCTGGTAATAGCTGTGATATAGAGCAGGCCAAAGGTAATCAAATTAATAGGTCACAAATACTGGCGGCGCTTGGTGCTGTGGCCGTGTTTTTTTTAGTGCTAAACCATACTAACCTGTATCATCAAGGGGATGTGAAGATGCTCAAGATTGGTGCTTTGCATGGTGCTGAAGAAAGTGCAGAAGGTTCCTGCGTGGTACCGCAATGGGCCATAGATATAGGTCATGAAGAAATGTGGAAAACCCATAACGACTGCGACTAGTTTAATATGTTTTAATAGCTAGCATGATAGCTTTAAACAACTTTATTGAAGAACTGCAGGCCTTGTTGCAAGTGCCTGCTGAACTTGGTGCAGAAGCCTTGGACGTGGCCCAAGTGCTACGTCAGCGCTTGGCCGCAGCACACTCTTTGCCAAAAAATACCAATACATCTGAGCCTTGCCCTATAGCCAACGCCTTGGATTTATTTGCTAATGGCATCGAAAGCATGCCCAGCAATCTCAGGTTAATAAGCCGAAACCTTGTTGCTTTGCGGGATCACCTAATTTGGTATCGGCGCCAAGAACCAGACTATCCTGCCTTTATGCATGCCCACGCCAATGCACAAATCATTGGTCCTCAAGGATTGTTGTTAAGTGACGACCTTATGGTAGGTGTCAGCCTGGTAAATGCGCATACCACCTACCCGGACCATTGGCACCCTCCGGCAGAAATCTATCTCGTCCTCACACCTGGCCTATGGCGGCAAAATGAAGATGAGTGGCATGAGCCCGGCATAGGGGGTTATGTTTATAACCCACCTAACATTGTCCATGCCATGCAAACGCAGCAATCCCCATTGTTAGCTATCTGGTGTCTGCCGCTTTAGCGCTAACCGGAGTAGCCTAGTTTTGTTTTATCGACAAGGCCCAAATGCCCGCGATAGATAATAAGCCACCACCACTGAAGTGGAAACCACGTAAGGCGCGTGGAGAGGACAAATAGCGTCTAGCTTGGCCGGCAAATAAGGCATACAAAGAAGCGTTGAGGGTTGCTAAGGCGACAAAGGTCACCGCGAGTATCCACATTTGCATGCTGGCATCGTTATTGGGGTTAATAAATTGCGGCAAAAAGGCAACAAAAAAGATTATGCCTTTGGGGTTTAAAGCAGTTACCAAATAGGTGTTCCAGAACAACTTCTTGTTTGACGGGCTAGCTGTACCGAAATCGATAGCGTCACCCTTAGCGCCTGCACGTAATAGTTGCACACCCAAATACAGCAAGTACAGGCCGCCGGCCCATTTGATAATTTGGAACCAGAAGGCCGATTCGGCTAACACCACACCTAGCCCAACTAAGGACAGGAACAAGGCCGTAGAGTCACCTGAGGTTACGGCAATAATCAAAGGAATACGTGCCTTGTAGCCATGGCTAATGGAATAACTAATGACCGTTAAAATGGTAGGGCCTGGAATGATCAACAGCACCATCGAGGCGATAACAAAACCTAACCAGAGTTCAAGACTCATAAACTTTCCTTTAATTTCTTAAGGGTCATAACGACTGCATTTTAGCCTGGCTATTGAACCTTGTTTAAACCCTCGGAGGTTTGTGCCCATTGCATTCTTAGGGCCACAATAATAGGTGTAGTGTACAGCAAGACTACTAGCCGTGAAGCATAGATTCAGCGCAAGCCTTGGGCCAACAGTAATAAAATAGTAAACCAGCTATGGCAGGCTGCTGAAAGCCCCACGTAAAGCACCGACAGTACCGCCATAAGGCCGATGGCCATGGCGTTAGATGCTGCTATTGACGCTTTGTATTTTGACTTGGTTCTCAATGACATTACTATACGATTTTTTATATAGTGTTGTTGGATGTCCTTTGGAACCTTGCGTCCAAAGTAATATACACCATCTTTGGTGTATGTATATGAGGGGTTAAGACCTACCATAGTACCTACCGTATCTCTGGGTTAACAAAAAAACGTGTAGAAACAACTCGTTACGGTGGCGAAACTTGGGAGCTGGTCCCCTCGGTAGGAATCGAACCTACATCTAAGCCTTAGGAGGGCCCTATTCTATCCATTGAACTACGAGGGGGCGCGGGGGATGTTACGCAAGCTAGAGGGGTAAAGCAACAGGTAAGCCGAGTAAGTCTTTAATAACTATATAACATGATAATCTAAATGATAATCAATATCATTTGCATTTGCGTTTAAATGACATATACTAGCCGCGTCTGTTAATTAATCTTCTTATGTTGGAGTTTGTTGTGTTCTTGTCTTTTTCTAAATCTTCCTTGTTGGTAGTGGCTTTGGCCACTGGTGTAGCGGTACCTGTGCAGGCTGCAGTGGATGTATATTCTTCACGTAAAGAAGCGCTTATTAAGCCTTTGTTGGATCAATTTACTCAGGCTACGGGTGTGCAGGTAAACCTGGTTACTGGTAAAGATGATGCTCTATTAAAGCGTTTACAGGTAGAGGGCGATGCTAGCGCAGCTGATGTTCTTATTACGGCTGACGCTGCACGTTTACATCGTGCCAAAACAGGTGGCCTTATTCAGGCGGTAGATAGTGACATTTTGAGAAATGCTGTGCCTAGTCAGTGGCGCGATGGTACTGATCAGTGGTTTGGTTTAACCAGCCGTGCACGTCCTATTATTTATGCCAAAGATCGTGTAGACCCAGCTAACCTAAGCACCTATGAAGCTTTGGCTGATGCACAATGGAAAGGTCGTATTTGCGTGCGTTCTTCTTCCAACGTGTATAACCAATCTTTAGTGGCTTCTATGCTTGCCGCTAGCAGCATGGGCGATGTACAACAGTGGACTAGTGGTCTAGTGAACAACTTTGCACGTAAGCCTGCTGGTGGTGATACGGATCAGCTGCGTGCTGTGGCGGCAGGGCAATGTGATGTGGCCTTGGCTAATACTTATTATCTAGGCCGCTTAGGTCGTAGTGACAAGGCAGAAAACCAAGCCGTGGCCAATGCTCTTGCTGTATTTTGGCCTAATCAAGAAGGCCGTGGCGCTCATTTTAATATTAGCGGCATTGCCATGACTAAATCCGCGGATAGTCAGGCCGAAGCTAAGCAATTAATGGAATTTATGGTATCTGCAGAGGCGCAAAACTGGTACGCTCAGGCCAACAACGAATACCCTGTTGTTGCTGGTGTAGCAATGGCCGACGTATTATCTAGTTTTGGTACCGCCAAGGCGGACACCGTAGCCATGGAAAAACTGGGTGAGCTTAACCAAAAAGCCTTGATGGTGATGGATTTAGCTGGCTGGCGTTAAACGAATTTCTCTTTTGATTGGAGCATGTTGGTGTTAAAAAGTAGGCCTTGGCTTAGTCTCAGTACCCTTTTGTTGGTGTTGATTCTACTCTTACCTGTAATGGTCATGGTCTACCAAGCAAGTTTGGGTGACTCAAGCCTTGGCTTGCATATGCTACGTGTGCTGTTAGCCGAGTATGTAAGCAACTCATTGCTGCTGCTAGTCGGCGTGGCGGTAGGTGTACTTGTATTGGGTGTGCCTACGGCTTGGCTGACCAGTATGTGTCAGTTTCCTGGCCGGCGCTGGTTAGCCTGGGCATTATTATTACCTATGGCCATGCCGGCCTACATTATTGCTTACACCTATACCGGTCTATTGGACTTTGCTGGCCCAGTACAGACCTTGCTACGACAATGGACTGGTTTGGGCTATGGCGACTACTGGTTTTTTGAAGTGCGCTCCATGGGCGGCGCCATTGTTATGTTGTCCCTCGTTTTATACCCCTATGTCTATCTCATGGCCCGTGCCGCATTTATGCAGCAATCTGTGACGAGTATGGAAGTTGGGCGTAGCCTTGGCTACAACCAATGGCAATCGTTAAGGCGTCTGGCTATACCTATGGCGCGGCCGGCTATTGTTACTGGTTTAGCTCTGGTCATGATGGAAACTCTGGCTGATTACGGCACCGTGCAGTATTTTGGCGTGAGTGTGTTTACCACGGGTATTTTTCGTGCCTTTTACGGGTACGGTGATACCGCAGCAACGGCGCAATTAGCGGTTGTACTCCTAGTATTTGTCGTCGCTTTGTTAACCTTAGAGCGCATATCACGCCGGCGCGTACGTTACCATTCATCGGCCGCCACACGCCAGCGTGCAGCTTTGATTCAACTGCCCAAGCGTTTAAGCTGGGTGGCATTTTGTATGTGCATTTTGCCCGTTAGTTTGGGCTTTTTTGTGCCCATGCTACAACTTGCATACTGGGCCCTTTGGCAATCCAATGAATGGGGCTGGGCGTTTATCAGCTTGGCATGGAATTCATTTTATCTAGCCTTTATGGCTGCGGTGTTGGTGGTGTTTTTAGCGCTTATTTTGGCTTATGCAAGGCGCTTGCAGTCACGCCAGCCGGTACCCGCATTGGTAGCAACAGCGGGCTTTGGTTACGCTTTACCCGGTACGGTGATAGCCATTGGTGTACTGTTGCCATTAGCTTGGCTAGATCATCGTATTATTGCTTGGGCCGAAGGATTAGGCTGGTCATCCCCAGGGCTTTTGTTCTCCGGCTCTATCGTGGCGTTGTTGTTTGCCTATAGTGTACGCTTTATCGCTGTGGCCTTGGGCTCGGTACAAGCTGGCTTACAAAATATCAAACCTAGTATCGACTACGCCGGGCGCTCTTTAGGGCATGGGCCTTGGTCTTTGTTACGGCGTATTCACGTGCCCTTGATGCGTACCAGTGTACTCACCGCGGGCTTGATCGTATTTGTAGATGTACTCAAAGAATTGCCAGCAACCCTCATATTAAGGCCATTCAATTTTAATACTTTAGCGGTGCGGGCCTATGAGCTGGCGTCTGATGAACGCCTAGTGGACGCTGCGCCAGCCTCCATTACCATTGTTTTGGTGGCGTTAATTCCTGTCTTAATACTGCACGTTGCGATTGTAGGCGAGACCGGCAAGGGTAACAGCAGGAAGCAGGGGACTTTGCAATGAGAAATACCATGACATCTCAATTATCTAGCTTATCTTCAACTAGCCATTTGCAGCTTCGGGACGTGTGTCTGGCCTATGGTGAGCGACAAGTGGTGCAGCATGTGGATATTGATATTGGTGCGCAAGAGATTATTTGCCTGTTGGGCCCAAGCGGTTGTGGCAAATCCACCTTGTTGCGCGCCATTGCTGGGTTTCAGCCCTTGGCGGCTGGCAGTATTTGTTTGGCAGACCAAGTGCTTGCCGGTGGTGGTACAGATGTGGCACCGGAACAGCGCCACATAGGCATGGTGTTCCAGGACGTGGCTTTGTTTCCTCACTTAACGATTGCTCACAATATCGCTTTCGGGTTGCAGGGCTGGTCGCGAGCTGAACGTCATGCACGGGTCGATGAATTGCTGGCTTTGGTGGAGTTAGATGGTTACGGCGTACGATATCCTCATGAGTTGTCAGGGGGACAGCAGCAGCGTGTTGCTCTAGCGCGGGCCATGGCGCCAAGGCCTAAGCTTTTGTTAATGGATGAGCCGTTTTCTGGCTTGGACGCCATGTTGCGTGAAGAGCTGGTGCCACAGGTGGCGGCGGTGCTAAAGCGTGAGGGCATGGCGGCCATCTTGGTGACCCATGATCAGAACGAAGCCTTTGCCATGGCCGATCGCATTGGTGTTATGCGCCATGGACGTATAGAGCAATGGAACACGGCTTACAATATTTATCATCGCCCAGCGACCAAGTTTGTAGCAGATTTTATTGGTGAGGGTGACTTTTTAGATGCCACGGTGGTGGATAACGCAACTTTATCCTCTAGCCTCGGTGACTTGCGGGGGCCGTGTGATGGTTATGAGGCAGGTAATCAGGTGCAGGTGTTTATCCGTCCCGATGATGTTTTGCATGACGATAAGAGTGCTTTACAAGGCAGAATAGTCAGTAAGCGTTTTCGTGGTACGCACTTTTTGTATCGTGTAGCCATGGCCGATGGGCAGCAATTATCTTGCTTTGCCGATTCTCACCATGATCATCAAATCGGTGAGAATATTGGCATTAAGCTGAACTTGGATCACTTAATGCTGTTTGCTTAAAGGTGTCAGAGCTTTGAGCTTGTCATTGGAATTACAACGTCGTCATTGTGATATACCTAAAACAATCGTCATTGCGAGCGCAGCGAAGCAATCTCTAACCGGCGCAGTGCTGGATTGAAAAGATTACTTCGCTGCGCTCGCAATGACGTACAGTCCGTGCTGTTGAGTGACGCTTAAACAAAGCGCATGGACAGATCAATAGACTGACAATCCTTAGTCAGTGCACCTATAGAGATATAATCAACACCGGTTTCTGCAATAGGAATCAAGGTGGTGTTAGTAATACCACCCGAAGCTTCTAACTTGGCCAAACCTTTGGCCAGGCTTACGGCAGCGCGCATATCTTCTAGGCTAAAGTTATCCAGCATAATGGTATCGGCCTTGGCTTCTAGAGCTTGCTTAAGTTCTTGCATGCTTTCTACTTCCACTTCCACCGGCTTGCCTGGTGAGTTGGTGCGGGCTGTGCTCACTGCTTGCGCGATACCACCGCAGGCGGCAATGTGGTTTTCTTTGATCAAATAAGCATCGTACAAGCCAATACGGTGGTTGAAACATTGGCCACAGCTTACGGCGTACTTTTGGGCTTTGCGTAAGCCAGGAATGGTTTTACGCGTATCCAATAGCTTTACTTGAGTGTGGGCGACCAGGCTAGCGTAATAAGCCGACGTGGTAGAGGTGCCAGAAAGGCACTGCAAGAAGTTCAAGGCGCAGCGTTCAAAGGTCAGCAGGCTGCGAGCAGGGCCGGTAGCTTCAAACAAAGTTTGATTGGCCACAGCTTTATCACCATCAGCTAGATTCCATGTTACCTGTATGCTGGCATCAACCTGCTTGGCCACTTCGTTAACCCAATCCACACCGCAAATAGTCGCATCTTGACGGGTAATAACACGAGCGTGAGCCTGTTCGTCGGCAGGGATTAAGGCAGCTGTTATGTCGCCGTCGCCTAGATCTTCTACAAGAGCAGTGGTCACGTTGGCGATAAGGTCGGCTTTTAAAGGATGGGTCATGGGTGCGCTCGTATGGATTCAATGGCCGTTGAAATTAGGCGCGCATTGTAACATATGGAAATTGCTGGGGGTAAGGGATATATAGGGATGGGGTCAGGCCAGTGGGCCTGCCCCATGAACGCAGTGAGTGCTTTGGGTATCCCGAAGGTTTAAACCCCAGTACCGTATGCCACGGCCGGCAACCACAAGGAAATTTGTGGCCACATCAGCAAAGTGAACATGCCGATTAGCTGTAGGATGATAAAGGGTACTACACCCTTGTAGATGTCCGTTAGTTTGACGCCAGGTGGGCACACGCCCTTTAGGTAAAATAAAGCAAAACCTACGGGTGGTGTTAAGAAACTGGTCTGTAAGGCCATAGCCACCAACATCACAAACCACACAAGCTCTGGATTATCCACCACGCCATAACCATTAATATCCAAACCTAAGGCGGAGATTACTGGCGCTAACAGCGGCAATACAATCAGGGTGATTTCGATCCAGTCTAGGAAGAAACCTAATATGAAGATAATGCCAAGAATAAACAGAATAATACCGTAAGGACCAAAAGGCAGGCCTGTGAGGAAGGATTCTATCAACTCGTCGCCACCTAATTCCCGTAGTACCAAGGCAAAGCAGGTAGCGCCAATAAAGATGGCAAAGATGTAGGCGGTGGTATTGTAAGTGCCCTGTACTGCATCTTTGAGTACACTGATTTTTAGTTTGCCATTGTAAGCAGCCAGCAAGGTAGCACCCAAAGCGCCAACACCCGACGCTTCCGTGGGTGTTGCTATACCAGCAAAAATGGAACCTAACACAACAAAGATCAATACTAGGGTTGGCAATACGCTCTGGATAACGCGCCACACTACGCCCCAGTCAGGTGATTGTGCATCGTCTGGCAAAGGTGCGTAGTGGGGTTTGAAAAAGCCCACACCCAAGATATAGATGATGTACAAAGTACCTAATATTAGCCCAGGGAACACGGCTCCCATAAACAAGTCGCCCACAGACAGTCCTAGTTGATCGGCCATGATCACCAACATAATGCTTGGCGGGATTAGAATGCCTAGGGTGCCGGCGCTAGCAATGGTGCCTAGTGCCAAGGGCATGTTGTAGCCTTGCTTTTGCATGGCGGGTAGGGACATGACGGCTAGTAAGACGACAGAGGCACCAATGATGCCCGTAGAGGCCGCCAAGATAACACCGATGCTCACCACGGTAATGGCTAGGCCGCCACGCACTTTGCCAAACATATCTTGCATGGCGTTCATAAGTCGTTCGGCAACGCCAGACTTGTCCAGCATAATACCCATAAAAATAAACATGGGTAGGGCAACGAGAATCCAGTTGTCCATAATTTTGTAGATGCGGTTAACCACCAAACCTAGGGTGGTCATATCTAATCCGGTGAAAGTATCTAGGTAAATGTCGGCTAAATAGCCCACCATGGCAAAGATGACGCCAACGCCACCTAAGACCCAAGCTACAGGTACACCGGTAAAAAGTAATAGAATAAAGCTGCCAAACATGGCCAGCACAAGAATTTCATTGGCTTCCATTATGCAACTCCTTCAAAGTCTGATGCAGGGTGGCGTAGTAAATGTATGCTGCGTGCGAGACGGGCCACAAAAGCCAGTAGCAACATGGCGCAGCTGGCAGGGATTACGGCCTTGATGAGCCAGCGCCAAGGCAAGCCAGACGGTGAACTAGATTCTTCATTCACTCGCCATGCTTCGTAAACAAAATCAAAACTGTTGATGAAAACAGTGCTAATAAAAGGAATGGCCAAGCAAAGTAGACCAAAGATTTCGATCCAGTGTTGGGTGCGGGGGCGTAAATTTTGATGCACAATGTCTACACGCACATGACTGTTCAAAACTTGCGTGTAGGCCATGCCAAACATGACGCCTACGGCATATAAGTGCCACTGCAGTTCTTCCAGTGCAATCAGTCCGCTATGTAAACCTCGGCGTAAAACGATTTGGGTAATGATGGCAATGATCAACAAAATGTAAGCCCAGGCAATGACATTGCCTATGCGTTTGATGCCTGTGTCGATGTTATCGGCAAGGCTTAACAGCAGGGGTTTGTGCATGAGGGTCTCCAGAGGCATAAATAAAAACGGCGTAGCTGGCTACAGAAAACACACTGAGCGAGATACGCCGTTACTTCAAAGGCTGGTTTTACACAGTCTTTATAGGCTTGGTTAACTAATAAGGTTGCCCGTATTGGTCAATCTTATTGGCCTTTACGAGGCAAGAAAGCGTTGGCTTCCCAAAGGTCGTAACCGGCACGGAACTCAGAAAGGTCAGCCCATACCTTAGCGAAGAATGGATCTTCAGCAGAGAATTCAGTAGCTACCTGATCCCATGTCGATTCGAAGGTATTTAACATGTCATCACTCCAGTAACGGATTTCAACACCGTTTTCTGCAGCTTTAGCCATCACTGGGAACTGAGATGCTTCGCCTTCGGCGAAGGAGTTAGTTAGGGATGCGCGACAAGTCACTTCTAATACACGTTGCTGACGGTCGGACATCTTAGCCCATGCGTCACCGTTGATTAGTAGTTCAAAAACTGTCGCTTGCTGATGCCAGCCAGGGAAGTAGTTGTACTTAACAATCTTGTGCAAGCCTAGACGTTGGTCGATGGCTGGTTGGGAGAATTCCGTGGCGTCGATGGCACCTTTTTCAAGTGCGCCAAAGATTTCGCCACCAGGCAAGCCAACGGTGCTCACACCTAGCTTTTCCATTACCTTGGCACCGAGGCCAAAGAAACGCATGTTCAAACCTTTTAGGTCTTCTGGCGAGTTGATTTCGTTAGCAAACCAACCAGAAGTTTCTGGAGACAAGATAGAGCAAGGTAGTACGTGTACGTTGTAACCATTGGTGTCGTACATTTCTTGGTATAGCTTGCCGCCGTTACCGTACAACATCCAAGCTAGGTATTCACCGGCTTCTGGACCAAAAGGTACCGAGGAAAAGATAGGTGCTGCAGGCATCTTACCAGCATGGTAGCCAGCCGTAGTGTAACCAGCGTTTACCTTGCCACTAGCAACGGCGTCTAGGATTTCAGAAGTGGCAACAAGCTTCTTAGGCTCGTAAAACTTCATTTTTAAAGTACCACCACCCAAGGTGTTAACGCTCTCGGTGATATCGATAATAGGGCTGCCCAGGGCAGGTAGAGTCGATGGGAAAGCAACCGGGGTTTTAAGTAGGATTTTGTCCTCGGCAACAGCCGCGGTAGTGACAGAGGCAGCAGCAAGGGTAAGTGCTGTTGCTGTCAAAGTATTCTTGAGTAGCTTCATGGTGATCCTCAAAAGGTTTGTTTGTTCTTATTGTCATGCAGGTTCAGTCTGCTGACCTGTTATGCCAATTGGATAATTGGTAATACCAATGTACCGAATGGTCATAACAAGGTAAATTGAATCGATACCTTTTGTCAACAAATATTTTATAGTCAGTATTTATAAGCATTTTGTGAATTAGTATGAAAGTAAAAAATAATTGACCAATCGTAATAAATTGCGTAGTTTAGTTTATATATTTAATTGGTATTACCAATATTTTTACGCAATAATATTAGCGAATGCTAAAAGGCTGCTGCGGATCAAGGCTGGATGCTTGTTGTTAACGGGTCTGAGTATTAAACTGGCGAGAATTGCTAGCAAATGAAAATGAATTACATGGCTTATCAACGCGTTAAACAACCCAAAATTTCCGATGTCATCATGGGGCAGTTAGAAGCCATGATCTTGGAGGGAAGCCTTAAGCCTGGACAAAAGTTACCACCTGAAAGGGAATTGGCGGTACAGTTTGAGGTGTCGCGCCCTTCGTTGCGTGAGGCGCTGCAAAAGTTGTCGGCCCGTGGCCTAATCAATAGCCGCCAGGGTGGTGGGTCTTATGTGGCGGAAAGTGTTGGCAATAGTTTTGTTGACCCACTTATGGAACTGTTTTCGAGTCACCCCGAGGCCCAATACGATTTGTTGGAGTTTCGTCATGCTTTGGAGGGCGTTACGGCCTATTACGCTGCTATGCGTTGTACCGAAGCCGATCGCGAGCGCTTGCGTGCTTGCCATGAGCATTTGCAAGAAGCCCATGATGCCAAACAATTTACCAAGGAAACCAAGGCTGACGCGGATTTTCATCTTGCCATCGCCGAGGCCTCTCATAATGCCGTATTGCTACACACCATGCGCGCTTTGTTTACCTTGTTGCAAAAAAATATCTACAGCAACCTAGAGAATATTTATCCAAAGCGTGATACGCGGGCTTTGATACATGCGCAGCACAGTCTTTTGCTGCAAGCTATTTTAGACGGAGACCCAGAGGCGGCGCGCAACGCAGCACATGATCACCTGGCTTTTGTGGAGGACGCGATTATCGATCAGGGCAAGGAAAGCACACGCTTGCAGCGCGCCATGCGTCGCTCTTCTTTATGACCCTATTGGGAAATAGTTTTATTTGTAAATAAATTACAGGTAATTAAATAAATAGCCAATATATAGCCTTTTTGAAGTCGTTGTTGTAATATATTTACAAGAACTGAGAAGGCCCTATTACATATGGGGTCTTTTTGTATGCAAAAACCACTGCCGAGCTACCCAAAACAGTGCAGATCATTTCGTTTTTGCTCCCGGCTGGCCTCCATAAGGGGTCAGATAAAGCCAACATAAACCGTGGATACCCTACGGTCGTACATACATAGCAGGAGAAGTGTGTGAGCTCCCCATCTGATATCGATCCAATCGAAACACAAGAATGGCTAGACGCCCTAGAATCAGTCATTAAAAACGAAGGTGCCGAACGCGCCCGTTACATTCTAAGCCAATTGGGCGAAAAAGCCCGTGCCGAAGGCGCCGAGCAAGAGTGCGCCCTGACCACTTCCTATGTAAACACCATTTTGCCGAAGAATGAACAGCGCATGCCAGGTGATTTATTTATGGAGCGCCGTATCCGTTCATTGATTCGTTGGAACGCAATGGCCATGGTACAAAGAGCCAATGACAATGATGATGGCCTGGGTGGACACATTTCTAGTTTTTCCTCTTCCGCCACCTTGTACGACATAGGCTTTAACTACTTCTTCCGTGGCACCACAGACAAGCAAGAAGGCGACCTGGTGTTCTTCCAAGGTCACATTGCCCCTGGTATTTATGCGCGTTCTTATCTTGAAGGGCGTTTAACCGATGAGCAGATGGACAACTTTCGCCGTGAAGTGGACGGCAACGGTTTATCTTCTTATCCACACCCTTGGTTGATGCCCGATTATTGGCAGTTCCCAACGGTTTCTATGGGTCTTGGACCTATTCAAGCTATTCACCAAGCGCATATTATGCGTTACCAGCAAAACCGTGGTTTGGTGGACAATGGTGACCGTAAGGTATGGGCTTTCTTGGGTGATGGCGAAACGGATGAGCCAGAAACCCTGGGTTGTATCTCTTTGGCTGGTCGCGAGAAGTTGGATAACCTGATTTTTGTGGTTAACTGCAACCTGCAGCGCCTGGATGGCCCGGTGCGTGGTAACGGCAAGATTGTACAAGAACTTGAAGGTATCTTTAAAGGTGCCGGTTGGAACGTAATCAAAGTCATGTGGGGCCGCCATTGGGATCCACTATTTGAAAATGACCACGACGGTTTGCTGCAAAAGCGCATGAACGAAGTGGTAGATGGCGAGTTACAAAATTACAAGGCGATGGGTGGTGCTTATACACGTGAACACTTCTTTGGCAAATATCCAGAGTTGAAAGAGCGTGTCGCCCACCTTTCTGACAACGATATAATGAATCTAAACCGTGGTGGCCACGACCCTTATAAGGTGTATGCAGCCTATCACGAAGCTGTTAACTGCAGCGACAAGCCAACCGTGATCTTGGCGCAAACAGTAAAAGGTTATGGTATGGGTAAGTCTGGCGAAGCCAAAAACCCAACCCATTCGCTTAAGAAACTAGGCATGGATGACATGCAGTCATTCCGTGATCGTTTTAGTATTCCCCTGAATGACGATCAGTTGCAGACGGTGCCCTATTACCGGCCCCATGAAGATTCGCCAGAAATGAAGTACATGCGTGCGCGTCGTGAAGGTTTGGGTGGGGTATTCCCATCCCGTCGCGCTGACTTCACTGCTTTGGATGTACCTAAACTAGAAGCCCTGGGTAGCCAACTAAAATCCAGTGGCAAGCGTGAAATATCCACCACCATGTCCTTTGTACGTACCTTGACGACCTTGGTGAAAGACAAAGAGATTGGTCAGCGTATTGTGCCAATTATTCCCGATGAAGCCCGTACCTTTGGTATGGAAGGTATGTTCCGCCAGCTAGGTATTTATACGGCAGAAGGTCAGAAGTACGTGCCGCACGATTCTGATCAGATCATGTACTACCGTGAAGACCAGGCAGGTCAAATTTTAGAAGAAGGTATCAATGAATCTGGCGCCATGTCTGCATGGTTGGCTTGTGCTACTTCGTACAGCAACAACAACTACGCCATGATTCCGTTTTATATCTTCTACTCCATGTTTGGTTTTCAGCGTGTTGGTGACTTGGCATGGGCCGCGGGTGACAGCCAGGCGCGTGGTTTCCTTATTGGCGGTACCGCCGGTCGTACCACCCTTAACGGTGAAGGTTTGCAGCACGAAGACGGCCATAGCCATGTAATGGCTAACTTGATTCCTAACTGTGTTACCTATGATCCTACCTATGCTTATGAGCTAACGGTCATCATTCAAGATGGCATGCGCCGCATGTATAAGGAAAAGGAAAACAAGTTTTATTACATCACCGTAATGAATGAAAATTATCACCAGCCAGAAATGCCTATTGGTTGTGAAGCGGGCATCATCAAGGGTATGTACCTGCTGAATGAAGTCAAACCAAAAGCCAAAAAACGTGTGCAGCTATTGGGTTCGGGTACTATTTTACGTGAAGTGGAAGCCGCGGCAGAAATATTGGCTGCCGATTTTGGTATTGGTGCTGACGTATGGAGTGCCACCAGCTTCAATGAGTTGGGGCGCGATGCGCAAGCCACCAGCCGTTGGAACATGCTGCACCCAGAAGCGACGCCACGCCAAAGCTATGTAGAGGCGTGTTTGGCCGGCCGCACCGGTCCTGTGGTTGCGGCTACTGATTATGTAAAAGCCTTTGCTGAGCAAATTCGCGAAGTGGTACCAGGCACTTACAGGGTATTGGGTACTGACGGCTATGGCCGTAGCGATAGCCGCGAGAAGCTGCGTGAATTCTTTGAAGTGAATCGCTATTACATTGTGGTAGCGGCCCTTAAAGCGTTGGCCGACGAAGGTGTGTTGAAGCCTGCTGAAGTGAGCAAGGCAATTAAGAAGTTCAACATTGACAGCAACAAAACCGATCCGGTTTTGCTGTAAACCGCTGGCAAGGAGAACTGAATAATGGCTAATACAAACGTAACCATACCAGACCTAGGCGGCGCTACTGACGTTGAGGTAATTGAAATCTGTGTTGCTATTGGTGATACGGTCGCCGAAGGTGATTCCCTAGTGGTGCTAGAAACCGATAAGGCGTCCATGGAAATACCATCACCTAGTGCTGGCGTTGTCACGACTATGCACGTGAGTGAAGGCGCTACCTGTAATGTGGGTGACTTGTTGGTGGACTTGGATGTGGCTGGTGAAGCTGCACCTGCAGCTGAAGTGAAAGAAACTCCAGTGGCTGAACCTGCTCCAGTTGCAGCGGCACCTGCTGCAGAAGTAGCACCTGTTGCAGCTGCGACAAGCTCTGCTGAAGTGGAAATGCTAGTACCCGATTTGGGCGGTGCCAAGGATGTAGAAATCATCGAAGTGGCCGTGGCCGAAGGTGATGAAATCACCGAAGGCGACACCATAGTGGTAGTTGAAACCGACAAAGCTTCTATGGAAATTCCAGCTTCCCATAGCGGTATCATAGTGAGCCTGAAAGTTGCTGAAGGCGGCAAGGTCAACCAAGGCGACTTGATGCTAGTAGTGCAAGCAAATGTTGCTGCTGCTCCTGTCGGTGGGGCCGCACCCGTTGCTGAAGCCAAGCCTGAAGCTGCTCCAGCTCCCGTCGCAGCACCTGCTCCAGCTGCGGTAACAAGCGCCCCTGTTGTTACCACCGCTCCGGCTGCCACATCAGCTGCAAGCACTAATGGAAAAGTCCACGCCGGCCCAGCAGTGCGGATGCTGGCACGTGAACTAGGTGCTGATCTTAGCCAAGTAACGGGTACAGGCCCTAAAAACCGTATCTTAAAAGAAGACGTGCAGGCTTTTGTTAAACAGCGCCTATCGGTACCGGTGGCTACGGCGGCAACGGCAGCTGCAGGCATTGAAAAACCACCGGCTATCGACTTTAGCCGGTTTGGTGCAGTGGAACAGGTGAAAATGAGCAAGATTCACCGCCTCACTGCCCAGAACATGACCCGCAGCTGGCTGAATGTACCTCACGTTACCCAGTTTGATCATGCTGATATCACCGAACTAGAAGTCTTTCGCAAAGGTCTCAAGGCTGAAGCCGAAAAGCGTGGCACTAAGGTGACCCCTTTGGCCTTTATGCTTAAAGCTTGCGCCATGGGCTTACGTGAATTCCCGCAGTTCAATGTGTCTTTGGATAACGATGGCGAACATCTAATTCAAAAGAGTTATGTGAACATTGGCGTGGCCGTAGATACCCCAGCCGGGTTGGTTGTGCCTGTACTAAGAGACGTGGACAAGAAGACTATCTGGCAGCTGTCGGCAGAAATCATTGAGATGGGTGCCAAGGCTAAGAACAAGAAGCTTATGCCAGCGGATATGCAGGGCGGCTGTTTCACTATTTCTAGCCTAGGTAGCATTGGCGGCACGGCATTTACGCCCATCGTAAATACCCCAGAAGTGGCCATCTTGGGTGTGTCTAAGGCGGACATGCAGCCACGTTGGGATGGTGCCAGCTTTCAGCCTCGATTAATGATGCCTTTGAGTTTGTCCTATGATCACCGTGCCATTAACGGTGCCGATGCAGCACGCTTTACCGCCTACTTAAGCAAGGTGCTTGGCGATATACGTCATCTGGTGATGTAAGGCGAGAGCCAGTCCCTGACATTCTAGGGACTGGCTTTTTTGCGCAG
>DPHB01000030.1:0-812 GCA_003521845.1 Oceanospirillaceae bacterium | reverse complement strand
GCAGCAAAAGTGCCTGTCCCGTTAACCTTATCCGCTACGCGAATAAATAAGTGCCGGTCCTGTTACACCCAGCCCATTGCTATTGCCCAACCCGAGAACTCAGCAATAAGCTAGTTTCTGTCTCTTCAATACCGTCAATTGAACGTAAACGTGATAAAGCACGATCAAAGCTTTCTAGGTCTTCTGCTTGAATCTCAGCTGCCAAGTCCCATTTGCCATTGGTGGTGTAAATTTTAGAAATCTCTGGGATCAATTTCATCTTGGTAATGGCTTTTTCTTCCTTGGTAGCAAATGAACGGATGGTCACCCAGCCGGTAATTTTTCTTTTAAACGCGTCTTTGCGCAGGACGGCGGTAAAACCAGAAATTATGCCTGTTTCAAGCAATCGGTCCATGCGTTTACTGATCGTGGCGCGGGTCAGATTGAGCTCTTTGGCCATGTCGGCAACGCTGGCGCGACCGTCCTTTTGTAGAATAGCAATAATGCGTCGATCCTTGTCGTCTAAATAGTCAGTCACTGCCTATCTCCCTTTGCATAACACTAAGACTGTATGTTTTGCTAGCATCCAATGTGCATTATGAGCGATACCATGTCAACATGATTCGTTTTGTGCTTTGAGAATCTAACTCAGATTCAAGTATAATATTATATATAGCATGGATCTAGCTTCTCTATTGTTGAAATGGAAAAAACACCTTTAAGTTGAGTAAGTTTAGTGTATTTATTGTTACGATTTCAGTCGCCGCAGCCGACCTTGAGCCGCAGCCTATACTTTGCCTTACTCGCTCTGACAGTGGTGCTTGGCCTAAGTG
>DPHB01000006.1:1967-20209 GCA_003521845.1 Oceanospirillaceae bacterium | reverse complement strand
TGTCCCCTGTAAGTCTTGCGCAGCAAAAGAGCCTGTTTCCTGCATGTCATCAACAAATAAGCTATTGCTATTCTAACTGCAATAAAAAGCCCCACTGAGTAATCTCGGTGGGGCTTTTTTGTGGATGCAGGCACTTTTTTGTCTGCTACGCAGAAAAATAAGAGCCAGTCCCCTGGTATTCTAGTACTTAAGCGTTAACCGCTTTCAGCATGTGCTTTAACAGCTTAGGGTTGGCGCAAACTAGTTCGCCGTTGTTAAGAGCATTACCGCCCTTAAAGTCGGCAACAAGGGCGCCGGCTTCTTGTACTAGTAGCAAACCTGCATCAACAGTTTCGTCTAGTTGGCTGTGCCATAGGCCGTCTAAGCGACCACTCGCTACGTGTGCTAAGGATAGGTTGTTGCCTAGTTGTGAGTAGAGGGCGGCACCTTGAGAAAATAAATCACGCTGGATGGCTTGGTTGTGATCAAATTGTCCCATCAAATCCGTGTTGCTGCTGCAGCCACCGTGTAGCTGGCTACCAGAAATATCTTTACGCTTGCTGACGCGCACGCGGCGGCCGTTTAATTGGGCGCCACGGCCTTTGCTGGCGCAGTATTCGTCGCCGTTGCTGCAGTTAAGAATGATAGAGTGAACTATCTTGCCGTCTTCGTAGCAGGCCATGGTGACGCAGAATAGTGGCAGGCTGGTGGCGTATTGCTCTAAGCCATCGATAGCGTTAACGCGCCATTGCTTATTACTAGGCTCATCAGGGGTATTGATAGAGCCTGAAAACAGACCAATAACTTCTTGCTCTGGGTGGGCTTTGTGAATTTCGTAGGCAATGGACTTTTCAGTATTTTGACATAGCTTGCGCAAGTGGTCGTTGAGATCCTGACCTTCGTCGTGGATCATGTCTAGTCGTTCCATAGAGCGTACAACTTGTTCGCTGGCATTGCGTGCAGCGCGTAGACCGATATTGATAATTGGCAGCATTGAAATTCACCTGATATTTAAAAGAACGGCGTAGGTTGGGCTTTCGCCTGATACTGTTAAGATTGTGTCCTAGAGTACCAAGCTTTCATCCGATCTTGTCAGATGATACACCGACCTACAAATTTGGCGGCTATTATAGCAAACATTAGTGCTATGATTACAGCATTAGGCGACAATTCGCCCAATTGGCGCTATGATGCGCGTCCCATATGGGTTTGTTGTGTTTTTTTACTTCGTTTTTCTAGTTAAAAGGTCTATCCATGCAGGACTTGTTGTCACGTATTCGTATCGTCTTGGTCAATACTTCCCATCCCGGTAATATTGGTGGTGTAGCACGTGCTATGAAAAACATGGGCTTGTCGAAGCTGGTTTTGGTTGCGCCGCAAGAGTTTCCTAGTGATAAGGCCGACGCGCGTTCCTCTGGTGCTGTAGATTTATTAGAGAATGCACAGGTGGTAAGTAGTTTGCCAGAAGCTGTGGCCGGTTGTGGTTTGGTGATAGGCACTAGTGCTCGTTCAAGGCATATACCTTGGCCCTTGATGACGCCGCGTCAAACGGCAACGCAAGCTTTGCAAGAAGCTTCTCAGCATGACGTGGCCTTGGTTTTCGGGCGTGAAGATCGCGGCCTTACCAACGAAGAATTGCATCAATGCAATTTTCATATGCATATCCCTACCAACGAAAATTTTAGTTCTCTGAACTTGGCTGCCGCGGTGCAGGTTATTGCTTACGAACTACGGGTGGGCGCTTTAGCTATGCAAGAAGACAAAGACGCCGGTGCAGAAGGTGAGATAGAGCGGCCGCAATGGGGTACCGACTGGGATATTGAGTTGGCCAGCAATGACGAGCTTGAGCGTTTGTTTGAGCATATGCAGCAGACCTTGGTTGATATTGAGTTTCTTGACCCAGAGAATCCTCGGCAACTAATGCCGCGTTTGCGCCGCTTATATTTACGGGCGCGTCCAGACAAGGTGGAAACCAATGTCTTGCGGGGCATTCTCTCGGCGACACAAAAAACATTGAAAAAGTAGCTAGTCGGCACTATAAAAGAGACATTAGGAACTGGGTAGATTGTCTATCCGCCAAATCAGGAGCAGGATATGTTTAGCCACTTAAAAGAAGATATATCTTCCGTCTTTCACCGCGACCCAGCGGCGCGGAATTTTGTCGAGGTGTTAACCTGTTACCCTGGCCTGCATGCGTTGTTATTTCACCGTATATCGCATTGGTTTTGGCAGCGCCGTTTAAAGTGGTTGGCACGTTTTTTGTCCACTATTGCACGTTGGTTGACGGGTATTGAGATTCATCCGGGTGCGCAAATTGGTAATCGCTTTTTTATTGACCATGGCATGGGAGTGGTGATCGGCGAAACGGCCATTATTGGTGACGATGTGACCTTGTATCACGGCGTTACCTTAGGTGGTACTAGCTGGAGCAAGGGCAAACGTCACCCTACATTAAATGATGGCGTGGTCGTCGGTGCCGGTGCCAAGATCTTGGGACCCTTTGAAGTGGGCAAAAATGCCAAGGTTGGTTCTAATGCTGTGGTGACCAAAGAAGTGCCAGCAAATGCCACCGTGGTTGGTATTCCCGGGCGTATCATTACTCAGCAAGACAAAAACGACAGTGCGCAAGTGCAAAAGGATATGGCCGAGAAGTTTGATGCTTATGGCATGAGCCCTGATATGCCGGACCCAGTAGCTAAGTCTTTGGGTGTGATGTTGGATCATATGCATGCTGTGGATCGTAAGCTGGAATGCATGGCTTTGAAGATGCGCGAAATGGACTCATCCTTCGAAGATGAGGCATTACCAGAGCTCAATGATGAAGACTTTAAAGCCTGTTGTGACGAAGAGGCAGATAAATCTAAGCCGCCAGCGCAGAGCGATAGCTAGGCGCTTGGTGAGGTGGCTGAATAAGCTTGTAGTTTCGCGAGGCTAATACTTGACTAAATTACTCGGACTTTAGTAAAATTGCTTCACGTGAAGACTTGATGTTGTGTTTTGGAGTTGAGTCGAGATTAAGTGTAGCTAACACTAGTAGAAGGTAGCTAGGGCAATGAAATTAACCACTAAAGGGCGTTATGCAGTAACCGCTATGCTAGATTTAGCATTGCATGCTAATGATAAGCCCATCAGTTTGGCTGATATTTCTGCGCGTCAGGATATTTCACTCTCTTATTTGGAGCAGCTTTTTTCTAAGTTGCGCAGACAAGGCTTGGTGGATAGCGTGCGTGGTCCTGGTGGTGGTTATCGGTTGAGTCGCGAATGTGGTGATATTCATGTCGCCGCGGTGATCGATGCTGTCAATGAGTCTGTCGACGCGACGGGTTGTCAGGGTGCCAACGGTTGCCAAGGTGGTGAAACCTGCCTAACGCACCATTTGTGGTCTGATTTGAGTGAGCAGATTCACGGTTTTTTAACCAGTATTACCTTGGCTGATTTAGTGGCTAGAAGAGATGTGCAGAGAGTGGCTCTGAGTCAAGTGCAAAGGTCTGCTGAGCCTTCTCCGTTACACTTTGTATCGTAATTAATAATTGTTTTTCCAACATGTGGCTGGCCAATGTTCGCCAGCGGAGTAATAGATAAATGAAACTGCCTTTGTATTTAGACTATTCAGCAACCACACCAGTAGATCCACGTGTGGCTAAGTTGATGTGTGATTGTCTGACCCAGGAAGGTAACTTTGGTAATCCTGCCTCGCGTTCACACCTATATGGCTGGCAAGCTGAAGAAGCGGTCGAGACGGCGCGTCGCCAAGTTGCTGAATTGATCAACGCAGATCCTCGTGAAATTGTTTGGACCTCGGGCGCGACAGAGTCTGACAACCTAGCCATAAAGGGTGTTGCTCACTTCTACCATAAGAAGGGTAAACACATTATCACCTCTAAAATTGAACACAAGGCGGTATTGGATACGTGTCGCCAGCTAGAGCGTGAAGGTTTTGAAGTTACTTATTTGGATCCAGCTAGTGATGGTTTGATCTCGCCGACCATGGTGCAAGAAGCCATGCGTGAAGATACTATCCTTGTCTCCTTGATGCATGTGAACAATGAGATTGGCGTGGTTACGGATATTGCTGCTATCGGTGAAATTACCCGTGCAGCCAAGGTCTTGTTCCACGTTGACGCGGCGCAAAGTGCAGGCAAAATTGCTATTGATACAGAAGCCATGAAGGTGGATTTAATGTCCTTCTCGGCACACAAGGTATACGGCCCTAAGGGTATCGGTGCCTTGTATGTACGTCGTAAGCCGCGTGTGCGTTTAGAAGCGCAAATGCATGGTGGTGGCCATGAGCGCGGTATGCGTTCTGGTACCCTGGCAACCCATCAGATTGTTGGTATGGGCGCTGCATTTGCTATCGCTAAAGAAGAGATGGATAGCGAAAACACACGTCTTTTGGCACTCCGTCAGCGTTTGTGGGATGGCGTCAAGGACATGGAAGAAGTTTACCTAAACGGCGCGCATGAACAGCGTGTATCCGGTAATGCCAATATTAGTTTCAACTTTGTTGAAGGTGAGTCCTTGTTGATGTCCTTACGTGAGTTGGCGGTATCTTCTGGTTCTGCCTGTACTTCCGCTAGTCTAGAGCCATCTTATGTTTTACGTGCTTTGGGTATGAGTGATGAGCTAGCACATAGTTCCATTCGCTTTAGCATGGGGCGTTTTACTACCGAAGCCGAAGTTGACCAAGCCATCGAACAGGTGCGCAAAGCGGTTACTAAGTTGCGTGAGCTGTCACCCTTGTGGGATATGTACAAGGATGGTGTTGATTTGAATAGTGTGCAGTGGGCTGCACACTAATTTCACTGGTTATTTAGCAAGAATTTAAGAGGGTTAAGATCATGGCATATAGTGAACAGGTTATTGATCATTACGAAAATCCACGTAACGTGGGTAAGATGGATGAAGCTGATGCGCAAGTGGGTACTGGCATGGTAGGTGCTCCAGCTTGTGGTGACGTGATGCGTCTACAGATTAAAGTAAGTGATGAAGGTGTTATTGAAGACGCCAAGTTTAAAACTTACGGTTGTGGTTCTGCTATTGCGTCTAGTTCATTGGTAACTGAGTGGATGAAGGGCATGACTTTGGATGAGGCTGGCGATATTCGTAATGCCAATATTTCCGAAGAGCTAGCCTTGCCTCCGGTCAAGATCCACTGCTCGGTGTTAGCGGAAGATGCTATCAAAGCGGCTATCGACGATTACAAAAGCAAGCAATAACCAAGTACTTACAGGAGTTCATCATGGCTATTTCCATGTCACAGGCCGCCGCTGACCACGTCAACCGCTATCTGTCCAATCGTGGGCAAGGTATGGGTGTACGTCTTGGTGTGCGTACCACTGGTTGCTCTGGGATGGCTTATGTATTGGAATTTGTAGATGACATGGCCGACGAAGACTCAGTGTTTGAGTCCCGTGGCGTGACGGTGGTTATTGATCCAAAGAGCATGGTGTACCTAGATGGTACTGAATTGGATTATGTTAAAGAGGGCCTTAACGAAGGTTTTCAATTCAATAACCCAAATGCCAAGAATGAGTGTGGTTGCGGCGAAAGCTTCAACGTTTAAATTTCGTCAATCGCCTTTGTAAGTAGCGTAGTGACTAAAACGTCATTGCCAGAAACGTAGCGAGTAAATTGTCATTGCGAGAAGCGTAGCGACGCGGCAATCTCGGCAGGGATTACTTCGCTGCGCTGGTAATGACGATGATAAAGTCGTAATGACGGTGATAACATCGTAATAACGTGGCAACTACTACGAAAAGCTGTCAGGAAGCCCAACACGTGGATTTAAGTAAAGACTATTTCAGCAACTTTGGCTTTACCGTCGCATATCAAATTGATCTGGCCGCTCTGGCTGATCAGCATCGCCAGCTACAGCAAATTTATCATCCAGACCGCTTTGTTGCTGGTACCGATGCTGAGCAGCGTATTGCGGTACAAACCGCTTCCTATCTCAACCAAGCTTACGCGGTTTTACGTTCGCCTTTAGGGCGGGCTATCTATTTGCTAGAGTTGCAGGGTATGGAGCCGTTGGCGCCAACTAATACCAGTATGCCCATGGACTTCTTGCTGCAGCAGATGCAGTTACGTGAGCGTATGGAAGATATTCCACAAGCAGCAGATGTAGAAACTGAGTTAGATGCTCTAGCCGATGAGTTGCAAGCTATGCATAAGCAATTGCAGGCCGACTTTGCAGTAGCTTACCTGGCGCAGCAGTTGCCTGCTGCCGAAGTTATTGTGCGCAAGTTACAGTTTATTGATAAGTTACAACAGGAGTGCAACGACCTAGAAGGTCGGCTGCTGGATTAAGAGAAGTATATATGGCCCTTTTACAAATTGCCGAGCCAGGTCAAAGTGCAAAACCCCATGAGCGCAAGCTGGCGGTAGGTATTGATTTAGGTACCACTCATTCCCTTGTGGCGACCGTACGCAGTGGTCGCGCAGAAACCTTGCCGAATTCAAAAGGTGAGCACTTGCTACCTTCTGTAGTGCGCTACCGTGCTGACGAGTTGCCTCAGGTCGGTGCAAAGGCTTTGAGTCATTTGGTGGATGATGCCGCCAATACCATTATGTCAGCCAAGCGTTTAATGGGGCGTGGTTTGCAGGATGTCACCCGTCTTGGTGCTGATATGCCCTATGCGTTTGAAGCCTGTGAGGATGGTATGCCCATGTTGCGAACCAAGGCTGGTCTCAAGAGTCCAGTGCAGGTTTCAGCTGATATATTGCGCGTACTAGCTCAGCGTGGCGAGGCTAGTTTAGGTGGCGAGCTAGTGGGCGCGGTAATTACCGTGCCAGCCTATTTTGATGATGCCCAGCGCCAGGCTACTAAAGATGCCGCAACCCTAGCGGGTATTCAGGTCTTGCGTTTGTTGAATGAGCCTACTGCAGCAGCTGTAGCCTATGGTTTGGACAGTGAGCAAGAAGGCACCATTGCCGTGTTTGACCTTGGTGGTGGTACCTTTGATATTTCCGTGCTGCGTATGCAAAAGGGTGTGTTTGAGGTCTTGTCCACGGGTGGTGATTCAGCTTTGGGTGGTGATGACTTTGACCATGCTATCGCCACCTGGGTGTGCGAACAGCGTGCTATTGAAGGTTTAAATTTACCGCAGCAGCGCTTTTTGCTACGCCAGGCGCGTACTGCAAAAGAATCCTTGAGTCAGATTGACGTGGCGCACATGTCTTTTGCTGGCTGGCCGGGTGCGAGCTGTCCTTTGGACTTGGAGTTAGGCCGTCGGCAGATGAATGCATTGCTGGACCCAGTCATTGCCAAAACCCTACGTGCCACTAAGAAAACCATGCGTGATGCAGGGCTGACTATTGATGAGGTACATCAAGTGGTCATGGTGGGTGGTTCTACCCGTGCTTTGCGAGTGCAAGAGCGGGTTGCCGAGCTGTTTGGCAAGCCACCGTTGACCAGTATTGATCCGGATCGGGTGGTTGCTTTAGGTGCCGCACGTCAGGCTGATGTGTTGGCCGGCAATCAGGTAGGCGAAGAAATGCTGTTGCTGGATGTGCTACCGTTATCTTTAGGTTTGGAAACCATGGGTGGATTGGTAGAAAAGGTGATTGAGCGCAATACGCCAATTCCTGTTGCTCGGGCTCAAGATTTCACTACCTATCAAGATGGTCAAACGGCCATGGCCGTGCATGTATTGCAAGGCGAACGTGATCTAGTACAAGATTGCCGCTCGCTATCGCGCTTTGACTTGCGTGGTATTCCGCCAATGGCAGCAGGTGGTGCCAAAATCCGTGTCACTTTTCAGGTTGACGCCGATGGCTTGTTAGAGGTTAGTGCCCGGGAGTTGACTTCAGGAGTGGCAGCTTCTGTGCAGGTGAAGCCATCTTATGGTTTGTCGGAAAATCAGATCGCTGACATGATTAAAGCTTCCTGGAGTAATGTCGAGGAAGATCGTGGTGCGCGTAGCTTGCGTGAACAACAGGTAGAAGCAGATCGTTTGCTAGAGGCGATTGCTGTTGCTATGCAGGCCGATGGTAAGCGTTTGTTAAGCGATGCAGAAGAGCAGCTAGTAGTGGTGCAGATGGAGGCTCTGATTGAGGCTCGCAATGGTGCAGATCATCATGCCATTACCAAACAAATTGATGTGCTGGCTAAGGCGACAGATGAGTTTGCGGCACGCCGTATGGATGACTCAATTAAGCGCGCCCTAGCAGGCAAAGCAGTCGACAATATTTAATAGAGAAATCAACATGCCGCAAATTGTATTTTTACCCCACGAAGAACTATGCCCAGCTGGCTTGGCCGTCGAGGCCGTCGCTGGTGAAACTGTATTGGATGTCGCCCTGGCTAATGACATTGAGTTGGAGCACGCCTGCGAAAAATCCTGTGCTTGTACTACCTGTCATGTCATTGTGCGTGAAGGTTTTGATTCCATGCAAGAGTCAGACGAGCTGGAAGACGATATGCTTGATAAAGCGTGGGGCTTAGAGCCTGAGTCACGTCTAGGTTGTCAGGCGGTGGTGGCTGATGAGGATCTGGTTGTAGAAATCCCTAAGTACACCTTAAATATTGTTTCTGAAAATCACTAATACTCGACTATCGTGGTCAGGCCTAAGGTCTGATCCCATAAGTCTCTGACCTCGTTTATCAAGGAGTTAAGCATGAGCCTAAAATGGACAGATACCCTAGATATTGCCATCGAACTGTGTGACAGTAAGCCAGATGTGGACCCCAAGCAGGTGCGTTTTACTGACCTTATGGCTTGGACCATGGAGCTGCCGGATTTTGACGACGATCCCCAGCGTTGTGGTGAAAAAATTCTCGAAGCCATCCAAATGGCTTGGATCGATGAAGTTGATTAGTAATATTTGGGTTAGACTTGAAGCCTGATCCCGCTAATGCATAAATAAGCTGACACATGGGTCATATTTAGCTATAATCTCGCGTCGAATTTTATAGGTGCCCATTTCGGGTGCTCAATTTATTAAACTTTTCTTTTTGGAGAAATTCCCATGGCTGTAGAACGTACTCTATCCATCATCAAGCCTGATGCAGTAGCTAAGAACGTAGTTGGTAAGATTGTATCTCGTTTCGAGAGCAACGGTCTTAAAGTTGTAAACATGGAAATGAAGCAGTTGAGCGAAGCTGACGCACAAGGTTTTTACGCTGAGCACAGCGAGCGTCCTTTCTTTGGCGATCTAGTTACATTCATGACTTCCGGTCCGGTTGTAGTACAGGTGCTAGAAGGTGAAGGCGCAATCGACAAGAACCGTGAATTGATGGGTGCTACTAACCCACAAGAAGCAGCTGCAGGCACTATCCGTGCTGATTTCGCTTCTTCTATCGATGCTAACGCGGTACACGGTTCTGATTCTGCGACTTCCGCAGCGCGCGAAATCGCTTATTTCTTCAGCGCATAAAGCGCCTGTATGCTGCTTGTACAGCGTTAAACAGCCGCAAAAAATGCCCGCTGTCTGCAGATGGTGGCCGTTTTTGAGGCTTTTGACCTTGTCTAAGCGATGTTCGCTGGCTTGCTAGCGAAGATGAGTAATAACGGCGTTCTTCGGAACGCCGTATTGCGTTGTAAGAAACTCTAAATTGGGTGATAAAAATGTCTGAAGTAACACAAAAAACTAATATTCTGGGCTTTTCGCAAGCGCAGATGGAAGACTTTTTTGCCACTATGGGTGAGCCCAAGTTTCGTGCTACGCAAGTTTTGAAGTGGATTCACCAATTTGGTGCTGAAGACTTTGAAAGTATGACCAATGTGAGTAAGAAACTGCGTGAAAAGCTACAGCTTGTCGCTGAGATTGTTGAACCTGAAGTGTTGTTTCGGGGGGATTCTAAAGATGGCACCCGCAAGTGGGTAATTGGCGTTTCTGGTGACAACAAGGTGGAGATGGTGCTGATCCCAGACGGGGATCGTGCGACTCTATGTGTTTCTTCGCAGGTAGGTTGTGCCTTGGACTGCAGTTTCTGCTCCACTGGCAAACAAGGGTTTAACCGCAATTTGACCGCCGCCGAAATAATAGGGCAGGTGCGTATTGCGATTAAGTCTTTTGGCCCCGTTGACCCCAAGGCGCCACGCCGTGTTACTAATGTGGTGTTAATGGGTATGGGAGAGCCGCTACTTAACTTCGATAATGTAACGCCCGCTATCTCTTTGATGATGGACGACAATGCTTACAACCTGTCTAAGCGGCGCGTAACTTTGAGCACTGCAGGCGTGGTGCCCGCTATCGATCGTTTGAGTCAAGTCACCGATGTGTCCCTGGCCATCTCTTTGCACGCCCCTAACGATCAATTGCGTAATGAACTGGTGCCGGTGAATAAAAAGTACAATATTGATGCCTTGTTAGATGCATGCAATCGTTATCTCGATGGTTTGTCTGATAAACGAGTTATCACTATGGAATACACCATGATATCGGGTGTCAATGACCAGCTAGAACATGCCAGAGAATTGGCGAAAGTGTTAAAAAGAGTGCCGTGTAAGCTGAACCTAATACCCTTTAACCCTTTCCCTGGTTCCGACTATCGACGTTCTCCTCGCCCGCAAATAGAAGCGTTTCAGCGTGTTATGGCAAAGGCAGGCATTGTTACTACTATTCGTGCCACAAGGGGCGACGACATAGATGCTGCTTGTGGCCAGCTAGTAGGGCAGGTGCAGGATAGAACGCGCCGCAGTGCCAAGTATGAAAACCGCATTGCGGTGAATGAGGTATAAACCCATTAAGGACTAGAAATTGGCAGGAACTTACCTATACTGTCACAGTCAAAGCGTAGCATATGGAATATGACAGAACACGAAGACAAGCATAGAAAAACATTAAAACAAAGGTGGAATAAGGTGACTGGTTCCGAATCTAATAATAATGAGTTTGATGGTCTAGATGGGCAACTACCTGGTTTTCCAGGGTATCTGCTGCGCCAAGCGCGTGAAGAAAAAGATTTGTCTCAGATGAAAATAGCGCGCGAGTTGCATTTAACTTCGCGCGTTCTCGAAGGCTTGGAAACCGATGACTTTACCCACGTCAACAGCCCGATATTCGCGCGTGGCTATATTCGTTCCTACTCGCGCTATTTGGGTTTGGACCCAGATGCCATGGTGGCTGAATATGATGCTGTTTACGGTAGCCCAGATCATAGTAAGAAGCCCATTTCTGTGGTGCGTCATGTCGATGAACAAGCGCGCCCCGGTGATACCTGGGTTAAGCTAGTATCCGTGCTGATTGTGCTCGCTTTGCTGGGTGCTTCTTGGTGGTGGTGGCAGGGTCAACAAGATACCGTTGCACCGACCAGTGTTGGTGAGGTGACGGTGCAAGACAGTCAAGGCGCAGATGTGAGTGCTAACTTGCCAGAAGACGAAGTGTTGGATCTACAACTGGGTGATTTGTCGCGCGACATTGGCTCTGTCGGTGCTACCGATGAAGCACCTGTTGCGCCAGTGCTCAGTGAACCAGCGCTTGAGGTGCAGCCAGTGGCTGAACCGGAGCCTGTCGCCGAGCCTCTAGTCGTTGAGCCGGTGGTGCCAGTAGCAGAGGTGCCAGCTGTAGCTGCAACAACAGCGCCCGCAGCTGAGGCCGCCATTAGTGTGGCGCCAGGCCAAGGGTTGCTGGTTATCGAGTTTGTTGACGATTGCTGGGTTGAGATACAAGACGCCAATGGGGTTATGGTATTGGCGGATTTAAAGTCTAGTGGTCAAGTGATCAGTATGGCGATAGATGCACCGGCACAGGTGTTATTAGGGCGCGCTTCCGCGGTTTCTAATTTTGACTTTGCGCAGCGTGATATCGACCTAGAACCGCATACGCGTAAAGACATTGCTCGCGTTACCCTAGAACTCTAGTTATTAGTTAGGCAGCAGTTGCGCTGCCTCTGAGATATATAAGTAAGGAGCCTAAGTTGGCTAGCATTAAGGCCATTCGTGGCATGCATGATATTTTGCCCGAGCAAACACCCTTGTGGCAGTACTTTGAAGCCCAGGTGAAAGATGTGTTTGCACAGTACGGATATCAAGAAATTCGTATGCCCATCGTTGAGCGTACGGAGTTGTTCTGTCGTTCCATCGGTGAAGCCACTGACGTGGTGGAAAAGGAAATGTACACCTTTGCCGACCGTAATGACGAAAGCATTACCTTGCGTCCTGAGGGTACCGCTTCTTGTGTACGTGCGGCAGAAGAACATGGTTTAACTTATAACCAAGTACAGCGTCTGTGGTACCACGGCCCTATGTTCCGCTATGAGCGTCCGCAAAAAGGTCGTCAACGCCAGTTTCATCAATTTGGCGCCGAGGTTTATGGTTTAGATGGCCCCGATGTGGATGCCGAGCTAATTATCATGACCGCGCGCTTGTGGCAAAAGTTAGGCTTAACTGATGCGGTTACCCTACAGCTTAATACCTTAGGTAGCAGTGCTGCGCGTGCGGCTTATCGTACAGATTTGGTGACTTATCTAGAGCAGCATATGGATGCGTTAGACGAGGACAGTAAGCGTCGCGTAACAACCAACCCACTGCGTGTGCTAGATAGCAAAGACCCCCAGACTCAAGCTCTGTTGGATGCTGCACCAAATTTCTATAGTTACTTGGATGATGATTCTCGACAACATTTTGAACGCCTAAAGTCACTATTGGATGGTGCTGGTGTAGCCTATGAAATTAATCCACGCTTAGTGCGGGGTTTGGATTACTACTGCAAGACCGTATTCGAATGGGTGACCGATCGTTTAGGTGCTCAAGGTACGGTATGTGGCGGCGGCCGTTACGATGGCATGATTGAGCAATTAGGTGGCCGGCCAACGCCAGGTGTGGGTTGGGCTATGGGTGTTGAGCGTTTAATCCTGCTGTTACAAGAAATGGATTTAGCGCCACCTCAGTTAGGTCAACGTGCTGATATATACATGGTGCATATGGGTGATGCCGCGGCGGCAGCGAGTATGCTGCTGGCCGAGCAAGTCCGCAGTCAAATTGCTGGTGCCCGCGTGCTATGGCATTGTGGTGGTGGTAGTTTTAAGAATCAAATGAAAAAAGCGGATAAGAGTGGCGCTAGTATGGCCGTGATTATTGGTGAAGATGAATTGTTGCAAGGCCAGGTGCAAATCAAGCCTTTGCGCGGTCAAGGTGATGCGCAAACCATTGCTGCAGTTGATGCGTGTACAGCTATTCAAGCATTGATGTAATTAAATATAGGTGTTTTAGATGGCTGTCGACTAGCCAGCTAAAGCCTCTTTGGTACAAGTAATAGTAAGGAGCCAGTTGTGGCTGAATTAAGAAGTGAAGAAGAACAAGTAGAAGCTTTAAAGCGCTGGTGGAACGAAAATGGCAAGTCGCTTTTAGCGGGTATCGCGATTGCCATATTGGGTGTCGTTGGTTGGAACTATTATCAAGATGCGCAACAGCAAGAAGCGGAAACCGCCAGTGCTTATTATCAGCGCTTGTTGGGAAATGCTAGCGCTAGCCAGATGGGTGCTGCCGAACGTTCGGCTATTAAGCAAGATGCACAAACCCTTAAAGGTGAGTACGGTGACAGCGCCTATGCTCACTATGCGGCACTGATGCTAGCTAAGGTGGCTGTTGTTGAAGGTGATTTAGAAGCAGCCGAAATACAGTTGCGCTGGGTGCTTACTAATGCCGAAGAGAGTGAGTTGGCAGAGTTAGCCAACTTGCGTTTGGCACAAGTTTTACAAGCCCAAGGCCATTTAGATCAAGCTTTGGTATTGGTGCAGGATAAGGCCGATGCTTGGCAAGGGCGTCGCCTAGAAGCGAAAGGCGATATTTTGTTGGCTCAAGGTGATCAATCCGCTGCTCGCAGTGCTTATGAAAAGGCCAAAAAGGTGGCTGCGGAGCAAGGTGCAAATACCGCCTTGTTAAGCCTAAAATTTGACAACCTGGTTGAATAAACCAGAGTAGATTAGCTTTTTTACGCTGCTGTATAGCGCAACAACGCTGGATAAGTTTTGCTGAAAAAGGAATGCGGACAATGATAGTTAAATACTGGTTACGTGGCGTTAGTGTGGCAGCAGCTCTTGGTTTGCTAAGTGCCTGTTCCAACGGACCTAGCTTGCCCGCTCCAACTAAATTAGTAAAAATTGCTGAAACTCAGGTCGTTACGGAACACTGGCAAGTGCGGCTAGGTGGTGGCGCTGAGCAGCATGCTTTGCCATTACAGCCTGTGTTGCTAGCTGGTGCAGTTTACGGTGCGTCGGCGTCTGGTGTGGTGAGTGCTATTGATGCGGCTAGTGGAAAGTCTCTATGGCAGGTTGATTTGCAACGGCCTATCAGTGCTGGCCTCGGTTATCTACAAGATAATTTGTTAGTCGCGACAGCCAATGGCGAATTGCATATGCTACAGGCTAGTGATGGTGCCGTGGTATGGTCAACGCCTACCTCTAGTGAAGTATTGGCGGTACCACAGTCCGCATCGGGTATGGTTTTGGTGCAAGCCATTGATGGCCGTATTACGGCTTATGCCGAGGCCGACGCTGCTGTACTTTGGTCCTACGCTAGCGACCTGCCCAGCTTAACTTTGCGTGGTACTAGTACCCCCGTTGTCGACGGTGGCGTAAGCTATGCGGGTTTTGCTAACGGTAAGCTATTGGCTGTTGATAATAAGCAAGGCAAGGTCGTTTGGCAGCAGCGCATTAGTGCGCCACAAGGGCGCTCTGATATGGAGCGTTTGGTGGACATTGATGGGCCCTTGCAGCTGGTTGATGGCACGCTATATGTGGCAGGTTATCAGGGTAATTTGGCCGCTGTAGAAGCGATTTCTGGCCGTGTTGTGTGGCAACAGGCTGTTTCCAGTTATACCGCGCCCAGTATTTACGGTGATCAGGTATATGTGGTGACCGACAAGGATACTGTCATGGCCTACGATCACCAGACTGGTACTGAGTTGTGGCGCAATGATGATTTTCTACACCGCGGTTTATCGCGTGTGGTGGCGTCCACTGATGCTGTAATGGTATTAGATAGCCTTGGTTATGTGCACTTGTTGCACCCCCATACTGGTATGGCTATAGGCCGTTACAAGTTGGGTCACGACGGTGCTGGTGCTGGCTTTGTTCGCCATGGTGCCGATATATATGTTTTGGGACAGGATGCTTCTCTGTCTCGTCTGTCTTTGAATTAGGCTTTTATATAAGTCTTGTAGTTAGTGCTGCTGGTAGCAAATACCATCAGCCAGGATAAGTTATGAATCCGGTAATTGCCCTTGTTGGCCGTCCTAATGTGGGTAAGTCCACACTATTTAATCGTCTTACCCGCTCGCGGGATGCCTTGGTAGCTGACTACCCTGGTTTGACTCGTGACCGTAAGTACGGTGAAGGTAAAACCACAACTCGTGGTTTTATTGTAATTGATACAGGTGGTATTTCAGGCGACGAAGACGGTATCGACCAGGTTATGGCAGAACAGTCTCTGTTGGCTATTGAAGAAGCCGATGCCGTATTGTTTTTGGTAGATGGTCGCGCTGGCCTCAACCCATCTGATGAACTTATTGCGGATCACCTACGTCGTACGCACAAGCCTTGTTATCTAGTGGTTAACAAAACCGATGGCATTGATGAAGATGTGGCCTTGGGTGACTTCTATGGTTTGGGTTTAGCAGGCCAGCCATTTGCTATTGCTGCGTCCCACGGCAAGGGTGTGACTCAGTTAATTGAAGAAGTGCTAGAGCCATTTCCAGAAGATGAAGAACTGCCTGACGATGTTGAAGGTGGTATTCGTATTGGTGTGGTAGGACGACCTAACGTGGGTAAATCCACTTTGGTTAACCGTATGTTGGGCGAAGATCGAGTGGTGGTGTATGACGAATCGGGCACTACTCGTGACAGTATTTATATCCCTTACCGACGCAATGATAAACCCTACACTTTAATTGACACGGCGGGTGTTCGACGACGTGGCAAGGTCAAAGAAACTGTAGAAAAGTTTTCCATCGTCAAGACCTTGCAAGCTATTAAAGATGCACACGTGGTGGTGTTGGTAGTGGATGCCCATGAAGGTTTAACCGAGCAAGATATGCACTTGCTGGGCTTTGTGGTGGATGCTGGCCGTGCCCTAGTCATTGCCGTCAACAAGTGGGATGGTATGACCGCCGATGACAAAGGTCAGGTGCGCCATCAGCTAGAGACGCGCTTGGATTTTGCTAGTTTTGCGCGCATTCATTTTATATCTGCCTTACATGGTACTGGTGTCGGTGACCTGTATAAGTCCGTAGAAGAAGCCCATACTTGTGCCTTTACAAAGTGGAGCACCAATAAGCTTACCACCTTGTTGGAAGATGCTGTACTGGACCATCAGCCACCTATGGTGCATGGTCGTCGAGTGAAAATGCGCTATGCCCACTTAGGTGGTTCAAACCCGCCTTTGTTTATTGTGCATGGCAATCAAACCACTTCGTTACCTAATTCGTATAAGCGCTATTTGGAAAACAAGTTCATTAAAGTGCTGAAAATTCGCGGTACGCCGGTACGTTTCGAATTCCGTACTGGTGATAACCCGTATGAAGGTAAGAAAAACCAGCTTAATGCACGCCAGATCAGCAAAAAGGCGCGTTTGATGAAGCATGTGAAGAAACAAAAGAATAAGGCCAAAAAACGCTAATTTAATTGTTTGCCGGATAGAGATTGCGGTACTAGGTTCGCAATGACGAAACATCAAAACCGCTGTCATTGCGAGCCGAAGGCGCAGCAACCTCTGCAATCTGGCACTTAGTCTGGTAGAGATTGCTTCACTGCGTTCGCAACGACAGTAGACCCCATACCTCGTCATTGCGAGCCGAAGGCGCGGCAACCTCTTGGTTCTGGCACCTTGTCAGCCAGCAACATCCAAATATAAATCACGCCATTGCGGATTTAGGTACTCAATTAGTTTGATTTTCTTACTTCTAGATCCAGCTTTGAGTTGTTTTTCGCGCGTGATCGCTGTGTACATGTCTTCGTAGACTTCATAATAAACCAATATATGTAAGTTATATCTCTTGGCAAATCCGTCTGCAAATCCAATCTTGTGTTGATGAATGCGGCCTAATTAGGTCGCTAGTAACGCCTGTATACAATGTTCCATTTGGCTTATTGGTAATGATGTAGATAGATGGTATTTTCATAAGGCCCTCCTTGGCTCAATAAAGTATAGTTGGTGCGGGTTCTATTGCTCGTCATTGCGTGCGCAGCGAAGCAACCTCAGCCAGTATTGCACTTCGCCTGCTAGAGGTTGCCGCGTCGCTACGCTCCTCGCAATGACGTTTGGGTTTAGCCTGACATTGCGAGTGCTTTGGGTACCTCGCAATGAACGGCTTGGGTGGAGTCACTCAGACTGGTGGCATATAATGTCCTATAATTTCTTTTACAAATGGCTTTAGTCGGTTATGTCCCTTACCTCGTTAAATCAATTGCTACACCTGTTGGCCGATGGTCACTTTCATTCAGGTACTGAGCTGGGTGAACGTTTACAGATGAGTCGTGCGGCTGTGTGGAAGCAGTTGCAGGGGATTGAGCAGTTGGGGTTGCGAGTGCACCGGGTGCGGGGTAAAGGTTATCGTTTGCCTGAGGGCTTGGATTTATTGGATGTAGAGGCTATCGTGCGTCACAAGCCAAGTTTGGCTAAGGTGTTTACACTTGAATTGCTGATGTCAACGCCCTCGACCAATCGCTTGCTGATGCAGCGTCAGAATGATGTAGGCATTCACGGCCAAGCGGTGTTTGCTGAGGTGCAAACGGCAGGCCGTGGGCGCTTAGGTCGGCAGTGGCAATCACCGTTTGCCGAGCAGTTAGCGCTATCGGTTGGCTGGGAGTTTGCTGGTGGCGTTGCCGCCCTAGAAGGTTTGAGCTTGGTAGTGGGTTTGGCGGTGGTGGATGCCTTGACTGCCTTGGGTATAAAGGGGGCGGGCTTAAAATGGCCTAACGATGTATTGTTGCATGGCAAAAAGCTAGCGGGCGTGTTGTTAGAGCTTAGCGGTGATGCCACTGGGCCTTGTCAGGTGGTGATAGGCATAGGCCTGAATGTGCACCTTAAAGATTGCAATCTGATCGATCAGCCGTGGACTAGTTTACGTCAGGCTGGTTATCAGGTGCAGCGCAACGAATTAGCGGCCGCCCTGCTCGATGCCTTGGCGCAATGGTTGCCACATTTTGCTGCAGAGGGCTTTGCAAGTTTGCAGCAAGATTGGGTGGCTCATCATGTCTATCAAGACAAAGAAGTCCATTTGCTCGGGCTTAGAGAGGCGCAAAACGGCATCTGCCGTGGGGTTGATGCTGGTGGCGCTTTGTTGTTAGAAATAGCGGGTGAAATAAAGAGTTTTAATGGTGG
>DPHB01000006.1:834-1749 GCA_003521845.1 Oceanospirillaceae bacterium | reverse complement strand
GGTGAGCATTGATGTTGTTATTGGTCGATATCGGTAACACGCGCTTTAAGTGGCGCTTGCAGGCCTCTGTGGTTGCCACTGAGGTAGTTGCTCGAGGTAGTTTGATGACTGCGCATTTGACGAGTGCGCAGTTGCGAGAGCAGCTGCCTGTCGGGGTGGCGGTGTGCGGCTATACTAGTGTGGCGAGTGAAGAGGTGAATGATCTGCTTGTGGCTTGGGCGCACGATTCAGATGTTGATGTAGCGCAGGCCTTGACACAAAATCGTTGGCAGGACCTAGTTAATAGCTACAGTGATTGTACACGTATGGGGGTGGACCGCTGGTTGGCTATGGTAGCTGTGCGTAATTTAACCAAACAAGCCGCCTGTGTCATCGACTGTGGTAGTGCTAGCACGGTGGATTTTATTGCGCCTAATGGTGAGCATGAAGGTGGCTATATTATTCCAGGGCAGCGGCTAATGGTGCAAAGTTTATTGCAGGATACGGCACATATTGCCTTTACTGAACATGAGTGTGAGGCCACTACTGGGTATGGTACTAGCACCGCTGGTGCGGTATTAAAGGGTGCCTCTCGTATGCATGAAGCTGGCATTGGTGCTATAGCTAACGATGCCTTGCAACATGGCTACGTGGTTTATGCAACCGGAGGCGACGGTTGCTTTTTGGCGCAAGTGCAAGGAATTCACTGGCTTGATGAATTGGTGCTGGACGGCCTTAAAGCATGTCTGTATGATGTGCCGGGCTTGTTACCTAGTCAGTGACGGCACGTATAGCATTTAATTGCGGAACACCTTGAAAAACTTTGAAAAAATGTTGTTTTAGGTGTTGCATCACCGCAGGGAGTTGAGTATTATACGCGCCTCCTGAGTAAGGGCAGGGCAATTAGCCGGTATAGCTCAGTCGGTAGAGCAACTG
>DPHB01000006.1:0-574 GCA_003521845.1 Oceanospirillaceae bacterium | reverse complement strand
GGATCAGACTGTAAATCTGACGCGTAAGCTTCGGTGGTTCGAATCCACCTCCCACCACCAACTTCTAGCGGGTATGGTATAATGGCTATTACTTCAGCCTTCCAAGCTGAAGATGCGGGTTCGATTCCCGCTACCCGCTCCATCAGGGTACTGGAGACAGTAGCAAAGTGCGTTATAAGCTCTAGTAGCTCAGGGGTAGAGCGCACCCTTGGTAAGGGTGAGGTCGGCGGTTCAATTCCGCCCTAGAGCTCCATGTTGTCTGAAATTGTTCGGCAATTGGGGCACAAGAAATTTTCTGAAGGGTAGATATAGTGATATATCTACCCTTCTTGTTATCTGCGGTATTCAATTCCGAAAGGAAAATGGCCGCTCTAAGTCGGAGGCTGAAATGGCTAAAGAAAAGTTTGAACGTAATAAGCCGCACGTAAACGTCGGCACAATCGGTCACGTTGACCACGGTAAAACCACTCTGACAGCTGCGCTAACTCGCGTATGTGCTGAAACTTGGGGCGGCGAACTAAAAGATTTTGCACAAATCGATAACGCACCCGAAGAACGTGAGCGTGGTATCACC
>DPHB01000040.1:55552-57505 GCA_003521845.1 Oceanospirillaceae bacterium | reverse complement strand
GGCCATAGCCGCTTCACGAGAAACCCGTGCCGCACCCATGTCCTTGGTCCAAGCGGCGCGATATATCAACAACGCTGCGGCATCGATGTCTAAGGCCATATCTGCCAAATGCCCTTGTACCATCTGCAGGTCATCTAATGGTTTACCAAATAACTGCCGACTTTGACTGCGGCCTACGGCCTCGTGTAAGGCACGGCGTGCCNTACCAAGGGCAGCAGCACCCACGGTAGAACGGAATACGTCCAATACGGACATGGAAATCTTGAAACCGTCACCCGGCTTACCAATCATTTCGCCGGCACTGACTTGTACCTGATCAAAGTGCAAACGTGCTAGTGGATGCGGCGCAATGGTATGTAAACGCTCAGCAACACTCAGACCAGTTCGGTCGGCAGGCACCAGAAAAGCCTATAAGCCTTTCGCACCAGGCGCCTCACCGGTACGGGCAAACACCACGTAGCGCTCGGCAATGCCGCCATTAGAAATCCAAGTTTTTTCACCATCTAAAACGTAGCCCTGCTCATTCTTGGTAGCGGTCATGTTCAAGTTGGCCACATCAGAGCCCGACTCAGGGTCGGTTAAGGCAAAGGCGGCTAGCGCTTCGCCACTACGGGTACGCTTTAACCACTGCTGCTGCTCGGCTGTGCCGAATAAACTAATAGCTCCGGTGCCTAGCCCCTGCATAGCAAAAGCAAAATCCGCCAAAGCATCATGACGCGCCAAGGTTTCACGAATTAAGCATAGGCTGCGCACATCCAATTTTCCCCCATGCTCTGCGTTATCGGGATCAACACTGGAATGAGTTAACCAACCATCACGTCCCAGCATGGCAACCAAATCAATACAAGCTTGGTCAACATCACTATGGTCTACCGGCAGGTGTATTGCTGCCCATGCATCCAATTGCACCGCCAGTTCGCGGTGACGATCTTCAAAAAACGGCCAGTCTAAAAAGCTTGTATCTCTGTACATATCAGATTCCTTCAATCGCCAGCAAATTCAGGGCGCTGTTTGGCTACAAAGGCATCATAGGCGCGCTGGAAATCTTGGGTTTGCATACAAATGGCTTGGGCTTGAGCTTCGGCTTCAATAGCCTGATCCAAGGTCATGTTCCACTCATGTTGTAACTGAGTCTTGGTCATCATATGGGCAAAATTAGGGCCCGCGGCGATACGTGAAGCCATAGTCATGGCTTCGGAATTTAAGCTATCAGCAGACACTAGACGGCTGAAGAAACCCCAGCGTTCGCCTTCTTCGGCATTCATGGCGCGGCCAGTGTAAAGAAGATCTGCAGCACGACTTTGGCCAATAATACGTGGCAACATGGAACAAGCGCCCATATCACAACCGGCTAAGCCTACGCGGGTAAATAAGAAAGCGGTTTTGGCTTGCGGTGTGGCAATGCGCATATCCGAGGCCATGGCCATAATGGCACCAGCTCCCACGGCAACACCATCAACGGCGGCAATGATTGGTTTACCACAATGCAACATGGCCTTCACTAGATCACCCGTCATACGAGTAAACTGCATTAAGCCTTTCATGTCCTTGTCTAATAAGGAGCCAATGATGTCGTGTACGTCACCACCAGAACAAAAGTTGCCACCATTGGGCAAAATCACCACGGCTTTAATGCTGTCCTCATAGGGCATAGCGCGGAATAAGTCTCGCAATTCCGCATAGCTATCAAAAGTAAGGGGGTTCTTGCGTTCAGGTCGCGTGAGATAAATGGTGCCGACACTATCTTCTAATGACCAAGCAAAATGCTGGGCCTGGTAGGTAGTAAGGTCTTGCATATTATAGGTCTCCCACACGCCGCTGAATTTGATCCAACATAGTCGTAATTGCTTGCATGTTTTGGTCATCTAGGGGGGACAAAATTTCATCCACCCAAGCGGCATGCTTGGCCGCCATATCAGCAAACTGAGTCTTGCCTGTGTCCGTAAGGCTCAA
>DPHB01000040.1:26694-55497 GCA_003521845.1 Oceanospirillaceae bacterium | reverse complement strand
CTAAGCGGTTAGCAATACCCGTAACATTGCCATTAGAGACCATCAGGAAACTGGATAGCTCACTCATGCGCAATCCGTCTGGATGATGATCCAGCGCTGCCAAAACATCGAAGCGCGGTAAGGTGGTGTCACACTCATTCTTCNNCTTGCCTGTGTCCGTAAGGCTCAAGATATGCACGCGGGCATCTTCTTCACCAGAACGTCGCGTAACTAGTCCTTCGTCAACTAAGCGGTTGGCAATACCCGTAACATTGCCATTCGATACCATCAAAAAGCTCGACAGCTCGCTCATACGCAATCCATCAGGGTGGTGATCTAAAGCAGCCAGAACGTCAAATCGCGGCAAGGTGGTGTCACACTCATTCTTCAAACGATTACGCAGTAAAGCTTCAATGGTGCCGCTGGTCTTTAGCAACTTAAGCCACAAACGCAGATGCTGACGGGTATCTTCGCTGTAATAGTTTTGCATTAAAATTCCCCTCCATTGATGGTCAATGAGTGACCATTGAGGCTAGTTGCCGTAAGTAGGTACAAGACGCCTTGAGCTACTTCTTCTGGTTCCACCAAACGCCCTTGCGGGTTGTCTTTTACTAAGTGCGCTTCGGCTTCGGCCATGCTACAACCAGTGCTGTCGGCAATGCGTTGCATACTGCCTTCTAGCAACGGAGTGCGGGTATAACCTGGGCAGACTGCATTCACCGTAATGTGTTTTTTGGCCAATTCCAAAGCTAGGGACTTCACCAAGCCAATGACACCATGTTTGGCCGCTGTATAGGCACTCACATAGGGATAACCACGTTGACCTGCCGTAGAAGCCACGGCAACGAGGCGCCCTTCGCCTTGTGATAGCAGGTCATCAATACACAGATTAAAGGTGTTAAAACTACCCGTTAGGTTTACATCCAAACAGGCTTGCCAATCTTGCCCTGTCATCTTACGAAATGGCACTGACTCAACGGCACCGGCATTGGCAATGGCGGCATCTATGAGACCAAAGGCGGTGCGAGCTTGCTGCAAGGCTGCGGCAAAGTGATCACGATCCGTAACGTCAGCGGCAATACCTTGCGCCTCAGTTAAGCTGTCTGCGACCGCTTGCACAGCCTCGATGCGACGTCCAAGTAACGTTAAACGTGCGCCCTGCTGGTCTAGCAGCCGTGCTATAGCCTCACCAACACCGCTACCGGCTCCTGTAATGACAATATGTTTGCCTTGTAATTGCATAGTTTCTCTTTACGCCCTAATAGCCATTTGTTCTGCCCGTTCAGCCAAACGGTAAGCTTGTTCGCGGCCCGCCAAATATGGCAATGGCCAAGCTTGCTGTTGGTCTCCCAGGGTAATGGCAGCTTCGTTAGTCCAGTTGGCATTAGCCAAATGAGGTCGCCCTAAGCATACCAGATCGGCACGACCTGCCATGAGAATAGAGTTCACGTGATCTGGTTCAAAGATATTACCCACCGCCATGGTTGGAATACCCACTTCATGACGAATGCGATCAGCAAACGGCGTCTGGAACATACGCCCGTACACTGGCTGTGCATCAACACTGGTTTGACCAGCGGAGACGTCAATAATATCAACGCCGATAGCCTTAAAGGCCTTGGCAATGTCCACCGCTTCTACAGGAGTAATACCGGCATCGCCAACCCAATCGTTAGCCGAGATACGTACCGACAATGGCATGCCCGCTGGCATTACCGATTTGACAGCGCTAACCACTTCTAGCGGGTAACGCAGGCGGTTTTCTAAACTGCCGCCAAATTCATCGTCACGTTTATTGCTAACTGGGGTGATAAAACTGGATAACAAATAGCCGTGGGCACAGTGCACTTCCAGCATATCAAAGCCCACTTCAATAGCCCGCTGGGCGGCCGTAACAAAGTCAGCCTTGACGCTGTCCATATCATTCTTATCCATGGCCTTAGGGAGTGCGTTGTTATCGCTCCAAGCCACAGCGAATGCAGCCAACAAAGGCCAGTTATTATCAACTAGTGGCGCATCCATGGTCTGCCAACCTACTTGGGTAGAGCCCTTAGGGCCCGAGTGGCCTAGCTGCATACAAATTTTGGCCGACGTGTGTTCATGCACAAAGTCAGTGATTTGTTGCCACGCTTGGGCTTGTTGCTCCGTGTACAAGCCTGGGCAGCCAGGCGTAATACGCCCGTCTTCGCTAACACAGGTCATTTCTGTGTACACCAAGCCCGCGCCGCCTTTAGCAAGGTTACCGTAATGCACTAGATGCCAGCTATTGGCTAGGCCATCGTTATTGGCCTTGTACTGAGCCATAGGCGACACCACCACACGGTTAGACAATTCGAGATCAGCTAGCTTGTAGGGTGTAAACATGGGACTGCGACCATTATTCTCTTGGTTCTCGCCTTGGGCGCCAGCTTGCTGCTGGAACCACTGTTCGGCGCTGGCAACCCATTTGGCATCACGTAGACGCAAGTTTTCATGGCTAATGCGCTGGGAACGGGTTAACAGAGCATAGTTAAACTGCACAGGATCTAGGTGTAGGTAACGCTCCACCTGTTCAAACCATTCCATAGAATTACGCGCAGCAGATTGCAGACGCAAGACATCCAAGCGGCGTTCTTCTTGATACAGCTCAAAGGCCTTGGCCATATCCTCTTCTTGGTGTAGGTATTGCGCCAGTGCAATAGCACTATCAAAGGCCAAACGCGAGCCGGAGCCAATAGAGAAGTGTGCCGTAGCCGAAGCATCACCCATCAAAACAAGGTTTTCGTGGTGCCAGCGTTCACACAATACGCGCGGGAAGTTCATCCACGCCGAACCACGAATATGGTTGGCATTGGTCATCAAATCGTTACCGTTTAAGTGATCTTTAAAGATGTCTTCGCACACAGCAATAGTTTCTTGCTGAGACATGTCACCAAAGCCCCACTTGTCCCAAGTGCTTTCACTGCACTCAACAATAAAAGTAGCGGTGTCTTGACTAAACTGATAAGCATGCGCCCACACCCAACCGTGCGGGGTTTCTTCAAAGATAAAGGTAAAGGCCTCGTCAAATTTCTGGTGTGTACCAAGCCATACGAACTTGCATAAGCGGGTATCAATTTCTGGCTTAAACACATGGGCAAATTGATTACGGGAATTAGAATTTAGGCCGTCGGAGGCGACTACAAGGTCATAGTCATCCATAAGGGTTTGGGTATCAGCCACCGCCTGTTGAAATACTAGCTTCACGCCTAGTTCTTGCGCACGTGCGTACAAAATCTTCAGCATTTGCATACGGCCAATACCGCAAAAACCATGCCCAGAAGACACCTGGCGCTCACCATCTTTAACCACGGCAATGTCATCCCAATAAGCAAACTCAGCAACGATAGACTGATAGCTAACTGGGTCATTGCGCTTCACATTGGTTAAGGCATCATCGGATAACACCACCCCCCAACCAAAGGTATCATCATGGCGATTACGCTCAAACACGGTAATGTCGTGACTAGCGTCACGCAGTTTCATGGAAATGGCGAAATAAAGACCTGCGGGGCCGCCGCCAAGGCATGCAATATTCATGGTGTTATCCCTGTAACTATCTTTGTAAATCTATTTTATACTTAAAGTATATTATTTTAAGCTTAAAGTAAATCAATAAAACAACACAAAGGGGGTCAGAGTAAAGTTAAACTACCAAATAAACCCAGAGTTCATGACACCAAACAACTGGCCTTGATAAAAATTGCTAGGCGTTAAACCGCCAGCCATAGCGGCACCAAAGCACACATGCAAAGGCAGTAGGTGCTCCTCCCGCGGGTGGCTATACCGTGCTTCGGGTGCCTGTTCCCAGTTGGCAAGTTGCTGTTCCGCAGCGCCCCTATCGGTAGAAAGAATGGTAGCGTTTAACCAATCATCAAAACGCTTAGAGCGAGCGAAAGGCTCGGCCTTGTCTGCACTACGCATGGCAGGAAAGCTGTGGAAACTAAGCCCCGAACCCAAAATCATGACCCCTTCGGCTAACAGAGGTGCCAAGGCCTTACCCATATTAATATGGGCTTGTGGATTCAAGTCAGACATCAGCGACAGCTGCAACACAGGAATGTGCGCTTCCGGCGCCATTAACATTAGCGGTATAAAAGTGCCGTGGTCATAGCCACGTTGGTGATCTAAGGTGGCATCAATACCCTGCTTGGCCAACATGGCTTGTACACGTATTGCCAAGTCTGGTGCACCGGGTACTGGATATTGCAAGCGATAAGCTTGTTCGGGAAAATTGCTATAGTCGTATAGCATGCCTGGTTGCGCTTGCGCACTAATAGCCACTTCTGGCGCTTCCCAATGTGCCGTAATCACCAGCAATGCTTTGGCCTTGGCGATCGCTGGCTGCAAGGCCTTGAGGTAGGAAACTAACTCGGCATGGTGCGGATCACCTAACACTGGTTTGGGGCCACCACCATGGGGAACGAATACAACTTGGCTCACTTATACAGTCCTGTGTTGTTGTTTCTTTACAGCTCGCGAGAAACCCAATATTTGGGCTTTCTGTGCAAATTTGATATGGCAATAATAAGAATTTCTTCGTTTCTTTCCTGATATATCAAGCCATAAGGAAATCGATGAATTAAACAGCGCCTAGACTGGCTCCCTATTAAAGGGTAAGCCGTAGGAAAGTGTTTTATTCTTGTAATAGAATGTTCGACTTCTGATACGAATTCGTAACCCAATCCATCAACGATGGATTGATAATACACAAAAGCCTCGTCTAGCTCTTTTACAGCAGGTGTTAAGAACCTAACGTCCATCAACGCGAGCATACTTTCCTAATACATCGGCAACGGAAACTGAAGACAACTGACCTTTATCATAAGCATCAACCCTTGCATCGACTTCTGCCGCCCAAGCAGAATCAATGTCTGCGCCAGGCGTATCAAGACTAGCTAAAAGACCTTCTATAATCTGCGCCTTTTCCTGAGAACTTAATGCAAGAGCTTGTTGAAGTACTTCATTTGATAGTTTAGTCATAATAAATCTGTCCTATGAAAATCTCCCTCATGATAGCACCTTTCACCTTACAGTAAACCCAAGCCTCTTTTAGCTAGCCGTATACATTTCATCATCACCTTGGGGGCGATCAACACAATGGTCTGTTGGCTGCGGAGTCACTGTCAATATCTTCACCCCCACAGGCGTTTCAAACCGGTGCCAGACCTTTTGCGGCACCACCATAAGCTCGCCGGCTTGCAATAGATGCGGTGTTTCACCACTTGATGTAAGCAAAGTAAGCGTCGTTTCACCCACCACTACATAAACGATTTCATCACCTTGAGCGTGCCTTTCCCAATCGCTATTGCCAGCGTAATGACCAATAAATATCGCACCGTCCCGATAAGGCGCCAATTGTGAAAAAGCCCCAGCAAGCTGCTCATCGGTAGACCCAGGTACACGGTCACCGACAAAAGTAAGCTTGGCAAATTCTTCTGCAAGGCTGATCACTTGGGATTTGGTCATTGCATTTATCTCCATTTAATTCACATACACATTTTCGCTGGCTAACGTTCTACAACTTCAAAAATTGAGTTAATAATATTGGACAGATTGGCCCTCACCGATTGCGTACCAAATACAGATCTAGCATGCACTCCCTGCTTACGGATCACTGTACTATCAGGCCTAGGGTATGGAGTTTACTTTCGGTATTCATAGCTGCTCCTATATGAAATTATCCATTTAACTAAGCATAGACCATGTTGGATTATCCTCTATCGATTACCCTCAAATCCAATCCGTCGGATTAGCCGTATTAAACCTTGAAATACACTTACTCGCGTCGCCTTTTAACTGGTAATAATGGTCTGCATAAATATGCCAGCGGCACAGGTCTATAGGAGTCACTTCAGAAGCGTTAACATTACCAACGGCACCTGCCTGCTCTAGCCCGGCCGATACCAACTCAGAACAAAAAAAGCGGCTAAAGTCTTCCTGATTATAGCTAGGCCCGGTTTTATCCCAAGGCAGGTTATCCAACACATCCACGGCTGACATCACTGCTTGCGGCATGTCATAGGGCTTACGGGCCTTGGCTTGAGCAAATAAGAAATCAAAAAACTTGGTTGCATTAAAGGCTTGCTGACGAATATGTTGCCCTAGGGGCAGCCACCACAGCTCACCAACATGGTTTTGCAGTCGGTCACTAAAGCGAGACACCTCAACGCCCTTGCCCCTAGTAGACTCGATGATTTGGTTACAGCCTCTATGCGCATTGTCATCTGCTATTTGCGTTTGCAAGATAACACCAACATGGGAGACGTTGGATAAAGTAGCCAACTTCACCAGTTGCGAAAAATGACTCTGGCCGCCAAAAGCAACAACGTCACCTGATTGTATTTGGTTTCTAGCTTGTTGATACGTAATTGGCTTGGCACTCATCCATGCTCCCTTAATAAATTTTTTTCGTGCAAAAAGTTTGGGCTTATCTACTTTTTACCTATTTTTCATCTAGTTGTCTTACCTATAGGTATAGCAGAAAAACCAATACTCGAAGGTCCATTACAGCCTCTTGGTAGGCCAAATTAATCTCGATATTCGTACACTGTCGGTCTACAATGATTGCCTTAATACACCACCAGTAAGGTCACTGGTACGCAAAGGATGCATTGGCATGTTTAAATATTTTGAAAGCCTCACACCGCCATACCCTCCCGAAGAGCCGACCCAACCGCCTGGTACATTGTTGGCTTTCGTTTGGCATTATTGCAGCGGCCTCAAACGCTACTTGGGTTTACTAGCCCTCACCTCGGCCACCTACGCGTTTTTGGAAGTACTGGTGTATGGTTTCATGGGGCAGCTGGTGGATTGGCTGACGGGGCTTTCCCGAGATTTGTTTATTGACCAACAAAAAGACACCTTGTGGTTATACGGTATTTTATTACTGGTTATTATGCCCCTGGTAATCGCTGCCAATAACCTGTTGCGCCACCAGGTACTTATGGGCAATTTGCCCATGCGCATGCGCTGGCAGGCCCACCGCTATCTACTCAAGCAGAGCATGTCCTTTTATCAGGATGACTATGCTGGCCGTATTGCTGCCAAGGTAATGCAAGGTGCGCTGGCGGTACGTGACACAGCTATTAAGGCCTGTGATACCTTTGTTTACGTGGTGGTGTACCTTATTTCCATGCTCGGCATCATCGCCTACACAGACTGGCGCATGGCCATACCTATGGGCATATGGTTATTGAGTTTTGTTGCCGTGCAGCTTTACTTTGCCCCACGCTTAAAAGAAATTTCCGCCCAGCAGGCCAACCAGCGCGCCATCATGACCGGGCGTGTAGTAGACAGCTATACCAACATCACCACGGTAAAGCTCTTTGCCCACACTAAAGGTGAAGCCGAGTACGCTCGCGCGGCAATGGACGGCTTTATGGGTACCGTATACCAAATGATGCGCAAGAGCACCAACATGGACATGGTGGTATCGATCCTTAACAACCTGCTGGTGTTTGGTACCGCTGCGGTAGGTATTTACCTGTGGTTAGGCGATACGGTGAGCATTGGCACCATTGCCGTGGGTGTTGCCCTGGCCCTGCGTTTACAAGGTTTCTCTGATTGGATCATGTGGGAAATTTATTCGTTGTTTGAAAACATCGGTACCGTTATTGATTCCATGACCACCTTAGCGAATCCGCAATCAGTGGTGGACCATAACGATCATGAGCTAGGTGTTGTTAAAGGTGAAATTGAGTTTGATCATGTCGGCTTCCATTACGGCAAACAAAGCGGTGTCATAGAAGCCCTTAACCTCAACATCAAAGCAGGTGAAAAAGTGGGGATTGTGGGCCGCTCTGGCGCGGGCAAATCAACTCTAGTCAACCTATTAATGCGCTTCCATGATCTTGAATCGGGTAGCATTCGCATTGACGGCCAAGACATCAGCCAGGTCGCTCAAGACAGCTTGCGCGCCGCCATTGGCATGGTAACTCAGGACACCTCTTTATTGCATCGCTCGGTGCGCGAAAACATTGTCTATGGCAAACCCGATGCCAGCGATGCCGAAGTTGCCGAAGCCACTCGCAAGGCCGAAGCCGATAGTTTCATTGATGACCTGATAGATCCCCATGGCAACCGTGGCTATATGGCCCAAGTGGGCGAGCGCGGGGTGAAGCTTTCGGGCGGCCAGCGCCAGCGTATTGCGATTGCTCGCGTGCTGCTAAAAGACGCCCCTATTTTAGTCTTGGATGAAGCGACCTCGGCCCTAGATTCAGAAGTGGAAGCCGCCATACAAGCCGCCCTCTACCGCCTGATGGAAAACAAAACCGTCATCGCCATTGCTCACCGTTTGTCTACCATCGCGGCCATGGATCGCTTAATTGTCATGGATCAAGGCAACATAATTGAGCAAGGTAGTCATCAACAACTCTTGGCCCAAGGTGGTGTGTATGCGAAACTGTGGCAACACCAAACCGGTGGTTTTATCGGCCATGATGAATAGCGACGAGTACTAAGGTAAAACCCTATGCAACAGCCTATTATTATTGAAGTCACGCGCGGCGATTACCTGGAAAGCCGCCACCAAGTCATTGCTATTGTTACTGATAGCCAGGGCAAGCGTGTGCATGAGTGGGGCAATGCCGAGCAGCTCGTCTTTCCCCGCTCTACGGCCAAGCCTTTACAAGCCATGCCCTTGGTATTATCGGGTGCCGCTGACGCCTTACAACTTAATAACAAACAATTGGCTATGGCTTGTTCTTCTCACAATGGTGAAGAGCAGCATGCGCAAGTGGTCAATGCTTGGCTGAAACAGCTAAACATGGATGATCAGGCTCTGGAATGCGGTAGCCACTGGCCCATGCACGAGCCCGCGACGCTGGCGTTGGCCAAATCCGGCTCTGGTATCCAAGCCTGCCCAGTGCATAACAACTGCTCAGGTAAGCATTGTGGTTTTTTGAGCTTGGCTTATCACCGCGGCATTGAGCACCAGGGTTACATCAAAGCCGAGCATGCTATTCAGCAGGAAGTGAATAGCACCATGGGTGAAATCATGGGAGTAAATGTCTTTGACCACCCTATGGGCATCGATGGCTGCTCTATCCCCACCTACGCCTTACCACTCCCTGCCCTTGCCATGGGTTTTGCCCGCTTTGGTAGTGGCCAACAGCTACCCGAAGGCTGGGCCGCGGCAGCCAAAACCTTGTACGATGCCATGGTAGCCGAACCCTTCTATGTTGCCGGTAGCCAACGCCACTGTACTCACGTAATGCAAGCCTTTGGCGATCAAGTAGCCTGCAAAACCGGTGCTGAAGGTGTATTTGGTGCCGCTATTCCTAGCCTAGGTTTAGGTGTAGCTATTAAAGCCATTGACGGCAATAGCAGAGCCGCAGAAGTAGCCCTCAACTATGTCTTAGACACCCTTGGTCTGCAAGCTAAAGACCCGAGTTTTACCCAACATATTGATTTGTATAACCGCAACCAAATGCAGGTTGGTCAGGTGCGCTTAGCAAAGCCTTAGCTGATAGGTTTTATTGAAAACTCTAGTTGCTTGTTAAAAACTTTAAAAGCCGCCGTTAAAGTGTCAATTTTAGTGGTGTGTTTAAGGTTGACGATACGTGTTACTTCTTGACATTTTTTGCCCATGCGGCGTGCTAGTTCGGCTTGCGATAAACCACCGGCAACCATTTCATTTAACAACAAAACCTTGATCCAGGTACTCACTTCAAGTTCGACAAAAGGCTTTGCGTTGGTCGGGCTTGGCATAGGAATACGACGCGCCTGATCAAAATAAAAACTCAAGGCTTGAAACAAGGCATCAGCAGCCAATTCCGTCGCTTCAATTTGGGTATAACCATAGGATACCGCTTCCGGGATATCCAAAAATGTCACTAGATAGCCATCGCCATCCTGTTGTATTTGATACGGATAGTTCATTGCTAGCTCCTTGCTTACCAACTGACTTACTTAAGATTGAGTTGTTTAATGATAGTTAATCGTAAGCCTTCGCCAATTTCCTTACTGCCATGCCGTGGCAAAGTACACTGTCGATCAAGGTAGTAACACTTGTCATGCTTTTTACCGGCAACGATCACTACCCCTCTGGTAATTAACCAGCGCTTGAACTCATTACACTTCATAAAACCACTCCTGCAAATATAAACATTTATGTTTATATGTCAACATAAATGTTTACCGTTAATCGTCCTTGATTAGGTAAGTGTAGTAGAAATAAGGATTGTAGAGTCCATTGCTTGCTGGGCCTTAAAGTTGCAACCTTTAGTAGGCAGGTGCGGACTTGCAGAGGTTGCTTCGTCGCTTCGCTCCTCGCAATGACGGAGAAAATGCGTTAGCAATGACGATTGGAAGCGTTCGTAATGACGGCTGGAAGCGTTCGTAATGACGGCTGGAAGCGGCGCTAGTAGTGATCTTCTTCGGTGTAGTCTACGTCTTCCACGTAAGCCACATCGGGACCGGCTATAGGTGCTTGGGTCTCCTGTTCATCAAGCTGCTCTAGCTCATCTTCCTGCCAGGCTTGCACGTAGTCTTCAGCATCAGGCGCTACGAACGCGGCTACAGGTGAACCGATAGGACCCGGGGCTAGAATAGGCGCTTGTTCTTCTACGTCCTGGGCGCTGATATCACGGCGTCCCATACTACTTAGTACCGCGAATACAATCATAGCAAAGTAAACAGAAATGCCAGCAAAGAATGCATCAGGACCTATCACCGACATAAAGTAGGACAGGATAATAGGGCCGATACTCAAACCAATACCGGCGGCAATTACCATAGCACCACTGGCGGCCACGATTTTTTCCGCAGGTAAACGGTCGTTGGCATAGGCCACACACATAGAGTACATAGGCATCACCGCACCCCCAGTGAGCACGATCATGGGTATATACCAGTCACTATGGTGATTGGTCAGCATTGCCAGTAAACACAAGACCGAGGCCGCAACCGCGTTAACAAGCATGACCGCACGACGGCCAAAAATGTCAGACAACCAACCCACAGGCCACTGAAATATCAATCCCCCTAACAAAAAGGAGGCCATAAACAACGACACCAAATTGGTATCAAATCCCTTCTGCAAGGCAAACACCGCCCCCATACCAAATACCGAGCCGTGAGCTGCTCCGGTCAAGGCATTGCTGATCACGGCCAAGGGTGACAGCTTATAGAGGGTGAAAATCGACATAGACTCGCTATTACCAAAGGCGGGTGCTGGGCGAGCCGTGAGTAATATAGGCACCAAGGCAAACGAAATAATCACCGAGATAAGAATAAATAATTCGGCACTAGCCGGGTCTGCAATGTTCAATAAGAACTGCCCAGAACCCATGCCCAAGGTGATAATAACCATGTACACAGACAACATCTTGCCACGGTTTTCATTACTAGCGCGGTCGTTAAGCCAACTTTCTGATACTACATACAAGCCAGAATAACAGACCCCGGTAATCATGCGCATACCCGACCAAGTCCATGGATTAACGTACACAGAGTGCAGCAAAATAGCAATGGATGCCAAGGATGCCAAGGCTGCAAACACGCGAATGTGTCCAACCCGCTTGACCAAAGTAGGCGTCAAAATACCGCCTGTTAACATACCGATAAAGTAAAACGCCATAACGATACCTGTAGTAAAGGTATCAAAGCCTTCTAGGGTAGCCCGCACACCGAGCAGTGTGCCTTGCAAACCATTGCCAAGCATCATAAAGCCAATGCCCAATAGTAAGGCCCAGCTAGCGCGTATTTCTGTCAGCATGGTGCTTTCTCGCTATCTTTTGTCGCCGTTGTTTTGCGAACGATCTTTTTGGTTTACGTGTAAAACGTCAAACTGGGACAAATTTCAACCCCAAATAATGCCGCCACGATACTCAGAATGAGTTCAATTGACTAGTTTTTTTTACCAAATTCAGGTGCATTTAAAGCCATTATGTCCATACATGGGCATAGGCTTAGCTCTACACGACATAGGGGTCGCATTAAGACCAGTTATTGCAGTAGTCTCAAGCTTCTCACAACGCAACCAGAAAACACTATGAGCAATCACGGTTATCAATCAGGCCGCTTAAACCTACCATTCGTTGGCCACTGCACCTTTGGTAAAAACCCACCTTGTCTGGACTGGGATAACATTCAAGCAGACGTTGCCGTGATGGGCGCGCCTTTCGACTTTGGCACCCAATACCGCGCGGGCGCACGCTTTGGCCCGCGTTCTATTCGCGAGGCTTCTACCTTATTTTCCTTTGGTCATGCCGGGGCTTACGATCACGAAGACGACGTGATTTACCTACCCAACGGCGCAGTAAAAATCGTTGATATTGGCGATGCTGACATAGTACATACTGATACCCAACAGTCCCATGCCAATATTGAGTTTGGGGTGCGCAAGATGTTGGCCGCCGGTGCTCTACCCGTCACGCTCGGTGGTGATCACTCGGTTAATGACCCGTGCATCGCGGCCATGGAAGCCTTAGGCGAGCCTTTCCATATTATTCAAATTGATGCCCACCTAGACTTTGTCGACGAACGCCACGGTGTCAAGCACGGCCACGGCAACCCCATGTGTCGTGCTGCCGAAAAAGACTATGTGACAGGTATGACCCAGCTGGGCATTCGTAACGTCTCTTCTACGGCACGAGAAGGCTATGCACAAGCACGCCTACAAGGTTCTAATATCTTATCTGTACGCCAAGTGCGAGCCCTAGGTGCAGAAGGTGTGTTGGCCCAAATCCCGAAGGGTGAAAACTACTATATCACCATTGATATTGACGGTTTTGACCCCTCTATTGCGCCAGGTACCGGCACCCCCAGTCACGGTGGTTTTCAGTACTATGAAGTCATGGAGATCATGCAAGGCTTAACCAAACAAGGTAAGGTAGTGGGTATCGATCTATGTGAAGTTGCCCCTCACTATGATCACAGTGAAATCACCAGCTTCTTGGCAGCGCAAGTACTGCTAAATTTGCTGGGTTATGTTTACGCCAATAAGTCATGAATAAAGGAGGCTCATATGACTTTCCCAATCACCGCTCAATGCCAGTGCGGACAAAGCGGATACCACCTGCACAAGGCCCCACTAAAGGTGTTTGCCTGCCACTGTCACGAATGCCAAAAGCTCGCCACATCCCCCTATAGTGTCACCGCTATTGTGGCTACCAAGGATGTGGAGTTTTTTGGTGACATGTCCGATTGGAGCCGCAGTTCTGATAGTGGCAATACCAACGCTGCCAAATTTTGCCCGGGCTGCGGTAACCGTATTTACCACTTCAATCCAGCCGATAATGACACAGTAAAGCTCAAGCTCAAGCCTGTACAAATGCAGGATGATACTATGTTTGCACCTCAAGCCCATGTCTGGACTTGCCAACAACTGAGTTGGTTACAACTAGCGGGTAATATTCCTGAATTCGACAAGCAACCTTAGTTTTACGTGTAAGCTTTACGCACTTCTTCGGCAATGATGGCGATGCCGCGCTGCACTCGCTCGCGGCTTTGGGCAGCAAAATTGATACGAATACATTCGTGACGGTGCTGCCACTCATCTTTAATTCCGGGGAAGAAATGATGACCAGATACAACAATCACGCCTCGTACCTTTAGTCGCTCATACAGGGTTTGGCTGCTAATAGGCATGTCTTTAAACCACAACCAACTAAACATGGTGCCTTCTGGCTTGTGCATAGCCCAGGGGACTTCGCTGCCCATGGCATTGTGCAAACACTGCTGAGTAAACGCCAATACATCTTCGTAATAAGGCCTAACGACCTGGTTACTCAGGTCAATAATCTCGCCGCTTGCCACCATATCCTGCACCAGCGCTGCACCAAAGCTACCACTGGCTAAATTGATAATGGCGTTAATGCGTGAAAGCGCCTGAATCACTTCTTCGCTGGCAACAATCACACCCGTGCGCACGCCAGGCAAGCCCAGCTTCGACAAACTCAAGCAAACGATGGTGTTGTCGTTCCAAAATGGTGTGGCTTGGGTGTAGATCAAACCTGGGAAAGGCACACCGTAGGCACCATCAATCATCAAGGGCACATGGTGGGCGCGGGCCAAAGCATCTAGTTGTTCAACCTCCTCATCAGTGATGACGTTTCCTGTTGGGTTGGTTGGTCTGGATACACAAATAGCTCCGGTGTTAGACCCAATTTTAATGTCATCAAACTGCACCCGATATTTAAACTCGCGGTTATCTAGAATATCAATTTGCGGATGCGCAGCATGAAAGAAATTGGCACTTAAACCGGCATCGCTGTAGCCAATATATTCTGGTGCAATGGGCAGCTGAATTTGCTTGCGGCTGCCATCATTAAAGTCACCGGCAAACATATTAAACAACATAAAAAAGCCGGATTGGCTGCCATTGGTGAGGGCAATATTACGCTCGCTTACCTGCCAACCTAGTTGCTTACGGAATAGTCGTGCTAGATCTTTAAGCAAGGCGGTGTTGCCCTGCGGCGGGTCATAACTACCCACCATCTGTGCGAGTTGTTGCGGGTCTTGGGCTAGCTGCAGCATACGCTTTTGAAACAGGTCTTCTACCGCAGGAATAGCCGCTGGGTTGCCACCCCCCATCATGATCATGTCACTGCCGCTAGCTTGGGCATCACCTATGTCATCCATTAATATTTGAATGCCAGAACTAGCACCAAACTTTTCCCCAAACGCTGATAATTTCATGCTTGTCTCTGTGTCTCAATGAAGCTATTCGATTAGTGCACATAATACTGCCAGAATTCTGCCCGTCCGGCACCATCTGCCAACTCATATGGCGCAAATCCGAAACGTCGGTAAGCATTTTGGGCAATGACATTATTAGCCAGCACTTCCAAGGTGATTTTCACCCCACCAGCTTCCTTCACTTGCCTTTCCACAGTGCGCAGCAGTTGCTGGCTTAAACCAAGACCTCGGTAGGGTGCCAAAACAGCCAAGTCATGGATATTCACCAGCGGTTTAGCGGCAAAACTAGAGTATCCCCAAACACAATTACACAAACCAGCGGGTATGTTATCGACATAGACTACTAAACTAAACATATTGGTTTGCTTGGCTAGGTCGGTAGCCAGCCTGGTTTTCACCTCATCCGCTAGTGGCTCGCCGCCGCCCATTGGGTCACAGGCGTAGGCATCAAGCAAGCCTATCAACTGCTGTACTTGCAGGGGATCTTGGTAGTCAAGTTTATGGATTGTGTGCCTATTGTTCATTAACTATCACCTATCATAGAGGCCTAGGCCTCATAAAATTATGGACACACTCCACTTATAACAAAATGGAATATTAATTTAATTATTTATTACTTCAAGGAGCAAGCATTTCGTTGGATAATGGGGCCAGTTTACGACAACCAATGAGTCCAGCATGTCCAAAGTTCAACCCAGCCTACTTTCTAATATACAGCCTTTGTCTGACATCCTCACTGTTAATGAGGCCTTAGAGTCAGCTAGCCTTAACTTTTTACAACTCGCTTTGGACCAAGCCCAACGCCCTATTGTAACCACCAGTTTTGGCCCACAATCCGGTGTGTTACTGCACATGGTCACGCAAGTTATCCCCGACATCCCCGTGATCTGGGTTGACTCAGGTTATAACCTACCAGCCACCTATCGTCACGCAGAAACCTTGACCAAGGCGCTCAACCTCAATTTACAAATTTACACCCCCACAACCAGCGCTGCATTTTGGGACGCCACGCGAGGCGGCATCCCAACTATCGAAGATGAACGCCATGGCGAGTTTTCGAAAAACTTTAAAATCACACCCTTCAAACAAGCCCTAGCAGAACTACAACCGGATATGTGGGTTTCCAGTATCCGTCAACAGCAATCCGATCATCGCGCCGGCTTGCCTCCGGTGCATGAAGGTGCCAATGGTGTAATTAAACTGGCACCGTTTATTTATTGGCAGGAAGATGACCTACAAGCCTATTTGCAGCGCCATCAAATTGCCGATGAGCAACGCTACTTTGACCCAGTAAAGGCCCAGTTTGGCCGCGAATGTGGCTTGCACAAACTATAGGCGAGCACGTAAAGGTAGCGTGAGCGTATAAACCGCACCTAGTTTACTGCCCACGCTGGTTACCCGTAGGTCGCCCCCCACACTGGCGGCAAAGTTAGCCGCGCTATATAGATCTAAACCAGCATTCACATCACACGAGGCAATGGCGTCTTGTTGCTGTAGCAACTGGGACTCGGTAAAGCCGATACCGTTATCCGTTACAATGACACTAGCGCCTAGGGCGGTGGGCTCAATTTCAATGCCTATTTTGCCATCAGACATAGCGTTAAAAGTATCACTTTGTTCTGCTCTTGCCGTGATCGCGGTAACGGCATTAACAATAAGATGATACATAGCTTGTAACACTTGGTTGCGAGGCAGATAGAATTGTCCATGATCGCGATGCTGTTGATCAAAAACCAAATTGTATTGCAGCAGTTTCTCGGTGTGCACAGTTAGCAAGTCACCAATGAGCTCACTGATATTAAAATTGCTGGCGCTATCATGGATGCCAAATTCAGCATGTTGTTTGGCAAGGGTAGCGGCAATCAGTTCCACTTCTTCTTGTAACTTAGACAAGGGCTGCTTGATAGTTTGGTTTTCCAGCTCTTGCGCTTGCACATGCAAAGACCGCATAGCCGTAAGATGCTGCTGCAATTCAATGGCACCCGGGAAGTCATGCTCTAGACCCAGCATATGGTCTTCCAGGCTTTGACCAATAGGCGCTAAAGCACTGGCCTTGGTTAACTGGTCGAGGATAATGCGCACGCGTTCGATATGCTCGGCTAGGTAACGTAAAACCACCTCACTTTCAGAAGCCATACCTGCTTGATAAGCCAGATATTGAGAACGTTTTTCTAAACTAATACGGTATTTGGTCTCTTGTTCTAACTGACGATCACGCAACCAACCTTGCGTAAGGTTGCGGGCCATCTGAAAAATTTCTTCCGCCATAAATGGCTTACGCAAGAACAGGGTGTCGTATTCTAGGGCATTATGAATATCGTCCACACTGTGATCAGAATAGGCGCTAACGATAACCAAATAGATATTAGGATCAAGGTTACGCAAAGCTTGAGCTGTGGCTAGGCCATCCCAACCAGGGGGCATGCGCATGTCGATAAAGGCAACGGCATAAGGCCGCTCTTCGGCCAAAGCTTGACGAGCCAACTGGTGACCTTCTTGGCCCTGACTTGCTACCGTAAAATCAAAACCTTGTTGGCTACTGACCGCCTCCGTGTCAGCAAAAAAACTAGTCGGGTCCACTTGATCCAAGGCCGACTGACCTTGCAAAATATCCTGATAGGCTTCTAGTAAACTTGGATCGTCATCAATAACCAAAATACGCGCTTGATCCAAATCAGACTACCTAGTTTAATACGTGTGTTAATAAGCGGTTTTACTACAATTTAAGACTATCATAAAAGCCGACATTATATCGAACCCCAATAGCTAATCGAAGACAACAAATGAGCACTTCCTTACTGCGTATACAGGCCGGCCCTGGCGCCCTCAAACATATGCAAAACCACGGCCTAAACATGGCCGATTTTGGTTATATGCTGGCGGCTAGCGGTGGCCCCAAGTGGCTGGTGTTATCAGGGCTCGATAAATACCTTTGCCAGCAACATCGCCAAGCTATGTTAGGCATCCACGGTTTAGGCACTTCTGCGGGAGCTTTTCGGCTCGCCTGTTATGCTAGAGACGATGCCAGCCAAGCCATCGATGAATTTGCACAGCAGTATATTGCTACCACTTATAGCGGCCCACACCCAAGACAAGCCGAGCGTGATGATTCAGTCAAACAGATCCTCAATACCATCGTTATGGGTAAAGAAAAAGAAATCCTCACTAGTCAGTATATGCGGCCCCACTGGATTACGGCCCAATGTCATGGCTTAGGTAGTGTTGCGGGCAGCCTCCCCCAGCTAGTTAATCTAATTGCATCCATGGCCATTAACCGCCTAGGCAGAAAGCACCTAAGGCATCTTTACTCACGTGCCTGTTTTGGCCCAAGCAATAGCCAGTTAAGTATTACTGACCCTTTTGACCTACCCACTCATTATCACCCGCTAACGGCAAACAACCTTTACGACTCTCTTTTGGCCAGTGGTACGATTCCATTGTTTTCCCCCATTCGCCAACATATACAAGGGGCCCCAGGTAGCCACCTTGATGGTGGGTTGCTGGATTATCACTTTGATTTACAACTTCAAGGGGTGGATAGTAGCGAAAGGCCCTTGGTGCTTTATCCGCATTTTACGCATAAGCCACGTGCTGGTTGGTTTGATAAAAAGCTGCAGCGCCCCCCTACTACTAGTAGCTATGACAAGGTGGTACTGATAACGCCTAATGACGCGTTTTTATCACGCTTGGCGCAGGGCCGGATTCCAGAAAGGCATGATTTTAGGGTCTACGATAATCACACGCGCCAAAAAGCATGGCAACATGCCGCCGATCTTTCGCAATTTCTTGCGCATGAATTACATGAGGTCATTGAAACTCAAGATTTGAGCCAGATAAAGCCTTTAGCCTTGCCTTAGATTGTTGCCAGCGCACGCTGGTGATTGCGTGCCCCTCTTTACCGGTCATTGCGAGGACCTTCTTTACCGGTCATTGCGAGGAGGTACGACGCAGCAATCTGTTCAAGTTGGCACCTTGCCTGATAGAGATTGCTTCACTGCGTTCGCAATGACACTTATTTCGGCTCTAACGCTCCAGCAAAAGCTTCGCCACGAGCTATCCATGTGTGTAAATCCACATCTTCTGCCAAGCCTTCTGAGGTGACGACAACCCAACCTTTCATTGGGCGACCGGTAAAATCAAACTCGCGCGCAAAAGGTTCTTGTAGGGCCTGTTGGTAGTTGGGGGGCCCCACACGTACCACGATACCGTCCTCTAGCACACCAACACACATGTTGCCGGACAGCATAAAACCCACGCCGCCAAACATTTTCTTTTCGTGGGCGTGGGGGTGGTCATTGAAATATTCTCTCACCCGCTGCGCTGTGCCTGCGTCGTACGCCATTAATAATACCGCTTAGCGGAACACACCATCGCCCATCTGATCGATGCTCTGCTTGGCCTTAAACAGTGTTAGTTCATGGGCATCTTTCAAGCTATAGGCAAGATCGGCACGGATAAATTGATGCTCGTTGCCCGCTTTACGAATCACGCCAGAGACACGAAAACCGCCATCTACTTTGGCTGGTTTGGTTTCAATCTCAAAGCCTTTGTGTTCATGCTGCTCGCTTTCAGCAGGGGCAGGTTCGCGCTTCACGCCACCGCCGCCCAATAGTTTATTGAGGCCAGATAAAAGACCCATATCAACTCCCTAATTTAATGCTATGTTAAACTGCCTGCATCATACCATACAGGAACCGCACCATGGACAAGATTGATTATAAAAAGCAGTTTCCGCACCTATACAAGGCTAGTGCAAAAAAGATGTCAGAAATTGAAGTGGAGCCGATGCAATACCTCATGGTAGATGGCCATGGTAGCCCTCAAGATCAGATGTTTATGGATGCCATAGAAACCATCTACGGCATGGCCTACACCATGAAGTTTATGCTCAAAGCCGCTACCCCACCTTTTGATAGTGTGGTGATGCCTATGGAAATGCTGGCTTGGGCTGATGATTGGAGTGCCTTTGCCGACAAGCGCTATGATGAATGGCAGTGGACCATGATGATCATGCAACCACCGCGTGTCACGCAGGCTGCATTCACTGCCGCCCAAGCACAATTAAAAGCCAAAAAATCACCGGTAATGATTGACCAATGCCGTTTAGAAACGATGCATGAAGGCACCTGTCTGCAGGTACTACATGTCGGGCCTTATGACGAGGTGGGCAGTGACGTACAAAGGTTACACAACCGAGTTCAAGAATTAGGTGGCAGCCTGCATGGTAAGCACCATGAAATCTACCTGAGCGATCCACGCCGTACCGCACCCGAAAAGCTCAAAACCATTGTGCGTTGCGGTTACCGAGTATGAGTTAACTAAGAATCTACCAGGAACCAATGTTGCCCATAGACGCCCATGGTTCCTGAGGTTGGAGCGGGCCATGTTCTTGAATTAATTCTACCGAGATTCCATCTGGTGACTTAACAAAGGCCATATAGCCGTCACGCGGTGGCCGATTGATGGTAACCCCAGCGTCCATCAGGCGTTGGCAAACACGGTAGATATCATCAACATTGTAGGCCACATGCCCCCAACTACGCCCGGTTTGCAAAGGTTCTTCCTCGCCGTCCCAATTATAGGTAAGCTCAATTTCTGGCGCGCGTTCGGTTTGCGCGCGCTGCGCGTCAGCCGGTGCGGCTAAAAACACCAAGGTAAAACGCCCCTTCTCATACTCATTACGACGTATTTCCTCTAGGCCTAGGTGCTGGCACCAAAACGCTAACGATGCGGCTAAATCAGTAACCCGAACCATGGTGTGGCGATAACGCATAACAAATACCCCTCTACAAACGTTAAAGGTATTTAACCTCACTTGCAGACAAAGAACTAGGTTATTTTTGCATAAATGGGCGTGAAATTATCAGCACCATTTGGCGCGCCATAAAGGACGCTGTAACAGGCACATTGCTAATCTTGCCACTATCCCATCATGTCAATTGTCAAAAACCGTAAAGACCAGTAAAACTCCGCAAAGACACTGGCCAACGACGCCAACCTAGCGTTAAATGGCGCCCGTAATAAAACAACCCACTATCGAATTGGAGAACTAACAATGCCTACAGCAACCACCCAAAGGAACGCCACAAAAGCCAAACATGGCTGGCAGTACAGCCTGATCAAAACCCGTTGGGTGTGGGACCTAGTGTTACTTGTCAGCTTTATTATTGTCTCCATACCGCAGTCCACTGGCCTAGCCATTCATGAGTGGGCAAGCGTGGTCTTTGTTGTACCCTTTGTCATTCACCTAGTCCTACACTGGGACTGGATGAAAAACCTCCCGGCCACCTTTGTACAAAAGCTAAAAGCTAGCGATCGCTTTAACATCATCTGGGATGCTGCCTTGTACTTTATGATGATCTTTGTCACCTTCTCTGGCTTCTTGGCTTCTGAGGTTATTTTTGTACAACTAGGCATTGATCTTGAAGTACTACCTTTCTGGCAGAAACTACACCACGACACATCCAACTTTATCCTACCCATGTTAGGCATTCACCTTGCCTTACACTGGGATTGGATCAAGAAAGCCACCAAGAAAATGCGTAAGTAATCGCGCTTACTAATAGACACGTATAACGACAGATTAAAGAGTTAAAAATGAATTATTTAGCAGAAGATTTTGGCAAGCGTTTTAGCATCCTATTGGTAATTACCGTTGTTGCAGGATTGGCCATGTGGGGTTTTGAATTAACTGACTACGCTATGAATATCAATGAAAACGGTTTTGCTCATGATGAAGGTGAAGGAGAGCGTGAAGGTGGAGAAGGTCTTGGTATATTTATTTATATACTACCACTAGTGAAAATTAGTCTGATGACTTTGCTACCCGCTACTATTTGGGTATGGGTTAGCAAGCTGGTTAAGCGTAAGAAAGCGGCTTAAATAGCGCTTTAAAGTGAGTACAAAAAAAGGGGCCTTCATGGCCCCTTTTTTGATTTCCGGTTCCGGGGTCAGAGGGCCTGCCCCACGAGCAACGCGAGTGCTTTGGGTACCTGTGGTCTGACCCCATCTATCATTTAGCTGGGAAACGCAAACTGCTTGCCTTCGCGCACACCACTGGAAGGCCAGCGTTGGGTTACGGTCTTGCGACGGGTGTAGAAGCGAATCGCATCTGGGCCGTGAGCACTCAAGTCACCAAACAAAGAACGCTTCCAACCACCAAAGCTGTGATATGCTACTGGCACAGGTAATGGTACGTTGATACCAACCATGCCGACCTTGATGTTGTCAGAGAAGTAACGTGCCGCTTCACCATCACGGGTGAACAAGCAGGTACCGTTGCCGAATTCGTGATCATCGATCATCTTCATGGCTTCTTGCATGCTATTTACACGAACTACACATAGCACAGGACCAAAGATCTCTTCTTGGTATACAACCATGTCTTGGGTAACGTGGTCGAACAAGGTACCACCTACAAAGTAGCCATTTTCATGGCCTGCTACCACTAGGTCACGACCATCAACCACAAGATTAGCGCCCTGCTCTGCGCCCTGGGTGATCAAACCCTTAATACGCTCTTGTGCCATTTTGGTGATTACCGGACCCATTTCATTGCTGGTATCCGTGCCGTTACCAATCTTCAAGCTTTCTACTTGTGGCTTCAATTTAGCCACTAGTTCGTCTGCCGCCTCTTCACCCACACAAACCACCACAGAGATCGCCATGCAACGTTCGCCACAGGAACCGTAAGCAGCACCCATTAGTGCGTTTACTGCATTGTCCATATCAGCATCTGGCATGATGATGGCGTGGTTCTTAGCGCCACCTAGCGCTTGCACACGCTTACCATTGGCGGTGCCCTTGCTGTAAATGTATTCCGCAATTGGCGTGGAGCCAACAAAGCTTACCGCTTGCACGCGCTTGTCTTCCAAGATCGTATCTACAGCAGTCTTGTCACCGTTAACGATGTTAAACACACCTTTTGGCAAACCCGCTTCTTGTAATAACTGACCAATCAACATAGGTGCCGATGGGTCACGTTCTGATGGCTTCAACACAAAGGTGTTACCGCATACCAGTGCCATTGGGAACATCCACATAGGCACCATGGCGGGGAAGTTAAATGGGGTAATACCAGCAACCACACCTAGGGCTTGATGCTCCGACCAGCTGTCGATAGCTGGGCCAACATTTTTGCTGTGCTCGCCCTTTAGCATCTGTGGTGCACCACAAGCGAATTCCACGACTTCTATGCCACGGGTTAATTCGCCCATGGCATCGTCCAGTACTTTGCCGTGTTCGTCGGTTAACAAAGCACAGATCTTGTCAGCATTTTCTTCTAGCAATTCCTTAAAACGGAACATCACACGAGCACGCTTCATAGGCGGCGTATTACGCCACTCTGGAAAGGCTGCGTCCGCGGCAGCTATAGCTTCTTCTACCGTCGCCTTACTGGCCAAAGAAACCTGTTTAGTCACAGCACCCGTCGCTGGGTTAAATACGTCTTGAGTTGGATCGCTTTCGTTATGGCTATTGGCGCCATTGATCAAATGTCCTACGACTTGCATGCTAATTTCCTTTATCTGTCTAATGGAGCCAGGCCTACAGCCTGACTTCGTTTAAGTTAAGCTAATTCTTTAATCGAGTCACCTAGTGCATTCACTAGGCTATCAATTTCTGCGTCTTCTACGGTAAATGGCAGACCTAGCTGAATAGTATCACCACCATAGCGTACGTAAAAACCTTTTTCCCAACACTTCATGGCAATTTGATAGGGGCGCAAAGCGGGTTCTCCTGGCGCTGCCTCAATAGTTAAACCTGCTGCCAAGCCATAGTTGCGAATATCGGCCACATACTGAGTACCTTTAAGGCTGTGGATGGCCTTTTCAAACTTCGGTGCCATGGATTTAACGCGGTCTACCAGCTGCTCTTTTTGCAATAATTCTAAAGCAGCCAAGCCAGCTGCACAGGCAATGGGATGCGCAGAATAGGTGTAACCATGGGGTAGTTCCAACATGTATTCTGGGCCACCTGTTTGCATGAAGATGTCATAAATTTCTTGCTTAGCAATAACGGCACCCATAGGGATAACACCGTTAGTCAGCTGCTTGGCCGTGGTCATAAGGTCTGGCACCACACCAAACTCAGCGGCACCTGTGTTGCTGCCCATACGCCCAAAACCGGTGATCACTTCATCAAAGATGAGCAAAATATTATGTTGATCGCAGAGTTCACGTAAGCGCTTTAAATAACCTACAGGTGGCGGAATCACGCCGGCAGAGCCGGCCATGGGTTCAACGATAACGGCGGCAATATTGCTCGCATCGTGTAGCATAATTTGCTGTTCAAGTTCGTTAGCTAGGTGCTCCCCTGTCGCTGGCATACCTTGCGTAAAAGTGTTTTCTGGCAACATGGTATGAGGTAGGTGAATGGCATCAATACCTTGACCATAGAGTGCACGGTTAGGGCTAAGGCCCCCCACACTAATACCGCCAAAGTTAACACCGTGGTAGCCTTTGGAGCGACCAATAAATCGCGTTTTGCCACCTTGGCCTTTCTTACGCCAGTAGGCACGAGCAATTTTTAGGGCCGTATCCACGGCTTCGGAACCAGAACCGGTGAAGAACACGCGATTAAGACCTTCTGGCATGAATTCCACAACCTTATTGGCTAGCTCAAACGACTTTGGCTGGCCAAACTGAAAACCGGGTGAGTAATCTAGTTCACGCGCTTGTTTAGAGATAGCATCAGCAATTTCTGGACGACCATGACCAAGGCCACAGGTCCACAAGCCGGAAAGGCCATCAAATATCTTGCGACCTTGCGCATCCGTGTAGTACTTGCCTTGCGCAGCAAGGATCATACGCGGGTCTTTTTTAAACTGACGGTTGGCCGTAAAGGGCATCCAATGGGCCTGCAACTCAGCTTGGCTCAAACCACCTGTTAAATCTTCAAAAGCCATGCTTCTCTCCTCACATTAGGGCTAATTTAGCGGCCCAGTTTGACGTGCTTTTAAATTAATATAAATATGATATTATTTAACTTAATTTAAGCATTTAGTTAACTTTTGGCGTTTCCATCAGTTAGTCATAAGCGAGCCTGATAACCCATGCGCAACGAACCCCTAAAACGCCTAGCTGACGCCGACTTGCGGCTACTGCGTATTTACAAGACCGTGGTAGAAGCAGGTGGCTTTGCTGCTGCTGAAGTGACTTTGGATATCAGCCGAGCCGCTATTAGCATGGCTATTAGTGATTTGGAAACACGGCTTAATTTGCGCCTATGCCAGCGTGGCCGGGCCGGATTTTCTGTCACTGATGAAGGCGAGCAGGTTTATCAATCAGCGTTACAATTGTTTGCGGCCGTTGAATCATTCCGCACAGATGTAAATAGCTTGCATGATCAGCTACAGGGTGAATTCAATATCGGCATCACAGACAACCTGATTACTATGCCTCATATGCACATTACCAATAGCCTTGGACAATTAAAACAACAAGGTCCGCAAGTGCAAATTAATATCAGTATGATTCCATCTAAACGCATTGAACAAGGTATTCTTGATGGCCATTTGCATGCCGGAGTCATTGTCGATAATCATCGTTTACCGGAGCTTGAATACCTGCCACTTTATAGTGAAGAGTCTCAGTTATTTTGTAGCAATGCCCACCCACTCTTCCAACCTACAAATAACACAATTACGGCCTCTGCCATTAGTCAACATGACGCTGTCGCTCCCGCCTACTCACAAAGTGCCGACATAAAGAAACATTACCAAAGCCTAAATGCCACTGCGACCGCTACCGACAGAGAGGGCGTGGCCTTTCTAATCCTCACTGGCGCTTACATTGGCTACTTGCCCTTACACTTTGCGCAACAATGGATTGATCAAGGCAGCATGCGTGCGCTGGCACCGAATGACTATCACTTTGCTACCGATTTTGCCGTCGTTACACGCAAAGGACGCCGCCACAATTCAATTCTTGATTATTGGTTGCAATCAATACAGCCAACGCCCTGACAAGGGCAATTCGCCATGGTAAGATTCGGTACAGCAATGGCCCTTTTAATGACTAATTGTTTGCTCTTTTTTTCATTTTTCAGGCTTAAATATGGCGCCAAAATTACCGGAGCACAGCTACAGTGGATTTTGAAAGCCTTTATAATGATCATGCTAGCATCCTGCAGCAAGTCAAACAGCTACGCGAGCTGGTTTCTCAAGGTATCCCAAACAACGCCGAAGCCATTTCACATGCGTTACACCTTGTCACTGCCGATATTCGCCTGCACCTTAACATTGAAGATACCAATGTCTACCCCGCTCTGCTTAAACACAGCGACCCTACCGTAAAGGAACTGGCTAGTAAGTACCAAATGGATATGGGGCAATTGATTGTGGTGTATCAAAACTTTGCTAACAAATATGCTTCAGCCAAGCTAATCAAAGAAGACTGCGAAGGTTTCCGGAGTGATGCCAACATGGTATTCCAAGCGCTATTTGAACGCATCAAAGCTGAAAACCAAAACCTTTACCCAACGGCCATGAAAGCCATGGGTTATACAGCTTAGGGTTGGTTATGAAAACCGAACATTTTCGCCAAGACCACCGCGAAATACATGACCTAGTGCAACAACTTCGTCAAATGATCCAATCTGGCGCTGACACGCATGCCTCAAAAATTGTTATTCTTCTGGTGCGTATTGGTGACAAGGTAAGCAAGCACCTGCAAGAAGAAGATCAACAACTGTACTTACCTATGGCCATGTCGAGCGATGCGAAACTCGCTAACATTGCTATCGATGTGCAAATTCGCATGGGCGAAATTCGCGAAGCTTTTGAAGAATTTTGTGAGGTGTATCGCACCCCAGCGGATATTATCCACAACGTCAGTGGCTTCCGTCAGGATGCCAGCGCTGTTTTCAAAGTGTTACACGATCGCATGCGCTTTGAAAATAACGAACTATTCCCACTACTCACCACCCTGAATAAGGTCTAAATTAAGCCTACTATGCGGCCTCAGTTTTACGCAGTAGCTTCAAACGTGCTAAGGCCACCCCTACAGCGATCAAGCCCACCCCCATCAATGCCTGTAGACCCAACTTTTCGTCAAACCACCACCAAGCTTGCACAGCCACGGCGGGGGGAACCAGATAGAACAAGCTAGCAACGCGGGCCGATTCACCTAAGTTAATCATTAACATTAACAACAAGATAGCGCCTATCGATAAGGCTAACACTTGCCAAGTTAGGCTTAGCACAAAGGCCAGCTGCCAGTCGACATTGCGCGTTTCAAACATCAATGCCACGGCAAAACAAAATACCGCAGCCGCTAAATACTGCCACCAGATAGAGGTCAGTAAATTCATACCCTGACAAAATTTCTTTTGGTATACGCTACCAACAGATATGCCCATCAGACTTGCGGTCACCAAAACAGCCGACCAGCCCGAAAAACCATCAAATATCTGCCCCGTTTGCCAAGCAAAACGCTCGGCTAACACCAAATACAAACCGCCAAGACCAATGACCAAACCTAACCATTGCCATCGGGTGACCTGCTCTTTCAACATAAGGCCAGCAAACAAAGCCATCACCAAAGGTTGCAGACCAATGACCATGGAACTAAGCCCTGCAGGCATGCCCAAAGCAATAGCCTGAAACACGCCGCCAAGATAGATACCGTGAATAAGTAAACCCACAAGCATGCTGTGCAACCACAAGCGCGGTGTACCGGGCCAACCACCCTTAAAGCGAGGTATAATCAATAACAAAACCAACATGGCCGCGGCAAAGCGAATACTCAACAAAGTAAATGGTTCCGCATAGGGTTGGCCAAATTTGGCCACCAAAAAGCCGGTGCTCCAAACCCAGACAAAAATCCAAGGCATCAGTACTATAAACCAAGGGGGCGCTATCATATTGGCTTCACTTGTAAGATCATCAAGGGCGCATCATGCCACAGGACCAGTACGACTCCTAGTAACATTCAGGTAAATCAGCGGTTGCGGCAAGCAATTACACCCATGCACTATAGATTCCGCATTTAGTTTGTGAAATCATAGACTTAATATTTTGCACCGCAGGCCCTCAAATGCACCAACTTCCCGACCAACTGCTGTTATCTCACTTGGACAAATACCTAGAACAATACCCGTTACCGGACGACCTATGGGTATTCGCCTACGGATCTTTACTTTGGAATCCAGAAATGACCATTGTAGAAACTCGCCAAGGTATGGTCGACGGTTACAAGCGTGGATTCAATTTATTATCGACCGTACACCGCGGCACACCCGAGGCACCAGGCTTAGTACTCTCTTTACGGGACGGCGGCAACTGTGAAGGTCTAGCGTTAAAGGTTAGTGCCGCAACCAAAACAGAGGACTTTACCAGTCTATGGCTACGGGAGATGGTAACTTTATTTTATCGGCCGCAGTGGTGTCAGGTATCAACCCCAGAAGGCGTAATAAACGCTATCACCTTTGTGGCCGACCCAGAGCACGCCCAATTTGTTGATTATGACTGCCGTACTGCAGCACAAATGATTAACAAGGCCCACGGTGGCCGTGGCCCTAACATTGATTACTTCACCAATACCCATGATCACTTGTTGTCTTTAGGTATCGAAGACCCGCTTATTGAATCCATTGCTTTGCAGATGCATGAGCTAAGCAACTAATTAGCTCAATCTACGGCAGTTATCGGATCTAGCTTATTGATAATTAAAGCCAGCTGCTCACGCTCTTCAGCAGACAAGCGGGACAGTAGTTGTTCTTCCCAAGCCATCATCAACGGGGTGATGCTTTCATAGAGGTCACGCCCTTTAGGCGAGTGGTCTAACAGTACAGCACGTTTATCCGTTGCCGAAGCTTGACGTACTATGTAGCCTAAATCGGCTAATCCAGACACAGATCGAGATATTTTGACCTTGTCCATGTAGGTCAAATCGGCAATTTGCTTGGCTGTCATAGCGCCGTATTGCCCAAGTAAAGCAACGATACGCCACTGCTCTTTGCTGACCCCAAAGCGCTGGGTATAGATGGTCGCCAGATTATTACTTACATTGTGTGCCATGCGATTAAAGCGGTATGGCATAAAACTATGTAAATCCAGATTGATGCTCATGGTGATTAAGCCTAATGGTATTGTTGGCCACATTATAGCAAGGCCATGTGCACATGTTAATTGTTACTCTGACCCCGTCATTGCGAGCGCAGCGA
>DPHB01000040.1:24149-26532 GCA_003521845.1 Oceanospirillaceae bacterium | reverse complement strand
TGCGAGCGCAGCGAAGCAATCTCCCTCAGACGCAGTGCCAACATGAAAAGGTTGCTTCACTAGGTTCGCAATGACAGCGGTGTTGATTGCGTAACCTCTATCTGGCAGTTAACCCAGGACGTTGCCACTCGTTGCCTACGTCTGGGCACTTGGGCACCCACAGGGCAAGGTACAAGGACACGCAGGCCATGGCCGCGCCAGACAGAAATACCGCCAAAGGACTCCATAACCAAAGCACACCCAATAGCGCGGGTAGAATTACCGCCGCAATATGGTTGATGGTGAAAGACACACCTGCGGTAGACGCCATGTCGGCCGGATCGGCAATTTTTTTAATATAAGAACTTTGTGCAATAGCCATGGCGAACAAGATGTTGTCCAACACATACAAAGCAACGGCGGCCGGAGCCAAGTCCACCCACCCGTAGGCAGAAAACACCAATATCAGGCCGACATACTCCAGTATCAAACTCGTACGTTCGCCAAACTTGGCGACAAATTTACCAATTTTAGGTGCCACCCACATGTTGATAGCACCATTAAGCAAAAACACCAAGGCAATATCTTGGGCACTAAAATTGAATTTCTGTACCAGCAAAAGAGCAGCAAAGACAAAGAATATCTGTCTTCTTGCACCTCCCATAAAGGTGAGCGCGTAATACAACATATAACGCTTACGGAATACCAATCGCTTGTTCTGTTCCACACCGCCTGTGTAAGTGGGAAATAGAACTGCCGCCATGATCGCCATAACAATGGTAACGGCCCCGCCAACCAACATGGTTTGTGCTAGATCTAAAGCAAATACTTCAATGGCTAGCCAGGTCCACGCATAAGCCAATAAGGCCGCCGCAGAACTTACGGCCACCAAATTACCCATTTTTACCGGCGCTTCTTGCTTACTAAACCACTGCAAAGCCAATGACTGACGTATTGTCTCGTAATAGTGAAAGCCCAGTGACATCAACATAGTGGTAATCAACAGGCCTGAAAAGCTTGGCATATAGCCGGTTAATGCCACTCCCACTCCCAGCATCAACAAGGATAGTAAAGCCAAGCGCTGCTCAGTCATGATCAACAGCACCCAAACCACAGCAAAGGCCAGAAAGCCTGGCACTTCGCGCCAAGACTGCAAAACACCAATGTGAGCACCATTTAAATTGGCGACATCGACGGCAAAGTTGTTAAACAAAGCCATCCATACACCAAAGGCAAATGACATGGCAAAGGTCATCAAATACAAGACTCTAGCAGGCGTACGCCAAGTGGAAGCAGGAACCGACATAGTTAACGGACAACTCTTTTTAATAACAGCAAACCGCAGTCTAGCAAATTAAAAACGCCGTAGCTGCAACAATACCTTGCTTGGTGGTAACAATGCCCCCATATAGATATGATCTCAACCTACGAGCTCCTGCTATGAGTGAAAATTCGGCCACTAGCAACAAAGCCAAACCTAGTTCTGAAAAGGCTGGTATGCAGCTACTTGTGCAACTTCTGCCCTTTATCAAGCCCTACCGAAAAATGGTTTTTGGCGCTGTTCTGGCACTAATTTTTACCGCTGGTGTCTCCCTAGCCTTGGGCCAAGGCATTCGTATTTTGGTGGACCAAGGCTTTGATTCAGCCGACCCTGCTCTGCTCAATCAAGCCATGATGATCTTGGCATCCATCACGGTGGCCCTAGCTTTTGGCACCTTTATCCGCTTTTATCTCGTGTCGTGGCTGGGCGAACGCGTCAGCAACGATATCCGCTTGGCCGTATTCAAACATCTACTTACCCTGCACCCCCACTATTTTGAAGAAAACCGCAGTGGTGAGATCAACGCCCGTCTCACCACCGATACCACCTTGCTGCAGTCTATTATTGGTTCGTCAATCTCCATGGCCCTGCGCAACACCTTAACTTTTGCCGGTGGCCTAGTGATGATGCTAGTGACCAACCTCAAGCTGGCTTTAATCGTCCTGGCCAGCGTGCCCTTGATCGTGCTTCCCATGATGATGTATGGGCGTCGGGTACGCAGCTTATCTCGTCAAAGCCAAGATACAGTGGCCGAAGTAGGCACCTATGCCGGTGAAATTGTACAAAACATCAAGGTTGTTCAAGGCTTTACCCGTGAAGCGGAAGAAGCCTTAGCCTTTAGTGGTGAAGTGGAGAAAGCCTTTAATGTCGCCAAGAAGCGCATCCTACAACGCTCGCTATTGATCATCATTGCCATGACGCTCGTTTTCACCGGCCTATCCACCATGATTTGGGTAGGTGCACAGGATGTTGGCAGCGGCTTGATCACCTCGGGTGAATTATCGGCCTTTGTCTTCTATGCCATCATGGTAGCCATGGCCGTAGCCACTATTTCAGAAGTCTATGGCGAACTACAAAGAGCGG
>DPHB01000040.1:23725-24000 GCA_003521845.1 Oceanospirillaceae bacterium | reverse complement strand
ATGGCGAACTACAAAGAGCGGCCGGAGCCACCGAACGATTAATGGATTTGTTATCCGCAGAGCCGGACATTGCCGCACCAGCTGCGCCAGTTAGCCTGCCTGACGGCCCATTACCGCTGAGTTTTGAAGGTGTTACCTTTGCCTACCCGTCGCGCCCCGATCAAAATGCGCTAGAAGACCTTAGCTTCACCATCGAAGCCGGTGAAACTGTGGCCATCGTTGGCCCTTCTGGTGCTGGTAAAACCACGCTATTTGAAATGCTGCAGCGTTTCTAT
>DPHB01000040.1:23230-23578 GCA_003521845.1 Oceanospirillaceae bacterium | reverse complement strand
GAAATGCTGCAGCGTTTCTATGACCCCCAAGTAGGCCAGATAACAGTAGCCGATGCCGCCATAACCGATTTAAGCCCACAGAACCTACGTGAGCACCTAGGTGTCGTGCCTCAGCAGCCTACTCTGTTCAGTAGTGATGTTTGGCATAATATTCGCTACGGCAACCCCACTGCCAGCGATCAAGCCACGCAAGATGCCGCACGCCAAGCCAACGCCCATGACTTTATTATGCGTTTACCAGAGGGTTATAACAGTTACCTAGGCGAACAGGGTGTGCGTTTATCGGGTGGCCAGCGCCAGCGTGTTGCCATTGCCCGTGCCATGCTTAAGAATCCAGCCATTTTATTG
>DPHB01000040.1:7116-23067 GCA_003521845.1 Oceanospirillaceae bacterium | reverse complement strand
GCTAGACGAAGCCACTAGCGCCCTAGACGCAGAAAGTGAGGCCAAGGTTACGGCAGCCCTGCAAGAATTAATGCAAGGCCGTACCACCTTGATCATTGCCCATCGTTTGGCTACAGTTATGCACGCGGACCGCATTCTATTAATGGCAGAAGGCCGCATCATTGCCCAAGGCAAACACGATGAATTGTTAGAACAGTCTGAGTTATACCAGCGTTTGTGCAAACTGCAATTTGATCACTAGAGACTAGCCCTATGCCCGCCAGCCACTTGCCATCACCTTGCAGCGCCCAAGAAGTACAGCTGTTACGCGATGGTTATTGGGACCGCACGGCTATTGTTGCCATTGATGACGGTAGCCAGCGCGTACGCAAAATCAGTAAAGGTGCGGCATCAGCTGGCCCTTGGGGGCAAAATAATTTACGCGCCGAAGCCAACTATTTAGCAACTTTAGAAACTCAATTGCGTGATTGCTTTCCACCCTTGTTGGACACTTGGGACCATACCACTACGGGTTATGATATGGGGTATATGGATGGCTATGTTGATGTCGGCCAGATCGCCTGCCAACAGCTGTTTAACCAAGACCAAGCGGAGGCCATGCAAAGCTACTTGGGGCAACGTCTGTTTCAGCAACTACACACACCTTCAACAGCCACTCCACTGCTTGTTGAAAACATAAAAAGCACTCTCGAAAAAGCCCATATATGCCTACAAGAGCATGCGCAATTACACTGCTTATTGGGTCAAATTAAGATTAATGATGTTCCTGTCAGCTCTCTACAAGAGCAATTACAAAGCATCTATCCAAGCCCTGTTTTGACGCGTTTTGATAGCAGTCCACAGGTACGTTTGCACGGTGATTTATTTCTTGAAAATATGTTATTGCCGGCTACCGATACAAGTGCTGAAACAGGCGTCGACTGGCCACGTCAGCTGATACTTATCGACCCTATTTCTGTAGCAGGTATTGGTGCCGGACACCCACTATTTGATCTGGGCAAGTACGAGTCATATGCAACAGGCGAACTACCGGCCATGCGCCAGCAGCGATTGTTATTAGCCGGTTTTGAGGGTACTAAAGCAGACAGTTTGAATCATCACTACCGCTGGGCCATTGATTGGCAAGACGAAGCCATGCAAGGCTTTAAGCACATCAATTGGCATAGCCGTATGCGTGAACTCTATACGCAACAATATGGCGCGGTGGACACCGCCATGTACGCGCTGCTGCAGGCCTACTTTGCCGCCGCCATGGTGGTTTGCACGCAAGGCCGAGAACAACAAGCACGCGCTTTGAAAATGCGCGCTAGCCTGCAATTGGCTCTACATAGCTAAACGCTTTGTCATGGCAAGGGCACCGCAGCAACCTCGATCAGGCCAAGTGCCGGAACTAAGAGATTGCCACGTCACTAGGTTCCTCGCAAAGACGACTATCCCCTAACCTTACTAACCACACCCATACCCACCGCTACGATAGCACCAGCAACTAGGCCAATAGCCATATTAATCAGGCTTGGTATTAAGGCACCAGCAAGTGCATTAAAACTAGGCAAGCCACCCACCCAATGGTCAGCATAATCCATCAGGTGATGCAAAAAAGGCATGCCGTGTACAAGTATGCCGCCACCCACCAAAAACATGGCAATGGTACCCACCACCGTTAGGGTGCGCATCAAAGGTGCTGCAGAATTCAATAAGGCACTGCCAAGTTTTTGTGTAAAGCGGTGCCACAAGCCTTGCCCAGGGCGCTGCATAAGGAATATACCTGCGTCATCCATCTTAACTATAGCGGCCACAAGTCCGTACACACCAGCCGTGAATAGCAAAGCCAAACCAGACACCACCATCACTTGAGTTGAGAAAGGTGCGCTACTCACCGAGCCTAAAGTAATGACCACGATTTCTGCCGAGAGAATAAAGTCAGTACGAATCGCTCCCTTTATTTTCGCCTGTTCTAGGGCCAATAAATCTTCACTTTGTAGTCGTTCAACACGCTCCTTGGGGTCATGTTGTTCAGCTTTATGAAACAACCATTCATGCAGCTTTTCGTAGCCTTCGTAGCATAAAAAAGCACCACCTAGCATTAACACAGGGGTAATCAACCAGGGCGCGAACAAGCTCATCAATAGCGCAGCCGGCACCAAGATAAATTTATTACGAAAGGAGCCCTTGGCCACGGCCCAAACTACGGGCAATTCTCGTTCGGCCTTAACACCACTCACCTGTTCAGCATTGACGGCCAAATCATCGCCCAGTACACCTGCTGTCTTTTTTGCCGCGACCTTTGACAAGACGGCAATATCGTCCAGCAAGGTAGCAATGTCATCTATTAAGGCAAGTAAGCTGGCTCCAGCCATGTTCAACTCCCAATTATATTTGTTGGTCAATTATAGTCTATTTTAGATGGCATCATTCGCCAACAATTCAAGCACGGTATTGGCCACCAGTTCTGGCTCATCAAGCGGCAACAAGTGCCTAGCACCTGCAAATTCAATAGCTTGCTTGGGTCCAGGTAAAGTCTGCCAACGCTGCCAAGCTCCCTCGTTTACGGTATCGGAATGTTCAGCCCGTAACAAGTGTATAGGCACCTGAGTTTCTCGCAACATCTTCCAGATAGTCGGCACCGTACTATAGGCCAAAGCCTCCCAGTGCTTATCAAACAACAAGCCCACCTGACCTGGGCTCTCGCCGGTTTCTGTGCCATCTACAGGCCCTACGCCTGAATTAATGTAATCCCACAGCACGGTATCAGAAAGCCCCGAAAACACCCGTTTACTACGATGAAAATCAAATGCCGCCTGCCTATCTGGCCAGCGATCAGGGCGCCCTAAAGCCTTTTTCACAATCGGCACACGCCGCTTAAGGTGCATGGGCATATATCGCATCAAGCGTGTATAACGTGCTTTCAGAAATACCGGTTCTACCATGATCAGACGCTTAAACAAGTCAGGACGTTTTGTAGCCGCTAGCAGCCCGACTACCGACCCGAGGGAGTGGCCAATATAAGTCACCGGTGCCAAGCCATGTTGTTCAATAAAGGTTATTTGATCATCTGCCATACGCTGCCAAAACTGGCTATCGCTATATTCCTTATGGAAATCGCTCAAGCTTTGCCACATGGGGCGCAATTGTGCCGCATACACTGTGTGTACTTGTGCCAGCTGTTGCAACAAACTGCGATATGCACCAGCAGGAAAGCCATTGGCATGGGCGAAGAGCAGTGTCGATTCACCATTACCGTATTTTTCAAAGGGTATTTGCATGGTTGTTGTCTCTAGGTATCTCAAATCGTCATTCCTACATTATGCCAAAGCCATAGCATCAGCTCTAACCCCAAAACCATCTAGTCGCAGACTGCAACAGAAATCATGCAATCAGCGAACTGCACGACCCTTGCACGGAACTTTATACACTTGCCCTAACTTCCTTGGCTGGCTTCGCCACCTTCCCTGCGCGTGCCTGCTATCCCATGGGCGCTGCGGAACTCGGCCTAAAAGACAGTCCTCGCGCTACTCCATGTTCTAGCATCCATGCTCGGCGGCGTCATAATCGGTCAAGTGTATAAAATCCCGCACTAGGGTCTTACTCCTCAGCAATAACTCAGATACAAAAAAGCCGCTCTCGGCGGCTTTTAATACTAGCTTGCTACGACGCAATTACAATACAGCGGCAACCGCTTTAGCAAAGTTAGTCATGGTGGAGTTGTTAAGACCAGCAACGTTGATACGGCTAGACCCTACCAAGTAAACACTGTGCTCGTTAACCAGGCTATCAACCTGATCCTTGTTCACACCCAAGAAGGAGAACATACCTTTTTGACGCTGGATAAAGCTAAAGTCCTGTTCGACACCGGCTTCTTTAAGCGCCACAACCAACTCACCACGTAGGCGTGCAATACGCTCACGGATCTCAGCCAGCTCAGCCAACCAGTCCGCCTTTAGTTCAGCATCATCCAGAATTGTCTGCACTACCAAGGCACCATGAGAAGGTGGCATGGAGTAGTTACCACGGATAACACCGTTCATCTGGCCCTGGGCAATAGTTGCTGTAGCCGCATCTTTAGCAACCACAATGGCAGTACCGGTACGTTCACGGTACAGGCCGAAATTCTTGGAACAAGAGCTAGCTATGATCATTTCTGGCACTTGGCTAGCCACCATACGCAAACCAGCAGCGTCTTCTTCCATACCATCACCCATGCCCTGGTAAGCAATATCAATGTAGGGGATCAAACCCTTAGCTTGAGCCAAGTCAGCAAAGGCTTGCCATTGGTCTAGGTTCAAGTCTGCACCACTAGGGTTATGGCAGCAACCGTGTAACAAAACCACATCGCCAGCTTGTGCATCGGCATTTAGCTTGGCCATCATGGCATCAAAATCAACACTATGAGTAGACGCATCAAAGTAAGGAAACTCATCGATAGTTAACCCAGCACTCGCAATGATAGCGTGGTGGTTGGCCCAAGTGGGGTTACCCACCCAAACTTTAGCACCGGCTTTGGCTTGGTTAATAAAATCGCAAAGTACACGCAAGGCACCCGTACCACCTGGTGTCTGGGCAATCGCCAAACGATCAGCAGCAGCTTGAGCATTGTTGTCGCCCAATACAACGTCAGCAATCAATTGATTGTAACGCGCCCAGCCGGCCATACCTACGTAGGTTTTGCTATCTTCCATATCCAATAAACGTTTTTCTGCGGCGGCAACGGCACGCATAATTGGCGTGTGACCTTGCTCGTCTTTGTATACGCCAAGACCCAAATCTACTTTATTGGGATTGGTATCGTCGCGATGCATTGCGGCTAGTTTTAATATTGGATCGGCTGGCACTGATTGCAGTGACTCAAACATGGAAGATGCTCTCCGTAGGTTGGTTTATGTGTCCTTATGACATCAGCAAAATTATATGACTTTCACTAGCGCAAAACTATGCTAAAACGCACTTTTTAAGCATTTTTTAACATTAATTTAGCAATTAGCCAAAACCCGTTAGTACAAGCCCCAACTCGTCCCATGATTAGCGTTCTGCCGATGGTGTACAGGCAAATTGTTGGCGATAACAGCGGGCAAAATAAGACACAGAATTGAAACCACAAGCATTGGCAATTTGCGTAATAGACAAACTCGATTGGTGCAAAAGATGCTGGGCTTTTTGCAAACGCAAGTGCAAATAAAATTGCACAGGTGTTTGTGCAAACTGCTGCTTAAACAGGCGTTCCATCTGCCGTACCGACATGTTGGCGGCCGCTGCCACTTCGACACTAGAAAGAGGCTGCTCCAACTGCCCTTGCATGACCTCCACAGCTTTCACCAAACGCGTGTTGCTTATGTTAAGCCGGCTTTGCAACTTCATACGCGAATCATCGTGGGCTGGACGAATAGCCGGATGCATATATTGCTCTGCAACCTGCATGGCAAGCTCATAATCATATTCACCAGAAATCAACTGCAGCATCATATCCATGCCTGCCGAACCACCAGAACAAGTCATAAGATTGCCGTCAAATTCATACAGCTCACCACTCATATTCACATCGGAAAACTGCTCGCGAAAGCTCTCCACATATTCCCAGTGAATAGTGCAGGTACGCTGACGCAACAACTTGGCTTTGGCTAACAACAAACTACCCGTAGACGTGGCACCAAACACCGGTACTTGCCGACAGGCACTACGCAACCCACTAAAGAAGGCATCATCACCGAAGGTGGCAACGTTTATGCCGGCGACAACTAGCAACACATCCAACTGCCGGCATTGTGCCATTGCTAAGGTTGGCGCGGTGCTCATATGATTACTGGCAAGTACAGCGTGACCATCCCAACTAAGGAAGTCCCAAATGTAGAGTTCCTTACCAGCTTGCGCGTTGGCCATACGCAACGGCTCTACCGCGGCTGCCAAGGACAACATGGAGAACCCTGGTATTAACAAAAATCCGAAACGACGCATATAAAGCCTTGTTGGTTAATTAACCGTCATTGCGAGCCTCACCCCCCCCGTCTTTGCGAGCGGAGCGACGCAATCTCTATCGGGCAAAGCGCAGGCCTGAGAGGTTGCTTCGTCGCTACGCTCCTCGCAATGACATTTTTCCGGATACTATCGCAAAATGTCGTAATAGTCTTCATATACGACGTTATATTATTACTTTATTAACCTGAATCAGCGCACTATGGACGAGTAAATTAAACCTACCTAGAGACTTGTCATGGCATTTCCTGCTTCTTCTCCCTACGTTATTGTTGGCGCCGGTATTCACGGCCTATCTACCGCCTATCACTTGGCACTAGAGCTAAAGGCTCGTGGCAAGGGTGACGGTCGCGATATTATCATCCTAGATAAAGCCGGCATTGCCGCTGGCGCCACAGGTATCGCCTGCGGTGTGGTACGTAACAACTACTACCAGCCAGCTATGCGTGAGCTAATGGCGCACTCTGTAGAAGTTTGGGAATCCGATGCCGAAGCTTACTCCTACCACCCAGTAGGGTATATGCAGATCAGCCCAGAAAGTATGCACGAAGACGTTGCTACCATCTACGAACAGCAAAAAGCCATTGGCTACGAATCCACCTTTATCGAAGGCGAAGCCGACAGTAGTACCTACATGAAAGGCATCTTCCATGACTGGCAGGCCAAGGGCATTACCTCCGTATTGCACGAAAAGAAAGGCGGCTACGCCAACAACACCAAGGCCATGTATGGTTTAGCAACCAAGGCGGAAGCCGAAGACGTGCGTATCATCACAGGTGTTACCGTGACTGGCTTTACCCAAGCTGGCGGCGCTATCACTGCCGTTGAAACCGACCGGGGCAACATTGAATGTGGCCAGGTTGTTATTGGCGCTGGCCCTTGGGCCAAGACCTTCTGGGACATGCTAGAACTACCTAAGACAGTCGCGATCAAAGGTGCCGATGGCACCATGCACACCGATATCCCAACGTGGGTATTCTGGTCACTACAAGAAGGCACTTTGGGCGTAGATCCAAAGCTACAAGTCGACAACGAAGGCAACATGCCACCCGTTATTCACGTGGATTCCAACGAGCCCTTGTATTCCTGCGAAGACGGCTCCCTTGTAACGGACGAAATGTGGGGCATCTACTACAAGCCAGACTTCCACTTCGGTGGTGTACAAGGCGGCGCAGCGCCATTTAAGGTAGAAAAGAGCGCTGACGATGTAGACGTTGACCCATACGGTCCAGAATCGCCAGAATTTATCGTCGGCCCAGAGTTTGCTCACATGTGGGTATCGGCTCTAGCGCACTGCCAAAAGCGTTTTGAAGGCACCATGGTGAAGTACAAGGACGAAGCCAGCGGCGGTATTGGTTGCTTCACCCCAGACTCCTTCCCCATCTTTGATCAGTTCTTCCAGAACTGTTACTTTATTGCCGACTCCAACCACGGCTACAAAATGCTAGGTGTGGGTAAGCTAGTAGCAGAAGAAGTCGCTACCGGCAACAAGAACCGTTTGCTAGAGCCATTCCGCTTCTCCCGCTATGCGCAAGGCCAGCTGCACCCTGTTTCCAGCAGCCCCTTCCCTTGGTCATAACATTGTAAAATTGGGGTCAGTGTAAAATTGGGGTCAGAGTAACATTAATTATTAATGTTACTCTGACCCCAATTTTTCAATTTGTCCCACTCACTATTGACCCCACCTCAACTTATCCGCCACTATTGGTCTTTCACGCTCTGCTTTTAAGTACTTAGTTGACCAATGACTATACCACCCATTTTCTTACACCCAGTAATGGGGGCCCTTACAGTTTCGGCTATCTGGGGCTTAAACGTGGTAATCATGAAAATCGCCATGGGCGATTTGCCACCATTACTGTTTAACACCTTACGCTTTGGTGCCCTGATACTGGTGTTGCTACCCTTTGTACGTGTCAATCTACAACAACTACGTCAATTGCTGCCATTAGCACTCGTCATGGGTATGGGGCATTTTTATCTACTGACCATCGGCCTGACCTTTGTACCTAGCTTTGTTGCCAGTTTCTGCTTGCTACTAGGCGGCCCGTTTTCGGCTTTCTTAGGTTATTTAATACTCAATGAACGCCTTACCCGTTGGCAGGTACTGGCCATCACCGTAGCCACCCTCGGTGCCACAGTGCCGACTTGGTTATCAGGTAATATTTCGCTACAAATGGGTATGCTGCTTATTACCCTTAGTACTTTCCTATGGGCTGTGGGCAATATTCAGGTACGACGTTTACCCAGCATATCGACCATGTCCATTCAGTTTTGCATTGCCATTGTTACGGCACCCATTAGTTTTACTTTCTATTGGTACACCAACGATGGCACCCCTACCATGGATTACATTACCTTACCGGCCATCGCTAGCCTGGCCTATGTAGTGGTATTTTCGTCTATTGTTGGCTATACCCTATGGTACCGATTAATTCATACCCATGGCATTCAACAGATCACGCCTTTTGCCTTGGTACAGCCCGTATTTACCCTCATTTTTGGCTATCTAATCCTGTCTGAAAGCTTAAACCTATGGCAGTGGTTGGGCAGTGGCGTTACACTGATCGCTATCTATTCATACAATAAATTGCAGAGAAAGTCCGATGCTTGATCTTTATTACTGGCCCACCCCTAATGGTTGGAAGATTACCGTCATGCTGGAAGAGCTTGGCGTGCCTTATAATCTTAAGTACGTTAACATCATGAAGGGGGATCAGTTTGAGCCCGAGTTTTTAAAAATTGCTCCCAACAACCGCATGCCTGCTATCGTTGACCATGATCCGGCTGACGGCGGTGAACCTATTAGCATGTTTGAATCTGGCGCCATTATGCAATATCTGGGCGATAAGTACGGCCAGTTTTACAGCCAAGACTTACGCACCCGCCAAGAGATTAATCAGTGGTTATTCTGGCAAATGGGTGGCCTAGGCCCGATGGCAGGGCAAGCTCATCATTTCCGCCAATACGCTCCGGAAACCGTGCTTTATGGTATTGATCGCTATACCAATGAGTGCAATCGTTTGTACGGGGTTATGGATCGTCGCTTGACTGATCGTGAATTTTTAGCTGGTGATTATTCTATTGCCGATATGGCCTGCTGGCCGTGGGCAATTTTGAATGAGCGCCAAGGTCAGGACGTCAATGATTTCCCTAACCTCAAGCGCTGGATTGAAACCATCCAAGCCCGCCCTGCTGCCGCACGTGGCCAGCTAATCGGCGCTGACTTTCGTAAAAGCATTGATGACGAAGCAGCTCGTAAGATATTGTTCGGCCAAACCGCGGACTCTGGCAACGACTAACCTAGGTGTCTGGCTTTTTTGCGCAGCAAAAGTGCCTGACTCCGTACACTTCAAAACCTAGAGTCTGGTAACGACCAGCCCAGGTGTCTGGCTTTTTTGCGCAGCAAAAGTGCCTGACTCTGTACACTCAACCCAGAACACTGAATCCGGGCAGGGCGCAGCTTAAATTACTCCGTGAACGGCGGCCATCCTGGCTGCCCTTAGTTAGTTAAAAGCCAAACAAAAAGCGTTTGTCTTTTGCCTGCCCGCGGCGCTCGTTCTGAATACTACGTAATCTAACAGCCAACGCCCTGCTTCAGTCAGTACAAACCTGCTTGTCTTCAGTAATCAAAACAACGCTATCTGGCGTTCGCCATCTACTTCGATGCCTTCTAGTTTTAGTAGATGCTGCTTAGTGTCTAAACCACCACCAAAACCCGTTAGCTGACCATTAGCACCAATAACACGATGACAGGGAATGATCACAGGGATAGGATTTTGGCCATTGGCTGCACCCACAGCACGTACAGCTTTAGGGCGATCTATAGCAATAGCCAGTTCACTGTAAGAACAAACACGACCATAGGGAATTTGCTGCAACTGCTGCCACACCTGCAATTGAAATTCCGTACCATGAGGGGCTAGTTGCAAATCAAACTCCTGGCGCTGCCCCGTAAAGTACTCCTGCAACTGCCCTTTAGCCTGCTGCAAAATAGCCTCATCCCTGCGCCACTGCGGCTTGGGGTCAATGGCCATCTTCCCCTTGGGAAACCCCAAAAAGTGCAACACCTCACCCTCTCCAGCCAACAACAATTGACCAATGGGTGTATCAAGGAAAGTATAGAAAAGCAGCATTTTGAGTTTCCTGCGGTAGGCGTAATCTGAAGTATAACCGAACTTACGGTATCAAAATACGAACCACGAAACTGAGGGATGTGGGCCAGTTATGCATGACGCACTGTCAAGAACGAGCGCCGAGTGAACAAAAAAGACCTGCGCATTTAGCAGGGCTTTTTTGAGAGAGAGGGCAGCCAGGATGGCCACCGTTCATGGAGTCATGCATAACTGGCCCACATACCGACGGGGTGGCACAGTTATAACCAACCTGCATGCCGCGAGGCTGGCACAGACCTGTATCAGGATGGCACTATCCTAACTAGTACCAAGCATCATCCATGCTGGCCTTCTTGCGCGATACATAGTCGTCTAGAGCGTCTACAACGGCCTCATCCATCGGGGGCATTTCGTAATTAGCTAACATGCTCTTCACACGCTCATTAGCCCGCACTACCGATTCCTTACTGCCATTCTCCTGCCACTGCTCAAAACTCTCAGAATCTGACATCTGAGCATCATAGAAAGCCGTCTCATAGTTATTCATGGTATGGGTACAACCTAAGAAGTGCCCGCCTGCGGGGACCTCCTCATAAGCCTGCGCCGCCAAACCATTGGTATCTGTCGCCACACCAGCCAACATACTCTGATATACGCCTAAGCGATCGGCATCCAAAATAAGCTTCTCATAGCCCATGGACAAACCGCCTTCCAACCAACCCGCCGAGTGCAACACATAGTTGGCACCCGCCAAGGCCGTAGAATGCATAGAATCGGCGCTTTCGTAGGCGGCTTGCGCATCACACACCTTAGACGCCGTTAAAGACCCACCACAGCGTAACGGAATGCCCAAACGGCGCGCCAATTGGCCGATCATATAGTTGGACATGATGGGCTCTGGCATACCAAAGGTGGGGGCACCGGATTTCAAACTCATGGACGACAAGAAGTTGCCCATCACATAGGGCGCACCCTTACGTACTAGCTGGCTAAAGGCACCGGCTGCCATGGCCTCGGCCATAGCTTGAGCCACACCCGCAGCGGTGGTGACAGGCCCCATAGCACCACCCAAAATAAAGGGTGCCACAATAATCGCCTGATTGGCGCCACAGTAGACCTGAATAGCCTCCGAGGCCACCTTGTCGATCATCATGGGGGAATTGGCATTAACGTTGCCCATGATCACCACGTTGTCTTGCATAAACTCCGCGCCAAATAACACTTTAGCCATTTCAACGGAATCTTCGGCACGTTCTGTAGCGGTAATCATGCCCAAGAATGGCTTATCGGAATAACGCATATGCCCATACACCATATCCAAATGGCGCTTATTCACTGGCACATCGCAGGGTTCCACCACTACACCACCTGAGTGATGCAAGTGTGGCAAATCCTTCACTAATTTTACTAAGTTATTAAAATCTTCGATGCTGCCATAGCGACGGCCTTTATCAAGATCACGCACAAAGGGTGAACCATAAGCCGGTGCAAACACCTGATTGCGGCCGCCAATACGCACACTCTTAGCGGGATTACGGGCTACCTGGGTAAATTCACTCGGAATAGTGGCACACAACTTACGCGCTAAACCCGCTGGAAAACGCGCCTTCTCGCCTTGCACATCCACGCCGCCAGCACGCAATATTTCCAAAGCCTTGGGATCGTCACGAAATTCAACACCTATTTCTTGCAGCAACCAATCGACATGGACTTCAATCTGCTCTATTTGTTCGGCAGAACAAAAATCAAAGTAAGGAATCTTACGTTCTATAAATGGTGCTACCGCTATAGCGGCACGCGCAACTCCACGCTGACGACTACGTCTGGCCATGACACATGCTCCTCTCAAGGATTTATTTGTTAGGCATAATACCCCTATTAGTTGTGGCATTTTAAAGGCAAAAGGCTTGCTTAACAGCCAAACAGCAGCTAATCTTTATATAACTTTATATTATACTAAATACCTAGACATGTGCGCCAAACTCGCCTCCTCGACAGACCCAGATAGATTACCTTTGCACGGTCTATCCGTATTTGAAAGCGTGGCACGTAACGGCTCCATGTCGGCAGCATCCAAGGCTTTAGGATTAACTCAACCAGCCGTTAGCCAAACTTTAAAGAAGCTAGAAAAGCAGCTTGGCGTGCACTTGTTAACCCGTCATAGAAACGGTATCGAATTAACCAGAGAGGGCCAAGAATTATTTATGGCTTGTGTGCAAAGCTTTGACCAATTAGCAAGTACCATAAACAAGATTCGCCGCCCAGTTAACGATCAACAGCAAGTTACTCTCAGCTTATCTACCGCCACCGCCACCTATTGGCTACTACCTCGGATCGCCGACTTCTATCAACAGCATCCCAACACGGTGGTAAACATTGTTTCTCGGGACAATGACAGCAATCTAGCAACCAGTGGCTACGACCTAGCCATCCCCCTAGCCAACACTGCACTACCTGAACAAGACTTCCACACCTGGCCTCTGTTAGATGAAATCGTTTACCCCGTGTGCAGCCCTAGCCTTTTAGCAGACAAACAAATTGCGGCACACCAGGTCAACGTAGCAGCCTTACAAAACTTACCTTTAATACATATGGAGAACAGCCGCGAAGGTAGAGTCAATTGGCATGATTGGGTGCAAGCTACCAATGACCAGCCACAACTCAGCCTTATCGACGCCTCAGTGAACCCTCACTTTAGCCGCGGTCAAACCTGCAGCGATTACTTTGTGGCGGTTTCTGCTGCTATTGCAGGGCAAGGTGTTGCCCTAGGCTGGAACCATATCGTTAAGGACTTGCTGGACGACCAGCGTTTAATCCGCCTCGGCACCAAGCAATGGCATAGCAATAACACCTTTACCCTAATCGCGCCAAGGCGCAAAGCCCTCACCCCTGCCGTCATAGCCCTAAAGGATTGGCTTTTACAACAAGCTGATTAACGGCCTTAGCTGGCACATTCTTAGGGAAGCGGGTGATAAGCCCTGACGTAATCTTCAAAGCTAGCGCCGAGGAAGGCCAAAAGACAAACGCCTTTTGTTTGGCTTTTTGCTGACTGAGGGGAGCCTGGAAGGCCGCAGCTAATGAAGTCAGGGCTTATCACCCGCTGACCGAGACGGTGGCACAAACCTTAATCAGTGCTCTGCTCTCTTTTGTGTTGAACTTCAAGAACCAAAAAGGCCGCTCCCTTACGGTAAGCGGCCTTTTTATGCAGCTCTCTCTAAAAACTAAAAGGAGCTAATGCAGTACAAAGAAACAGTTATTCACCAATTTCTTCAGGTAGAACCAAGTTCAAAATGATGGCTAAGATAGCCGCTGGCAATAAACCAGAAGTCATCAAGATCTTCAAAGTACCACCCAAATGCTGAACCGCGTCAGGCACCATCTGTAAGCCAAGACCAACAGATAGCGACACAGCAAAGATCACCATATTGCGACGGTTCCAGTTCACGTCAGACAGCATGTTAATACCGGCCGCGCAGACCATACCAAACATCACGATGACACCACCACCCAATACATGGGTAGGGATAGTCGCTACGATGGCACCGATCTTAGGAATAAAGCCACACACCACTAAGAACACAGCACCGATAGCTACTACACGACGGCTCATTACACCGGTCATGGACACTAGGCCGACGTTTTGGCTGAAAGACGTGTTTGGCAAACCACCAAAGATACCAGCAATAGAGGTACCCAAACCATCGGCATAGGTAGCACCACTAATCTCTTTATCAGTTGCTTCACGGCCAGCACCACCCTTGGTGATACCCGACACATCGCCCACTGTTTCAATAGCCGAGATAAAGGCCATAAAACACATACCAATAATAATGGCAGAGTTAAACTCAAAACCCCAAGCGAAAGGCATCGGCATAGCAAACATAGACGCCTTACCAATGTTACCAAAGCTAATCTGCCCCATAAAGTAAGCCACGATGTAACCGGCAACCATTCCGATCAATACCGCTGCTACCGAGGTCATACCCTTAGTGAAGAACTTCAGTGCTAGGGTAACAGCAATAACGACTAGGGCTGGGCCCCACATAGCCATGCTACCAAACTCAGGCTTACCCATCATAGGCACACCACCGGCGGCATACTGAACACCTACCTTGACCAGTGCCAAACCAATCATCAACACGATGAGGCCCGTCACCAGCGGCGGCAAAGCAAAACGTATACGTCCAATAAAGCTACCTAGGCAGAAGTGGAAAAGACCACCAATAAACACCCCGGTCATAAGCCCACCTAGGCCGGCGACGCCGAGTCCAGCTACCGCTGGAATCATCACTGGTAGGAAAGCAAAGGACGTACCTTGCACAATCGGCAAGCGTGCGCCGACAGGCCCCATACCAATAGCCTGAATCAAGGTCGCAATACCGGCGAACAGCATGGACATTTGAATCATATAGATCATGACAGGGAAGTCGGGAGAGTTAGAACCAAATCCAAAACCAGCCGCACCAGCCACGATAATGGCAGGAGTGACGTTACTGGCGAACATGGCTAATACGTGTTGTATACCTAGCGGTACGGCTTGCGCCATGGGCGGGATATAGTCCGGATCTTTCAATTGTTCCGGCGTTCCTAGAGAGGAATCGGCCATAGCTGTTCTCCTATTTTATTTATATTAACAGCAAAATTTAATGGTTAGCACGATTGTATACAATCGGTACCGACGTCAATTTACCTCGACTAAAGTCGATAATCAAGTCCCACACCAATTTAAGCGCCTTGATTAAAATGCTCATTATTTGCCCAGCTACACTTGTTGCGGGTGAGGGATAGGTTTAAAATACGCCCATGAATTCTGCCCAGCACTTAAAACACCTAGCCAACAAACCAAAATTAACCTTTGGCGGCTTGGTGCTACGCGGATGAAATAACTAACAATCTGTAAAAACCCGGTCGCTAAGCAATCGGGTTTTTTTACGCCCGCAGCCTGCGTACCTTACAACTAGGAGATCTTCATGTTCAGCGGTTCATATGTAGCCTTGGTAACCCCCTTTAGCAACGGCAAGTTAGACGAAGACGCCATGCGTCGTTTGGTAAACTGGCAGCTAGACAAAGGCACCCAAGGACTCGTGCCAGTCGGTACCACCGGCGAATCCCCTACTTTGAGCGAAGCCGAGCACAAACGCGTGGTTGAGATCACCGTAGAAGAAGCCAACGGCCGCGTACCAGTTATTGCTGGCGCTGGCTCCAACAACCCAGTTGAAGCCCTAGCCTATGCCCAGCACGCCAAGGACGCTGGCGCTGATGCTATCTTGTGTGTCGCCGGTTATTACAACCGCCCTAACCAAGATGGCCTGTTCGCACACTTTGAGTTTGTACACGACAATGTAGATATCCCAATGGTGATCTACAACATTCCACCACGTGCCATTGTCGACATCCAGCCTGCCACCATGGCGAAACTTGCGGCACTAAAGAACGTTGTAGGTGTTAAAGACGCAACTGGTGATTTAAGCCGTGTAACTCAAGAACGCTTGGTTGTCGGTGACGACTTCGCCTACTTGTCGGGAGAAGACATGACAGCATTGGCCTACAACGCCGCGGGTGGCCACGGTTGCATTTCTGTAACCGCTAACGTAGCGCCAACCCGCTGCGCTGCCATGCAAGCCGCCTGTGCTGCTGGAGACTACAACACAGCCCTACGCATCAGCGAAGAGCTAGCACCTTTGCACAACGCCATGTTTGCCGAGCCAAGCCCAGCTGGTGCCAAGTACGCAGCCTCCCTTCTAGGCCTATGCTCAGCAGAAGCACGCATGCCAGTGATGCCACTAAGTGCGCAAAGCAAAGCCACGATTGATAGCTTGCAGCATTTGCTAGGCTAAAAATAAAATTGGTAAAATTGGGGTCAGAGTAAAAT
>DPHB01000040.1:532-6919 GCA_003521845.1 Oceanospirillaceae bacterium | reverse complement strand
AATTTTACTCTGACCCCAATTTTATGACCCCAATTTTACCAATTTTACCTATCTACTAAATAATCAAACCATACTGTTCATTTAGTACATCCACAATTTCACCCTTGGGATCATCACTCAAACGCACCGGCTTGCCAGTGATTGCCTCAGCGATACCCGTATAGGTATCAGAGATAGCCTGCATGGCATGCAATGGTAAGGCATTGTCACGGGCCAGTGCTTCACGCTCTGCCATACGGTTTTTGTTTAGCAAGATATCTGCATCGGGGAAGTGATTCAGCAAAAACTGACGAAAACCTTCTTTGGAATTTTCAACGATCTCGCCTTTGCGCAAGGCCGCACCATCCCATATACGTGATGAGTCCGGGGTACCTACTTCGTCCATATAAATCAGCTTTTCGTTGCCGTGGGCGTCAGTGACATAACCAAATTCAAACTTGGTGTCCACAAACACTTGGTCGATAGCCGCCAAATCACTGGAAATGACAGAAAAGCCTTCTTTTAACAGCGTTTCATAACGACTAATATCAGCCGCCGAAGAAAACTTGAAAGCTTGGTAGTTTTCTTCGATGTTGGTGCGGGTCACATTGACATCATCGGCTTCTGGCACACCCGCAATACCCTTTAGTATGCCCTTGGTAGAAGGTGTAATTAGTAACTCTGGCAGGCTCTGATTGGCTTGCAAACCTTCAGGCAATTGAATACCGCAGAACTCACGTTCACCCTTAGCATAAGCGCGCCACATGGAGCCGGTAATATACTGGCGCGCAATGGCTTCAATCATTACCGGGCGCGCTTTTTGTACAATCCATACAAAGGGGTGCGGGATATCAACAATATGGCTGTCGGCCAAGCCCTGCTCACGAAAACGACCAAACCAGTGGTTGGCAATGGCGTTCAATGCAGCGCCTTTACCCGGTACGCCATTAAGGCCACCTTCACCATGCCAAATGCAATCAAAGGCCGAAATACGGTCGCTAATCACCATCACCGCAAGAGGGGCATCAGGGTGTAGGTTGTAGCCTTTTTCAGCAATTAGACGCTGACTGTCAGCCTCACTTAACCAATACACACTGCGTACTTTACCGCTATGCACAGGGCCTGCAGTGCGAATTGGCAAATCATCGTTAACGGCTAAAACTTGTGATGCTGTAGACATGATAGCTCCCATGACAGTCCCTTAGTTGAAAGACATAGCTCGAACAGTAAAAATCGAGTGCGAATTTTAGCAAAAAACCCTTCTTAATGCACCGCTAATCTATGCCTAACCCCAAATGTCGGCGCTCACAATCGATCTCATGCTGTCCACCACAGCCTGCATATGAGGTGCACCAACCAAACCCTTGCCAGCCACTAGCTGCCAGTTAATAGCCACCTGATCGGCCACGATAGGCCGCACACATAACGCATACATCTTGGCATAATATTGCGTGGTCCAATAAGGCATCACCGTGACACCTTGTCCGGCATTCACCAAGGCTAGCACCGCTTCCGTGACACCCGCCCTAATCACCTGACGCGGCAAGGCATCATGAGGTTTAAATAATCGTTCGTATTCACGACCGGCTTCTGGATTGGTATGGTGCGCAATATAAACTTGCTGACTAATATCTTGCGGAGTAACACTAGCTTGCCCCTGCCACATATGGCCTACTGCCGCGACAGCAACCAACCTATCCTCAAACAAAGGATGCACCTCCAAGCCCTTGACTACCATATCGCCCGACATCAAAGCCATGTCTATATCATGACGTCGCACGGCAGCAATGGGATCTAAACCCGTATCAGCCACCAACTGCACACCAACTTGTGGGCATTTCTGCTGCATAATTTGCAACAGCTGCGGCATACAAAGAGCACTTGCATACACCTGCAAGCCTATACGCACTTGATGAGTAATGCCCGCACTTAACTGAGCAATATGCTGCTCTGTGTGCTCAAGTTCCGACAAGATCACCCTGGCGGCATGCTCAACTCGTTGCCCGGCAATGGTCGCCACTAGACGTTTGTTCTGTCGCAGATAAAGATCTGTGTCCAACAACCGCTCTGCCTCACGAATGCGGTGACTCAAAGCCGATTGAGATACTTGCAGCTGGTGCGCAGCTTCAGAAACACTGCCCATTTGCTCTAAAGCACGAATCATTTGTAGTTGACGCATGGTCAGTCTTATTGGCATAGCTAACCCTTGAAAAGCCTACTTCCATTAATTTAATTCATCAATATAGCAAATATTATGAGATTTACAACATACATAGGATTTTCTAAACTACCTAGTACAAACCACTTAAGAGCGACCAGCCACATGAGTAACGCAATCGATGTAACAGACGAATCCAGCATCCACTGGCAACAAGATATGAGCTACGGTCAGTATCTTAAGCTTGATCCGCTGCTAGAGTTGCAACACCCTTTAAGTGGCCAACACGACGAAATGCTTTTTGTGGTGATTCACCAAGCCTCCGAACTATGGATGAAGCTATGCCTACATGAAGCCCACGAAGCCGCCGCACAGATTCAACAAGACAACCTGCGCCCGGCTTTCAAAATGCTCACTCGCGTAGCACGCATCCAACAACAGCTGGTAAATGCTTGGGAAGTTTTGGTTACTATGACGCCGTCTGACTATAGCGCGTTTCGCGATAGCCTAGGGCAAAGCTCCGGCTTCCAGTCTTATCAATACCGTGAGTTAGAATTCCTCTTGGGCAACAAGAATGCCTCCTTGGTAGAAGCACACAAAAATCACCCACAACACTATCAACACCTACAATCTGTGCTGCAGGCACCCAGCCTATATGACGTATGTTTACAGCTACTTAGCCAACGCGGTTTTGCTATTGATGCCGAGCTACTCAAGCGAGACCTTAGCCAGCCATACGAGGCCAACGCTAGCGTAGAAGCTGCCTGGCTAGAAATTTACCAAAATACCGATAAGCACTGGGACCTGTATGAACTGGCGGAAAAACTAGTGGATACAGAGCATCACTTCCAACAGTGGCGTTTCAACCATATGAAAACCGTGCAACGCATCATTGGCTTTAAGCAAGGTACCGGTGGTACCGGCGGTGTTAGCTACCTGCAAAAAGCCCTATCGCTAGAATTCTTCCCCGAGCTCTGGTCAGTACGCACCAGCATCTAATCACTTAATATTGCATACAAGGCACCTATCATGAGCCACATCGACCTAAACTATTTGCAACAGCTTGACCAACAAGACCCTAACAGCCAATTGCGTGAACTGTTTGATCTACCAGAATCGATGATTTACTTAGACGGTAACTCCTTAGGCGCCCTTCCCAAGCACACCAACACACGCTTGCAAGAGGTGGTGCAACAACAATGGGGACAGAGCCTCATACAAAGCTGGAATAGCCATGACTGGATGCAAAAGCCCACCCAGCTGGGTGACCGTATTGGCAAGCTTATCGGCGCCAAACCCGAACAGGTATTAGTGTGCGACACAACGTCGGTGAATATTTTCAAGTTGGCTGCCGCTGCCGTCGCCATGCAACCCGGGCGCAGCAAGCTAATTACGGAAACCGGCAACTTTGCCACAGACCTGTATTTATTACAGGGCCTAGAGCGTATGCTGGGTGACCAGATAGAGGTCGTTGCCCTGCCTAGGGAACAGGTGTTAAGCGCCATTGATGACGATACTGCACTAGTTCTACTTACCCATGTGCACTACAAAAGCGGCGCCACGTGGGATATGACCAAGGTTACCCAACAAGCCCATGAAAAGGGTGCTTTGATGCTGTGGGACTTGTGCCACTCAGCCGGTGCTATGCAGGTTCATCTGGACACCTGCAAGGCCGACTTTGCTGTTGGCTGTACTTACAAGTACCTCAATGGTGGCCCCGGCTCGCCAGCATTTTTGTATGTCGCCAAGCAACATCAAGCGCAATTACAACAACCCCTCACCGGCTGGCTAGGCCATGCGCGCCCCTTTAACTTTGAAGACCAATACGAGTCAGCACCCGGCATTCAGCAAGCTATGTGCGGCACACCGGCCGTATTAGCCAACGCCGCCTTAGAATGCGCCCTAGAAATTTTTGAACAAGCCGACCTTGCGCTATTAAGAAGCAAGGCGCAACAGCTTGGTGATGTGTTTATTCAGCTAGTCCAAGAACATTGCCCAGAGTTCGATCTAGCCTCACCTACCGATGCCAGTGTACGCGGCAACCAGGTTTCTCTGTATCATCCAGAAGGCTATGCCATCATGCAGAACCTTATCGCCCGCAACATAGTGGGTGACTTTCGTGCCCCCGATATCCTACGCTTTGGCTTTGCCCCCTTATATGTGCGTTACGAAGATATCTGGCATACCGTACAAACTTTAGCCGACATCATGGCCACCGGTAGCTGGCAAGCTGCTGAATACAACCAGCGTCAGGCTGTTACCTAGCGTATAGCATCGTCATTGCGAGAAACATAGCTCATACGTCATTGCGAGGAGGTACGACGAAGCAATCTCCATCAGACGAAGTGCTATACTACTAGAGGTTGCCGCGCCTTCGGCTCGCAATGACGAGAAGTACGCTCTCGCAATGACGGGGAGGCACGCTAAGCCTCTAGGACAATCCTCACGCGGCGGTTGATCTTACCTTTGTTTTCGATCTTCTTGATACGCACCTGGCCTATTTCACCGATATTGGCTAGGTGCGTGCCACCGCAGGGCTGCAGGTCTAGACCTTCAACATTAACTAAACGAATTACACCACTGCCTCTTGGCGGCTGTACCGACATGGTTTTTACCAGGTCAGGATTGGCATCCAGCTCAGCATCAGTAATCCACTGGTCTCTCACGTCAGCCTGCCGGTCTACCATGCTCTGCAATTGCTCCGTAAGTAGCGCCTTGTCGAAGTCCGGATTGGCAATATCAAAATCCAAGCGCCCGTCTATCTTGTCATCCGACAAGCACTCACCAATGGCGCCCCCCGTTACCGGGTACGGCAATACCACGGACAACAAGTGCAATGCCGTGTGCACACGCATGCGACGGTATCGTATTTCCCAATCCAGCTGCATACTGACTGCATCGCCTACCTCAAGCTCACAAGGCTGGCTCACGACGTGTAGTATTTGACCATAAACCTCGCGGTTATTACGCGTATCCACCACCTGTACATCAGTCTTGCCAAGGCATGACAAAATACCTTTATCCCCAGGTTGGCCACCACCCATGGGATAAAAAATAGATTGGTCCAACACCAGGTGACCATCTTCAGTGATCGCCAGCACGGTAGCTGTTGCCGTCTGACAATAGGCATCTTCTCGATATAAGGCTTTGGTTGCATTCATGCTGGTGTCCATAACTTAACTAGATGAATGCTAATGTAGCAGGCTTTTGCTAGGACACCAAGGCAAGTGACCCACTAACACCACACGTCTCAAAATGTAATTTTGTTATTCCAAAAAGAGATTTCACTTACATATAAATTCACAATATAATGTTTTTCATAATTTATTGCATTTTGAGACATTTTTATCATGATCACATTTGCCAGTCACACTGCAGAGCAACGCCTCGTTTGGGACACCCAAAGCCTTTCTGATTACCTACAACAAGAAGGCATCAGCAACAACCGCAAAGGTGCCGACCGCTGGCTAGAACAGCAAGCCATGCTACCTGCGCCTTTGAGCATTGATGATATTCAAGACGAACAGCAGAAAACCTTAAAGCCACAGGTGGTTGAGCTACTCTTGTCCAATGCCAAGAAGCGTCGCCAGAATGTGCTATTTGTGCAGGCATTCAGCTTTGAAGGCCGCGTTGGGTTATTTGCCAACGATGCCAAAGGTAGCCGTCGCTGGCTGTGGAATGAACATGTTTGGGATATCGACAGCCTCCGTGAAGCCCTAGTTGCACTCACAGGGTATAACGGCAAAGACACCTTATTGTTTGCCCACGGGGCTATCAGCGCCCTGTTTCGCGCCATCTGGCTGGCCGACAAACAACAGCCACTTAGTGCCGATGGGCACAAGGGTATTTTGGCCATCAGCGCCTACCCCGCTAAATTGCAGACTATTACAGGTACGCCGCGGCCCAGGCACATTGCCGACGGCAATAGCCACCTTGACCACTTAGAAGCCGAGAGCATGCACATCATGCGTGAAGTCATGGCGCAGGCCGAAAACCCCGTCATGCTTTACTCGGTTGGCAAAGACAGCGCTGTTATGTTGCACTTGGCACGCAAGGCGTTTTACCCTAGCCCGCCGCCGTTCCCCTTGTTGCACGTGGATACGCGCTGGAAGTTCCAAGAAATGTATCAATTCCGTGACAAGATGGCGGCCGAAGCAGGCATGGATTTAATTACCCATACCAACCCCGATGCTATTGAACGTGATATTAGTCCCTTGGTACACGGTAGTGCCTTGCACACGGATATCACC
>DPHB01000040.1:0-237 GCA_003521845.1 Oceanospirillaceae bacterium | reverse complement strand
CTGGGACCCAAAAAACCAACGCCCAGAGCTGTGGAACCTTTATAACGGCCATAAACACCCTGGCGAAAGCATTCGTGTGTTCCCTATTTCTAACTGGACGGAACTGGATATCTGGCAGTATATCTACCGTGAGAGCATCCCCATAGTACCCTTGTACTACGCCCAAGTTCGCCCGGTTATCGAACGTGACAATATGCTCATGATGGTGGATGACGAACGTTTGGAGCTCATGCCCAA
>DPHB01000027.1 GCA_003521845.1 Oceanospirillaceae bacterium | reverse complement strand
GCTGCGCAAGACTTACAGGGGACAGGCACTTTTGCTGCGCAAAAAAGCCAGCCCCCGATGCGGCAAGGGTTAGGGGACTGGCTCTTGTTTAGCCGCGCAGCGGATAAAAAGTGCCTGTCCCACTAATTAGCACCGAGCGACAGCTTACTTCTCTTCTTCAAAGTCTTTAGCGCTAGGCTGGTAGCCTTCACCTTGATGGTCTTCAAAGCCTTCGCCTTCAACAAACTCTTCCTTAGGCTGAATCATCAAGTCTTCCTGACTCACACCCAAAGCAAGTAATACGTTACTAGCGACGTAGATGGAAGAATAAGTACCCACAACCACGCCTATTAACAAAGCAAAAGCAAAGCCGTGAATCAACTCACCACCAAAGATAAACAAGGCCAACAATACCAAGATGGTAGTAATGGATGTTACCAAGGTACGACCCAAGGTCTGTGACAGGGATTCATTGATAATTTCTTCGGGGGTGCCTTTACGCAGCTTACGGAAGTTCTCACGAATGCGATCAGACACCACGATAGTGTCGTTCAAAGAATAACCAATAACCGCCAAAATCGCCGCCAATACGGTCAAATCAAAGTCCAGCTTGAGGATAGAGAAGATACCTAACACTATTAGTACGTCGTGAGCTAAGGCCACCACGGCACCAACGGAAAACTTCAATTGGAAACGAAAGGCTACATAGAGCATGACGATCGCAAGGGCCAACAACATGCCTAGGCCACCTTGCTCGGTCAGCTCTTCACCAACCTGCGCACCCACGTATTCACTACGACGCAGTTCGATATTGACATCAGAACCCGACTGCAACACAGCCAAGACTTGTTCGCCAACCTTGTCATTAAAGGCCTGACCTAAGCGTACCAGTACATCACGATCAGAGCCAAAATTTTGCACTATGGCATCATCAAAGCCCGAGCTTTGCAATTGACCACGTACAGCCACCAAGTCAGGTGCCTGATCGTAGCCTACCTCAACCAGGGTGCCGCCAGTAAAGTCCAAACCAAATTGCAGCTTATTGATGGCTAAAGAAGCCATGGCCGCCAAGACTAGAACCATAGATATGACCGCTGCGACTTTGCGCAGGGCCATAAAGTTAATTACTTTTACATCACTCATGTCATTCCCCTACTTGTCTGCACGTTTACGATCGCTGCCCATTAAAGGCCAGATCTTAATGTCATCCAGACGACGGCGGCCGTAGACGCCATTTACCATAGCGCGGCTGACCATGATGGCCGTAAACATGGAAGTGATAATACCGATGGACAAGGTAACGGCAAAACCCTTCACCGAACCCGTACCTACTCCATACAGGATCAAGGCTACCAACAAGGTAGTAATATTGGCATCAAAGATAGTAGTAAAGGCACGTTCATAACCAGCATGTATAGCCGATTGCGGCGACATACCATTACGCAATTCTTCTTTGATGCGTGAGAAGATCAACACGTTGGCGTCAACCGCCATACCGACGGTTAAAACAATACCCGCAATACCTGGCAAGGTCAGTGTTGCACCAAGTAGCGACATAACCGCCAGCACCAGCATCAAGTTGAAGGCCAAAGCAATATTGGCAATCACACCAAACACGCTATAGAAGACCAACATAAAGATAACCACCAAGGCCAAACCAATCTGCACAGAGGTGACACCCAGGTCGATGTTTTGCTGGCCTAAACTTGGACCAACGGTACGCTCTTCAACAAAGTAGATAGGTGCCGCGAGGGAACCAGCACGTAACAGCAAGGCAAGTTCCGAGGCTTCACCGGCTCCGTCAAGGCCAGTAATACGGAAGCTATTACCCAGGGCAGTCTGAATCGTCGCCAGGGAAATAATACTCTTTTCGACATAAGGCACACGGATGCTAACTAGCTCACCATCCACTTGTTTCACTTTTTGACGTGACTTATGCTCAACAAAAATCACTGCCATACGACGCTTAACAGCATTGCGAGTCACGCGGTTCATCAACTTGCCGCCTTGGGCGTCCAAATCGATGTTAACCTGCGGCATGCCATTTTCGTCAAAATTAGACTGGGCATTAGAGACACTATTACCGGTGATAATAATGTCTTTTTCCAACAGTGCAGTACGGGCTGGATTAGCACGGAAGGTGTACTTTTCGGTGCTAAACGACGAGGTACCGGGCTTGGCTTCCAAACGGAATTCTAAGTTAGCCGTGGCACCCAATACGCGCTTAGCTGCCGCCGTATCCTGTATACCAGGCAACTGGACTACAATGCGATTACGCCCCTGGCGCTGCACGAGCGGCTCGGCCACACCGAGTTCGTTAACACGATTACGCAAGGTAGTCAGGTTTTGATTTACCGCATAATCTTCAATTTCGCGCACACTGGATTCGTTGAGAGTGATGTTAAGATAACTACCCTTATCATCATCCTCGGCATTCATGAGGAATTCACTGTAGCTAGACTTAAGCTCGCTACGTGCTTGATCCCGTACTTGCGCATCGGCAAACTTGATACGCAAACTGCCGTCATCCTCGTGTGTTACCGAGCGATAACGCAGCTTTTCGCTCCGCAACATGGCTTTGATTTCGGACACATACACATCCAAACGTTGAGCCACAGCCTGTACCATGTCCACTTCCAACAAGAAGTGCACACCACCACGTAGATCTAGGCCCAATTTCATCGGGCCGGCACCCACATTAGTTAACCATTGTGGCGTCGTTGGCGCCAAGTTAAGGGCCGCAACGTAATCGTCTCCCAAGGCATCGGCAACTACCGCCTTGGCACGCAACTGGGTGTCTGAATCGGTAAAGCGCAACAGGGCACTCTTGCCATCCAACTCAGTGGCTTTACTGACCAGGCCGGCAGCAACTAAGGCTTCACTAGCCTGCTCCAATACAGCCTCGTCAATAGGCGTGGAGCTACTGGCGCCAGACACCTGTACCGCCAAATCATCGGGGTACAAGTTAGGCAGGGCATACAAGCCACCCAACGCCAAAGCAAATACGATTAACAGGGTTTTCCACAAGGGATAACGGTTAAGCACAGGAAATTCCTTTCATTATTTTTTGAGGCCCAAAACACGAGCCATCTAGATACTTAGATATTCGTCATTGCGAGGTGCGTAGCACCATGGCAACCTCTGCCATGCTGCGAGAGATTGCTTCACTTCGTTCGCAATGACGGTTAGCTTCGCTCGCAATGACGGCAAGCTGCGCCCGCAATGACGACTCTACTATCTAGATCATCAGTGTTACACACTGACAAAACGGCCTTAGATAGACTTGATAGTGCCCTTAGGCAGTACAGAAGCAATAGCGCCCTTCTGGAAGTTCATATCGACGCCTTCCGAAACAGTAACCGTTACGAAATCGTCGCCAACCTTAGCAAGCTTACCAACGATACCGCCGTTAGTTACGATTTCATCACCTTTTGACAAGGCTTCCATTAGGTTCTTGTGATCCTTAGTGCGCTTAGCTTGTGGGCGCCAGATCATGAAGTAGAAAACAGCCGCAAAAACGACCATCATAATTAGCAAAGAACTTGGATCGCCACCAGCTGGTGCTGCTTCTGCTGCGGCTGTTTCAATAAAGAAGCTCATAATGTCTCCGAACATAGTTAAGGTTAGTTGCCCTTACGGGACTTATTTGGTTCACTAAAAAGGCTTATTTGGCCGTTTCAGCATCTAAACTAGGCACCGGCAAACCCCGACGCCCATAAAAATCTGTGACAAAGTCGTCCAATGTACCTGCATCCAAGGCAGCGCGCAATCCTGCCATGAGTGTCTGATAATAATGCAAGTTATGGATGGTATTAAGCTGGGCACCCAGCATCTCTTTACACTTATCTAAGTGATGTAGATAAGACCGAGAAAAGTTTTTACAAGTGTAGCAGTCACAATGAGGGTCCAATGGCCCCATATCCGTCTTGTGCACCGCGTTACGAATTTTTACCACACCATCGGCAATAAACAAGTGGCCGTTGCGCGCATTGCGCGTGGGCATGACACAGTCAAACATATCCACACCACGGCGCACACCTTCTACCAAGTCTTCTGGACGACCTACGCCCATTAGATAACGCGGTTTATGATCTGGCATTTTTGGCGCTAAGTGGCCTAATACACGCAACATATCCTCTTTCGGCTCACCCACGGACAAACCACCAATGGCCATGCCATCAAAATCGATGTCATTCAGGCCCGCTAAAGACTCATCACGCAAGTGCTCGTACATACCACCCTGAATGATGCCAAACAAGGCCGATGGACTATCACCGTGGGCATCCTTACTACGCTGAGCCCAACGCAAGGACATGCGCATGGAATCGGCGGCTTCTTTTTCCGTGGCCGGATAAGGTGTGCACTCATCAAAAATCATTACCACGTCAGAACCTAGGTCTTTCTGTACTTGCATGGATGATTCCGGTGACATAAAGACCTTGTCGCCATTTACCGGGGAATGAAATGCCACCCCTTCTTCCGTAATTTTACGCATAGCGCCCAGGCTAAATACCTGGAAGCCACCAGAGTCAGTCAAAATAGGCTTTTGCCACTGCGTAAAGTCATGCAAGTCACCGTGCTGCTTAATAATATCCGTACCCGGACGCAGCATAAGGTGAAAAGTATTACCCAGAATAATTTCGGCACCTGTGGCTTCAATATCACGCGGCAACATACCCTTCACGGTGCCATAGGTACCGACAGGCATAAAACACGGGGTCTCAATAGTGCCTCGTGGAAAGGTCAAACGACCACGGCGCGCTGCGCCAGATTGGCCCAGCTTGTCAAACTTCATAAAGCATTCGCGGGTGGATTGCTCAGTCATAATTAACTCCTGTTATGGGGCCTTAGGGACAACATTCTGTGGTGTTACCAGCATGGCATCGCCATAGCTAAAGAATCGGTATTTTTCTGCTACAGCCTGATCGTAAGCGGCTAGCACATTGTCACGCCCGGCAAAGGCACTGACCAACATGATCAAAGTAGACTCTGATAAGTGAAAGTTGGTAATCATGGCATCAACACTGCGGAACTCATAACCGGGATAAATAAAGATATGAGTTTCGTCAGAGTAGGCTTCTATTTCACCACTGCGGGTATTGGCACTGGCGCTTTCTAAGGAGCGGACACAGGTAGTACCTACGGCAACGACCCTACCACCATTAGCTCGCGTGGTTTTCACAGCGTCGGCTACCTGCGCTGTGACTTCAACAATTTCACCATGCATATGATGGTCGGTAATTTTATCCACCTTCACCGGCTGAAAAGTACCCGCCCCAACATGCAAGGTGATGGTCTCAATACGCACACCCTTGGCACGTATCGCGTCCAACATGGGTTCATCAAAGTGCAAACCGGCCGTTGGTGCCGCAACAGCACCATGACGCTCACCAAAAACTGTCTGATAACGCTCACGATCAGCCGTTTCATCAGCGCGGTCAATATAAGGCGGTAAAGGCATATGACCTAAACGCTGCAGCACTTCCAGCACTGTTTCCTCACCTTCTACCTGCAACTCAAATAACGCATCCTGGCGACCCATCATGGTCACCCAAACTTCGCCTTCCAATAACAAGCGTGCGCCAGCTTTAGGTGAACGACTAGAGCGTACATGAGCCAACAAACGCCGCTCATCTAACATACGCTCTACCAGCACTTCTAGCTTACCGCCAGATTCTTTCGTACCAAATAAACGCGCGGGTATTACCTTGGTGTTATTCAACACCAACAAATCACCTGCTTGCAAAAATCCCAAGACATCCGCAAATTGTTGGTGCTCTACCTGACCAGTATCGCCATGCAGGCGCATAAGACGGCTAGCCGTACGCTCCTCGGTAGGATAACGGGCAATCAATTGATCTGGCAGATGGAAGGAAAAATCAGAGACTTGCATGGTTTGCAGCGTGGTTCGACATGAGTTTATACAAACGGCTAATGATACCGAATATAACGCCCCCATCACAGGCCTTTGTTGTGCTTATTTAACAAACACACCTAGCAACTAGAAGGAAATAGAGCAAAAAGGATGTTTAATCCTTAAACTAGAACAAATGCCCGCAAGATTGCGGGCATTTCCACTACAGTTAGTAGAGATTCGATCGTACGCTAGTCGCGATTAAAAATCGCGTAAATGACAGCAATAGCAGCCAAGCCAACTAGGCCTTCACCACCAAGCGTTCCTACGATATTAAGAATATTTTCTACTACACCAACCCCGACAAATGCTACGTTGGCGCCAAAAATCACTTCCAGTACAACAGCCAAAGCAATTAATGCGATACCTGCTTCTGTCAGCTTCTTAATTCCAGCTACGATATTATCAATCATATTCGCCTCTTTTATATTTATTATTTTGGCCCTCTGGTCAACCCGAATGAGTTAGCACCAGGCCGAGCACAGTCTAGCAAAGACCAGCATTAGACCAAAGTATGACTAGCAGCATGATTTAAGTCATTTTTTACACACTATGACTAGTCATAGTTAGCATAAATGATATTTATTCCTAAAAATCAAACTACTCTGCCTAGCCTCTATTCGAATCTCACCCTATAATCTTGTCATTAATACAGACCTCTAGAGCCCTAAAATGCCATTCACCCCACAACACTCTACCACCGCCAACAATATCCGCATGGCTCTAGCTGACGATGCCTTTTATCGCACCATGCAAGGTTCTGCGGACAACAACCCAGCTTTATTGAATGCTTATTTGGACTACTCTATGCAAGAGGCTCAGCAACATGGCACTTTAACGACCAGCACCGAGCCAGACCAAGGTGCTGCCATCTGGACCTTGCCCACAGACCAAGAGCAAAGCCAGCTAATATTGCAAGCCAAAAAAGAGTTTTTGCACACGCATATGGGCCCCAAAAGCCTAGCAACCTATTTGGCCATAGCCGAGTTTATGGGCCTGCAAGCTGGGCATATAATTAACGAGGAGGCTTGGTACCTTTCTATTTTAGGCATCAACCCTAGCCGACAAGGCCGCGGTCTTGGGAGGCAACTACTCGCACCAACTTTGGAGTTGGCCGACCAACTAGATAGGATCTGTTATTTAGAAACCTTTACACCACGTAATATGAGCTTTTATGCGCGTTTAGGCTTCATCGCCAAACACCAAGCATACGAACCCACGTGCCAGCGGCATTACTGGCTAATGGTGCGCCAGCCTCGAGAGAACTAATTGTAATAAATCTAATTAAATTAAGGCTCGACCATTGACCACCAAGGGGATTCGAGTATAATGCGCTCCTCAATGTGCCAGTGTGGTGAAATTGGTATACACGACGGATTCAAAATCCGTTGCAGAAATGCGTGGCGGTTCGAGTCCGCCCACTGGTACCACGCACATTTTAAAGAAAGATCAATGACTTAACGGTTATTGGTCTTTTTTTATATTCGCGTACTTTTCGATTTCCCGTATACGCAGGCTTAGCCTTATTTACCCCACCAGCCTCTAACTATATGGGCTGACACGCTATCACCCCTTTACTCACAAACAAAGCTTGATTGGCCTGCTCTGCCTACCCTGACCATTAAAAATAGATCACTGTTACTTGCTTAACCATATCCCCAGACAAATCAAAGCTAGCGTCTTTGAAGTTAGGACGATTGGTTAAATTAATCTGACTGTAATTACTAAAACCGATGCCCTCTTTAGGCAACATAAAGCCTTTATCTACCTGACCATTGATATTTTCATCATGCAAAATATTAATAGCGTATTGGCCATATGGCAGGTTATCAAACGTGACTGTTACACGCTTGTCGATAATTTTACCGGTTTCTAAGCGGAAATAATTCTGGTATTTTTCATCGGGTATGCTGCCACTCTGGTTATAGATGGCCACTTGCACAACGCCTTTAGCATTGCGTAGCTCATCTACGTGCACTTGCAGCGATGCAGCACTGTTGGCATTTGCATAAGTGGAAAATGTACTTACAGCCAACAGCAAGCCACATGCACGGGTGATTCTGGATGGGTTCAACTTTTTGATCCTTTGCTTATTAGCGGATACTCAGATTGTGTATATCATACCGTATTCATTCCTAAATTATTAGCCATTGCTAATTTAACAAAGCATCCAGTCGACTATTAGATATTGTAAACAAAATAGCAATGCAGTGAGTAACGCCCGCTAGGCCCACACAATTAGACCTAGTGCAGTAAGGCTTCCGTATATACAGCTCTAGTAGTTGACTAACTTATTGATATAATTCTGATAACAACCCACTGTTAATCCGCAACACAGGGGTTAAGCTATTGATGCATATAGAATTGATAACGGATACAAAATTCGTCGCAAAGGGGTATCTATGGACGACAATGATTTTCAAGCTCGCATTAAGCAGCTATATCAACCACCCAAAGGCAAGTTTGTTTTTGTTGATGTGCCCGCTATACGCTACTTAGCAATCGAGGGTCATGGTGACCCGAAAGCTTCGGGGGTAGACACGGCTATGAGCTGGCTGTGGGCTATCGTTGAAAGCCTCATACCTGTGGCTAAAAAATACCTGGGCCGCAATTTTAAGTACCCGCCACTCGAATGCCAATTCTGGGCAGGTCAGCAATCACTGATTGACACCCCCAAAGAACAATGGCATTGGCGAGTAATGGTGGTAGCTGGTAACTGGGCCACCAACAGTGTCATAGATACCGCTAAAACAAACGCTGCTTGCAACCCAAAAATAGGCAAACTAGGTCCAGCTAATTTACCAACAGTGCAAGTGATAAACCTGCATGAGATGCAATGCGTACAATATATGCATGTGGGAGATTATGCTGGTATTGGTGATGTCTGCACACAGCTATACCAAGACTTCTTGCCACACAACAATCTGCAAGCACACGGCCATTACCATGAGATCTATCTCAACGATCCTAGCAAAACCGAAGCTGCCAAACGGAAGGTCATTATCCGGCAACCTGTGCGACCTATTTAAAACGCGACCAAACCATGCTGCAACCGGTTTACCGGCTATGCAGTTACCATTGCCCCATTCTTCCAGCCAAATGGGGGCACATCGTATCGATATTACATCGATCATCATTTATTTAAGGAAACACCATGTATTGCGGCCTAGATTTTGGCACCACTAACTCTGCCTTAGCTTATTTTGATAATCAACAGCTGGCTTTTGCCGAACTTAATGCTGGCTGCTCTTCTATCCCTACCGCTGCTTGGTTGCATCGCAAAGACGGCAAGATAGCCGACATTACCGAACGAGAAATCACGGAGATTTATAATCAACGTTTTCGTGCCGCCACTACCGGCAGCCAGGGTGCCCTACAAAAGCGCCGTGATGATATCCGTAACCAGCTCATGGCAGCGCGCCTGCGTGACCAAAAACTGGAAGTGGACGAGGTGGGCATTTCCAGTGCCGACTTCGAGCAAACTATTTATGTTGGTCATGACGCCCTAGAAATGCACAACAGTGACCACCAAGGCGTACTCGTTAAATCACCTAAGGCGGCGCTGGGCGGCTTACTGAACCCACAACTTAGCCAGCACTTTGCAACCATTATCGGCACCATGATAGCTGCCTACAAAAGCAACGCCGAGGCCAATATTTGCCAAGAGTTAGATTGTGTAGTCATTGGTCGCCCCGTTAACTGGGGCATCAAACCCAACCCTCTAGTCAATAAGCGTGCTCTAGAGCTAATGCACAATGCCGCCGAAGATGCCGGCTTCAAACATGTGGAATTTCAATACGAGCCCGTGGCGGCAGCCTATGATTACGAACAAAGTTTAAACAAAGAACAAACAACGCTGGTGGTAGATGTGGGTGGCGGCACCACTGACATGGTAATGATGCGCCTCGGTGGTGACCGGAGCGGCAGCAAGAGCGACAAGCATGATAGAAGCAGTGATATTCTCGCTGCCCACGGCACCCGCGTTGGTGGAATGGACTTGGATATATCCCTAGCTCTTAATCGCCTAGGTCGACTGTTTGGCAAAGAATATCGCGACGCCCAAGGAAATACTGTCACCTCCATCGTGCATGATTACCAAAGTGCTATGATGGATGCATTTCGGGTTAATGACCTGCCGGCTATACGCCGTTTCTTAAGCCATCAAGATAGATTGGTGACCAATTTAGGCAATGCGTCTGGTGAGCGCTATGACGCTCTCCTGCGCATATTCAACCTATACCAAAACAGCGGCAACACTGGCGTCGTCATGGCGGCTGAAAAGGCCAAAATTGCCCTTTCTACCAAGGCTGAAACCAAGGCTGAACTACAATTTATCGAATCTGAGTTAGCCATGTTACTCACCAAGCAAGACCTAGTTGAAGCTATTCACTATCCAGCCATGTCCATAAAAAGGGCAATAAAGGAAGTACTTACTAGCGCCAAAACTCAACCACAGAGCCTTATCGTTACCGGAGGTGGTGCTAGTTCACCGGCCCTATTTGAGTTATTAGGTCTTGATGAATATCGTGATATTTTAGCCCCAACGGACATGCTACTAGGTGTCGGCAAAGGCTTGGCTATATCCAGCCAGCAGGTGTTTGCTTAAGCTGACCTTTGCGCCATGATAAAAAACACCTTAGGTTTACCTGGGGGGTGCCAATCCGTTTCTATGGTTAGACCGGCTGCTTGTATGGCCTCACAATAGGCCTTGCGCTTAAGGAAATGTAAATGCTCTGGCAACCTACCCATAAGCTGCCCTATCTTAATCAGTGGTTTAGCTAACAGCTTGATCAGCAGGTTCACTTCACCTAGCCAAAAATGTCCACTCACCCACCAACCATTGGGCTTTAACTTACTCGCAGCTTGCACAACCATGGCTTGCCAATCGGGCACTAGCAGCACCAAATTCATGGCAATGATCATGTCAAACTGGGCCTCTCCCAACAAACCTTGTTCTGCGCAATTGCAATTAAAAGTGAGGTTATCCAAGCCAAGATGTATGGCCTTTGCCTTGGCAATATTAATCATCTCGGGGGAGAAATCTTCGGCGACAAACTCTACATCCGGGTGCTTCTGAGCCAAGGTGATAGCTGTACTACCGGTACCACATCCTATTTCCAGCACCGTCATACCTGCTACCAAATGTTGACTCATTTGTTCAAGCTTGTAGGCATAAGACGCCACATCACCGACTGGGCGCAAGGCATAGCCAGCAGCAATTTTATCCCAAAAGTGTGGGTTAAGCTGTGTCATTTTCATGTCCTTGGTTATCTTAGCTTTGCTCGTCAGAAGCAACACTAAACACGTCTTGAATAGGCTGACTGAACACCATGGCTATCTGGAACGCTAGCTCTAAAGAGGGGTTATATTTGCCCTTTTCTACCGCCACTATGGTTTGCCGCGACACACCAATAGCATTGGCCAGTTCCTGCTGAGTCATCTCATCATGATCAAAGCGTAGGCGACGTATTTGGTTGTTAATCAGCAATTTTTCTTTTGGCATAGTGATTCCCTATCGATACCAATACAATTTAACCAGATCACCCACAATATTGGCGCCGTACATACACAAGAAGAGCACCAGCAGGGCCATGTTAGCGGATAAGCTATACCACCCCACTAGCCCCAAGGTAATGACAAATCCCAAGCTAAATATCACTAGAATGGCACGCATCACATACAGCTCGATGAGCTTATCACGCTCGTCAAAAACTGGCTTTTCTCCCTTGCCAAACAAGATACTAGCCACTATAGACATCACAATAACCATGACAATATTGGACAGCATACCAACCCCCATCGTGGTCAATAAAAATTGGCCAACCTGCACTTGATCACCCATGTCAACAGCCCCATATTGGCCGTATATCCAATAGCTAACCACGGCTGCTGACAACAAGGACGCGGTGATATTCCTCTTCTTAGTATCCAAAAATTCACCTCAATAAGTCTATATATTTTGACTTAGAGTAATTTATAGTTTACTTGATGTAAAGTATTTTTTACTTTTAATGAAAACAATATCAATCTATGGCTAGTTATTACCAGATATCTGATAAGCGCCGCCCATCATTTGAAACGCCATTTTTACCGAGAACTCGATGCATCCAGAAAACCTACGCGACAGTTTTTTGTGCAGGCTGAGCCACAGGAAAAGCACGGTCATAAAACCAGGTAAACAGCATGGTATAAAGCACCACAAAGCTTGCCATCACTAGATCCGTCAACAAGGCTTGCCACACATTGAGATGTAGCCACCACATAACAAAGGGCAAAGAGGTTACGGTTAAGGTGCCCTCAAAACCCAAGGCATGCATCGTGCGCCCCTTCCAACTACGCTGCGTAGGAATACGGCCATTGCGTACGTCCCAGCGATCAAACAGCCAGTTATAAAGTAAATTAACCAACATGGCTTTAACGGATAAAAACACGGCCAAGATACCAATATCCGCATGGCTACGTTCAAACACCAAGGCCCCTGCAGGTACCATCAAGGCTAGCAGAGTAGCTTCAAATATCATGGTGTAACGCATACGATCGCGGCCGCTGCGCACGGCAATATCTTGGGACATGGTAAATCTCTTGACTGTGTCGATTAAAAACGTAATCTATCATCGATAGATATACAAACAAGTTAGTATCCATCTTAATATTAGATAGACAAAGAGCACCCATGCAAAGCCTAGAACAACTCAACACCTTTGTCATTGCCGCCGAGTCAGCATCCTTTTCTGCCGCCGCCCGGCGTCTTGGCAAAGCTCAATCGGCAGTAAGCACCGCTATCATTAATCTGGAAATTGACACAGATGTAGCCCTGTTTGATCGTAGCAAACGCACGCCAAGTCTAACCCCAGCAGGGCAAGCCCTACTTAAGCATGCCCGCGCCGTATTACGCAGCAATGCTGAATTCAGTGCCCTTGCCAACAGTCTTGCTACCCATGCAGACACACATCTAGGTATTGCCCTAGAGCAAGGCACCTTGATCAAACCCTTGATGGGTATTTTTGCAAAATTACGCGACACCTTCCCTCACTTAGAAGTAGAAGTATTCGACCCAGGTGCCCACGACGTGGCGGAGCTGCTACTCAATGGCCGCGCTGACATAGGCATCATGTCCGAAAAAGAATCCTACCCTCAGGGCTATTATTACAAAGGCATTGGCCACAGTGCTCAGGTGCCGGTGTGCTCACCTGCACATCCTCTAGCCAATAAGAAGAATATTAGCCATGCCGATTTGCGTGAGCACCATCAATTCGTATTACGCAGTCGCTTTATGTCAGTGGACAATAACAACAGCGCTTGGAAAAGTCCCAAGGTTTGGTATAGCGAAAGCCCTTATCTTATTTTAGACATGATCCTCACCAATATGGGTTGGGCCGAATTGCCTTGGGCGGTAGTTTGCGAGCAACTGGCTAGTGGTGAATTAAAGCAACTGCAATACGACTTTCAACAGTCCGACATACTGCAAGGCATCGACGTCGTGTGGACCGAACAACGGGCCTTGGGGCAAAGTGGCCAGTGGTTGCTAGATAAGCTGCTACAGCTGGACGCGAAAGCTTGGTTACCTAATAAACAGGACTGAAAGATCGTAAAACACTACTGACTGCATGTGGATCACAGTTCACCAGCGGCGTGGTATTTTATGATGGCAAGCATGTATTACCCTTTGGCGAACAACTATATGCCGCACCAATATCAGTACTAACCTAAGAGGAGGTTCCGCATTACCGCAAATAGCGTTAAAATAGCGCCTTCATTCGAAACCTTGGAAGCAAATAAAATGGGCAGAGCCTACCAAAACCGCAAAGACTCCATGGCCAAAACATCAGACATGAAGGCCAAAGTTTACAGCAAATACGGCCGCGAAATTTATGTCACAGCCAAGTCTGGTGGTACTGACCCCGATGGCAACCTAACGCTGCGCGGTCTTATCGAACGCGCCAAGAAAGACCAGGTACCTACCCACGTTATCGACAAGGCCATCGAAAAAGCCAAAGGTGGTGGTGGTGAAGACTACTCCACCGCGCGCTACGAAGGCTTTGGCCCAGGCAACTGCATGGTGATTGTTGACTGCTTAACCGACAACCCAAACCGCACTTTTGGCGATGTACGCTTGGCCTTTACCAAAACCAAAACCAAAATTGGCACCCCTGGCAGTGTTAGCCACATGTTTGATCATAGTGCCATTTTTGTCTTCGCCGGTGACGATGAAGATGCCGTGCTAGAAGCCTTGATGGAAGCTGACATAGACGTCGGAGATATTGAAAGTGAAGACGGCAAGATTACGGTTTTTGCTCCTAACACCGAATACGCCAAGGCCAAGCAAGCCTTAACCGACGCTTTTGAAGGCATTGATTTTGACGTTGACGAAATTCAGTTTGTGCCCCAGGTTTTCACTGAAATTGCCGAAGAAAACATGGAAATGTTCGACAAGTTCTTGTTTATGCTTAACGACCTAGATGACGTGCAAAACGTTTTTCACAACGCCGACGTATAAGATCAACCATCGTCATCGCGAGCGCGCCTTTTCGTCGTTGCGAGGAGGAACAACGCGGCAACCTCAAGCAGTGTTGCACTTTGCCTGCTAGAGATTGCTTCGCTGCGCTCGCAATGACGGGGTTTTCGCTGCGCTCGCAACGACGAGGTTTGCTGCGCTCGCAATGACGGTAGGGTGGGGCTCTCGCAATGAACGGATGGCCACTTTACTCCTCGCAATGGCGTTAATACGCTTCCAGTGCATCACCATTAATAGTGATGCGATGCATCTCTCTTGCCTGTCCCTGATAATCATTCATGGCTTTATGCCAGGTGGCACGGTTATCCCAAATGGTTAAACTATTTTGCTGCCAGCGCACGCGACAGGTATGTTCTTCACGCAATACTTGCGCGTACAACATGGCTAGCAAAGCCTCACTTTCATTGTTATGCAAACCTTCAATATAGGTGGTGAAATCTGGGTTCACATAAATGCATGGTCGGCCTGACAAGGGGTGTTTTATCACCACTGGGTGGCAAGCATCTTGAGTGGCTAATTGCGGATTAGACAGCCGACCATCCTGATAGGACTCATGCTCAATCTGGCTGACACCAAAGGCATGGCGGGAGCTGTGTTGCGCTCGAAGCGATAGTAAAAAGCGTTGCATAGCGGGTGACAGATGATCATAAGCGGCGCCCGTAGAGGCAAAGAGTGTGTCGCCACCACAGGCGGGCACTTGCTTGGCGTACAACATGGAAAAAGCCGCCGGTATTTGATCATAAGAGTGATCCGTATGCCAAGCCTCACCGATAGCTGTCGTTTGATCGGCTGTTTTTATGACTGTGGCAATTTCGGCATGTTCAGGGTGAGCCTTAAAAAATCGATTAACATTAATCTCTCCAAACCCCTTGGCCATGGCAATTTGCTGCACTGGCGTCAGCTGCTGATCACGCAAGACAATGACACCATACTGGCTTAAAGCCGCCAGCAAGTCTTTGTGACATCTCGGGTCTTTGCTATCTACTTGGGTAATTTCAGCACCTAGATGAGGTGTTAAGGCGTTAATTTGCATGGCGTATTCTCCTCTTTTAGCAGCTTCAGACTAACCGTCTATTCGCGAGATTAGCGAATTTTGATTTCTGAAACAATATTGGCTATCTTGATGGTCTATTTAGCTATCTTTGCCTAACCTAATAAGCTGGTTTATCTCATGACATCATACTCTCTTCCCACCCAAGTGATCTTTGATCAAGGCCGTCACCCACACGCCAAAATTGGCTTTGTATTGTTAGCTACGGAACAAACCATCGAAGATGATATGCGTTTATTGCTACCAGACGAGGTAGGCTGCCATTTTACCCGTGCGCCTATCCCGGACAGCATTACCGTGGAGACCTTAACTGACTTAGGTAGCTCACTAGGTGATGCTGCTAGGCTGATTCTGCCCGACGGTAGCTTGGACGTTATTTCTTATGCTTGTACATCTGGCAGCTTGGTACTCGGCGAAGAGCAGGTGTATGCCGAGCTGAGTAAAGGCGCCCCTAAGGCCCAAAAAACCTGCATCATCGCCAGTGTCATTAAGGCACTAAGGGCCGTTGAGGCTAAGAAAATTGTGGTTGTCACGCCCTACTTAGATAGCATTAACCAAATGGAAGATGATTATCTACAAGCCAGCGGCTTTGAGGTATTAGATATACAAGGGATGCAGTTAGAAAAAGACAGCGATATGATTCGTGTGAGTCCGCAGTTTATTGTAGATTACGCCCAACGCTTTGACAGCCCCGATGCCGATGCCGTATTTATTAGTTGTGGCGCCCTGCGCTCTATCGAAGTCATAGACCAGCTAGAACAAGCCCTAGGCAAGCCAGTAATCACCAGCAATCAGGCCACAGCATGGGATACCATGCGCATGGCCGGTGTCATGCACCAACTATTAGGGTATGGGCAATTACTCGCCCAGCACTAACCCCCATACTGCCACCACGGCTGGGCTGAACTGACAGCCCTCGCCTCCTCCTAAAGTAGGAGAAAAATACCCCCTTTCAACCGATGTTCTTCCCAGCCCCACTTTGGTTAAGCTATTAACGTCATCTAGGGCTAAAACAACTGTATAAGAAAGGAACCAATATGATATATGCTAACCCTGGCAGCAGCGACGCTGTCATGAGCTTCAAACCTCGCTATGAAAACTATATCGGTGGCCAATGGACCGCCCCCGTTAGTGGTGAGTATATGGACAATATCTCCCCTATCAATGGGCAAAAATTTTGCGAAGTACCTAATTCATCCGCAGCAGATATCGATCTAGCCGTCAAAGCCGGGGCTAAGGCCTTTGCCACATGGGGCAAAACCTCGGTTACCGAACGTTCTAATCTACTGTTAAAAATTGCTGACCGCCTTGAAGCCAACTTGGAAGTGCTTGCGGTAGCCGAAACTTGGGATAACGGCAAGGGCGTACGGGAGACCTTAGCCGCCGATATTCCCCTAACCATTGATCACTTTCGCTACTTCGCCGGTTGTATACGCGCCCAAGAAGGCAGCGCCGCTGAATTAGACGAAACCACTGCCTCGTATCACTTTCACGAGCCACTCGGCGTAGTCGGCCAAATTATCCCATGGAATTTCCCCATACTAATGGCCGCATGGAAACTAGCACCAGCGCTTGCAGCTGGCAACTGTGTAGTGTTAAAGCCTGCCGAACAAACCCCCGTATCCATTCTGGTACTTATGGAACTGATTCAAGATCTGTTACCAGATGGCGTCGTCAATATTGTCAATGGTATCGGCGAAGTCACCGGTCAAGCTTTAGCAACGCACACTGACATCGCCAAGATCGCCTTCACAGGTTCTACCCAAGTGGGCCAAATTGTATTGGCCAATGCCGCGCAAAATCTGATTCCATCCACCGTAGAGCTGGGCGGCAAGTCACCCAATATCTATTTTGATGATGTTATGCAGTGCGAAGATGACTTTATCAGCAAGTGCGTAGAAGGCACGGTACTGGCCTTCTTTAACCAGGGTGAAGTTTGTACCTGCCCATCTCGCTTACTGGTACAAGAATCCATGTATGACGAATTTATAGCGCGAGTCTTGGAGCGCACGGCGCAAATTAAACGTGGCAACCCCCTAGATACTGATACTATGGTGGGTGCGCAGGCCTCACAAGAACAGCAAGAACGTATTCTTAACTACCTAGATATCGGTCGTAAAGAAGGTGCCGAATTCTTAACCGGTGGTGGCGCAGCCGATGTGGGCAGCGAGCTTTCGGCTGGTTTCTATATTGAGCCGACGCTGATGAAAGGCAATAACAACATGCGCGTCTTCCAAGAAGAGATCTTCGGCCCCGTTGTGGCGGTCACGACCTTTAAGGACGAAGCTGAAGCACTGGCCATTGCCAACGATACCGAATACGGCCTAGGTGCCGGTGTATGGACACGGGATATCAATCGTGCCTATCGCATGGGCCGCAATATTCAGGCAGGCCGTGTATGGACCAACTGCTACCATGCCTACCCAGCCCACGCCGCTTTTGGTGGTTACAAAAAGTCAGGTATTGGCCGTGAAACCCACAAGATGATGCTGGAGCATTATCAGCAAACCAAAAACCTGTTGGTTAGCTACAGCACTAGCCCGTTAGGATTCTTCTAATCGTAAAGGCCACGGCTAGTGCGGTATTGTTCGCACTAGCCACGGCCCTTTTAGGCGTTATAATAGTGTTTACTAAAGTCTGGCGGGGCTGCAATGTCTATCATATCAGCAAGTTCATACCATCCAAATACTGCTACAGCAGTGACAGAAATCAGCCGTCGCTTTGCTCATTGTGGCCCAGGGTTGCTGTTGTTTTTTTGTTCTTCTCATTACAATTTGAGCCAACTAGGTGAACAGTTTAATCACGCCTTGCCTGGCACTCAGGTCGTCGGCTGTACTAGCGCTGGCGAATTAAGCCCCCAAGGTTATGCGCAAAATTCCATCACGGCCATCTATTTCCCCAACACCGCCAGCGTATCCGCTTGCGCCCTTATCCAAGACATGGCTAATTTCAGCCTGCTGCAGTCACAAGAACTGGTCGATGGTTTATTAAACCAGTTACACCAATCCCAAGTTGCCCCCATTACCGACAATACCTTCGCTATCACCCTGCTAGATGGCTTATCGATTCACGAAGAACAACTGCTACAAGTCTTGAACACCAGTTTAGGCCAGATACCCTTATTGGGTGGATCGGCAGGCGATGACTTGCATTTTGAGCATACGGAAATTTACTATCAAGGCGAGTTTTACCAACATGCCGCCGTGCTTTTACTAGTGAACACCCGCCACGCCTTTGCCCCCTTTAGTCACCACCATTTGCAGGCCAAACACGAAAAGCTGGTCGTCACTGATGCCAATGCCGGCCAGCGCCGCGTGTACGAGCTTAATGGTTTACCCGCCGCCCAAGAATACGCACGCATATGTGGGCTTGAGGTCTGCCAACTATCTACCATTCAATTTGCCCTGCACCCATTGACGGTAAAAATGGGCGATCAATACTATGCCCGTAGCGTGCAACAAGTGCATACAGACCTCAGTTTAAGTTTTTACTCGGCCATAGAAATAGGCGTGGTACTCACTGATGCTCAACCCCATGACATAGTGACACAAACACAAGCTTGGCTAGGCGCTTTAGAACAGCAAGTTGGGCCACCTGAACTAGTGCTTGCCTTTGACTGTATTTTCAGATCTTTAGAAATTAACCAGCGCCAATTGCAACCCGCTATGAACACCTTGTTAAACAGTTACCAAGTTGCCGGATTTAGCACCTACGGTGAACAGGTAGGAGGGTGTCATTTAAACCACACCCTCACCGGCATCTATTTTGGTGCAGAAAAAGACCATGTCTGAAACCAATCAAGCCACTGAAATTGCCCGCCTTAAAAAAATAAATAAGGCACTCATTACGCGCATAGAAGCTGGGTCTAGCACTCATGTAGCCTATGACAGTTTTGCTCATTCAGTGTTTTTGGCAGACAAGGTGCGCGACCGCACCAGCGCCTTAAACGACGCCCTACAAGAACTCACGCAAAGTAACCGCCAACTGGTGCAAGCCCAAGCAGAAGCCGCCGTTGCCAACACCAGTCGCAGTAAACTCATGGCCGCCATCAGTCATGACATTATGCAGCCGGTTTGCGCCGCAAAACTACTCATAGCTACACTTGCAGAGCAAGTTGATGGTACTGGGAACAATAAAGTATTACAGGCTACAGGCCAGGCCATTAGTGATATCGAGGGACTACTACAAAGTCTGTTGGACTATGCTCGTCACGATATCAAAGAAAGCCAACCCCAGCTGCAAGCAACGCCTTTACACGATATCCTGCAAGGGCTAGCCACCGAATCGGCCCCCCTGGCCAATAACAAGGGCCTGTCATTTTACTATGAACCTGGTAACGTGATTGCCTTCACAGAGGCCAGCATACTAGCCCGTATATTGCGCAACCTCATTAGCAACGCCATCCGCTACACCCTAGAAGGCAATATCAAATTAACCACTTCAGTGGCTGATGAACAGGTGATTATTAGCGTAGAGGACACGGGCATAGGCTTTCAAGAAAGCTATCCAAAGCAGATCCTCGAACCATTTCAAAGATCCAACAACAGCACCAATCAAGAAGGCTTAGGGCTAGGTTTAGCCAACGTTAGCACCTTGTGCCAACTACTTGACCACGATTTACAATATCATAGTCAATTGGGTCGTGGTTCTTGTTTCAGTATCAAACTTGCTGCTGCCATGCCGTCACCAAACGTCACGCCAGCACCCCTTGTAAAGCGTACCCTTGCCTTTGCACATCGTGTCCTCATTGTTGATAACACGCTAGCAATCTGCACCGCCCTGAGTAGCTTACTGAATACCTGGGGCGCACACACCGATTACGTTACTAATGCTCGGTCGATTTCGGCGACCAGCATAGCGGCAGCGGAGGTGATCTTATTGGATTATCATCTAGGCAGCGATCTCACTGGTTTGGATATTGTCTCAAACCACACTATTACCTGCCCAATTTTGTTCATGACCGCCTCAGACAACCCGCAAGATCTACAAGCCATTGCATCAGCAGGTTACGCTTACATCAAAAAGCCCATACGCCCAGCGCATTTAAGGCAGACCTTAGATACTATATTGGCTAGCTAGTCCGCTAATAATGCATTTAGCATGTCTTTATTTAAGGCCAACGCCGCCTGGGTACGATTTTTGACGTTCAATTTACGCAAAATATCTGACACATGAGTTTTCACAGTAGTTTCGGCGATGCACAAGGTCTGACAAATGTCTTTGTTGGGGTAACCTTCACCCAGTAAACGCAACACTTGTAACTGCTTACTAGTGAGGGTTTGTAACTGCGCCCTGCTGAATAATCCCTCTTGGGCAGTTGTTTCGTCACCTTGACTAACATTAGGGAAATAGATTTGTCCAGCCAGCACCAATTCAACCGCCCGCAAAAAAGTGGCAGAAGGTTGCGATTTCAACACAAAACCAGCTGCACCTAAGGACAAGCACTGTAGAATAGTTTGCTTATCCTCGACTGCCGATATCACTAAAATGGGCGCTGATGGCGCCGCTTCACGTACCTGTTCAATACCGCCCACGCCCTGATGATCCCCCAGATTCAGATCAAAAATAATCAAATCCGGGTCCAATGGCTTATCCAGTGCGGACAGACAAGCACGCAAACTCTCTGCTTGTATTAATTCAACATCAGGGAAGTGCTGTTGTAGTGAAGCGCACAAGGCGTCACGTAGTAGTGGATGATCATCAACAATTAAAAGCTGGTACACGAGATTCTAATAGGTTGCTAGTAGTGTCTGCAGTCTAGCAATTCATCACCAACATAGCTATTAGCCCCTAGTCCATCTGCCTAGACTGGTGCAACGGGTTGCAGCATAGACACTCTATTAGTGCAAAAAATTTACATTGTTTTTGCCTATATTCGACCATTACGGCACTAGTTACGACACTTTGTATGATGGTATACCATGATGTCGATTTTAGAATAGTTTTCCTGCTCATAATCATTAGCATGCCGTGTCGTCTGACCTCGTGGGCCGTTTAGGTCCTTAGAAAAACAAATGAGAGTAATAACCATGATCGAAAGACAACCATTGGCAGAATTGCCAATAGCCACAGCCGATTCCGGCTTCTATGAGGGCTTTAACAAGTTTGTCACCATCGGCTCCAAGGTCCTAATAGGCCTACTAATCGTCTGGGCTGCCGCCATGCCAGATCAAGCATCGGCTGCATTGCAAAGCCTCAATGGCTTCTTAATGGCCAACTTCAATGCTTGGTACATGTATGTTATGGCCTTTTACATTGTTGTTTGCCTAGGCCTAGCCTTGGTACCTGCAACGGGCAAAATTCACTTGGGCAAGCCTGGTGAAAAGCCAGAGTTTTCCAACTTCTCCTGGTTCTCCATGATGTTTGGTGCCGGTATTGGTATCGGCATGCTAACTTATGCAACAGCTGAGCCTATTTACCACTTCTCCACTAACCCTGATGTCATCATGGGCACCGTAGAAGGCGCTAGTGCCGAGAACGTACGTTCGGCTTACCGTTGGTCTTTCCTACACTGGGGCTTGTCTGCTTGGGGTTGCTATGCCCTAGCTGGTCTATCTCTAGCTTTCTTTAGTTACAACCGGGGTCTACCACTGACTATCCGCTCTGGCCTAGCCGCTTTGTTTGGTAAATCCTTGTCCGGTACTTCTGGCCACTTCGTCGACATCATCGCCGTGGTTGCTACCATCTTGGGCGTATCCGTCACCATTGGTTTTGGTGTATCTCAATTCGCTGCTGGTATGTTCAACATCACTGGCGCCGACTGGATGGTCAACAGCGATGGTAGTTCCTCTACCTCTGGCATGTTGGTAGCCTTGGTTGTGGTCATGCTTGCCGCTACCTGGTCAGCACGTTCTGGCGTTGGCAAAGGCATCAAATGGTTGTCTAACATCAACATGGGTTTGTCCTTCTTTTTGTTGGCCTTCTTCTTGATTTTCGGCTCTACCATGCTGGCCTTAGAATCCTTGTTCGTTGGTATCTGGGACTATGTTATTACCCTGCCACAATCGGTAACCACTGTATGGCAGAAAGACGGCACCGAAATGGGTGACGCACTCGCTGGTTGGCAGTCTGGTTGGACCATCTTCTATTGGGCTTGGTGGATTGCTTTTGCACCCTTTGTTGGTGTCTTCCTAGCGCGCATCTCCCGCGGTCGTAGCCTACGTGAATACGTACTTGGCGCCATGATCATCCCTTCTGTGATGTGCTTTGTCTGGTTCGCCTTTGTGGGCGGTACGGCGATCGACCTAGAACTATCTGGCGCAGCCGAAGGCAGCATCATGGGTTCTGGACTGTCTTCTCAGTTGTTCGCTACCATCAACGTCATGTTGTCACCTAGCATGGCTGTTGCGATGAGCGTTATCATCGTGGTACTACTACTGACTTACCTAGTCACCTCTGCTGACTCTGCGGTATTGATTATCAACACCATCAACGCAGCGGGCGACGAAGCTCCTCGTTCCAACCGTCACATTACCATTTGGGGCACAGCCCTAACGTTGGTAATTGGTGTGTTGTTGGTGGCTGGCGGCTTGTCTGCTATTCAAACTGCCATGATCATCGGTGCCTTACCATTCTCTGTGGTATTGGCACTGATGGGCGTATCCCTAGTAAAAGCTTTGATTAGCGAAGTCCGCACCAATAACGCTGCTGACTAATTTCTACTAACTAGTCAGCAAGCAAAAAGCCGCTGTGGTGTTAATACACTGCAGCGGCTTTTTTGTGCTCGGTCTATTTCAATCACTAATTAATAAGCCCGTTTCTGTTTAGCACCTCGATACAAAATTTCGGCAAAGTTTGCATCCGCCATTTCTCGATCAGCCAAGGCAACAGGGTCCAAATCAAAACGTGGTCGATGTAGCTGCTGGCTATTTTGCCGTGGATTATCACCACGTACCTGCAGCCAGTTATTTTGCCCGTAGGTTTGATAAACATCGGCTGCCATATAAGACTGGGTAGCAAAACCAATACGCCGATAATCACTGGTATTAGCTTGCGAATCGTGAATCACCCCGGGATGATGTAGGGACATTTGCCCTGGCCTTAATATGATATCCACAGCCTTAGATGCATCCACATCGCGCGCTACCTGACCCCGAGTTAATAAGTTTTCCTCACCATAGGTATCATCGTGGGCACGCAGGTAATGGTGGGAACCGGGAATCATGCGCATACAACCAGACTCTGGTGTGGCGTGGGAAAGTGCCAACCAAGGTGTAACAAAATTATTGTTATTCATACCCATATAGGTGCCATCTTGATGCCAACTAACAAAATGCGGTGTCTTTGGCTCCTTGATAAACATCACCGAGCCCCACAAAGAAATATTAGCGCCAATTAGGTCTTCGACCACATCCAGTATGCGTGGGTGAAAGGCCAATTCGTCTAAACACATAAAAGCCAAATGAGGATTATTACGCTTTTCAGCATGACAATGTTCGGGGTGTTTGGCTTCCATGTCTTCAAAGCGCTGACGGTAACTAATGGCTTCGTCCTCACTCATAATATCAATGGGTGATAAATAACCTTCTTCACGATATTGGTCAATTTGCGCTGGGCTAAGTACTTTTGGCATGACAACTTCTCCTTATGCCTTGCAGCGGCTATTGTTGGCATCATAAAAAGGCCGCCAACTCAGTTGGGCTGGATAAGCCACGCCTTCTACCAATACTTCAAAACTAGCCGTTTCCAGTAACTTGTCACCCCGCTGTATATCAACAAAAGCCAAACCTACCGCCGCCCCCATGGCATTGCCAAAGGCACCGGAGGTAATAAAGCCGATAGCTTTGCCATCCAGTAAAACAGGCTCGTTGTGGTACAGCAAAGGCTGTTCATCTAGTAATTTTACGTGGCACAGATAGGGGCCTTGTGCGGCGTCTTTACGTTCTTGAGCCGCTTCTTTACCGACGAAATTTTGTTCTTTATTACATAAGAAGCCCAAGCCCAACTGATGGGGCGCTTCCGTGTAAGCCAAATCATGACCCCAGTGTAAAAACCCCTTTTCTATACGTAAGGCGTTTAATGCTTCGCCACCCACCATCTGCAAATTCAAGCTATCGCCATGCTGTATTAGCTGCTCCATCACATGTTCAGCAAAGTCTGGCGTCACAAAGATTTCCCAGCCTAATTCACCCGTGAAGGACAAACGCTGTGCCCACACGGGGGCATGGCCGATATAGAAGGCTTGCCAAGTTTGGCAGGCAAAGGCCTCGTTACCAAAGTCAGCATCACTAACCCGCGTTAGCAACTCACGACTATCGGGCCCCATCAAGGCGAGCACACCATAAGCCGTAGTAACGTCACGCAGGCGTACATCCTCGCCGGCTAACACATGACGTTGCAGGTGCTCGCGATCACGACGGGTGCGCGCCATAGAACTCATCAACATATACTGTTCATCTGCGAAGCGTGCCACGGTGGCATCACTCTCAATACCACCCCGTGCGTTCAACATTAAGGTATAGGCTACCTGGTTATTGGCCAAAGCCATGTCTCTACTACATACACGCTGCATAAAGGCTTCGGCATCCATGCCCTCTACTAGCAGTTTACCTAGCATAGAGTAGTCCATCAGGCCCACACCCTGACGAGCCGCCTGTTGTTCAGCTTGGGCATAAGCAAACCAGTTTTGGCGACCAAAGCTGTATTGGGTTACGGGCTCCACACCTTGTGGTGCAAACCAAATAGGGCGCTCCCAACCCTGCACTTCACCAAAGCAAGCACCGGCCTGTTTAAACAAATGATAAAATGGCGTTTTGCGTAAATTACGCACGGTGTTGCACTGATCATTGGGCCAGTGCATGGCGTAGGTACGGGTTTCTGTTTCTGGAGCCCGCTCTTGCAGGTACAAATCCCGTGCCTGAAAATCCTCAATACGCGCTGGATCCATGTCATTAAGATCCATTGGTGGGTAACCCTTAACTATCCATTGCGCCAAAGCTCTGCCTGCACCAGCACCTGATTGAATACCCGTGGAATTCACCCCAGCCAAGACAAAGTAATTTTTCACCTCGGGTGCCTCACCTAAGGTAAAGCGGCCATCAAAGGAGTAGCTTTCTGGGCCATTAAAGAAGGTACGAATACCGGTTTCTTGCAGCAAGGGCACACGGTTGAGTGCCATTTCCAGCACATCCATCACGTCATCATCAACAAACTCTAAGGAATCAAAACAAAACTCTTCCGGTATGCCCTGCATGCCCCAAGGTTTGACCTTATGGTGGGCAAAACCAAACAACAACTTGCCGGCATCTTCCTTAAAATAAGTGCAATCGTCGTAGGAGCGTAGGACAGGCAAATCTTTGGGTAAGTCGACTATCTGATCGGTTACCAAGTAATAATGTTCACAGGCGTGCAATGCCACGCCAACCCCATTTTGGCGGCCTAACTCTCGCGCCCACATGCCTGCACAATTCACCACAAAATCGGCTTTAATGGTACCCTCAGCCGTCTCTACACCAATGACCTTACCTTGTTCTTCTAGCACCCGTTGCACTAAGGTTTGCTCAAATATTTGTACGCCGTTTTGGCGCGCGCCTTTGGCCATAGCCATGGTCAAATCAATAGGGTTGATATAGCCATTACCCGGTACCCAAATTCCACCGACTACCTGGTCAGGATTCATCATGGGCCACATGTCCATGATCTCATCGACGCTCTTAAAACTGGCTTCCTCGTTATGCAGCAAAGCAAAATCTGCCTGACGTTTTAACTCCGCCATGCGCTCTAGATTGGTGGCAATGGAAATGGAACCTGGGCACTTATATCCCGTTGCTTGGCCGGTTTCTTTTTCGAGTTCTTGAAATAGATCAGAACCGTATTGGGCAAAGGCAGTGGTAGCATGCCCACCTTGCAAGCGGCCAACCAAACCAGCCGCATGCCAGGTAGTGCCACAAGTCAGCTGTTTGCGTTCTAGTAACACTATGTCTTTCCAGCCTTCTTTGGCCAGGTGATAAGCCACGGAGCAACCGTGGATACCACCACCAATGATGACCACACGGGCATGCTTAGGCAGCACTTTATTCATGTTGATGTCCTATGTTTCAAATAACAGTTAGTGGCAGGGTAAACAGGTGCCCGCGTTCGGGCCAGGTTTCTTGTACCTTAGCTAAGCGCAACAAATGCCAGGCCATGGCATGGTTACTGGATGTCACAGGTTTGCCTAGTAATTGTTCAGCCTGAGGTAGAATTTCTGCCACCCGCAAGCTAGTGCAAGAGACAAAAACACCGTCACACTCCACTTGGCTAACCAGCTGCTGCATTGCTTCCAGTATACTCTGGGAGCTAATCCGCCCTACCACGAAGTCGTCAGTTTGTTCAAAGGAGCCAGTGCAAACCACGTCAAAACCACTGGCCTGCAATTGCTCCCGCATTAGCCCCGTAACTTGTGGGCTATAGGGCGTCAAAAAGGCAATACGTTGCATACCCATAGCCTTAAATGCCGCCTTACAGGCAGTGAGCGGATTGGTGACGGGCACCTTAGGGTGATGTGTTTGTATAGCCTCGGCGACGGCCTGTTCGCCAATCACCGTAGCGCCCGAGGTACAGCCATAAGCAATGGCATCAAACTCAAAGGCCGTTGGCAGCATAGCCGCCGCAGCGGGCAAGTCAGCAGCCATCTGTTGCAGCGTTTGTGGTGTAACTTCCATGGCATTGGCTATACGAGAGTGATACCAGGCCACACCCGGCACGGCTAACAACTGCCTAAACTCATGTTCTAGGGTTTGATCCGTTTGTAAAACGATCAGCCCAAGCCGGGCACGATCGCCCAAGCCCACATCAGTTTTGCAGTCCAGTGAAACCATCTTAGAAGGTGTTTGCATAAGGCTATTATTATTATTTATCTAGGCCCGCAGGCTACGAGAAAAAAATAACAATTACAATAAAAATGGGGTAATAAAAAACCACCTTGACCAACACTTTATTGCAGGCACAACAAGCCTTTGCAGAAAAGTAGCATGTGGGCAAGCTTGTCCTGATCGCTTAAGGTTCTCAGCGCATCGCAAAGCCTACTTTGGTTCAACGGCTAAGCTGCTGTTGAGAAAGACCTGTTAGTTTCAAACTACCCTCAAGCGCCTACCTATGCTATAAATCAAATAAAAAAGGTACTTCGCCATGAATTATAACTTACAAGAATGGCTGGATCGCTACGGCGAATCCCATCAAAACCCAACCAACAAACGCATTCATCACATATGTGTGCCCCTTATTTTTATGACGATTGTCGGTTTTCTCTATAACCTAAGTCCCACCGTCACCCTTGGCATCAGCGCACTTGTCGCCGTGTTTTACTTTCGCCTAGGCTTAAAACCGTTGCTGCTATTTTGTCTTATGTTAGGTGTTAGCGTATTTATCACGCGTTTTTTATCCCTCAGCAATCCCATTTTATTGCTGGTATTCATCTTGGCCTGGGTAGGCCAGTTTATTGGCCATAAAATAGAAGGCGCTAAACCCAGCTTCTTTGAGGATCTGCAGTTCTTATTAATCGGCCCGCTTTGGGTGTTTTCCTCGCTACTAAAAGATCGTTAAAAATTTTATGACCATCCAACTTTGGCATTGCCATGACACCCGTTCCTTACGGCCCCTTTGGGCCCTTGAAGAAATGGGCCTTGCTTACCAGCTCCATAGCATGCAGTTTCCACCAAGGGCGTTTCACAAGGACTATTTCGACGTTAATGTCATGGGCACCGTGCCCTTCATGCGTGATGGAGACACCGAGATGACCGAGTCCACGGGCATCTGTCATTATCTCGTAGAAAAGTATCAGCAACATGATTTTGGCATTGCCGTTGACCATCCTGACTATGGTGATTACCTAAATTGGCTATACCATAGCGATGCCACTCTTACTTTCCCCCAAACTATGGTTTTGCGTTATGGCTACTTTGAACCCGATGAGCGTAAGCAACCGCAAGTAGAGGCTGACTATCGTCAATGGTATTTGGCTAGGCTACGTAAGCTCGATGCCCACATAGCTGGGCGAGAGTACTTGTGTGATGAGCGCTTCACCATTGCCGATATTGCCGTCGGCTATGCCTTATTCTTAGGTGAGCGTACAGGTTTGGCGGAACATTACACGCCACAGGTTGCGAATTATTTGGCACGTTTGCAAGGGCGCCCCGGCTGGCATAGAGCCAGGGCCGCTAAATAGCTGAAAAACCTGCTACTTTTGTACAGGTATATAAACTTCAGTACGTAGATTTTCTGGTTTGGTACGCCGTGGATCGCGGTTGCGGTACACTTCAAAATAAGGTGCATCACGCAATTCATAGCCACTACTAGGCAACCATTCGGTCAGGGCATAGCCATAGGTTTCAGACAGGCCTTCATAGGCACCGACATGCAATAACATGGCGTAGCTGCCACCAGCAATTTGCTTTTTACCAAGACCGTCTGGCAATGGCAGCTGCGTTTCTAATGCAGCACAGGCATCATAGCGAATGTTTTCTGGTTGCGTGACATTAGGATCATCATGACTAATACCCATGGTTTTCACTTCTGCCTGCATCAGTCGGTTGCCATATAAAAACGGCATAAGTTGCCCCCAAGCCTGACCAGCTGCACTAGCATAATCACCCTCACCACGGGCATAAACAACATTGGTTGCTTGGCGTTGAATTACTGTAACTTGCATATTCATATCCCTAAAACAGGTAAACTTAGCACTGCTTAACGCAGGCACAATTGGCACTGTCAATTGTTGACGAACATGACTTGGCGTACAAAGAAACTGCTTTTTAAAAGCCTTATTAAATGACGCCTGATTTTCGTAACCACAAGCAAAAGCTATGTCTGTGACACTAGACTTGGCATAGGCCAGTTGGCGCACAGATTTTTCCAATAGCAAGCGCTTACGCATGGCATACACGCCTTCACCATAATAAGCACGAAACAAATGATGAAAGTGGTAGCGAGAATAGTGGCACAGGGCCAGTAATTTCTCGATATCCAGGTCTTCATACAAATGGCTTTCTAGGTGTTCAACGACACGAGCTAGTCGCGCATTATGTAGTTTCATTGTGGTATATCTCATGTCTGCAATTGACGCCGTTAGTATGTTTGATTGCGCAGAAAATGACTTTTCCATTATTGCGCATATGCCCGCAGGGTAGCCATTAACTTACTGGTTTAATATTTCTTGGGTCTTTGGGCCAAATTGTATTATTGGTACATCTATTTTTTACATGCCAACATGGCACCTTCCTTCTCAGCCTCGGAATAGCACCATGTCCATACAGCAAGAATACGCGGAACGCGGTTACGCCACAGCCATTGATATTCTTAATCAAGATCAAGTTGCCTACTATCGCACAGCACTAGAAACAGCTGAAGCACGCCTAGGTTCTCTGCATTACAAACATGATGTACAAACACTATTAAAGTCTGTTTACGAAATGGCAACTAATAGCCGTATTCTCGATGCTGTGGAACAGATAATTGGCCCAAATATTCGTCTTTACTGCGCCACCTTTGTGATTAAAGAAGCGCAATCCGAGTCCTTTGTTTCTTGGCATCAAGACCTTACCTACTGGGGCTTGGACGACAGTGAAAAGGTAGTGTCGGGGTGGCTAGCCTTATCGCCTGCAACCAAAGAAAGCGGCTGCATGAAAATGATTCCCGGTAGCCATAAACGTGGACAACTTGCTCATTCACCCACCGCTGCCAGCAACAATGTGTTGTTACAGGGACAAACGGTGAGTGACTTAGGTACTGATGATGGCGTACTCTGCCCATTACAACCAGGACAGATGTCCTTACATCATGGCTGGACCTTGCATCAATCCATGCCCAATCGCAGTAAAGACCGCCGCATTGGCCTTAACCTGCAGTTCCTAGCGCCGTCAGTGAAACCCACCAACGGCTCTAAACTGCCTACTTCTTTGGTACGTGGGGTCGATAACTATGGACATTACATCGATGAAGTACCAGCCACAGGTGAAGCCGACCCGGCATCTATGGCGCGTCACAAGGAATACGAAGCCGTGATGATGCAAGCCTATAAAAGCAAACACAGCGATTAGTGCCCATCAACTTACCACCTATGACTGCGCGCCATGACACGTCATGGCGTATACTAAAGCCTGTAACCGTCGTACCTTGCAGCTACCGCAACGAAGAAAAGGCTTATCATGATCATTCGCAAACTTAGATTGGAACAAGGCTGGACCCAGCAACAATTGGCTGAGCACAGCGGCCTAAGTATCCGCACTGTACAGCGCATTGAAAAAGGTCAGGCTCCAAGTGAAGAATCAGCCAAATGCTTTGCCGCGGTGTTTCAGGTAGAAGCCCAAGATATTTTGGACTTCTACGCTACCAACCACCCAACCTTGAACGATCAAGATCAAGGCAGCAAGGAGGACACAGCTGTGACCAATCTTAAATTAAGCATGGAGGAAGAAATGGCCATGCGTGAAGTCGACAAGCTAAAAGAATTTTATCAACACGCACTATCCTATGCCTTTGTGATTCCCATGTTATGGCTTATCAACTGGTATAGCTCATCCGAATACTGGTGGGCCATATGGCCAACCTTAGGCTGGGGTATTGGCCTTGCCTCTCATGCCATAGGAGTATTCAATATTGTTAAACTATTTGGCCCTGAATGGGAACGCAGGGAAATTCAAAAGCGCCTAAACAACAGGAGATGAAGTTGGCGCTTACAAACCCATAAAGCCCTTTTGTATAGATTCCCCCAGACGCACTACGGGGGCATCTGGGTTGCTTTGCGCATAACGCAAATTGATAAAATAGTCGGGTAGTTGTGGCAGCCCAGCTTGATCTTCAATAATCACCAATTGTTCTGGTACCGAGCGCGACATAAAGGTGGCCACCGCCATATCGGCCTCCACTGTGGCACGAATCGCCTCTAGGCCGCCTACCTGACAAATCGTCAGCCAATCTAAACTCGCTTGATTAAGCGCACCAAAGGTCGATGACCTGAAGGCACAGTCTGTCGAACCCAGCGAGACTGGTAACGGGCGCTGATTGAATGCTTGGCCATTTTCCGCACCCACCCAAACCAACTTATCTTGTAATAAGACCGTGTCTTGAGAGTAGATAGCATCATCTGTGGTTAAGGCTATATCCAGCTGCCGATTTTGAATCCCATTGATCAAATCAGGCGTCGCATCACTCACCAAGGTCACCTGAATTTGTGGGTATTCGCGGTTAAAACGACGCAATATAGCAGGTAAATAAGGGCGCATGATATCTGGAGGTACGCCTAACTTCACTTCCCCTGCATAAGCTGGAGCTGATAGTAGTTGCCAAGTTTCATCATTAAGGCTTACTAAGCGCTGAGCTCTCACTACCAAGCGTTCACCTGTTGGGGTTAATAACAACTGCTTGTTATGACGATTAAAGAGGTCGCTGCCTAGCAAACCTTCCAAGCGTTTAATTTGTTGACTCACAGCACCCTGAGTTAAATTCAGTATAGGCGCCGCCAGAGTCATGGAGCCGCTTTCAACAACCGCTAAAAAAGCCCTTAATAAACCAATATCCAGATCCCTCACTATTAGCACCTCTAATGCAAAGCATAACCATAATTGATTTTCATAATAATGAATTAAACCCTAAAATGATAGAATCAAAACGAAGGTGTAACCATGCAACTAAGCAATACTCAGCTATACATTGCCACGGTCCTAATTTGGGGATCGACATTTTTTGCCATTAAATTCCAACTAGGTAGTGTGGACGAAGGTGTATCAGTGGCTTATCGCTTTGCCATGGCGGCGGCCCTATTATTTGCATGGTGTTGGTACAAGGGACTCAACTTACGTTTTAGCCCGCAACAGCACCTATTTATAGCCGCTCAAGGCACCACCTTGTTTGGTATCAACTACCTACTGGTTTATCTGGGCACTCACAATCTAACTACGGGCCTAGTGGCCGTGGTATTTTCCATGATTGTGTTTATGAACATCCTTAACAATCGACTGTTCTTCGGCCAAAAACCCGATGCTAAAGTCTTGCTTGGTGCGGTGTTTGGCCTTGTTGGTATTGGCTTGGTATTCTGGCCAGAATTGGCAAATTTGCAAACGGGTAAAGCAACCCTAACAGCTCTTGGTTTTGCTGTAGCCGGTATGGTTGTTGCGTCCTTTGGTAATGCTTTGTCTGCCCACAACCAGCGTTCGCAATTACCCGTTATGCAAACCAACGCTTGGGGCATGACCTATGGCGCGTTATTACTTGCTGCCTATGCGCTCTGGCAGGGCGAGAGCTTTGCCTTGCCGGCTGATGCCGCCTATTGGACATCATTGGTTTATCTTGCCGTATTTGGCTCTATTTTGGCGTTTGGCGCTTTTCTTACCTTGCTGGGCAAAATCGGTTCCGAAAAAGCCGCTTACGCCATGATACTTTTCCCTATCGTTGCCCTCAGTATTTCCACCGTTTTCGAAGGCTATCAATGGAGCAGCACAGCCTTAATTGGTGTCGCCCTAGTGCTGTTTGGCAACCTTCTAGTTATTGCCAAGAAACTGCCATTTATCAGTAATTTCATGCCTGCCAAGTCTTCCTAATACACCCCCGTCATTGCGTGCATTGCTGAAAAAGATTACTTCGCTACGCTCGTAATGACGATTTAACCAGACCTTTCTAACGAGAGGATTTAACGGCACGCACCCGCACAGTATCTTCTTCTGTACCTGAGTGAAAAGAGCCAAACCACTTGTCCCACGGCACCTCGTTAGTACCGTAATTGCAATCAAAATAGCGATGGTGCAGCTGGTGATAAAAATTACCACCTGCAAACACCTTACGTTTGCCAATATAGAAACCATCATGGCCAATGTGACCAAGATAAGCACCCGCAAATAAATAGATTAGATGAAACAGCACATGTATGGGGTCACTAGGTAATACGAGATGCACAAGCACTGAGCTCAAATAGATAACATGCTCAACAGGGTGCATCGCCATACCCGACCAAGGGCCTATATTGATATTTTTGTGATGCAGCGAGTGCACCTTATCATACAGCCACTGCCACTCATGCATCATGCGGTGGACTAGGTAAAAATGTAATGAGGTCCACCAGACAGTTATGGGAAATACCAGCAAATACCAAATCCAGCCGTGCTGCCAAGTATGTAAAACAATCTCACTGTTGGCATAGCCCCACATATAGAAGACCATATACAAGGTGGCCACAAGCACACCGCTAGTAAGACTAAAAAACACGTTATCCCAAAGCTGGTCACCAAACCAAAAACGGCGGCTATTAGTAGCCAAAGGGCGTTTATCAAATTTACACTGTTTGGCATTCAAACCCGACGTATAAAACAGCCAATGGTAACCCCAGCCGAATAGTAAATTCAGAGAAAATATAACTAGCAGTACCTGTAGCATCCAAGCCCAGCCCCAGGTTTGAGCCATAGGTATTTCAGGCATGGCATACAAGTAGGCAAACACAGCCGCTAGGGCATACAAACTACGTTGGGAAAATAAAAACCCCGTACCAAAGAAATATTTTAATAGCGTGGCAATAGGTTGCGGCCAATCGAACATGGGCGAGCTTTGTATAGGCAACTCAGGTGTGTAGGCCCAAGCAGACTTCTTCTTATCTATCGCCATGGTATTATGTCCTCATGAAATTAGGGCTTTATACTACAAGTAGCAACGCCTAATGCAAAGCAATCAAAACAACTATTCGGGCCATCAGTTTTTTAATAGCCTGCACCTAATTAGCGGCAGATGCTGATGTTGTTGCTAAAATTCTGCTTAACTAGGTCGATAAGATCTGCTGTAATAGTATCTTCTTGCCTCTCAGCTGTAACGGAATTCAACATGCTTAATCCAGTGGTCCATGCTTTTGACCAGTTATTTGTTCAACATATTAATTACAGCGATGATGACAGCGCCGCGGTACAAAAGCATGTGGATAGTTTCATTCATGAATTACACGGTTTATCCTACTCCGAAGAAAACTTACCATGGCTCAACCGTGATCGTCATCTTATTGTTAGTTCATTTGGCCGCGGTACGCATATCAACCCACTTAAACATGTACACCTCTTGATTTGCTTAAATGGGGAAAGTTCCAAAGTCACGGCACGTGGTAAAGGCAGCTCATATATAATTCGTATCAATGAGGGTGCCGAACGCTTCGGTGACATGATTAACGAACAACGAGAGCTAAATTCAAGCGCTATTTCAAACAACTTCAGGCGGGAATTTGAGCTGTTCCCCGATGCCAAAAATGTCAGTTTATCAGCAGAAGGTGGGGCTACATACCGCCGCAAAGGCAGCCTATGGGTCTTTAATGTCATCCCTAGTTTTTTTATCAACCAGCCAAAAACTGAAAAAAGTTTCTACTTAGTTCCCAACCAGCATGGTAACTGGCAGCCTATATATCCACATCAAGAAACAGCCGCCGTGCAAGCAATTAACCACCAGCATAACGGTTTTATGTATGATTTGATTCATATAATGAAGTACTGGAACAGAGAACACGATATACCCAAAATCCCATCGCCACTGTTAGAAGCTTTGGTAGTTAACTATTGTGAAGCTAAACCAGAAAAGTTAACGGAGTTTGCCGATCTAGATATTTCTGGGTTATTACGCTCAATACGTGAACATATCCAAAAGCCTGTGATGGACCCTATCGGGCAACGCGGCGACCTTAATTCTCTAGCTGAAGAATCCCGTCAGGCTATTATGGACCAAGCCTTTAAGGATCAGCTCAAAGCGGACTCTGCGCGTCAGTTCGAATTAAATCGTGATTATAAACGCTCTATCGAGAAATGGTCCGAGGTTGTCGGCTACGAATTTCGCAAATTGGCTAGGGTTAAATAATTACTCAGTGCCAACAAAACTAGCCTGCTAAGGCTTGTTCTAAATCGGCAATCAAATCCTGGGAACTTTCAATACCCATAGAAAAACGTAGCAAGTCATCGGGCACTGGGCTAGTAGGGCCCTCTATAAGTGCCCGATGCTCAACCAAAGACTCAGTACCGCCCAAAGACGTAGCGCGCACCATAAGTTGCAAACGCCCCATGATTTCCGCCGTGCGTTGGCGCCCACCCTTAAAGCGCACCGACAGCATACCACCAAAGCCTGCAGTGAATTGACGCCTTGCAATATCATGCTGCGGATGACTAGGCAAACCTGGATATAGCACCGCTAACACATCAGGATGGCTTTCAAAATGTTCGGCAAAAGCCATGGCATTAGCACTTGCACGTTCTACCCGCAGGTCTAAAGTGCGCATACCACGTAGCAGTAACCAGCTAGCAAGAGGGTGTAAGATACTGCCTATATTGGCCCGTGTAGACGTCACCCGCTGCCAGCGTTCATCTTCTTGTGCACAGGTCACTATCCCTGCCACCACATCCGAATGACCATTTAAATATTTGGTTGCCGAATGAAACACATAGTCCGCGCCTAGCTTAATTGGTTGACACAACAAGGGGGTCATGACTGTTGCGTCCACCACCACTTTAGCCCCTCGGGCATGGGCCAATGCAGCAACGGCAGCAATGTCCACCACCTGCCAAGTTGGGTTAGCGGGTGACTCTATCCACACCATATGTACGGTTTTAGCCGCCAAAATTTCGGCTAAATGTTCTGCTCTGTCGGTATCGTAAAAGCTCAGCTCTATGCCCCACTCTCGGCAAAAATCCACCATCCAATTACGCAACGACCAATACATCACCGTAGGCACCAATAAGTGCTCACCTGGACGCAACGATTGCACCAAGGCGGTCGCCGCTGCCATACCGGAACCAAACAGCCTGCTAGCGGCACCACCTTCTAGCTCACAAATCACCGCTTCAACCTGCTCACTATTATCACTGTGATCTCGTCCATAAAGACGATTGGCAGCATACAATTCACCCTGCTCATCGCGGGCATAGGTCGTGGACGGTTGTATTGCAGGAACAACGGCACCTGTTATGGTGTCGCGAGCATGGCCGGCATGGGCTAATAGACTGGCGGGTAATTTAGGCATAGTTGGTATCTCTGTTGGCATTCAAGCGTTGACGAAGAAATCGCTATAAGAAAGCACGCATAGTGCGCCCTGAATGCCTTGAAAGCAAGCAGAGACAGGCTTAACAATCTTTATTCATAGCGACGATAGCCCAGAAAAGTGGATATGCGCAACGTCTATAGCACCATTGGCAGGATCGATACGTAGATAACTTGCCATACCATGAAACCACTTCTAGGCTACGCCTTAATGACACCCGCTTGCTGCAGTTGTGCTATTTGAGATTGAGTCAATCCCAGCTCCACTAGCAGTTCGGCCGTATGCTCACCATGCTGTGGTGCCCCGCTTGTGAGCGCAGGCCCATCCACATCATAGGTGAAACCAGCTACGGGAGTGAGCCTTGCCGCAGCATCGGTACCGGCCTTTTGCAATACTGGACGCTGCTGAATTTGCGCTGTCCGCAGGGCCTCCTCAATTGGCTTAATACGTGCGGCAGGCACATGGGCAGCATTGAGCAGTTGCTCCCATTCGGAAGCCGATTTAGCCAATAAGACCTGGCTGATAAATGCTTCGTCTTCATGACGCCCTGCAGCCAACTGACCCAGTTCTAACGCCGCCACTTGCGCGGCTCTTTCTGGGCTACCCAATGTTGTCATTAAACTAGCTAGCTGACGCGGGGTATAAGCACCCAGCATGATATCGCCATGGGCCGTTGGGTAGGCGCTATAACCGGCTAAATCTGGGTCTCTATTACCATGAGGTGTCGGCGCATTGCCAGTGCTCAAGGTACTGACGACATGGTAATTGAGTAGCATTAGTGCGGCGTCGGACATGGCCACGTCAATGTCACAACCTTCACCCGTTGCCAAACGGCGATAAAGGGCAGCACTAATAGCAAAGGCGGCTTGCGCACCAGTGCCATAATCAACCATGGCAGGACCTACCCTTACTGGTGCCGAGTCAGCTTCGCCATTGGCGCACATGATGCCGGTAAAAGCTTGGATAACTATGTCATAGGCAGGGTCGTGGCTTTTGGGGCCGGTGCGACCATAGCCGCTAATAGAACAATAAATTAAATCCGGCTTAATGGCGCGTAACGTGGCTGCATCCAACCCCAATTCTGGTAAGCAGCCAGTGGTGTAGTTGTGCACCACCACATCGGCAGTCCTTACCAACTGCCGAAAAATAGCCTGCCCTTGCGGGTCTTTTAGATCCAAAGCGATGGCTTTTTTGTTACTAGCTTGGGCTTGAAAGCCTAACCCCATTGCCTGTTCATTGAGCTCAGGGTCAGGACCAACCTGACGCATAATATCACCTGCCTGAACAGCTTCGATCTTAATGACTTCCGCTCCCATTACCGCCAACTGATAAGTGGAAAACGGACCTGCGAATATGTGAGTAAGGTCCAGTACTCGCAAACCTGCAAATGCTTGCATCTCATTATCCTATTTTCATTGCCTGAAGCATTTTCATTCTACGGACTCTTGGCTGTGTTCAACAACTACCGAAACGGGGCCTAAGCATGCATTAAACTGAGGCCAGTTAGAAACAATGATAGCGCCAGTCACAGTTTTTAATGCCCAGAGGTTGCCACCGCCAATGGCTGGCATTTACAATAGCGCCACTATGACTTGTCGGGGTGCCTGTAAAGGCTGAGATCACCAATGGTGAATCCCGTAGTACCTGATCTGGATAATGCCAGCGTAGGAAACAAGGAACCCAACCTAGCCTTTCGTGCTAAGTGTCAATTCCTCCCCTCGCTTGCGTACCCATTTTGGTTGCGCGCTAGCACAACCAATGCGGACACAAGCTAACTACAAGCGTTGCTTTCATCTAGTCATAGTACAGCGTATTTTTAACTTGGGAGAAAACCATGTCTCGATTGACCAATAATCTAGCAGCTATTGCGCTAGGTGTTGCCGCCGTCACCAGTGCCCACGCCGCTGAGCGCGAACTTACCGTGTATACCTATGACTCATTTGTTTCCGATTGGGGTATGGCACCACAAATCAAACCGGCCTTTGAAGCACAGTGCGATTGTACTGTTAACTTTGTTGGTTTAGAAGACGCCGTAGCCATGTTGCAACGCGTCAAACTGGAAGGCACCAATAGTAAAGCCGACTTGATTTTAGGTTTGGACTTAAACTTGATTGATGAAGCTAAACGCAGTGGTCTGTTTAGTGCCCATAAAGTTGATACCAGCAACTTGGATCTACCTATGACCTGGGCCGATGACACCTTTGTGCCATTTGACTATGGTTACTTTGCTTTTGTTTATGACACCAAGGCATTACCTAATCCACCAAAAAGCTTGGACGAGCTTATCAATGCTGACCCTTCTTTGAAGGTCATCATCCAAGACCCGCGTTCTAGTACACCAGGCCTAGGCCTAATGTTGTGGATGAAATCTGTGTATGGCGACCAGGCACCTGAAGCATGGGCCAAGCTATCTGACAACATCCTGACTACCACCAAGGGTTGGAGTGAAGCTTACTTTAACTTGTTCCTAGCTGGCGAAGCACCTATGGTATTGAGCTATAGCACTTCGCCTGCCTACCACATGGCGATTGAAGGCAATGACCAGTATCAAGCGGCCAGCTTTGCCGAAGGTCACTACCTGCAAGTAGAAGTAGCCGCCAAGTTGGCGCATTCTGAAAACCAGCAATTGGCCGATGAGTTTTTAAGCTTTATGGTCAGCGAAGGTTTCCAGAAACACGTGCCTCTAACTAACGTCATGTACCCAGTAAGCGCACCAGCAGAAATGCCAGAAGCGTATGGCAAGCTAATCCAGCCAAGCAAGGTATTGAAATTGGATGATGCCGAAGTCAATAGCCAGCGTAAGGTATGGGTTAAGGAATGGCTTAGTGCCATGACTCAATAAGCCGCTTTGTTACATAAAAAACCACCCTTATTTGGGTGGTTTTTTATGTCTGAAGCTTAACAAGTGAATATTAACCTAACGACCTAAAGCACGCCGAGTCATTAAGGTTATTAGATTATTGCGCAAGCCAATGACATTAAAAGGCTTGGGCAAATAGGCATCGGCACCCGCGGCCTTGGCCGCTTCTTTTTGCTCTGCTTGCGTATCGGCGCTAAGCATCATCAACATCACCTTGGACTTTTTGGGGTCCTCTAAGGCACGGATAGCACTTGTCAGCTCAATACCGTTCATTAGCGGCATATGTAAATCCACCAACAGCAGATCAAAATCGGATTCTTGCACCCGGGCTAGGGCTTTTTCGCCACTATCTACACCAGTGACTGTATGTCCTTCGGCCTCTAATAACAAACGCGCAACCGTAAGGTTGCTGGTAATGTCATCAACCACCAATATATTCAACTCGGGTAAGCTTGCTTCGTCGCTACTCACTGTTTTAGGCCTCCCTTGAGGTAATTCCATTGTGAAACCAAATACACTACCTTCATGTTCAACGCTCTGCACATACAAATCACCCCCCATAGCACGCACTAGCTCGTGAGAAATCGTCAAGCCTAAGCCGGTACCACCAAAACGTCGGCTGATACTTGCGTCTGCCTGGCTAAACGGGGCGAATATGCTTTCAATTTGTTCTGCCTTGATGCCTATCCCTGTGTCTTTTATAGCACAATTTATAGTAATAGGTGAATGTTCCACTTCAACCACGTCCACTTTCAACACCACCTGTCCGGCAGCAGTAAACTTAATGGCATTGTCAATTAGGTTAAATAATACCTGCCGGATACGTACAGGGTCCCCCTTTAACCATAACGAACGGATGCTCATGTCTAACAAAAAGCCCAAGCCTTTATCTTTGGCTCTTGTTTCATATAAGTCCACAGCACGATGTACTAAAGCCGCCAAATCAAAATCCAGCTCTTCCAATACCAACTTACCTTGTTCAATTTTACTCAGATCTAAGATATCGTTTATCACCATTTCCAGATGGCTTGCTGCTTCTACAATATTGCCAGCATAACGTATCTGCTCTTCGGCAGGCATTGGCTGCACAGGTTCATGCAGGGCTTGCGCAAAACCAACAATACTGTTCAAGGGTGAGCGCAGTTCATGATTCATTTGTGACAAAAACCGGGTCTTGGCTTTATTCGCTGCTTCCGCTTTATCTTTGGCTTTGTGTAGCTCTTCTTGGACCGCCTTTTGTTCACTAATATCTACTCGAAAGCCGACCCACTCCCCGTTCGGCGTTTCACGTTCAGCGATACGCAACCATCGGCCATCATCCAGCTGCTGCTCCACATTGAAGTTGCTGCGCCTATGTTGCAGTAGCCGCTCTTGCAACCACGCCTCTTCTCTGCCGATAGCACTAACATACTGACCGTGCTCAAGACCATAGCGCAAGATATTGGCAAAGGTATTACCCTGCACTATAGCGGCTGCCGAGGCGCTATAAATTTCACGATAGCGCTGATTGCATAGTACCAATCGATCTTCTTTGTCATAAATGACAAAGCCGTCATCCAACGTTTCTATGGCACTTTGTAAGCGCTCGCCCATATAGCGTGCCTGCGCTTCAGCAACAGCCTGGGAACTAAAAAAACCGGAAATCACCCAAGCAGCAAGTACGATTTCAAGCAACCAAGTTAGTGGCGTGGTTGTTTGAACCTCTAACAAGCCAATCCAGCTTATTGTCTTATGGTGGTCATAGTCTTCTAGCATTAGTGCAACCACTAATACCAGCAAGGCAATACTTAGACGCTTTACCGACAACCACCGGCGGCGTTGGTGGAGAAATTGGCTATCCATAATGACTCTATATAAATAGGACTAATACGCTTTCATTACCACTGTAATACGTAGTTTGCTGGCAAGCAAGGAGCCAAGATCATGGGTTGAGGCTAATTTATTAGCCAATGATTTGCAGGTAGGGGAGCTATAGGGCCAAAGGTAGGAGTTGTAAAAAGGCGGTACTGCCCCGAGCCACGTTATCTTGCCACTGTTCATGAGCGTTATCATCGCTGCTAATATCGCTAATATACTTGTAACACAAGAAGGGCAATTTATAGGCTTGGCAGACCTTGGCTAAAGCGTAGGCTTCCATCTCCACAATGTCGTAGTCGGCCGCCGCTGGGCCAAAGAGATCGCCAGTGCCACACACCACACCGTGGCCGTTGCGGGTTTTTATAAGTGCCTGTTGTTCACCGAAGGTAACGTACGGGGCCAACCCCAAACCGGTGCAGTCCATATCTCGCTCAAGCACACTCGCAACAGATAATAACTGGCCTTTATGGGGTTCTTCAAAACCACCGGCGCTACCATAATTGATGACGCCGTCAATATTTTCATATTGCTGCACAGCTTGGCAAAGAGCAATACTGGCATTAACCTTGCCAACACCCGTAATCACTTTTTGATACCCAGCAGGCAATTCATCTGGTAGCTCTTCCACCAGAGCGACACACACTAACCACACCATACAAGAGTCCTTATTAGAAAAAACCAAATGGCATACTAATAATAGCGCCCATGCCCACAAAAGCCCAAAATACTACTGAACTAGCGATTCCTATTAAGCTTAACAATAGACCCAAGATGGCGGAAAAAATCTGCCCGCGCAAGATACCCATGACAGCCAATAGCAAACCAATAAAACTCAATGGAAAGGTAAATACAAACAGACCTATGAAACCAAAAAGAACACTCCACAAGCCTAAATTCCGCTGCTCCTTGACATAAACAATCCTCACTTCTTGCTCGCTCATGCTCTATCCCTCTCGTCTCATATCAATACCCATACCCATACCCATACCATCTTTAATGGTGCCCAACTTAGCCTAAAGCAACCTTTGCCTGGCGATCTCTCACTACTAAGGTGTCACCGCTACAGCCTAGCTGGCGCAAATGCTCTTGTGCGAACCCCATCAATTGCTTACCAAAACCTTTGATCGCCTCGGCAGGCTTAACAGCCAAATAATACAAGTGAGCACTTTGGTCTGCATACATGGCTATGTTGATTGCGCCAATAAGCCGATCACTATCAACCAACAACCACACTTGCGCTACGGGCGCGCCGAAATGCATACGCACCTGTAGATTGTCGTCATGCCATGGGCGAGATAAGTCACATTCGTCCCACAGAGAGGTAAGTGCACTTTGCCAGGCTGGTTGATAAGGTATTATTTCGGCCATGTCTCTTCAATCATCGGCTATTAAGCGCTTGCCCAATATTACAACAGGATCTTGCTGGTAACCCAGCACCTGATAAAATTCAAGCACTTTAACATTGCTATCACGCACACAGATATTAATTTTTGGGCAACCAAGCTGACTAAGGTAGGTTTCACAATACGTCATCATCTTGCGCCCTATACCCTGATTTTGATAATTAGGTAACACGGCTAGGTAATTCACGCTGCCACGATGGCCGTCATAGCCTATCATCATACTGGCTACCAGATTTGCTCCATCAATTAGTAACACAAACTTACCTAATTGATCACTTTGCTTGCGTAAAATATCGGCTATTGGGTCATTCCAGGGGCGCGTCAGTTCACATTCTTGCCACAGTGCTATGACTGCATCCTGCCAGTTGTCTTGATAGTCAACAAAGTACATAGGGTATTTATTATTAGCATTGAAAAAGGGCCATAATGGCCCTTTTTGGTTTTGAAAGCAATTTTATGCTCAGTCTAGGGAGCGTCATTTCCAGTGCTAAGCAGCCCTCTTACTACATCAACCTGGCAGTCGTTGCACCTAGTATAGGGGGTATAATTAGGCGACTGTAGCGACCACCTCCCGGTCTTCCTTAAAGCCACCCTTTAGCTGTTGCTTTAGCAACCGGAACAACACCCAAACGGTTAGTAACTGGATGATAGTTACTGGTGTTAGCATGGCAAAGTAACTGACACTAAATTTGACTAGCAAGCCATTGTTAACAAGTGCAAGGTTCATAAAGAAGTAGCTCATTACGGTAATCGCCACACCTGGACAAATGAGAGCAAATGCCACTGGCGAACCATTAATGTCATTCTTTGTGGATGCGACTAGCTGCTGAAAGTAACCCATGCGACGCATGACTGCGTAACCCATTAAGCCGATAAAGACCTGCAGAGAGAACAGCGTCGTCAAAAAGACTAGGTGATTGCCAGCTTGCACATTTTCTAACAGTGTATGCGTGAGGCCGTGATCTAAACGCAAGACCGCGATGCCACTGACAGTAATAGTAGGAATCAGCACCCACAAAGTAGGTAATGCCATTGGTGTTGCGCCATGTTCAAACAAGTCGTTGAAGCCAATGACTAACTTAAGTAGTGCAACCAAAGCTGTAGCAACTAGGAAAAAGATAGATGCAGCCATGGCAAAAGTCACCAACCCAAGGTTGTGGCTGAATACTACGGTAGCAGCAAAACCAACGGCGATCATACCAAAGGTAAAGGCTGGTAACATTTGTGCTAAAGAGCCATTCATCTCTTTCTTAAAGGATTTTTTATGAAACACTGCGGCAATAAAGCCAAAGTATAATTTCAGTGCCCAGTAACCTAGTACTGCGAAGCCTAATACGGCTAGTGGAAACAAATATTCAGCAACCTCCCACAGACCAGGAATAAATAAGGACCCAGCGATAAACAAGCCGTTGATGGACATAGCCGAAGCCAAAGGCATGGCTAGCAATTGTGTGTGGGCATTGGTGCCAAGAATCTTATCGATACGCCCATCAGCTTTAGCCATCTTGTACTGTTTGAAGTTAAAGTACATCAAACGGAAGTGGGTAATTAACAAGAAGGCGATGATGGCAGAAACGGCGTACACCAAAACTTCGCCAATGCCACCCTGTGCAGCGTGAGCTACTAAGTCTTCATAGGCAGGCATGGAACGGTTTGGGTGTGGCACCCAAAACATCAGCATCATCAGGAATGCTACGCTCATGCCACCTGCGCCCAAAGCCGCTAGAAAGTGTAGAGGCGACCAAGAATTTAATTTGTGCATCACATAAATCTCAAAATTGAATAATCTGTAGCGTAGTTTATTAGCAAAACTACATATTAGTCAACTCTAAATTAATATTTTCTCATGTAATTATTTTAGTAACCTCTAAACAGCTGCATTTGCACCAGTTAAGCCAGCCAACCAGACGGCCAAATCATCGCGCACCTGCTGCTTATTAACTTCGTTAAGCATCTCATGACGACCTTGCGGGTAGACATGGCAAGTCACGTTGGTTTTACCAGATAAGCGTAAGGCTTTCTGCAACGCAGCAATACCTTTGCCATACTTCCCCACTGGGTCCATGGCCCCGGAAAAAATGTAAATTGGTAGATCATTGCGAATTTGCAACATGGCATCAGGCTCAGACAGGTCGGCCAGACCATGCAAAAAATCAAACCAAAATTGATTGCTTATTAGTTGCCCGGCCAGAGGGTCAGCAATATAAGCATCAACCACCTCCGGCAAAGTGCATAGCCAATCTTTAGGTGTTCGCTTAGGGTGGATACGGCTGTTAAATTGCCCAAAAGACAGCTTATCCAACAGCGTACTACGCCCTTGTTTGCCTTGTCGTGATCTTTCTATAGCCGCGATACCTGCAGCAATACGGAACAACCAAGGTGCACCATAATTACTGCCTGACAGTATCAAGCTGTTAAGTTGAGGCAGTTGGCGACTCTGTTCTTGCACCCATTGCGTGGCCATAAAACTGCCCATGCTATGGCCCAACACAAATAATGGCTGCGACCACTGCTGTGCTAGGGTTTGCATGATATGGGTTTGGTCCAATAAACACTTGCGCCAAGCATTGTGATCACCCATATGGCCTAGGTTCCCATGCCCCTGTTCAGCCTGACCTTGTCCAGTTAAGCCATGGCCACGGTGATCATCGGCACTCACATGAAAACCAAGTGCATTAAACCATTGGGCCGTTTCCCCATAGCGCGCACCGTGTTCGCTCATGCCATGCATAATATGCACCCAGCCTTGTATCACTGGCTGCTGGCTAGGCCACACGTGCACGAATAGCGTCACATCAGATTCGTCTTTAGCCGCGAGCGCTAACACTTGATAACCTGCTGCATTATTCAACATCTATATCCTGCTCCTGTGGTCGCACCTTTTCACCTTCGGGCAAACCATAGTAGTCGCCTTTCATGCTAGTAAACCAGTGTTCACTGGTTACACAATGGGTATCACCATCAATGCTGCCCGCCGCCACAGAGATGCCATCGCCATCATGTACATGATAAAACAAGCTGGCACCGCAGGCTTGGCAAAAACCTCGTTCTGCTGATGTCGACGACGCATACCAACGCAAGGTCTCGCGCTTGGTCAGCACAAGCTTATGTCGTGGTACATTGGTGGCCGCCCAATAATGACCAGAAGTCTTGCGGCACTGTGTACAGTGACAGGCTAGCACATCCCGTACAAGGCCGTGCAATTCAAACGCAACGCCACCACACAAACAACTTCCTGTGCGCATAATGCCCTCCAATAAACTAACTAATTAACAGGCTTACAGTAGGTGCTGAGCAAAAAACTGCGTCACACGCCGTGCGTATTCTTGCGGGCGGTCTCGATCAAATTTAGTATGCCCAACATCTTCATCAAACCAGAGTTCTTTGGTGCCACAGGCCGCATCATAGATCCACTGCCCGCTTGCTACCGACACCACCGTATCTGCCCCACCTTGCATCACTAAAATAGGCGTTTGGCAAAGTTTGGCGGCCGCTTTGGTGGCATCAACTTGTGCCACCTCCATACCCAACAACCATTGCGCCCAGGTGGCGATAGCTGGAGCAAAAGGGAAAGCTGGCAGGCCAGTAAAGTATTCCACAGACACATTAATGGTGTCTTGCAAGGACGAAAACCCACTCACGGAAACCACCGCCGCAATGTCATTATTGCGAGACGCGTATTCAATCACCATCGCGGCCCCCATGGAATTACCGAGAATGCCCACCTTACCAGGTGCGGCACCCTGGGCAGCCAAGTATTCATACCAGGCCTGTAGATCTTGCATTTCACGCACACCAAAAGTAATCACTTGGCCATCATTTTTATCGTGAGCGCGTACACTAGTCACTAGCACACCATACCCGGCGTCTTGTAAAATTTTGGCTTCTTCTAGTAAATAACTACGATCCGACTTAAACCCATGTTGCAACATAACGTAGGCGCCGTTTTTGCTAGGCGAGTAATAGCCGTATAAATGCATACCTTGGGGATTAGTTATCACCACCTCCCCCACGCTTAAGCCCACATCCTCTGGCGTCTTGCTACCTAGTTCACGCACCTCTTTAGGGTGATTGATGAAGTTGTAGGCCTGATCATAGGTAACCCAAGCAAAACCTGACAGCAAGAAAGCCAGCACCAGCAACAACCAACGTTTGCTCCATTTTAACATACTAATCCATAACCTCGGCATGGCAATGACAGGTGACTAGGTGATCGTTAACCATGCCAATGGATTGCATAAAGGCATACATACCGATAGGGCCAACAAACTTAAAGCCACGCTTTTTCATATCCTTGGCCAACTTCTCTGAGATATCTGTTTGTGCAGGCACTTGCTGGTTACTGGTAAATTTATTGTACTGACTAACGCCATCAACGTAGCCCCAAACATAGGCATCAAAGCTACCAAACTCGGCTTGTACACGCTGAAAACAAGCGGCGTTATTAACCACACTTTCTACCTTTTTACGGTTACGGATAATACCCGTGTCCTGCATAGCATGGTCGATGTCGTCAGCACTGAAGGCCACTAACGTGGGCAAATGGTAATCTTTAAATACGCGACGATAATGATGCCGACGTTTTAAAATTGTAATCCAGGATAAACCAGCTTGCGCACCTTCTAAAACCAACTGTTCAAATAGGCGTTGATCATCGTGTACGGGGCGCCCCCATTCTTCATCATGGTATTGTAAATATACCGGGTCATTGGTCACCCAGCCACAACGAGTTAAATCTTGTGCCATGTTTGTACTTCTATTTTTGGGGGTGTTGCTTGAGTCAATGTGACCATAACGGCCATTATTTACCCAATAGTGTTAGACAATAGTCAATAAATTATCACCTTTCGTTGCACCAGCGAATAGTTTTTTTTAATATCCTTAGGGAATATCTACATAACTGACTGTATTATTAATAAAAAGGAAATAAAACAATGTCTAAATTTTTACCTATTGCTGCACTAGCTTGCCTACCTCTACTTACCCTACCGGCACATGCCGCTGGCGATGCCGCAGCAGGCGCAGCTAAAGCTGCTATGTGTGTTGGCTGTCATGGCGTTGACGGTAACAGTGTTGTACCCATGTTCCCTAAGCTTGCTGGCCAGCACGCTGTCTACTTGGAAAGTGCTATGAAGGCTTATCAAAGCCAAGAGCGTAAAGGTGGTAATGCAGTGCAAATGTACGGCATGGTTGCTAACCTAAGCGACCAAGATATTGCTGATTTGGCAGCTCACTTCGCTTCTAAGTAAGTTTCCACAACGCCGGCACAACATACTGTGCTGGCAGCTTTGTTGCAAGTTCAACGTTGACTTGTAGCAGCCTCGAATAAAAGAAATAACTAATATAATGATTTAGAATAGGCCCTAGCCTATCAATTCCGCTATAATAGTCGCCAATATTATTGCTATATAGAGCGACAATTTATGACCAGCATCACTCGTACTCTTTCTCACGCCCTAACTGGCGCCTTGGTATGTGCATTACTCGTCATGCCAGTGCACGCTGCCAGCATGAAACAAGCCAAAAAAGCCCTTGCAGCCAACGATATTGAATCTGCCGTAAGCGAGTTGCAGCCTCTTGCGCGCTCTGGCAATGCTGACGCTAACAATATGCTGGGCGAGCTCTACCTAAATGGCACTGGCGTAGTGCAAGACACAGCGCAAGCCAAAGCCTATTTTGAAGCTGGCGCCCGCACTGGCCACCTAGCCTCATTAAAAAACCTGCATATCATCATGCAGGCGGAATACAAGCAAGAGTTAGTGACGTTGCGCCCAGCCGCCGAAGCCGGTGACAGCAAAGCCCAGACACGCTTGGGCCGCATGTACGAATTTGGTTATGGCCAGCCAGCCAACCCCAGTGATGCTTTTGCTTGGTACAGCAAATCCGCTGCACAAGGTGATTTGAACGGCGCTATGAATCTAGCTCGCGCCCATAACTTTGGTATTGGTACGCAACAAAATTTGCTTAAAGCTGAAGCAGGTTATCTAGCCGCAGCTCAGCAGGGCCACGTAGACAGCATGTTCTTTTTAGGCACTATGCACTTCGCCCAAATTAGCCAAGCTGGCACCGACGCTGATCGTCAAGCCTACGCTTGGTTACGTTTAGCGGCCGACACCGGCCACCCCGCGGCCGCGGCGATGGTAACTAGACTTACCCTAAAGCTGGGTGACCAGGTTGCCACCGCTGAAGCCTTGTACAAAGAGTATAAACAATCCTATGGCAACTAGTGCAAAGCGCCGTTTCAAGGCGCATAACTACGCCAATGCCAGCTTAGTAAAACGCGTTATGGCTATGGTTTATGATTCCCTACTGGTGCTGGCCGTTTGGATGCTGGTGGGCTACATTGCCATTGCCTTCAATGACGGACAAGCCGTTAAAGGGCCTTGGTTCAATAGCCTACTGTTTGTTGTTACCTATGGTTTCTTTGCTTTGTTCTGGGTCCGTTCTGGCCAAACCCTTGGCATGCTTGCTTGGTGTTTACGAGTTGAAGATAATGATGGTTATGTCCTTACCCTAAAACAGGCCCTGGTGCGCTATCTATCAGCCTATATTGCCTTAGGCAGCGGCGTCGGCTACCTATGGATCATATTCAGTAAGGACAAGTTGGCATGGCATGACAGCTGGTCCAATAGCCGCATAGTGCAACTGCCCAAACGCAGCAAAACATAGCCAGCGCTAGTTAACGCGCCTAAACAAACGCCACGCCACCAGCAAACACAAGAGTATGGGCAGCGAATACGCCACCACCGGTGAAAAACCAAATATGCTGCTGGCCGGGCCGAGAATTTCTTGCGCGTAGTTAAAACCTAGGCCAGTCAAAACCCCAAATAATACCCTTTGTCCTGTAGGCACCGCACGTTGCGAACCGAACACAAAGGACATAGCTACCAGCACCAAACTTAAAGTGAACAAGGGCTGCAAGGCTTTTTTCCAGTAGGCCAGGTTAAATAGGTCAGCATTGATGCCGGCTGCCTCTAGGTAGTTCACGTACTCACCCAAATCCGTGGCCGACAAATACTTAGGCTCCATACCTAATTTGGCCACCAAATCCGTCGATAAGTTAACCGGCCAAACTTTTTCTTCAAACGTATCGGTGACGACTTCCAAGTCACCCACACCCAAAGTGCGGCCATCTAATAGTTGCCAGTTACCATTGCTTTGCTGCGCCGATTTTGCAAACAAACTAGCATGCCAAACTTGGCTATCAAAATCATAACGATGAATACCACGCAAACTATTATCGGGAGCAACGGCACTCACGTACACATAGGCCTCGCCGTCACGCAGCCAAAAACCTTTGCCAGATGACACCCCACGATATTCAGAGCGCTCCAATAAGGCCATCTGCTGCGACCAAGGCACTAGGTATTCACCGATCAAGGTATTCATGGCTACTAAAGGCCCAATGGCTAACAGAGCGCCAAAAGATAAACGCCTCAGGGTAACCCCTGCAGCTCGCATCACTGTGAGTTCATTACTGTTGGCCAAATTACCTAAACCAATTAGGGCGCCTACCAATAACACCAGGGGCATAAATTGATAGGCTCGATAAGGCGCCGTATAAGCAACATAGGTGAGCACTTGCGAAAAACTAGCACCGCGATCTACCGCTTCAGCTTCGTCACTCACCGCCAGCAACAAATCCAGTCCCAAGATAACAGCCAACACCATGCCGCAGGCCGGCAGTATATGCAGCATGATATAACGATTAATCAAGCTCAAGAGTCGGCCCTCTGCATACGCAAAGCAATGTTCGGAAATTTCGGCCCGAACAGCAGCCACAAGCCGAGTAGCAGATATCCACTATGCAAAAGTACGACACTCAGTTCGGCACCCTTGACGCCCATTTCTATCTGATCGCGAAAACGCATTAATAAAGACAAGTATGCCAAAAATAAAACTAAGGCTGGCAGCAAGCGAGAAAAACGCCCCTGTCGGGGATTAACACGACTTAAAGCAATGGCAGTAAGGCAGATAATCAAGGTCATCAAAGGCAAAGAAAAACGCCAATATAACTGCGCTCGGTAGGTCGCTTTGGGAGAATCCAGAAGGTCTAGGGTAGGTATAGTAAAACTATGAGTAATATCCACGGCAACATTAGTGTCGAGTAGCTGTACTGCCATACTTTGGAATTGCGTCAAAGAGACGTCTCGTTCCGCATCTGCAACCTGCATGCGTGAGCCGTTTTGCAACAGCAAGTATTTGGCTTGATAGTCTTCGTCAAAATACTGGGTCGCGGTTTCGGCTTTAATGATTACCGGTGCACTGCTGCCATCATTGGTATACAAGAAGACATTGTGTAACTTGCTCTTATCCGCATTCAAACTTTCGGCATAGATAGCTTGCCGGTTACCATTACCTTGAAACTTTCCAGGCACAATACTTTCAAACTCACTGGTATGGCTTTGTACGTACAAGACTTCTTCGACGACCCTGGAGGTATGGGGGGCAATAGCCGTACTCAACAACAATACGACCATTGCCAACGCCCCTACGGGAATTGCTATTATGCCGACCAAGCGCCATTGACTAACACCATTGGCAGATAATACAACCAATTCGTTATCCACACTCAAGCGCCCTAATGCCACCAAAACGCCAATAAAGGTACCCATAGGCAACAAGTTACTCAAGTATGCTGGCAACAGATTAGCAATAACCACCAAAACAGCCTGAGCATTGAGCTCACCTGCCACAGCCAAACTTAAAAAATAAGCAAAGCGACTACTGCCCACAACCAACAAAAGCACTATGGCAATCACTAGACTGGTGATAATAATTTCTTTGGCAATGTAGCTAGTAAGTATGCGCAAGTAACAGTCTCTGCAGGGTCGATTCTTTGCGGTGTTTAAGGGAGGACCTCAGTTGCGCACAAGTTTAGCAGAGTTTACTACTTTATTAGAGTCCTAATTAAGCGCTTTACTAATGACCCTCGTGTGAAATTGCCGTAGAATTTCTCCCTTACGCCAATCACGGCGTGCATTCTATTAAACCTATGTGGAGCATCCTTTGAAGTTTTCTCACAGCAACACCATTGCCGACTTCGGCGACGCCAGCAGCGCCCTACTACCGTTGGCTGACGATCTACAATTGAGCGCCTCTCTACAACACGCCGATCAACTATTAAAAGGTGCCATTAGCGCCGCCATCAGCAGCGCGGACCTAAACGGCAAGCTAAAAAATCAACACCTCTTTCTTAATACAGGTGCTGGCCCTAAGCGTATTCTGGTAGTCGGTACGGGTGCCAGCGACAAGCTTGATGCCAATAAATTCCGTCAACTACAAGGCGCCGCTTGGGGCGCCATTAAAGGCAACCCAGGTGAGCGCGTTCACAATGAACTATGCCTCTCGCAATCGACAAGCCTCAGCCAAGCGGACCAGGTGCGGCTAGCTATTGAAAGCATTGGTAAAAGCGAGTACAGCTTTGATCAATGTAAAAGCAAGTCTGACGAAGCAGCAAAAACCGACACTACCATGAGTGTTATCGCTCCTGACAGCGCCAACCAATTTGAGCAATCTGTTGCCACGGCATCGGCTATGGATATGTGCCGCGACCTAGGCAACCTACCGGGTAATATTTGCACACCAACCTACTTGGCCGACCAGGCAGTAACCATGGCAGCTACCTCTACTAAAGTGACTAGCGAAATTCTTGATGAAGCCGCAATGGCGGAACTAGGTATGCATTGCCTACTATCTGTTGGCACCGGTAGTGTTGAACCGTCTAAGCTGATCGTCATTAACTACCAAGGTGGCGCCAAAGATGCTGCACCTCACGTTCTGGTTGGCAAAGGTATCACCTTTGATACGGGTGGCATTAGCCTCAAGCCCGGCGCGGCTATGGACGAAATGAAATATGACATGTGTGGCGCAGCTAGTGTTATCGCTACCATGCAAGCCGTGATTGATATGGACTTGGCTGTCAACGTCGTAGCTATCGTGGCCAGTGCCGAAAACATGCCGGCTGGCAACGCTACCAAGCCGGGCGATATTGTCACCACCATGTCTGGCCAGACCGTTGAAATTCTTAATACCGACGCCGAAGGCCGTTTGGTATTGTGCGACGCCCTAACCTACGCCGAGCGTTTCAATCCAGCCTCGGTTGTAGACGTAGCCACCCTAACGGGTGCCTGCATCATTGCTTTGGGCCACCAAACTACGGCGGTACTTAGTAACGATGATGACTTTGCCCAGGAACTAATGAATACCGGCAAACAAGCCTTTGATGCCGCTTGGCAACTGCCAATTGGGGACGAATACCAAGAGCAGTTGAGCAGCAACTTTGCCGACATGGCTAACATTGGCGGCCGTCCAGCGGGCACTATCACTGCCGCTTGCTTCTTGGCGCGTTTTGCTGAAAGCTACAAGTGGGCTCACTTGGATATTGCGGGTACCGCATGGGCCTCTGGCAAGGCCAAGGGCTCTACTGGGCGTTGTGTACCTTTATTGGTGCAGCACTTGGTTAACCAAGCGTAAGGTATATTGATAGTATGGCCCGAGCAGACTTTTATACGCTTAAAGATAGTCACGGTGACGCACGTTACCGTTTACTGCAACAATTGTTAAACAAGTCCATTGCGGCTGGCCATGCTGTGCATATTCATTGTCGAGATGCGGCCGAAGCGGCCCATCTCGATGATTATATCTGGGCCTTCAAGCCTGAATCTTTTTTGCCTCATCATCAGTTAGGCAAGGACTCGGGCTTAAAATCGCCCATTACCCTTGGCTATGGCGACCTACGCCCTGAACATCCCAGCCTATGTATTAACTTCGCCACGGAGACCGTGAGCGAGTACGATCGCATCATTGAGATCGTCGTACAGGAAGAAAGCATCTTGCAGCAAACCCGTGAGCATTATCGCCACTACCAGCAGCAAGGCTTGGATATGCATTTGCATAAGCTGTAGTTTTTGAATCAGTGCCACCGTTCCGCCAAACCCCTGTACATAAAAAAGGACTGAGTCCGGTTAGGAGTCAGTCCTTTTCTTAAGCTTGAAAATTAGATACTTTCGATCTTCGCAACTTGTTGGCGCAAGGTATTGGCAGCAGCTTCGGCTTCGGCCAACTTTGCACGCTCCTTCACGACCACGGCTTCTGGTGCATTATCCACAAACTTGGCGTTGCCTAGCTTGCCGTTTAGACGCTTCATTTCACCGTCTAGCTTAGCTAGTTCTTTTTGCAAACGCGCAAGCTCGGCATCCTTGTCGATCAAGCCGGCCATAGGCACCAGCACTTCCATCTCGCCCACTAGAGCAGTCGCCGATAGCGGCGCTTCGTCACCAGCTTCCAACCAGGTTACGGATTCAAGCTTAGCAAGCTTAATCAAGAACTGGCTGTTAGCGTCTAGAATGGCTTGGTCTGCTGCCTGGCCTTTACTAAAGAGCAGTGGTATTGGCTTGGCTGGAGAAATACCCATTTCACCACGAATGTTACGCACACCTTCGATGACGCCACGTACCCAATCTAGGTCGGCTTCGGCCTGTGCATCTACCTTATCGGCTTCAAATTCAGGATAAGGCTCAAGCATAATGCTATCGCCGTCTTTACCCACTAGTGGTTTGATCTTCTGCCAGATTTCTTCAGTGATATAAGGCATCAATGGATGAGCTAAACGTAGCGACGCTTCTAGCACACGCACTAGGGTACGACGAGTACCGCGCAGCTGGGCTTCGCTGGCATTGTCATCCCACAATACGGGCTTAGACAATTCCAAGTACCAGGCGCAGTATTCGTTCCAGATAAAGCTATATAGGGCTTCGGCGGCATGGTCAAAGCGGTAGCTATCCATGGCCGTTAGGACTTTTTTCTCAGCCTGTTGTAAACGCGAAACAATCCACTTGTCAGCTAGAGTCAGCTCTACTTCACCGCCTTTTTGGCCGCAGTCTTGGTCTTCACAGTTCATCAGCACGTAGCTGGCGGCGTTCCAGATCTTGTTGCAGAAGTTACGATTGCCTTCGATACGACCCAAGTCAAACTTAATGTCACGGCCCGTAGAGGCAAGGGAGCACAAGGTGAAACGCAAGGCATCGGTACCATAGGCGGCCATGCCGTCTGGGAAGTGCTTGCGAGTTTGCTTTTCGATTTTCTTAGCTAACTGGGGCTGCATCATGTTACCCGTGCGCTTAGTCACTAGGTCATCAATGCTAATACCGTCAATCAAGTCCAGTGGGTCAAGTACGTTGCCCTTGGACTTGGACATCTTGTCGCCATTTTCGTCACGAATAAGCCCCGTAACATAAATAGTTTTGAAAGGTACCTGAGCACTGCCATCTTCGTGCTTCATGATGTGCATGGTCATCATGATCATGCGCGCCACCCAGAAGAAGATGATATCGAAACCTGTCACCAACACGTCGGTTGGGTGATACTTCTTCAAGGCTTCCGTCATGTCTGGCCAGCCCATGGTACCAAAGGTCCACAGACCTGAGGAGAACCAGGTATCCAATACATCGTCATCTTGGCGTAGGTTAATATCGCCAAGCTTGTGCTTTTCACGCACGTCTTCTTCGCTACGGCCAACGTAGAAGTTGCCTTCATCGTCATACCAAGCAGGAATACGGTGGCCCCACCATAGCTGGCGTGAAATACACCAGTCTTGAATGTCACGCATCCAAGAGAAGTAGGTGTTTTCCCATTGTTTGGGCACAAATTCAATACGGCCATCTTCTACGGCGGCAATGGCAGGCTCTGCCAAAGGCTTGGTAGATACGAACCATTGGTCCGTTAGTAATGGCTCTATCACCAAACCAGAACGGTCGCCACGTGGCGCCTTTAAGGCGTGATCTTCGATTTTCTCTAATAAACCTGCGCTCGTCAGGTCATTAACAATGGCATCTCTAGCCACATAACGATCCATGCCTTGGTATGCTTGTGGAATGCACTCGGCATGTACTTCTACTGGCTTGCCGTCGGTATTATAAACTTCTGGCTCTACCAAAATAGCCGCGTTCTTGTCGAAGATGTTAATCATGGTCAAGCTATGACGCTGGCCCATGGCATAATCATTGAAGTCGTGAGCCGGGGTGATTTTTACACAACCCGTACCAAATTCAGGATCAACATAGTCATCGGCAATAATAGGTATGCGCCGATCAACGATCGGCATATCGATAAACTTGCCGATAAGATGCTGGTAGCGCTCATCTTCTGGGTGTACAGCAACGGCGGCATCGCCCAACATGGTTTCTGGACGTGTGGTAGCTACCACCAAGTAATCTTTGCCATCCGCTGTTTTTTCACCTTCGGCCAGAGGATAACGCATGTGCCACAGGTGACCCGCTTCGTCTTCGGAAATAACTTCCAAATCAGAAATCGCTGTATGCAACTTTGGATCCCAGTTAACTAGACGCTTGCCTCGGTAAATAAGGCCATCGTCATACAGACGAATAAAGACTTCTTGTACGCCCTTGTAAAAACCATCATCCATGGTAAAACGTTCACGATCCCAGTCCACACTGGCACCAAGACGACGCAACTGACGCGTAATATTACCGCCAGACTCTTCTTTCCACTCCCAAACCCTGTCGAGGAATTTATCACGACCTAGGTCATGGCGCGTCAAACCTTCTTCAGCCTGCACCTTTCGCTCTACCAACATCTGCGTAGCGATGCCCGCATGGTCAGTACCAACCTGCCACAAGGTATCGTGCTGCTGCATACGCTTAAGGCGAATCAAGGCATCCATAATGGAGTCTTGCAAGGCATGACCCATGTGCAAACTACCGGTGACATTGGGTGGCGGTATAACAATGCTATAAGGCGTACCTTCACCAGAAGGCGTAAAGTAACCATTGGCTTCCCAATGTTGATACCACTGCTGTTCAATGGCGTGCGGATTGTAGGTTTTTTCCATGGGTCTATATGTCTATACAAAAAATGTTAAATAAATGCGTCGATTGCACGTTGCTAGCTACAAGGCCGGGTGAAGCGTATCGGCAAGCCCAGTAGCTTCACTTAGTGGTTGCAGGATGGTCCGTGTACGTGGCCGTGGGAAAGCTCATCTTCAGTAGCTTCACGCACTTCCATGATTTCAACATCAAAATTCAAGGTTTCACCAGCCAAGTCATGGTTGCCATCAACGGTAACCGTGTCGTCAGCAACGGCAGTAACAGTCACCACGTGCTGCTGGCCAGATTGGCCTTCGGCGTGGAATTGCATGCCCACTTCAAGGGTGTCCATACCAGCAAACATTTCCCGTGGTACTTGTTGTACCATTTCTTCCATGTACTCACCGTAGCCCAGTTCTGGTGATACTTCTACTTGCAACTTGTCGCCGGCTGTTTTGCCTTCTAGAGCTTGCTCCAAACCCGGTACGATATTGCTGGCACCGTGTAGGTATGGCAATGGTTCGCCTTCGCGAGAAGTGTCTACCATTTCGCCCTTGGAATTAGTCAATGTGTAATGGAATGCAACTACACTATTGGCAGCAATATTCATAAAAATCTCCTAGAAAAGTCGTACGTCAAGAATGCGTATTAATAACAAAATGGCTCTGCGCCATAACAACTTGCTATAATACCGCAAAATCATCACTAAAGCCTTATTTGTTATGCATTTCACCATACATGATACGCCAATTGTTATACACCTAATGCGTGCTATTGCTTGGCTGTATATTAAGCTCTCTGGCTGGCATATAGATGCCTCTGGTTTGCCAAAATCGGGTAACTACCTTATCGTTGCAGCGCCCCACACGTCTAACTGGGATTTCCCTATTGGCTTGTCCCTGGCTTTGAACATGCACATCAAGGCTTATTGGATCGGCAAGAACTCCTTATTTAAAGGCCCTGCCGGCCCCATCATGCGCTGGCTAGGTGGCATTCCTCTGGATCGCAGCAAAGCCAACAACCTAGTCGAAGCCAGCATTCAAGCCTACAACAAAAGTGATGGTTTGGCTTTTGCGATTGCCCCAGAAGGCACTCGTGCTTGGTCACCGCGCTGGAAAACCGGTTTTTACCATATCGCACACGGCGCCCAAGTGCCTTTGGCATTGGCGTATTTTGATTTTGACAAAAAAATTGGCGGCATTGGCAAATTGATGCACACCAGTGGTGATTTAGAACAAGATATGGCCGCCATTGAAAATTTTTATAGCGCCATAGCAGGCCGCAACCCGCAGCACTACAATAAAGACATTCGCGGCCTTAACATAGCCAAAGACCATAGCTAAAAATCTGGGCACAAAGCCGATTTCGACTTATTACTGGCGGCAGCGCAGCACCACAAACTTGGCATGCTGCCCCTGTTGCTCAACCTGCTTAAACCAGCGCTTTAGCTTGGCGTGATAACCCAAATGACGATTACCTACCACCCATAACTCTCCCTGCTCATCTAACACCCGGGCTGCATCAGCAAACATGGCCATAGCCAAATGATCCCCCACTACTCTTTGCTGGTGGAACGGCGGGTTACATAAGACTAGATCGGCACTATTGTCTTCGAGTACAGCTAAACAATTACCCACCTGAAACCGACAAGTAGGCGCGACCGCGTTTTGCTCAGCATTGATAGTAGCCGACGCCACGGCCATAAAGGATTCGTCGACACCCAGCACTTCTGCTGCGGGCCATGTCTTGGCCGCTTGAATAGACAAGATGCCATTGCCACAACCCAGATCAACGATGCGGCGATAATCACCTTTGGGCCAGCTGTGTAAGAAAAACTGACTACCTTCGTCTAGGTGTTTACGCCCATATACACCACTATAGTGGCTCAGTTTGATGTCCCCATAGTGCCAACAATTGATAACAGGATTCACACCCTGCACCTTATCGGCGAGAGGCTCCGGGCTAGCAAACAACAAGCGTGCCTTTTTCTTGGCACGACTCGCTGTCAAAGGGCCTAACAAACGCGTTAACATTTCATATAAGCTGGTATCAAGATGCTTAAGCATAGTAGGCACCAGCACTTTGGCACCAGCCTGCAGCTGGGGCAATAAACGCGCCACCTGATCCCGCAGTAAGCTATTGCTTTTAGGCAGCCGCATCAATACCAAATCAAACGGCCCTTGGGGCGTGGCCACAGCATCAACAAATTCAACACCAGACAATTTATTTAGCCCGGCATTGTGTGGTAAAGCTTGTGCGGCAAGGTAGGAATCACTCCACAGGGTAATCTTCGCGTCTGGCCAGGCCTGCGCCAAGCCACAACTCAAGGCAGCAAAACTGTCGTTTAGCACCAGTATACGTTTAGCTGGCATGTCCTCAGACAGCAGCTCCAATGCTAGCTGATCGGCACTATCCCAAGCCTGTAAAGTTTCCTTATGTCGCACAGGAAAACGCTGCAAATGCAGTTCGCCTGCGGCTAGTGGCAAGGTGGTTTCTACTGTCATCGCTGTTACTCGATTTATGGGGCTAGGCGCTCAATGTGCCAGCCAGCATCGGTACACTGGTAGCGAAAACGATCGTGCAAGCGACTTGGGCGACCCTGCCAAAACTCAAAACTATCAGGCTGCAAACGGTAACCAATCCAGGCACCTGGACGAGGTATTTGGCCTTCGCCCACCTGATCTTCTAGCTGCGCCACGCGCTGCTCTAATTCAGCACGATCTGCCACAATTCGGCTTTGCGCCGATGCCGCGGCGCTCAATTGACTAGATCGTGGGCGGCTCAAAAAATAGGCATCTACGGTGTCTTCTGGCACCGCCACCACCGCGCCTGTAATGCGTACCTGACGTTCTAACGGAGGCCAATAAAACAACAAGGCTGCTTGTGGATTTTGCGCTAGCTGCACACCCTTGTCACTGCGGCTATCCGTGTACCAAACAAGCCCTTCTTCATCAAAACCCTTGAGCAGCACAATACGCGCAGCAGGGCGGCCCTCTGAATCGGCCGTGGCCAATGTCATCGAAGTCGCATCTTGTGGGCACGCTTGCTCCGCTACCTTCAACCAATCAGCAAACTGCTGCCAGGGTGACTGTGCAAGGGCACTAGAGCGCAGGCCATCCGCCTCGTAATCCCGCCGATAGTCTTGGTAATCTTGCATACTGGTTCCGCCCTATTTTGCGACACTGGGTCAAGTTAATATCAGCAATTATAATCGAGCCGAGGTCACAGGCCCAAGGACTGAGGTAACTTTTCTAGGAATTAGTCGAAATTTAACCGCAAAATGGCCAATGTATAAGTAAAGTTGTGTAAATGGGGAATTAACCCTTATTAGTTTGCAGGCGTATATAAGCTAATTACGGTAGAATGGCCGCCACTTTTAAAATCTGTTGTACGTGGGTAGCTCGATGACCTCTAAATCTTTCTTCATATTTTTCCTTAAAGCGATCGTCTTACCGGCCCTTATTTTAGGTGCTGCAGCTGGTGTATTCATGTATATGAAAAACACCAAGCCAGCAGTGCCCGCCGAACCTATGGCAGAAAAATCCTGGGGGGTTGCCACCTATGAGGTACAACTCATTGATGCCGCACCCGAAGTGGTTTTATACGGTGCCATCGAAGCTGGCGAAACAGTACAACTCAGTGCCACCGTCAATGCCTTTGTTGACAAGGTACGCGCCGACAAAGGCGACCACGTTAAACAAGGCCAAAGTTTAGTCGTGCTAGATGAGCGTGAACTGAGGTTAACCATGGATCAACGTCAGGCCAGCATGCAAGATGTTGCTGCCCGTATCCAACAAGAAATCGAACGTGTTAACACCGATCGTAAAGCCTACCAGATTGAACAACAGCTCCAAGCATTCAACCTTACCAATCTTGCCCGTCAAGAAGAGTTAGTGGCCAACAACATGGCCCCAGCATCGCGCTTAGAAGATGCCACCAAGGCCGTACACCAACAGCAGTTGTCCTTACTTAATCGCCAAAGCAACATCAACAATCACCCCCACCGCTTAGCCCAGTTAGAAGCGGCCGCGGCGCAAAGTAAATCACAGCTAGCATTTGCCCGCCTTGATTTAGAGCGCACCACCATTACAGCCCCATTTGATGGCCGTATTTTGAGCGTCGATACCGCGGCCGGTAACCGCGTACGCAATGGTGACCGAGTCATACGTATGTACAACACCGATTCCTTAGAAGTGCGGAGCCAGGTACCGGCACGTTATCTGAACTACTTACAGCCTAACAAGACCAACCAAAGCCTCAGTGCGCACATGCAGCACAATGGCAAAAGCGTTGTCTTGACCCTAGACCGCCTATCTGCAGAAGCGACGGGCAGCCGAGGTGGTACCGATGCTTTCTTTACCCTGCCTGCTAACCAGGACGTCGAAATCGGCCGCAATGTGCAAATTGTTATGCAGTTACCTAAGGTACAGCAGGTTGTGGCCATACCCAGCCTCGCCTTGTATGGCCAAAACCGCGTTTACCGTATTGTCGATAGCCGCTTGCAAGCCATAGCTGTCGATCGTATTGGTGATATAACCGATGCCGATGGCCAGTCCCTCACTTTGGTGCGCAGTGCCGATCTGCAAGACCATGATTTGCTACTCATCACCCAGCTGCCTAATGCCGTTAGCGGCTTGTTAGTAGAAGCCCGTTAATCGGCCTAGGACTCACTTATGCAATCATTTATTAAACTATTTGCCAATCATAAGGTTGCCCCCAACCTATTGATGCTATTAATGTTTTTGGCTGGTGGTTACGGCTTACTAAAGCTCAACAAACAGTTTTTTCCAACCTTTGCCATTGACGTTGTTAACGTCCAGGTCATCTGGAGCGGCGCCTCGGCCGAAGAGGTGCAAACCAGCATTACCATTCCTCTTGAGCAACAGCTTAAAAGCACCGCTGACGTTACCAAAATTTACTCCAATACGCGTAGAGGCAGTGTCAACGTCACTTTGGAAGTAGATAGTAGTGCCGACTTTACGGAAGTTACTAACGCCATAAAACAACGTGTAGACACCCTTTCGGGCTTACCTGCCGATGCCGAAACCCCAACCGTTGAGCAGATAGCCCGCTACGATCCTGTGGGCACTATTTTACTCACCACCGATGGCCCCTTAGAAGAACTAATAGGTATAGCTCGACAAGCAGAAGAAGAACTCTTGTCGGATGGCGTCAGCAAAATTCTCTTCCTCGGCTTACCGAGCCGTGAAATTGCCATACAGGTTACCAACGGCACCTTGCACGAACTTGGCTTGTCCATGCAAACCATGGCCGGTTTGATCGGCAACCAAAGCTCGGACGTCATGGCTGGCACCGCAGGTAAAGACGATGGTTCCAAGCAATTACGGGCCATTGGTAAGCTGACTGATGTACAAAGCTTTGAGCAACTACCCTTGCTAACCAATAACACGGCACAGCTAGTGCGCTTGGGGGATGTAGCAGAAATTTCATTACGCCCAGAAGCCGATCAACCAAGCCTTAGTTATCATGGTAAACCGGCCATTGAGATGACGATTTTGCGCTCACCAAACGATGATACCTTGGTGATGGCAGAAGTCATGACCAATTGGGCCAACATGGCTCGCGAGACCTATCCACAAGGTGTCGATGTGGTGGTATATAGTGAGCAATGGTTGCTATTGAAGCAGCGCATCATGCTACTGATTAACAACGGCGCCACAGGCTTGTTATTAGTGGTTGGCCTATTGTTCCTATTCCTTAACTCGCGCGTGGCCTTTTGGGTTGCCATGGGCATCCCTGCTTCTTTGTTAGCGGCTTGGGGGGTCATGCACTTGCTAGGCGGCTCCATCAATATGATTAGCCTGTTTGGCATGATCATGGCTTTGGGTATTATCGTCGATGATGCCATTGTGGTGGGCGAAGATACCCTCACCCACGTACAGAGAGGCGAACCTTCATTGCAAGCCGCCTTGGGCGGTGCCCGACGTATGCTGGGGCCAGTGACAGCCTCTTCCTTGACCACCATTGCGGCCTTTTTACCTTTACTGCTAGTAGGCGGCCCAGTCGGCGACATCCTCGCTGATATTCCTATCGTGGTTATTTGCGTCATTATCGTGTCCTTAGTCGAGTGTTTCTTGATACTGCCGGGCCATTTAAACCATGCCCTAGAGTCGCGCGCCAAGCGCAAAGTCTCCAAATGGCGCCAAAAGTTTGATGGCGGTTTTGAAAACTTCAAAAACAACTTTTTCCGCCCAGCCGTCACCTTCGCTGTTAACTTCCGCATGGCCACTTTTGCCGTGGCCATTGCCGCCTTAGTCATTGCCGTAAGTGTGATTGTGGGTGGCCGCTTACAATTCACCTTCTTCCCTGCTACCGATGGCGATACTATTCGTGCCAGCGTGCAGTTTAGCGCCGGTACAGACAAACAACGCGTCGCCGAGTACTTAGCTAGCGTAGAAACAGCACTGCTAGAGGCAGAAGCAGAACTAGGTGGTAACCTGGTGCGCGAACGCGCGTCTTACTATGGTTCCAATGTGATATCAAAAGATGGTCTGTCTAGCCGTGACCAGATCGCTTACTTGCGCGTTGAAATGGATAGCACCAGCTTACGCCCAATCAGTAATGCCGAGTTTATTAATGCTTGGCAGTCACGCGTACCCAACCAGCCAGGCCTAGAAAAATTCATTATCGACGAGCCCGAAGGTGGCCCCCCAGGCAAAGCCATTGAAGCCAATATTACCGGTGCTAGCGCCGAGGTAATGAAAGCGGTTTCTTTGGAAATGCAGGTTGCCTTAAAGTCCTTTGCAGGGGTGAAAAACATTGATGACAACCTACCGTTTGGTATGGAACAGCTGGTCTACAAACTCACGCCACAAGCAGAAACCTTGGGCCTAACTACAGCGGATATTGGACGCCAACTGCGTAACGCCTTCGACGGCATCAAAATTCAAAGTTTCTTTGAAGGCTCTGATGAAATCGATGTCCGCCTTATGTTGTCCGATGCTGACCGCAACAACCTTACCTCCTTGTATGCCTCGCCGATTATTTTGCATAATGGCAGCACCGTACCGTTAATGGAGCTAGTCACCTTTACTTCACGTCGCGGCATCGACAAGTTCCGCAGCCAAGATGGCCGCTTAATGGTCACCACCTATGCGGATGTCGACATAGGTACAACCAATGCCAATGCCGTTATTAGTGACTTAGAAGCGGATATAGTGCCACAGCTGGAAAACAAGTATGGCGTTAATATCGAGTTTGGTGGCGCCAAGGCGAACGAACAAGAAACCATAGGTGACATGATAATCGGATTGGGCCTGGCCTTAATACTGATTTACATTGTCCTAGCTTGGGTGTTTGCTTCCTATAGCTGGCCACTAGCGGTAATGTTTACCATACCCTTTGGTTTGACCGGTGCCGTGCTAGGCCATGTGGTGATGGATATCAACTTAACCATCTTGTCCTTATTTGGGCTATTTGGCTTGTCTGGCATTGTGATTAACAACAGTATCGTGTTGCTGTCTTTTTACAAGGAACATCGCGAACAAGGCATGGCGCCACAAGAAGCCATTATCGAAGCGGCTTGTCAGCGCTTGCGTGCGGTTATCTTAACCTCATCCACGACCATTGCCGGCCTCACGCCGATTTTGTTTGAAGAATCCTTACAGGCGCAGTTCTTGATCCCGATGGCCACTTCCATCGTCTTTGGTCTGGCACTGGGCACCTTCTTGATTCTGTTTGTGGTGCCGTCTATCGTTATCATGTTGGAAAACGCTGCTAATGCTATCAAAGGCTTATTTAAAACAAACACAGCTGGCGCTGAGTATCACGCGCCTTAAGCTTTAAACCCAATCCGACCAGCCGTGCACCTGCACGCTGCTGGTCGGCATTGCCACTGGCATAAGCCTGCGCTAACAACTGCATAAATGCCTGCTCATCCCAATATTCTCCCGCCTGCTCCCGTGTTAACTGGGTAAAATCGGCAAATTTGAGTTTTACCACCAGACCACTAATGGCATATTTTTGCTCTAGCTTGTGCCAGCGTTGTTGCAACTGTCGCAGCAACTCTGGCACTTGAGTTTGATTGATCTGTGGTAAATTCATATCCCCCTGAAAGGTGGTTTCTACCGACACCGACTTGCGCGTACGTTGGATTTGTACAGGCCGGTCATCTATACCAAAACGCCTGTTAATTAGGCTTTCGCCTAAGCGCCCAAACATGTGTATTAGCTGCTCAGCAGTGTAGTCGCGTAAATCGGCACAGGCTTCAATACCCTTGGCCGCTAAACGCTCGGCACTTACTGGGCCGACACCTGGAATTTTGCGCACCGGTAACGCCGCTGAAAATGCATCCAACTCATCTGGTTTCACCACAAACACACCATTAGGTTTGCGCCAATCGCTAGCTACTTTGGCAACAAATTTATTCGGTGCCACGCCCGCCGAAACGGTAATACCAATTTCGGCCTCAACGGCAGCACGAATGCGTTCAGCAATAGCCGTCGCACTACCGATCTCTTTGGCGGCTTCGGTGACGTCTAAAAAAGCCTCATCTAGGGACAGGGGCTCAATAATATCCGTATACCGACGAAATATCGCCATCACTTGTTGGGAAACCTGGCGGTATACGGACATGCGCCCAGGGATAATCAACAGTTTGGGACACAGGCGCTGCGCCTGAGCAGAGGGCATAGCCGAGCGCACACCAAATTCTCGCGCCGGATAGTTGCAGGTGGCAATGACGCCACGACTATTAGCCGGGCCGCCAATGGCCAAGGGCACCCCCCTGTATTGCGGATTATCACGCATCTCCACCGCTGCATAAAAGCAATCACAGTCTATATGGATTATTTTGCGATCATTCATGAAGGTACGGGCACCAGCCATAACACTGTTTATATAACCAGTATTTTAATAATAATATATGATTTTACAAGCCTCAGCCTAGCTCATTTCGCTTCGAAACTATAAAATGGCTGACATTAATCGACCCAGATAGAGATTCACCATGGATCAGCAGACCCAAACAGAACTAGAAGCTGCCGCTTTTCGCCGCCTACTAAGCCACCTTGATGAACGCAAAGACGTCCAAAATATTGATTTAATGAACTTGTCCGGATTTTGCCGCAATTGCTTGAGCAAGTGGATGCTGGCCGCTGCCGACGAACAAGGCGTAGCCATGGACTATGACCAGGCTCGTGAACATGTGTACCGTATGCCCTATAGTGAGTGGAAAGACAAGCATCAGCTACCAGCCACCGCAGAACAGCTCGCTGCCTTTGCCGCAGTTGAAGCCGCAAAGAAAAAATAATTCATGTCACACCCGTTATTAGAAGCATTAGAACAAAAGATTCGGCTATTATTAACCGAATCTGCCACCCTGCGCTTGGAGATAGCGCAGTTGGAACAAGAAAATGCCCGCCTGCTACACCAACAGCAGGTATGGGAAACGGAACTTGGTCAATTATTGGAGCGGTTTGACCAAGTGAATCAACCTTTGGATTAACTGCCCATGGCACTAAAACCTTTGTATTTTATACCTTTGCTAAGCACACTGCTGTTGTTGAGCGCTTGTGCCCAAGATAACGAACCTGTGGCAGACGAGGCCCGCACCGACACTCAAGCTCAGGCATCTTCACCAAGCAAAACCGCCGCCGCGCCCAAAACCATCTCTACCGCTAACGCCATCGCTAAACTCGACCGGGTCATCACCAACACATTGCGTAACACGGACCTACCTGACTTTAGCCAGTACCAGGATGTGAAACAAAAAAAACAGGCCTTCTTCGGTTTTCTTCGCCCCTTAGCAGAACAGGCCAATACTCAGGTACTGCGCTTACGCGAAGAGTTATCCCGCATCGACCCACAACGAATTACTAATCAACAAGCTTTACGTTTAAAGCGACTGGCACGTACCTACAAAATTAAAACGCCAAATTCTGCCGAGCAACTCGACTTGTTATTACGCAAGATCCAGATCATTCCTGAAGCATTGGTATTGGCACAAGCGGCCAACGAAAGCGCCTGGGGCACCTCACGCTTTGCTGTTGAAGGTAACAACCTATTTGGACAATGGTGCTTTAAAGCCGGCTGCGGTCTAGTGCCAAATGGCCGCCCTGCCGGTGAAAAATACGAGGTACGTTTGTTTAAAACGCCGCAAGACTCCGTGTCAGCCTACGTGCGCAACCTGAATTCACACGGTGGTTACATTGGCCTACGAAAAATACGTGAGTGCCTACTCACTACCGACCAAACTGTTACTGGCAGAGCCCTTGCCTCTGGCTTATTACACTATTCATCGCGTGGCGTTGAATATATCAAGGAGATTAAGCAGCTAATTCGCGTCAATCGCCTAGAACCCTGGGACAAAAGCTGGTGGGGCGAGTACCGCCCAGAACACCGCTGTTACAGCCTCGTACAAGTACCGGAACCTGTCATCGAACCACTAGCCGAAGTGACCCAGCTAGCCACCGACGGTGACGCAACAACCAACACCGACACCACAAGCCAAGTGAAATAATTATGTCCCGCTTAGTCTATTCCACAGACCAAGGGCGCCTTTGCCCCGCATGCCAGCAAAGCCAATGCCAGTGCAAAAGCCTGAACCAAGCGGCAGCAGGCGACGGCAACGTGCGCATTCGCTTTGAAACCAAAGGCCGCAAAGGCAAAGGAGCAACCACCGTTAGTGGCCTCCCGCTGGCGGGCGCTGAGCTGAAAAAATTACATAAAGAATTGAAACAAAAGACCAGCACCGGTGGTGCCATTAAGGATGGTATTATGGAGCTGCAAGGAGACCAACGCGAAAAGGTGTTGGCGCTATTGAGTAATCGCGGTTACGCGTCTGTTAAATTGGCCGGAGGCTAAAACATGGATCTAGGTTGGCTTTTAATCCCTCTGTTAGCAGGCATGTGGTTTTGGTGGGACACCAGTGCTGCCAAAGAATTGGCACGTCAATTTGCTAAACAACAATGTGAATTGCAGCAACTGCAATTACTTGACGACACAGTGGCATTGAAAAAAACGCGTTTGCAACGTTCCTCTGCCGGGCACATGACCCTTGAACGTACTTTTCATTTTGAATTTAGTGGCGATGGTGATCAAAGAGTTCAAGGCTATCTGCTACTTTTGGGGCGCAAAATGCAAAAGGTGCACCTCGATATCCATCGAATTCATTAATCTGTTAACAGAATCGTATATTTCCACTCCTCTGGGCTAGAGTTTCATTGCCACTCTGCTAGAATGTTGATTCTTAACGCAGTTGATGAAATTTAGCGAGGCCTTGTTTGACTAACTTACCCGTCATTATCGGATTTGGTGGCATTAATGCAGCCGGGCGTTCGTCTTTTCATCACAGCTATCGTCGCTTAATCTCAGAGCATCTAAATCAGCAGCAACGCTCTGAAATGATCACCGGCCTGGCCACCCTGACCAATAAGGTGAACTATGCAGATGGCCGCTACGTGTTAGCCGCCACTGGCGAAACCATCAGTCAAAACCAAATCAGCAAACAACTGCAAGATTCGGTGCTCGAAAACAGCCTTATTCGCCCCATCGATGCGAGCGCTTACGACATTAACAACCTGGTCCTCAACAAGGCTGCCCTGTTACGCGCCAACGATGACGAGGCTATTACCTTTTCTTTACGCCAACGCCAGATGCCCAACAAGGTACCGGAAAACTGGCAAGTTACCGCCCAAGAAAACGGTGAGTTCCTAGTGCGTGTTGCAGGCAGCCTAGACGCTATTTTGCATGATTCTCGCCGCGCACCCGTCAGTGCTGCAGGCCAACTACCTACGGGCTTTGCGCCTGGCACTTTGTACCAATCACGCAACCACCCGCGCAATTTACAAATGACGGTGTACGGTGCTTCCGATGCGCTACGTTCAGTAGGCATCGAATGGCAAGACATTCAAGATCAAATCGCCCCCGATCGCGTTGCGGTCTATGCCAGCAATTCCATAGGTCAGCTCGACGAGCCGGGCTTTGGCGGTTTACTTAAAAACCCAACGCAAGGTAAACGTATTACCTCCAAGCAAATGCCTTTGGGCTATGGCCAAATGCCGGCTGACTTTGTCAACGCGTATCTACTGGGTTCTGTTGGTGCCGTGGGCTCATCACTAGGTGCATGCGCCACCTTCTTGTATAACCTACGCAACGCCGTTAACGATATTAAGTCAGGCCTGCGCGACCTAGTGGTTGTGGGTAGCAGTGACGCCCCGATTACTCCCGAAGTGATGGAAGGTTTCCGTACTATGGGGGCCTTAGCCGAAGATCACGAACTATGCGCTCTCGATGGCGTCGACAGCCCAGATCTACGCCGCACTTCGCGGCCTTTTTCTAGCAACTGTGGTTTTACCATGGGCGAGGGCTCACAATGGATCGTTCTCGCCAGCGATCGCTTGGCTATGCAGCTTGGGGCCCAAGTGTTTGGCTCCGTACCGGGTGTGTACGTCAACGCCGATGGCAACAAAAAGTCTATTTCTGCCCCTGGTATTGGTAACTATATTACCTTGGCCAAAGCTTGCTCATTAACACGGGCTATTTTGGGTGATAAATCCTTACGTCATCATTCTTGCGTACAAGCACACGGCACTTCGACGCCGCAAAACCGCATCACAGAATCCCACGTACTTAACCAAACAGCCAAAGCATTTGGCATTGAGTCCTGGCCTGTGGGTGCGGTCAAAGCCTTCTTGGGGCACTCCCAAGGTACAGCTGGTGGTGACCAACTAATTACGTCATTGGGTTTATGGAAGTACGGCTATCTACCTGGCATCAGCACCATTGATCATGTCGCTGACGATGTCCATAACAGCAACCTGCGTATTCAATCTGCCCATATGGAGTTTGGCACTAGTGGCATGAACTCGGTGATATTGAACTCCAAGGGCTTTGGCGGCAACAACGCTAGCGCCGTGGTCATGTCCCCAGAGTCCACCGAACAGCTACTTTCCCAACGCCATGGCAACAAGGCTATCACCGCTTGGCGTACCGCCAGAGAAGCAGCACAAGAACAAGCACAAGCCTACGAAGAAGAAGCTATTCGCGGTACGGCTCGTCCAATCTATCGTTTTGGCCACAATGTATTACAAGGCCCAGAGCTAACCATTACCGACCAAGAGATCATTATCCCTGGCTATGCCAAGCCGGTAGACATCAGTGTTGACAACCCATTCAAAGACCTTAGTTAAGCAAGGCTAGGTTAATCTCAGCACACTGCGCACATTGGCTGTGGTTTGCTGGGCAATAGTAGCCACATCTTCCTCACGCAACTCGCTCATTACATGCAATACCTTGGGTAAATCATCGGGACGATTTAAACGATCTTCTTGATGGGCCATAGGCATGTCGGGTGCATCGGTTTCCAACACCAGATAAGCTAAGGGCAAAGCGGCAAACAAACGGCGCGTTTTAGTAGCCCGTGTATAGGTAATACTGCCGCCCACACCGAGTTTAAAGCCCTGACTGTGGTAAGCATGAGCCTGCTGCTCATTGCCACTATAGGCATGCACAAAACCACCTTGAGCAAACCTCACCTGACGCAATAGCTTAATGACGCGATCATGGCATTTACGCACATGCAGAACCACTGGCAGCTGAGCGGCTTGGGCTAGTTTTAACTGGGCTAGGAACAGGACTTCTTGTTGTTCCCAAGTATCTGCAGGCAAATGCCAATCTAGGCCAATTTCACCAATGGCTATAGGTTGCGCCTGTGCGACTAATTGCTCGAGAAGGGATAAATCAGCAGCTTGATATTGAGATAAAAAATAAGGGTGCAAACCCAAGGTGAGATGCCAATGAGGGTTCTGCTGACAGAGGGAGATAAGCTGTGGCCAATGCTCAGCCACGGTGGCAGGCACCAGTAGATCAGCAACACCTTGCTGCTGGCAATGTTGCCAAAGCTCGGGCTGCAAGGCCTGCAACTTTGGATGATCCCAATGACAATGACTGTCAAAAATGGCTTCCCGTTGCACGCCTTGCGCCTGACTCATAACCTAGTGCTCGCGGGTAGCCCGAAAGCGTATATCAGGCCAGCGTTCTTGCGTGAGGCTGAGGTTTACCCGGGTTGGCGCTAAATAAGTCAAATGACCACCACCGTCAATGGCCAGGTTATCCGCCGCCTTACGCTTAAACTCATCCAGCATCTTATCATCATCACACTCAACCCAACGGGCGGTATTCACACTAATAGGTTCGTAGATGCATTCCACCTTGTATTCGTCCTTTAAACGGTAGGCTACTACCTCAAACTGCAGCACACCTACGGCACCAACGATCAAGTCATTGTTTTTGCCTGGCATAAATAGCTGCGTAGAGCCTTCTTCCGATAGCTGCTGCAAACCTTTTTGCAAGGCTTTCATCTTCAATGGATCTTTTAAGCGTACACGACGGAAGAGCTCCGGAGCAAAGTGAGGAATACCGGTAAATTTCAGTTCTTCACCTTGAGTGAAGGTATCGCCGATTTGAATAGTGCCGTGGTTGTGCAAACCAATAATATCACCAGAAAACGCTTCTTCTACGTTGGCACGCTCGCCCGCCATAAAGGTTACCGCATCGGCAATCTTCACATCCTTACCCAGGCGGGCATGACGCATTTTCATGCCCCGTTGATAAGAGCCGGAACAAATCCGCATAAAGGCAATACGGTCACGGTGCTTGGGGTCCATATTGGCTTGTATTTTAAACACAAAGCCGGTGAATTTTTCTTCGTTAGCTTTCACTAAGCGACTGCCGGCATTGCGCCCTTCTGGTGCTGGTGCCCACTCGACAAAGTAGTCCAGCATTTCCCGCACGCCAAAGTTGCCCAAGGCGGTGCCAAAGAATACCGGTGTCAGTTTACCCGCTAGGAACAAATCTAGGTCAAATTCATGGCTAGCACCACGTACTAGTTCAATTTCGTCACGCACATCGTCAATGATATCACCAAGTGCTGCCTCAGCTTCTGCCGAATCCAAACCTTTAATCTGAATATCATCAGGGATTTTATGGCCTTGGCCCTGTGTGTAAACGTGAATGGTATCTGTATAGAGATTATAGACACCCTTAAACTGCTTACCCATATCGATAGGCCAAGTCACCGGCGCACAGGCAATCTTCAATACGTCTTCAACTTCGTCCAAGACCTCTATTTGATCACGTACTTCGCGGTCCATCTTATTCACAAAGGTAAAGATTGGCGTGTCACGTAAACGACAAACTTCCATCAACTTGATGGTCCGATCCTCGACACCCTTAGCACCGTCAATCACCATCAACACTGAGTCTACGGCGGTTAGGGTACGATAAGTATCTTCCGAGAAGTCTTCGTGCCCCGGGGTATCCAGCAAGTTAACCGTACGATCAGCATAGGGGAACTGCATCACCGAAGAAGTTACAGAGATACCACGTTGTTGTTCCATGGCCATCCAGTCAGAGGTGGCCATCTTGTCACCCTTGCGGCCTTTTACCGAACCGGCTTGCTGAATCGCCTGTCCAAATAACAAAAGCTTTTCGGTAATCGTGGTCTTACCCGCATCCGGGTGTGAGATGATGGCAAAGGTGCGACGTTTGTTCACCTCTGCTAAAAATGCATTATCGGCCATTTGGCTCCAACCTGATGTCATGGCCCCTCGATAAGGAACTAGTTCCTGGGGCGCGATCTTTAGAAGCCGCTATTTTCCCTTATATGGCAACTTTTCTCAAATGAAACTGGCCGCTAACTGTTGCTAATTTACAGCAAAGTTAGCATAAAACACCCTCATCCTGTATAATTTGCACCCTTAAATTGAGTACCATCTACACAGGTTCTCAAGCATCAATCGCTAACCGCAGGATACTCCATGTTCGATCTAGCTAGCCGTGCTCCAGCCAATGCCAAAAACGACCTACTGTCCGGGCTCACCGTTGCCTTGGCCTTGGTACCTGAAGCCGTAGCCTTTGCCTTTGTTGCCGGTGTAGAACCGTTGGTAGGCTTATACGCGGCCTTTATGGTGGGCTTAATCACAGCCGTGTTTGGTGGCCGCCCTGGCATGATTTCTGGTGCCACTGGTGCCCTAGCCGTGGTCATGGTGAGTCTGGTCGCTCAACACGGCGTGGAATACTTATTCATCACTGTGGTACTTATGGGTGTTTTGCAAATCCTAGCCGGCATACTCCGCTTAGGTAAGTTTATCCGCATGGTGCCACATCCGGTAATGCTGGGTTTTGTAAATGGCCTGGCTATCGTTATCTTCTTGGCGCAGCTAAGCCAATTTAAGTTTATTGATGACGACGGCGCCCTACGCTGGTTAGAAGGCCCACAAATGTACCTGCTACTTGGTTTGATCGCCCTTACTATGGGAATCATTCGCTACCTGCCACGTATTACCACGGCCATTCCATCATCATTGGCAGCCATTGTTGTGGTTAGCGGCCTAGTCATTGGCTTGGACTTAGACACCCGCACCGTTGGTGACATAGCGTCCATCGCTGGGGGCCTACCTGAATTCCATATTCCTGAAGTGCCATACAATCTAGAAACCCTATTGATCATCTTGCCTTACGCCGTTATCTTGGCTGCCATCGGTTTGATTGAATCGTTGTTGACCCTTACTCTGGTTGACGAAATCACCGGCACTCGCGGCCGTGGTAACAAAGAATGCGTAGGCCAAGGCCTTGCCAACACAGCGACCGGCTTGTTCGGCGGTATGGGTGGTTGCGCCATGATTGGCCAGAGCATGATCAACGTTAACTCCGGTGGTCGCGGTCGTTTATCAGGCATTACCGCAGCATTATCTTTATTGGCCTTTATCTTAGTGGCCTCGTCTTTGATCGAAATGATCCCAGTTGCCGCCTTGATCGGCGTTATGTTTATCGTGGTTATGGGCACTTTCGAGTGGTCTAGTTTCCGCATTATCCGCAAAATCCCAAAGTCTGATGCGTTCGTACTAGTCCTCGTATCCGGTGTCACCGTAGCGACTGACTTGGCCATTGCCGTTATTGTTGGCGTTATCTGTTCGGCCTTAGTATTTGCTTGGAAATACGCTAAGCACACCCAAGTGACTCATGAAGATGTCGATAACAGCCGTATCTACTACCTACGCGGCCCTATCTTCTTTGGTTCGGTACAAAATTTCCTTGAATTGTTTGACCCCAACCAAGATCCTAACGATGTCATCATTGACTTCCAACGCTCACGTGTCGCCGACCACTCTGGTTTAGAAGCCATCGACACCTTGGCTGATCGCTATATCAAAGCCGGCAAGCAATTGCACTTGCGTCACCTAAGCCCAGAGTGTGTACGCTTGTTGGCCAAGGCCGGTGATCTGGTAGAAGTGAATGTGATCGAAGATCCAGATTACAAGATTGCCACAGATAAGTTAGCTTAATAGGCTAGCGAACTTACGCAACAATCTAGCTATAAAGACGCCATCATCATGATGGCGTTTTCTTTGCTGCCATCTTTGTTCGCATAATAGTTGTTACGACTACCGGTAACGGCAAAACCTTGATTGGCATATAAGGCTTGTGCGACAAGGTTGCCCTGACGCACTTCAAGAAATACTTGCTCTACACCCTGCTCACGCAAGCGCTGTATCATGCTCTGCAAGAGCGCCTTGGCCAAGCCTTGCCCACGTTGCCTTATATCGACTAGCACCGTATGAATATCGGCTTGGTCCAAGACATGTGCGGCGACCATATAGCCAACCGCTTGCCCTTGTTGCTCCACTACCAACAGATGTTCCCTACCTGCCCAAGCAGCGCCTAACTGCACGCTATTCCAAGCCGGTTCATTTTCAAGACAGGTCAATGCCGCAAGCTGCCCTAATAGCAGCTTGCTAACGGCGCCCTCACAGGCATAGATAGTGGGCATCATACTTAAGTGTTTAGCAGAGGCTGCATATGCAACCATGCCTCTGCCTTATTGGCGGGAATTTTGAGTAGTTGATGCAAGCTGTGAGTCAGTAATATTTGCGCTCCCGGCCATTGCTCGTTAGTCACAATACTACCCAACAGCATGTCTTCACCAACCACGAGATCAGCACTACGTTTACCCAGTAACATGAGCTTCTTAACCGCCTGCTCTGCTAGCAACTTATTCAATTGATAAGCCAAAGCTGCCTGCGCACCCGAGCGGCTACGGTCGCCATGTTTGCCGGGTATTAGCGGCCAATGGAACTCACCTTGTGCTTGCGGCATTACTTGCTTGTCGCCTAACGCTAGGGCATTCACCATAGCCGTTTGCAGCTGCGCTAAGGAACTGGTCATAGCGGCGCCATCCTGCAGGGGCACCTCATTGAGCACTAGCACACCCACGGCATACCAACTAATAGACAGGTGAACAGGCTCAATACGCTCTACTACTTGTGGTTTAACTGCTGCCGGTTCTGCGACGGCAGCCTGCTGTGTAGCTTGAGGCGCCTGTACAGACTGTTCAACATCCAAATTAGCATTGTCAGCCATCAAACTATGTCGTAGTTGAGCGGCTTCTTCTTTGGCTTGTTCAGCGCTAATACCTAATGGCGGTGGTTCATCAAGTGTTGCTTGCGCCCTGTTGTCGACAGGGTCAGCTACAGCATGAAGCACCACACTCGACTCTTGCTCAACACTATTCGGCAATTCAGAAACCGCCTCAGCATCATTTGCATCCCGCCATACAGCACCATGGGTAGCAACCTGAGTAGCCAAGGGCAACCAACTACTGACCCCGATAGCATCGAGGTATTGCAATCGCGCAGCTTCTGGCAATACTTGATGGTGGCTCATAGTTATTTCAACTCGATTTAAATTTGTCGTATTTGTAACACATACGATATCGATAATTTGTGCTACATTGAAACCTCAGAAAAGACATAACATAGCAGCATATTTCTACATCAATGATAAGCTTTTGCCAGTACACAGGCAACCAAACAGGAGCCACTTGTGACCAAACAATTCGACTTTGATAAGCCTACCGACCGCCAAGGTACCCATGCAATTAAATGGGATAAATATTCAGCTGATGTCATCCCACTTTGGGTAGCTGACATGGATTTCGAAGCGGCCCCAGTAATCATTGATGCGTTAAAAGAGCGCATTGGCCACGGTGTCTATGGCTATACCAAAGCAGATGCAGACTGGGCCCAGGTTATCGTGGATTATTACCAACGTGAACACAACTGGGCGATTCAAGCAGAATGGATTGTTTGGGTACCTGGAGTCGTGGCCAGTATGAATTTGGCTTGCCTGGCACTTTCACCTGCGCACCAGACGGTGATTACCCCCGAGGTAATCTATCCGCACTTCCATGCAGCGCCAAACAACAGTAATAAGAAGGCTTATTACCAGCCTATGAGTAACACCCAACAGCGCCTGCGTGTAGACCTAGATCGCCTTGATGAATCGCCGACCGACGATGCCAAGGTGATGCTGTTTTGTAACCCACAAAACCCAGGTGGCTGTGTCTATAGTGCGGCAGAGCTAAATAAAATTGAAGCTTTTCGAGCACAGCATAATCTCATCATGGTGTCCGACGAAATCCATGCTGATCTTATCCTAGACCAACATAAACAACACATTCCTTATGGTCGCATCAGTGCCGAAGCAGAAAATAACAGTATTATCTTAGGCGCCGCTAGTAAGACTTATAACGTAGCTGGCCTTGCCTGCTCATGGGCCATTATTGCCAATGATGGTATCCGTAGCACCTTTCAAAAGGCCATGCACGGCATCGTTTCTGAAATTAACCCACTCGGTTATGAAGCCACTGTTACGGCCCTAGAAAAGGGTGGCCCATGGCGTGCAGAGCTACTTGACTACCTACGTGGCAACCGTGATTACCTTGCACAGGAGTTTGCTTCCATAGCAGGCATCGACATGCTTCCCTTAGAAGCCACCTTTTTGGCCTGGCTGGACGTTTCGGCCCTTGGCCTAGATGACGCTCCGGCCTTCTTTGAAGCTGCAGGCGTAGGTATGTCACCGGGAGCAGGCTTTAATGACAAAAACTATATGCGTTTGAACTTTGGTTGCCAAAGGTCAGTACTAGAGGAAGCGATAAAACGCATTCGCAAGGCTGTAGCTGCGCGATAACACTAATAGTGGTCAGGCACCATAAAACACTTCGTTAAAGCCAGACCCCGTCTCTGCCAGCTCCGGTGCCACCAAGGTATATGTGAGCAGACCCGGCGTGGCACCATTGGGGTCTGATTCCAATCTGCGGCAACCATGCGGTGTTGGGGCTTTGCACACGCTCGCAGGTACAGGAGTACCCAAAACACTCGCTGCACTCATGGGGCAGGCCCTCTGACCCCACCTACTCCCGTACCACGGATTAGCTAGTCCCGTACCACGGGCCAACTGGTATGCAAACTCAGCTAGACACCTCACCAAACTCAGCAAACTGGTACTGCCGCAAGGCTTTCACTGCTGCCGCAATGGCAGCATGATTTTTGCCTTCAAGAGCAATGCGCTCATTGGTCAACTTGTTCTTTACCTTCTTATCCAGCTTTTTCCAATCTTCCTTAATCGGCATGTGTTCAGTCTCAGCATAGATATGGGTGATGATGGCAAACTCTTCACGCTGCAAAAGCTCGGGATTCAACTGGTCGATGAGCATCTTTAGACGAATACAGCCTTCGGTAAATTCACACTGACCTTCATCCATGGCATTAGCGATGACGCGAATACTATCTACCCGATGCTTATATTGTTCTTGCAGCATTAGTTGAAGGTTTTCTATACGCCGCTGATTTTCTTTAACACGGGCACGCTGACGACCCAATAAGACGATGACTAGGCTTAGCATCCCTAAGCAAAAGGCACTTAGTAGGGCGATTAAAACAGTATTTTCCATGATTGAACTCGATTGGCGAAAGGTCTTTACGTTGTATAAACATTATAAAGGTCTAGAGGTTTTTGAACTAGGGGACAGGCACTTTTTATCGGCTGCGCCGCTAAACAAGAGCCAGTCCCTTGTCTACCGGGAGCAGACCCAAAGTAGCACGATTTTGTTTTGGTGCGGACCCTCGGCGGCACGATTGGGGTCTGATTCCAACCCGAGCCAACCACGCGGTGTTGAGGTTTAGCACAAGCTCGTAGGTACAGGAGTACCCAAGACACTCACTGCGTTCATGGGGCAGGCCCTCCGACCCCAGCTACTCCCGTGCCACTGACTAGATCGCGGGCTTTTTCCATACCACTAAACTAGCCTGTGGCTCCACTAGCAGGGGTCAGACCCCGTCACTGCCAAGCTAGGTGCCACGGAGCTGGTCGGGAGCAGACCCGACGTGGCACGATTGGGGTCTGATTCCAACCCGGGCCAACCACGCGGTGTTGAGGTTTAGCACAAGCTCGTAGGTACAGGAGTCTGACCCCAGCTACTCCCGTGCCACTGACTAGATCGTGGCCCCACTAGCCACGAAGCTGGTCGTGAGCCAGCCATCGGCTAATCCCAAAGCAAAAAAAA
>DPHB01000057.1:57867-62958 GCA_003521845.1 Oceanospirillaceae bacterium | reverse complement strand
GTGAAGTTTCTGTGGCCCATGACGTGGTTATTCCAAGTAGTTCGTTTGTCCGGCGCGACATTCTTTCAAGGCTGGGAGCAACGCCACGATTACAGCAATGACCTAATGCGTACGCAAAAGGTATTTAAAGAACTAGGGCAGTCCTTTTGGAGTGAAAGGCAACCTAATGGTTATTCCGATGATCCAGCAGAATGGATGTCCGCCGAGATGTTCGAGCGGCGTTTGCGCTTTGCTCATGCTATCTATGAAAACGGCAGGGTACGACGCTCGACCAGCAAAATAATGGATAGAATTGGGGCTAACCCTGCAACACGTCAGCTTGTTGCAAGTTTAGGTATGTCACCACGTGACCAGTTTGTTGCTTTGATGTGTAGCCCAGAACTAATGGGGTTGGAAAATGCCTAAATTGAATCTTGATCGTCGTAGTTTACTAAAGGCTGGTGCTGCTTCTTTGTTTATGAGTGGTTTACCTGTATCTGGCTTCACCCAAGGTAAGCCACCAGGAAGTATCAATGTCATTATTCTAGAAGGTGGCATGGATGGCTTGGCCGCGGTGCCGCCCATTGGTGATCCGGATCTAATGTCTATTCGACGTGTGCTAACGCCAGCTAGCTATCAGCCATTAAATGATTTCTTTGGCTTACACCCGTCTCTCAAGTTTTTTGCCCAATTAATGGCCAGAGGTCATGCCTCTGCAGTACATGCAACGTCTTTTCCTTATACCAAACGCTCCCATTTTGAAGGCCAAAATCTTATTCAAGGTGGTGGCTTGTCGCCGTTTTCGGAAACTAGTGGCTGGTTAGGGCGTGCCTTAGAGCTAGCAGGCGTGTCTGGGCGTTCTTTATCTTTGGATATGCCTCTTATTTTAAGAGGCCATAAGGACAATGATAACTTTTACCCAGCGAGTATTCGCGGCTCCAAACAACCGGCTGCTGATCTGGTGCAGCTAATTGCTATGGGGCACGCTAGTGACAACGCGCAAGTTATCAATCAAGTGGCAAAAAAGAGTGAGGCAAATATCAAGGTGCCAAGGGATCCCGCGAGCTTAGCCAAATATGCTGGCAAGGCCATTGCCCAAGCCGATGGCCCCGTGGCCTCTGTGATACTAGTAAATAGTTTTGATACCCACGCTAGTCAAGTTGATGACGGTGATGCAGATTCTGGACGTTTGGCTACCCAGTTGGCGGTTGTAGATGACGTAATCAGCGGTTATCGCCAAGGCTTGGGTGATGCTTGGGATGATGCCATTATACTGACCTTAACCGAATTTGGGCGTACCGTTGCCGCCAATGGTACCACGGGTACGGATCACGGTTATGGTAGCGTGGGTTTGCTGGCAGGAGGTAGTTTGCCTGCTAGTAGGGTAGTGGCCGATTGGCCAGGACTTGGTAAACGTGATCAGTTTGAGAAACGGGATTTGATGGCTACCATTGATTATCGCTCTGTATGTGCGGCCTGTGTCGAAAGAACCTTGGGGTTGGATCATGACCTGATTGCTAGCCAGATATTCCATCAGGCCGATTTGCCACGTGTTTACGATGCAATCTTCGCTTAGGGGGATGGATATGATTAAGTTGTTCAAACCCCGTCACCTAAACTTATTTGTGTTGGGCTTAGTATTCAGTCTAGCCACCACTGGTTCCTACGCTGCGGACATGTCTAAGTGGAGTGATAAAACCGTATGTCGCTTGCTGACTAGTCAGGCTAACAACACTGAATATCTGGCCGAAGCACAACGAAGAGAGTTAGATTGTGGTATTGCGCAACAGAGTAAGTCGTCTAATAGCTCAAGGCAATCGGCTGCAAAGTTAACAAATAAGCAAGGTTTTACTATTTATCCCGTGACCTTCAGTGCTGCAGATCAGCAGCGTCTAACCTCCGATCCAATTATTAAAACTAGTTTTGATTTTTCTTCTTACACCTTGGCCGTGTTACCTAAAACCATAGATTGCCAGTTGCGATTGCGTCGCGTGGTTTATGAACGTAGTAAAGAGGGTGATGTTGAGCACTGGAATATGGCGTCTGGTGGTATGCAAATTAGCACAGCTGGGGTTGAAATTGATGGTAAATGGTTTATGCGTGGGTTATCTAAAGACTCCAGCTATCTCCGAGATGAAGTTAACTTACGTTTCAATAGTGAAGGGCATCTGGTGGGTAAAATGGCTTATTTCAATTTAACCGTGGATGCCGGGGAAGTACCTAGGAAACCCTTGTATATAGAGGTTAAGCCTAATTCGAAATCCAAACCGCTTAATTTAAGTAATCCTCGTAAAGCCGATATTTGGATTGATGTTGAAAATTGGGCTGGTGGGATTCTGTATTTAAGAAATTGTCAGGTTCTGAATAACTAGACGTATTTGCAGTAGTTTAGAATAGAAAAAGCCCGCGTTAGAGCGGGCTTGTTTAATTTTGTGCATCTGCGTTTAATAAACGCCTTTTTCAGTATTAATCTCCGTGCCTTTCCACTTATTGGCCAAAGCATCTGTAGCACCGGCAAAGCTAGTAACATCAGTACCTACGGCGACAAAGGTGGCACCAATTTCTAGGTACTTCTCTACCAATTCTGGAATCGCCATGAGAATACCCGCAGGCATACCAGCAGCTACTATCTTGCGTAGGCCGTCTTGTACAGCAGTTTGCACTTCTGGGGCTGCAGGCTTGCCTAGGTAGCCCATGTCAGCGGCCATGTCGGCAGGGCCAATAAATACACCATCAATGCCTTCTACAGCTAAGATTTCATCCAAGTTGGCGAGGCCTTTTTGGGTTTCAATCTGTACCAATAAACACACTTGGTCGTTGGCTGTCTGCAAGTAATCAGGAATGCGGTTGTGAGACGAAGCACGAGCAAGAGCAGCCCCAACACCACGTACACCCAAGGGAGGGTAGTTTACCGCACGTACTAGCTCTCGAGCTTGTTCGGCACTGTCTACCATAGGTACTAAAATAGTCTGGCAGCCGATGTCGAGGATTTGCTTGATCATCCAGTTCTCACCGATAACAGGACGAATCACCGCGCTAGATGAAGAGCCTTGTAGGGCATGCATCTGTGCTAGTAAGCTAGTGATGTCGTTGGGGCCATGTTCGCCATCAATCAACAGCCAATCAAAACCAGCACCGCCAGCTATTTCTGCCGCGTTAGGGCTACCCATTCCGAGCCAGAAGCCAATTTGTTGTTCGCCAGCTTTTAGGCGTTTTTTAAACTGATTAGTTGGTGCAGGCATAAGTCTTTCCTATTTGATTGGGGTCTGACCCCAAAGTGCCAGGTTGTTGGTATTTTGACAGTTATTCGAAGTGTAGGTCTACTGAACCAAAGTCACCAAAGTCGGCATTAAAGTGATCGCCAGACTTAGTCTCAATCGGCGCAATAAAGGATCCAGACAAGATGATTTCACCGGCGCGGATAGTGTCATTGTACTGGGCCAAACGCTGGGCCAGCCAAAGTACACTTAGGGCCGGGTCGTTGAGTACGGCGGCACCTAGGCCGGTGGACTCGACATTGCCGTTTACCGACAAGATAGCCCCTAACCAGCGCATATCTACATCACGTGGATTGGCTTTGCCGCTACCCAATACGATGCCTGCGTTAGCGGCGTTATCCGAAATAGTGTCAAACACAATACGCTGTACACCGGTTGTTGGGCACTTGCGGAATATGCGTGTATCCAAAATTTCCAAAGACGGTGCAATGTAATCCGTAGCGTCCAAAACATCGGCCACGGTGAGGTTGTCACCTGACAGGTCTTGCTTCATGACAAAAGCAATTTCGGCTTCGATACGCGGCTGAATAAAACGACCTTGTGGAATGGTGGCACCATTTTCAAACAGCATGTCGTCAAACAAAATACCGCTATCAGGGATGTCGATATTCAACGCCTGTTGCATGGCACGGGAGGTCAAACCGATCTTGTGGCCAATAACTTTACGACCACGGGCGATCTTTTGGTCTACCCAACCGTATTGGATGGCATAGGCATCTTCCATGGTCATATCTGGGTAGGTCACCGACATGAGTTCGGTTTGCAGCAGGCTGGTTTCAGCCTGATCAAGCCGCTTTGCAGCGGCTTCGATTTGTGCGGCAGTTAACATATTATGCCTCGTCAGCAATGCCGTTACGTAGGCAGCCGATACCTTCGGCTTCTACTTCTACTACGTCACCTGGCTTTAGGAAAACAGGTGGGTCTAAGCGTGCGCCAGAACCAGTAGGTGTGCCTGTAACAATGATGTCACCTGGCTCTAAAGTGGTGAAAGTAGAAACGTAGTTGATCAAGTAACGGAATGGGAACATCATGCGGCCAGTACGGTCGTCTTGACGTAGCTCGCCGTTTACCTTGGTGGTTAAACGAATGTCAGCAATTTGGCTTTCGTCTTGGTAAGCAACCATCCAAGGACCAATGGAACCCGTCGAATCAAAGTTCTTACCTTGGGTAACGTTAAACTTAGCATGACGAACCCAATCGCGCAGGGTGCCTTCGTTACATAGAGTAACCCCAGCAATATGGTCTAGGGCGTCTGCTTCAGCAATGTGACGACCGCCTTTACCGATAACCAAGGTCACTTCGCCTTCGTAATCCAACTGATCGGATGCCTTAGGGCGAATCAATGGTGTGTCGTGACCCGTGAAGGAACTAGCAAAACGGATAAACATGGATGGGAACGGAGGCGCTTCCTGGCCGTCTTTGTATTCTTCGTTACGCGCTGGGTAGTTAACGCCGATACAGATCAAACGCGTACCGTTAGATACCGGGATCTGGTAGATAAAATCACCTTCTGCAAAGTCATCAGCTTGGCCTTCGACAGACGCCGCAACGTCCATGAGTTTGCCAGCTGTAATAACGTCTTTAAGGGTAGGGTACTCGCCACCAATGCGCTTAGTGAGTGAGATAAAACCAGTGTCGGTAACGACGCCGTAGTGTTCTTCACCGTTAGCGTTAACGGTGGCAAAGCGAGGGTAGTTGCTCATGTGCATGTCCTTAATATTTTGTTACGTCATTGCGAGTTTGATTGTCCGTCATTGCGAGGAGAGCCGACGTAGCAATCTCTTCAAGACCGCGCGTTGCCTGATGGAGGTTGCCGCGCTACGCTCGCAATGAC
>DPHB01000057.1:48321-57727 GCA_003521845.1 Oceanospirillaceae bacterium | reverse complement strand
TGCCGCGCTACGCTCGCAATGACAGTTATTGTTGCTCGCAATGACGGTTATTGCTGCTCGCAATGAACGATGTATTGTTTACTTAGCTAATTTAGGTGGCGTATGGCCTGCCATAGCAAAGCTGATGTTCTTAGTTTCCATGTAGAAATCAAACGACCAGTCACCACCGTCACGGCCAATGCCGGAGGCTTTTACACCACCAAATGGTGCGGGTAGGTGGCGCGAGTTTTCGGAGTTAACCCAGATCATACCCGCTTCTAGCTGGTCGGCAATAGCCCAGCAGCGCTCAACATTTTGGCTCCATAGGTAACCGGCTAGGCCAAATTCAACGTCGTTGGCGATAGCGATAGCGTCAGCGTCGTCCTTGAATGGAATGGCGGTTAACACTGGGCCAAAGATCTCTTCTTGGGCAATGCTCATTTTGTTGTGAGCCTGAGTGAACAGGGTAGGCCTAACAAAGCAACCAGGAAGGTCGGCAATCTTTTCACCGCCGGCAGCGATGGTTGCGCCTTCTTCCACAGCGGCTTTAAAGTAAGAAATGACTTTGGCTTCGTGCTCTGGGTGTACCAGCGGGCCAACAACTGTTTCTGGGTCTAATGGGTGACCCACTTTGATGTTGTTAGCGCGTTCAGCAACCATGCCACAGAACTCTTCGTAAATGCTTTCTTCTACCAATAAACGTGAAGAAGATGTGCAACGTTCGCCATTTAGTGAGTAGATCATAAAGGCAGCAGCGTCAGCGGCTTTTTCTAGGTCGGCGTCAGCAAATACCAAAACTGGATTCTTACCGCCCAATTCTAGGTGAGCGCGCTTTAGCGTGTCGGCGCCTTGCTTCTGAATTAAAGAACCGGTGCTGCTTTCACCAACAAAAGCCACAGCTTTAATGAGTGGGTGCTCGGTCAAACGCTTACCAGCGTCTTCGCCCATACCGTTCACCAAGTTCCACACGCCCTTAGGTAGGCCCGCTTCGTTAGCGATTTGCACCAACAAGTTGGCGGTTAGTGGGGAGAATTCAGCTGGCTTGTGCACGATGGAACAACCGGCTGCTAGGGCAGGGGCAATTTTCCAAGTGGACAGCATGAATGGTGTGTTCCAAGGGGTGATAACGCCCACTGGACCAATTGGGTAACGCTTGGTGACGTTAACTTGACCAGCAACGTATAAAGATTGGCCGTCTTGTGCTTCAACAGCCTTGTCGGCGAAGAAACGGAAGTTTTCGGCACCACGTAGGGCCGCTTTCGCCATAAACTTTAGGGACTGACCAGTGTCGATACATTCCAACAAAGCAATTTCACGGGCGCGTGCAACGATGCCATCGGCAACGGCGTGCAGGATCTTTTGACGTTCTTTGCCAGTCATGCCAGACCATACTTTAAAACCGCGATCGGCCGCTTCTGCAGCTAGGTCCATGTCTGCTTCTTTACCACGGGCAACCTTAGCAAGAAATTCTAGGTCGATAGGAGAATCAGTATTAAACCAAGAATTATCCAAGGCTTCCATTTGCTGGCCGTCGATGTAGTTAAGGACGCCCTTATCAAACTGCTTCAAGTATGCGGCAGCATCGATTTTGTTTTGTTCAAAAGTACTCATGTTGATCTCCCTAGTTATTGGGCATTACGAATGCGGGGGTGAATAGCGTTTACCTTCCAGCTCATTGGTGAGTTGATCTCACGCACTTCAATGGAAAGTGCAAAATGGGGTTCGGCAAGTTGTGGCTCTAGAGCTGCAACCATGGCATCGTTGATGGCTTGGCCTAAGCGCTTCTTATCTTCGTCGCTGCGGCCTAGGCCGATGCGAATAGACACGTCGATAAAACTGTTAGCTTCCATAAGGTCGGCGATAGCATAGTGATCAGCTCGTAAGGCACGCACGCGCACGGCGCCAAGTTCAAACAAGCCGGTCTCTAGACCAGTGGTGTGGACTAGTTTGCATAGGGCGGTCATATCAACCTGATTTTCTAGGTTGGCTGAGTATTCCATTGTTACGTGGGGCATGGTGCTGTCCTCAATGCTTGTTTCTAATATAGTTAACATATTAACTAAATTGTTTTGACGTTGCAAATAGTTTTATGCGCAATGTTAAGTGATTTGGAAATGTTGGCAGGTGATTTGCCTAAGAAAGCCGAAAATTTCGTCATGCAATGGGCCACCGCTAATAGAGACGCATTGTTAAAGATGTGGGATACTCAAGCATTCAGCAAGCCGCAGCCCCTTTGTTAGATAAGCGCGCCTTTGCCGCTCTCAGTGATTCGTCTTTATTCCAATTAGCGAAAGTAGAGAAGGGTGGCTATGTCGTTGTATAGAATGATGATATCGATATTAGCGAGTATGAATTATGGCAAGGTGGCACCCTGTTAGAACAATCAGATATTGCACCTTAGTTAATTAGCTCGAAGGTATTTATGTTTACCACTTTTATTGCCTGTTTAGGCACCGAAACCAACAGTTTTGCCAATATTCCCACGGGCATGAATGCCTTTGCTCAAACCTTGCTAGATTGGGGCGATGCTACGCAAAGGCCTGCTAACTATGCGACCCAGCCGTTGCATTATTGGCGTGAACAGACCGAAGCCAAAGGCGGCAGGGTAGTAGAAAGCCTTAGTGCCTACGCTCAGCCTGGTGGTACTACAACACGCAATACCTACGAGCACTTGCGTGACTATATATTGCATGATGCCAAGCAAGCAGGCCAGATAGATATCGTGCTATTACATATGCATGGTGCCATGACGGCTGATGGCTATGTGGATTGCGAAGGTGACCTTTTACAAGGGTTACGCGCCATTTGTGGTCCTGATACCATTATTGGTGTGGAACTGGATCTGCATTGCAGTATTACGTCAGCCATTATAGACAGTGCCAACCTTGTCATTACCTTTAAAGAGTACCCGCACATTGATGTCATGCCACGCGCTGTGGAACTGTTTGATTTGTGTTTGCAGGCCCAAGCAGGGCATATAAAACCTCATACCCAAATGTGTGATACCCACACCATAAACCTATGGCGTACGCCACAGTCACCTGTTAAAGAATTTGTCAGCCATATGCAAGCGCTGGAACAGCAGGTCGGTATCTTGTCAGTGTCCTTTGCCCACGGCTTTCCTTGGCAAGATGTGCCCGCTACTAGCGGTAAGATACTGGTAGTGACCGATAATCAGCCTGATTTGGGGGCCACAATTGCCAGAGATTTGGCGCAGCAAGTTTGGCATATGAAAGAGCAGTGTGTACAAGATACTGTGACCATTTCACAAGCCATTAGTATTTTACAAACGGCACAGCAAGGCCCTATCGTATTCGGCGATGTGGCTGATAACGCCGGTGCCGGCGCACCTTCTGATGCAACCTTTGCTTTAGCTGGTCTTATAGATGCTCAAATTAGCGATATGGTTATTGGTTATTTTTGGGACCCGCAAGCTGTTTGGTTGTGTGAGGAGGGCGGTATCGGTGCCGTAATCAAGTTGCGTATTGGCGGCAAAGTTGGGCCTGCATCCGGGCAGCCGATAGACATTGACGTGGAAGTAAAAGCTATTGTCGATGATGCTCAACAAGATTTTGGTTCTAGCAGTATAGCCATGGGCAAGGCTGTTTGGGTGCAGGCAGCCAATAACCTCGATATTGTCTTGGTGGCCAATCGTTCTCAAGCATTACACCCTAGTGGCTTTGGTAATTTTGACATTGATTTGTCAGCTAAGAAGGGCATAGTGGTAAAGTCCATGCAACATTTTTATGCTGGCTTCGCACCGCTTGCAAGTGAAGTTTATTACTTGGCCTGTGATGGTGCCGTTATGCCGGATTTTGCCAATATCGCTTTTAATCACTTTGCCGACCCCTATTGGCCAAAAAATTTGGAATTGTCTGAGCCTTGTTAGCTAGCATGTTAGAAAAATATTGTTAACGTGCTAACTAAATTAGTATAATGAAGATAACTTAATTTAAGGAAAGGTTAGCTGCTTATGCAACCTAAAAAGACGGATCGTGCGCTTCCCCTAGCTTTGCTACGCGCACGCGAGACAGTAATGTACCCAATCCGTGGCCTACTAAAAGACCATGATATTACCGACCAGCAATGGCGCGTACTGCGTGTATTACACGAAAACGGCAGTATGGATGCCAAGGAACTGGCTAAAAGTGCCTGCGTTTTGGCCCCCAGCCTAACTCGAATTATCAAAAACTTGGAAGAAAAAGACTTCCTAACTCGCTGCGCAGATGGCAAAGATGGCCGTCGTGTACTGTTAGAAATATTGCCGCAAGGCAAGGCGCTGATCGAATCCGTTACCCCAGAAGTACAGGTTGTATATGGGCAGTTTGAAGAAAAGTACGGTAAACAAAAGATGAGCGAACTACTGGACTTGCTACATGATGTAGTAGAGAGTTTAAACCAACGTTAGCCATTTATGGATAGATGGGGACTGGCTCTTGTTTATCCGCTGGCGGATAAAAAGTGCCTGTCCTCTAAACGTAAAAGGGACAGGCACTTGTCTGCTGCGCAGTCATAAGAGCCAGTCCCCTAAATTTACTTCTACAATGATGTTAAATTATAGCTTCTCAGGCTTAGCGTAAGCGCCTCGATAAAACACCAAGCCTTCTTTGTCACTACTGTCCATTTCTACTACTTCACCAACGATGATTTCATGGTCGCCGCCATCGTAAGTAGCCCATGTTTTGCACTGAAAACGGGTTACGCAGTCTTTCAACATTGGTACGCCGCCAATACCTTCTTCCGTATCAATACCTGCAAACTTGTCTTCACCACTACGGGCAAAACCATTAGAAGTTTCCATTTGATCCGAAGCCAACACGTTAATGACAAATTCTTTGGCATTAATAAAGGCATTGGCACTGTTAATAGACTTAGTAATACTCCACAAAATTAGTGGTGGGTCCATAGACACAGAGTTAAAACTACTGGCTGTGGCACCAACTGGGTTGCCTTCAGCGTCTTTGCAGGTAACAACCGTTACACCTGTAGCAAAGGTAGATAGGGCGTTACGTAGTTCTCTGGCATCAATAGAATTGCTCAAGGTACTCTCCTGAAAATAAGCTCAATGTTGCATTGTAGTTAACATGTTAAATAAACATGCGGGAATAATGCCCGAAGTATAACAAATTGGCAAGTGTTTATGGCTAAGCAAAGACCTTTATTGCCGTTAGTAGATACAAAGCTATACTAAAAACGGTAGGAGGCTAGACCATGAAAAGAATCAATACATTAAGTGAGTTAGAAGACATCTATGGTGAGCCTTTAGAAAGGTCATCAGTTGCCGATGTTCTAGAAATACCCGTGTTTCACGAAGTAAAGTCAAGGCTAGCCGCGAGGGCAGGCCAAGGGGTTTTTGTTTTAATCAAGGATATGTTAAGACTGCTTTAAAGCTTGGATCAAGGCTATCTATGGTGATTTTTGGTAGCTAGGTGTGCTGCCAGTTGCTGTGCTGCAATTGGAAAGGCTGGGGCAGAGAGCCTGCCCCATGAACAAAGAAAGCGCTTTGGGTATTGAAGGCTTGCCCCCGAAATGTTGAAATCTAGTGTACGTCGAAGTCCAATACCACTTTCTTAGTAATAGGGTAGGACTGACAACTAAGTACATAGCCATCTTTGATTTCGTAGTCTTCTAGGGCGTGGTTTACGTCCATTTCAACTTCGCCTTCTAGCACTTTACACTTACAGGTAGAGCAAACACCGGCTTTACAGGCCCAGGGTAGGTCAGCGCCAGCTTCGATACCGGCTTCCAGTATGTTAACGGCGTTCTTGGCCATTTCGAAGGTGCGCGTGTGACCGTCAGAGGTCATGCTCACTTCGACCATTTCGGCGTTGGCGGGGTCGACTTCTACCTGGCGGCGTGCGCTACCAGCAGTCACGGTACCAAACAGTTCGATATGCACTTTTTCGGACTTCAGGCCCGCATCTAGCAAGGCTTGTTGGCTTTGCTTGGTCATGTCTTCTGGGCCGCAGATAAAGGCTTGGCTAATACGTGCAGGATGGATCCACTTGTCGAGCAAGCCAGTGATCTTGTCGCCGTCAATACGGCCGTTGAAGAGGTCAATGTCTTGCTGTTCACGGCTCATTACGTAGATCACGTTTAAGCGGTTCATATATTCATTTTTCAGGTCTTCCAGTTCTTCGCGGAAGATAACTGAGCTAGTAGCGCGGTTGCCGTAAATCAAGGTTACCTTGGAGTCCGCCTCTTGCTCTAGCATGCTGGTCAAGATAGATATGATGGGTGTAATACCAGAACCGGCCGCGATCAATAGGTATTCACCCTTGTGATCAGCTGTTAGGTTGCAGGTAAAGCTGCCTTGAGGCGGCATGCTATCGATAACATCACCCGCTTTTAGCTCATTGTTGGCCCAAGTGGAGAACAAACCACCCGGTACTTGCTTGATAGCAACACGTAGCTTTTGGTTGCCTAGGCTTTCGCATACCGAGTAAGAGCGACGAGCTTCTTCACCGCCAATGTCGGTACGCAAGGTGAGGTATTGACCATGCTGGTAGTGAAAGGTATCAGCAAGTTCGGCGGGTAGCTCAAAGGTGACAGTAACCGTATCACGGGTTTCAGTCTTCACTTCGCTTACGGTAAGGGAATGAAACTGGCTCATAATTATATCGTCTTAAAGTAGTCGAAAGGTTCCAAGCAGGTATGGCACGTATATAGTGCTTTACAGGCGGTGGAGCCAAACTGGTTTTTTAGGTTAACCTGATCCGAACCGCAGTTGGGGCAGGTCAATGTATTTAGGTCGTGCACAGGTGGCACGATATTGCTGGCAAGCATAGCTTGGCGGCCCTTGGCGGTGATCCAAGTACTGCTCCAAGCTGGGGCTAGTACGGTTTTGATCTTGGCTTTAAGGCCTGCGCGGTCAAGGGCGCGTTCTACTTCACTGACTATAAAATCCGTAGCAGGGCAGCCAGAATAGGTGGGTGTAATATCTACTTCCCAGCCCATTTGGGTGTCGCGTACGTCGCGTACAATGCCCAAATCAACCACGCTAACTACCGGGATTTCTGGATCAGGTACCAGTTCCAGTAGTTGCCATACCTCGTCGACACTGGGATTGCGGCCGTGAAAATCAATATCACGGCCACGATCTGTAGCGATCAAGTCAACGGGGGCAAAGAGGTCGATATGCTTCATACTAATAAGCTCGTGTTTACCAAACTGCGCCAGGGTGGGCACGGTACAAGCTTTGCATTTCTGCTAGCATGATGCCGAAACCTTCTGTGTGTTCGCCTTGCTTGCCGCCCATCTGGCTGTAGCCATCTTCTGGCATACGTAAGGTGGCTTCGGCTAACGTGGCAGCAACAAGGTCGCGCCATTGTGTGGCAATTGCTTGTTGATCGGCGGCAATGCCTTGGGCAACTAGGTCTAGTTCAACTGCGTCCTGGGTAAACATCTCACCGACATAGGTCCAGATGTCATCTAAGGCCGTTTGCATGCGCTGGTGGCTTACTTCTGTGCCGTCACCTAGGCGTAGTACCCAGTTACGGGTGCGTTGTTCGTGGTAGCGCACTTCCAAAATAGACTTGGCGGCGATAGCGGCGATGGTCTCGTCAGCACTGTTGCACAGTATTTCCAAGGTTAGGCGATGCCATACGTCAAACAAGTAGTGACGTGCCATGGTGTCAGCAAAGTTGCCGTTAGGCTGTTCGCAGATCAACATGTTCAAGTAGCTACGCTCATCACGTAACATGGTCACAGCGTCACAATCCTGTAAGCTCTCATCGCGATCTACAGCATAGTTTAGCCAGTTACGTGCTTGGCCGAATAGATCCAGGCTGGTGTTCATTAGCGCTGTTTCTTCTTCTAAGATGGGGGCGTTGGCACACCATTCACATAGGCGTTGGCCCAGAACTAGACCGTTGTCCGCCATGCGTAGAATGTAGGTGTTTAACGCATCGTGGTGGTTATTGATTTGTGTAAGAGCCGTCATTACATCTTATCCACTGCAGCTGGTAGTTCGTAGAAAGAAGGGTGGCGATAGATTTTATCTACTGGAGACGTAAACAAAGCATCCTTCTGTTCTGGTGCACTAGCACTGATGGCGTTGGAAGGTACCACCCAGATGCTAGTGCCTTCGTTGCGGCGTGTGTAAAGCTCACGGGCGTTTTCTAAGGCATTGGCATCATCAACAGCGTGTACGCTACCAACGTGCTTATGACTTAGGCCGTGACGGCTACGGATAAATACTTCAAATAGTGGCCAGTCAGCTGTGCTCATAATCTAGATTCCTTAATTCGTTGCTTGTCGAAAGTTGCTATTAAGCAACTTTAGCGGCCGCTTTGGCCTGTTGTTTGGAGGCATAGGTCATGGCTGCATCACGCACCCATTCGCCGTTGTTGTGGGCGTTTACTTTTTTGGCTAAGCGTTGCTTGTTGCATGGGCCGTTGCCTTTAATGACATTAAAGAACTCTTCCCAGTTAATTTCACCAAAGTCGTAATGACCAGTTTCTTCATTCCACTTAAGGTCTGGGTCTGGTGCTGTACAACCCAATACTTCCAACTGTGGAATGGTTTGATCAATAAACATCTGACGCATCTCATCGTTGGTCTTACGCTTGATCTTCCATTCTAGAGACTGAGCAGAGTTTGGAGAGGAATCGTCGTTAGGGCCAAACATCATTAGGCTAGGCCACCACAAGCGGTTAATGGCATCTTGTACCATGTCTTTTTGCACTTGCGTGCCTTTTTCCATCATGGTCAAAAGGATTTCGTAGCCTTGACGTTGGTGGAAGCTTTCTTCTTTGCAGATGCGTACCATGGCGCGGGAATAGGGGCCATAAGAAGTGCGCTGTAAAGTCACTTGGTTAACAATAGCGGCACCGTCTACCAACCAGCCTACGGCGCCCATGTCGGCCCAGTTAAGAGTTGGGTAGTTGAAGATGCTGGAATACTTGGCTTTGCCTGTGTGGAGCTGGTCTAACAACTCGTCACGGCCTACACCCAAGGTTTCGGCGGCACTGTACAAGTATTGACCATGACCACATTCGTCTTGAATCTTGGCAGCTAGTTGCAATTTGCGTCTGATCGTTGGCGCACGAGTTAACCAGTTGCCTTCAGGCTGCATACCGATGATTTCGGAGTGAGCATGCTGAGAAATTTGACGCACCAAGGTTTTACGGTATGCATCAGGCATCCAATCCTGTGGTTCGATTTTGCTTTCATCGTCAATACGAGCCATAAAGGCTTGTTCTTCGGCGCCCATTTCAGAACGGTCTTTGACCGCTTTGACACCGGTTTCTACCATTTGTGCGTACATAGGAAACTCCTGATTAAGTCATGAGTTAAATGATACAATAAAAATGATGTTAGTCAACAAAAATGTATCACATTAGGTCAAAAAAAGCCCCAACTAATGGGGCTTCTTGTCAATATCTTTGATTTGCCGGGTCAGGGGCCTGCCCCATGAGCGCAGCGA
>DPHB01000057.1:47885-48166 GCA_003521845.1 Oceanospirillaceae bacterium | reverse complement strand
AGCGCAGCGAGTGCTTTGGGTGCCAGAGGTCGGACCCCGAATAGTACAGTCTATTTATTACGCAAGTCGCGTACCCGTACGGCCTTGCCTTCGGAACGAGCGATTTGACCTGGGTCAGCAATGTTTATCGCACAGCTGACACCAATGAAGGTCTTAATCTTACTAGACAGTTGTTTGGCAACAGCCATACGATCGTCCTGGCCTAGGTTTGCAAAGGCTGGTGTTAGCTCAATATTTAAGGCCAAGGAGTCCATGTTACCCTCACGCGTAATGTCAATCTG
>DPHB01000057.1:42359-47731 GCA_003521845.1 Oceanospirillaceae bacterium | reverse complement strand
CCCTCACGCGTAATGTCAATCTGGTAGTGCGGCGCCAGTTGTGGAATTGGCAAGGCTAACTCTTCGATCTGTGATGGAAATACATTAACACCACGGATGATCATCATGTCATCACTACGGCCTGTAATCTTGTCGATACGGCGCATTGGGCGTGCCGTACCTGGCAGCAAGCGAGTCAGGTCGCGGGTACGGTAGCGAATGACGGGCATGGCTTCCTTGGTTAAGCTAGTAAATACTAGTTCACCATATTCACCGTCAGGTAGTACCTCACCCGTAGCTGGGTCGATTATTTCTGGGTAGAAGTGATCTTCCCAAATAGTTGGGCCATCTTTAGTTTCTAAGCATTCCATGCCCACACCTGGGCCCATTACTTCGGACAAACCATAGATGTCCAAGGCATCAATGCCCATTCGTTCTTCGATAGCTTGACGCATGGTGTTGGTCCACGGCTCGGCACCAAAGATACCACAGCGCAACTTAAGCTGGTGTGGGTCAATGCCTTGGCGTTCGATTTCATCGGCCAAGTTAAGCATGTAAGACGGCGTTACCATGATGATATCAGGGTTAAAGTCTTGCAAAAGTTGTACTTGCTTGGCCGTTTGGCCACCAGACATAGGTATGACCGAGCAGCCTAGCTTTTCGGCGCCATAGTGAGCACCCAAGCCGCCAGTAAACAAACCGTAACCATAGGATACGTGCACCATGTCTTCGGCGCTACCGCCAGCGGCACGAATAGAACGCGCGACTACCGTGGCCCAGGTATCAATGTCTTTAGCACTGTAGCCCACTACCGTAGGCTGACCCGTGGTACCACTAGAGGCGTGGATACGTACCACGTCTTTTTGCGGTACCGCGAACATGCCAAACGGGTAGTTGTTACGCAAGTCAGTTTTAACGGTGAACGGAAACTTAGCTAGGTCGCTCAAGCTCTTTAAATCACCTGGCTCTACGCCAGCATCGTCAAAGGACTGCTTGTAATGGGGAACGTTATCGTAAGCATGTTGCAAGCTCCAGCGCATGCGCTCAAGCTGTAGGCTTTGCAGCTCGTCCAAGCTTGCAGATTCGATGGCTTCTAAAGGTGCGTTACTCATGTTAGTACTCTCGTTTTAAATTTATATTAACTTTGGCAATTAAACTCTTTCAATGACCATGGCCAAGCCTTGGCCGACACCAATGCACATGGTGCAAAGGGCGTAGCGCTTGTCATGACGTTCTAATTGATTGATCGCCGTGGTCACTAGGCGAGCGCCGCTCATGCCGAGAGGGTGGCCTAGGGCAATGGCGCCACCTTGCGGGTTAACACGTGGGTCATCATCACGCAGGCCGAGGCTACGGGTAACCGCTAGGCCTTGAGCTGCAAAGGCTTCGTTAAGCTCAATAAGATCCATTTGTTCGAGGCTAAGGCCAGCTTTTGCTAGTACCTTGTTTACCGCATCGATAGGGCCTATGCCCATGACACGGGGTTCGACACCAGCGCTAGCCATGGCTAGTACGCGAGCACGGGGCGTTAAGTTGTGTTGTTGTACCGCTTTTGCGCTAGCTAATAGCAGGGCGCAAGCGCCGTCGTTAACGCTTGAGGCGTTACCGGCGGTGACATTACCACCAGCACGGAAAGGTGCAGGTAGTTTAGCTAGACCTTCAATAGTAGATGCACGAGGTTGCTCATCTTTGTCAAAGATTAAGTCATCTTGCTTGCGACGCGGAATGCTAACTGGGCAGATTTCGCTAGCGAATAAACCGGCGGCTTGAGACTGTGCGGCACGCTCTTGGCTACGTAGGGCGAAGGCATCTTGGTCTGCACGGCTAACGCCGTAATCTTCGGCCACGTTCTCAGCGGTTTCTGGCATGGAATCAGTACCAAACTGCTGGTGCATTTTGGGGTTGATAAAACGCCAGCCAATAGTGGTATCAAATATTTCGGCTTTGCGGGAGAAAGCCGCATCGGCTTTTGGCATCACCATAGGTGCGCGAGACATGGACTCAACACCACCAGCAATAGCTAGGTCTAGGTCGCCAGACTTGATAGCACGAGCAGCGGTACCGATAGCATCCATACCTGATGCGCACAGGCGGTTTAGGGTACAGCCACCAACATTCACTGGCATACCCGCCAATAGACCCGCCATGCGCGCCACATTGCGGTTGTCTTCACCGGCTTGGTTGGCACTACCATAATAGATGTCTTCTACTTGGCTCCAATCCATATCAGGGTTGCGCTCCATCAAGGCTTTGATGGGGGTAGCAGCCAAGTCATCGGCACGTACGCTGGATAGGGTGCCGCCATAACGGCCAATGGGGGTGCGAATGGCATCGCAAATATAAGCTTCGCTCATGAGATTTCCTTTAAATTTGCGGGATCGATAAGGTGTGCGCCCACTTGATGGGCACGACCGCGGAATTCAGCCACGGTTTTACCTTCTGGGTTGGTCACTTTGACATCGTAAAGGCCAGTGCTACGTCCTCTGTTTACGCGTTTAGCTTCTGCCAAAAGAAGCTCTCCGGCCATGGCAGGGCGTAGGTAATCAATACTACAGCCAGAAGCAACGGTTGGCTGGTTGTCACTATTGCAGGCATAGGCAAAGCAAGTATCCGCCAAGGTGAACATAAAGCCACCGTGGCAAGAGCCGTGGCCGTTCAGCATAAAAGGCAATACTTGCATAGACATGCGGCAGTAGCCTGAGCCTACTTCAAGTAAATTGGCGCCAATATGTTGCGCGGCGGTATCGTCTTGCCACATGTGATCAGCACACTGTTGCGCCAGTGTCGGCGACGAAGAGGTGGCTTGCTTAGGCATAAAAATTCCGTTGTTCTATTACGTGCTTGGCAATCCAGTCATTTTCTGCATAACGGGAGGCGCAAATATGATGTGCTAAGTTGGCCAAGGTAGTGTGCACCCAATTTGGACTTAACTGGTCAGCCCAAATAAAGGGGCCTTGTGGGTAATTAACGCCATAACGCATGGCTTTGTCGGCATCTTCTAGGCTACAAACTTGTTTGTCTACCGCGTCGGCCGCAACATTGGTCAACATGGCCACAGTACGAGCAACGGGCAAACCGGCTTGGTTGGGCATTTCAATTAAGAAGATGCCAGCGGCAGCAAAAGCATTGGCCAAGGCTTGGAATTGTTCGTTACTGCAAGCCTGGTTGCGTTGGCAGGCAAGAGCCGTACAGCTAGTAAGGTCTAAAGCAATGTCAAAGGCAACCGTAGCAGGAGCATCTGCGGCAATGGGTGCGCCAATATGTAGCTGTAACTGTAGGCCGTCAAATTGCGTACTTTTGCCTGCCGCTGTGTTGATGCCGGCATTCGTTAGGCGTTGCCATAAAGGCGCCAAAATATCATCACCTGCAGCGACCAGGAGCTGGCCGCTAGTACTTGGTGTGGCCGTGTTGGTTAGCTTGGGTAAGTCAGCACTATAGTCATAGTAACCACGACCCGTTTTACGGCCTAAGTCACCCTTGTCGACCAAAGCCTTTTGGATTGGTGATACTTCAAACAGTGGGTGATATAGGGCTTCGGACACCAAGTCAGTGACGGCGTAATTGACGTCGTGGCCAATTAGGTCCATTAATTCAAATGGCCCCATGCGGAAACCACCCGCTTCGCGCATTACGGTATCAATGGTGGTGTAGTCACCCATGCCTTCGGCTACCATGCGCAGGGCTTCGGCATAAAACGGGCGTGCCACACGGTTAACGATGAACCCCGGTGTGTCCGTAGCGTGTACGGAGACCTTATTCCAAGCGGCTGCCGTGTGGTAAATAACATCGGCGACCTTAGGGCAGGTTTGCTTGCTGCTAATGACTTCTACCAGCTTCATGATTTGCGCTGGATTAAAGAAGTGCATGCCGACCATTTGGGCAGGGTATTGCAAGCCTTCGGCGATATCTTCGATGGGGATAGAGGAAGTGTTGCTGGCGTAAATACAATCAGCACCACAGATGCCCATGAGGTCAGCGAACACCTGGTGTTTTACCTTACGGTTTTCAACAATGGCTTCTATGACTAGGCTAGTGCCGGCCAAATCATGTTGATCAGCAGTGGGTTTGATGTTGGCAATGGTGTTGGCCGCCTGCTCGGCACTGATTTTGCCACGGCCAACAAGTCTTTCTAAGCCGGAGGCGAGTTTGCCAATCGCGGCTTCGCTAACGCTCATATCTTGATCAACAAGCCATACTGTGTGGCCGGCTTGTGCGGCTACCTGGGCAATGCCGGCACCCATGGTGCCTGCGCCAATAACAGCAATGCTCGTACCTGAAGCTAATGCAGTAGTCATAAATAATTCTCTTCTAGGACTGTGGTTTTAGCGACCTTTGTAAACTGGCTTGGTTTTGCTTAGAAAAGCATCCACACCAATGCGGTAGTCTTCGCTGCGGCCAGCTAATCGTTGCAAGTCACGTTCCACTTCTAGCTGCGTGTCTAGATCATTCTCCAGACTCTCATGTAGGGCGCGCTTGATTAGACTCAAACCATAGGTAGGTTGTGTGGCCAGATGGCGAGCTAGCTCTTGGCTGTAGGTTAAGAATTCTTCGTCTGACTTAACTGTGTAGATCATCCCCATGCGTTCGGCATCGGTTGCGCTAACCTTGTCGCCTAGCATAGTTAAGGCTTTCGCTTTGGCCATGCCGACTAAGCGCGGTAGGGCCCAAGTGCCACCGGCATCGGGTACTAGTCCTAAGCGACAAAAGGCCTGAATAAAGCTGGCGCTTTCGGCAGCCACCACAATATCACAAGCCAAGGCGATGTTGGCACCAGCACCTGCGGCGACACCGTTAACGGCACAAACGACTGGCATGTCCATATTATGGATAGCGCGGATCATCTTGTTGTAGTACTTGTCTAGGGTGGCACCAAGGTCTGGCGGGCCAGAATTTTCATCTTGCTTGCGGTCGCCTAAGTCTTGACCCGCGCAAAACCCGCGGCCATTACCCGTTATCAATACACAGCGAACATTGTCGTCCTTAGCGATGCTTTTTAAGGCCGCCTGCATGGCTTCATGCATATCTGTGTTGAAGCTGTTGAGGCTTTTGGGGCGGTTTAGGGTGATTTGTGCGACACCTTCAGTGATGTCGAGAATGATGCTTTGTTCCATGCTTCGTTCCTAGTATGAATACTGTGACATTGATCCGTTAATAGCCTAAGTTAGCGATTCTGATAGACCGGCTTGCGTTTGTTCAAAAAGGCGTCAATACCTTCGTTGCGATCGTCACTGCTACTGACGACACAGTAGCTGCGGCGCTCATAAGATAGGCCTTGTTGTAGTTCCATGTCCAATGCCTTGTTACAGCAGTCTTTGATAGCGGCAACGGCAATGGGTGCATAGCTGGCAATCTGCTTGGCTTGGCTCTGCGCTTTTTCTAGTACGGCTTCGGCG
>DPHB01000057.1:40760-42207 GCA_003521845.1 Oceanospirillaceae bacterium | reverse complement strand
ACGGCTTCGGCGGCTACCACTTCAGCAACCAAGCCGGCTTGTACGGCTTGCTTGGCATTGATAGTGGCACCGGTTAAGGCCATCTGCTTGGCTTTAGCTGGGCCGACTAAACGCATTAGGCGTTGCGTACCGCCAGCCCCAGGCATGATGCCTAGCTTGACTTCTGGTTGGCCGAATACGGCCTTGTGGCCAGCAATAATATAATCGGCACACATAGCAAGTTCACAACCTCCACCTAGGCAAAAGCCATTAACAGCGGCAATGATTGGTTTGCTAAAACGGGCTATGTCGGCCCAGGCTTGCACACGTGGGTCACGGTGTAAGTCTATGGCGTTCATGGTTGCCATTTCTTTGACGTCGGCGCCAGCCGCAAAAGCTTTCTGATTGCCGGTGATTACCACGGCACCAATGTCGCTATTGGTATCAGCGGCTTGTAATAATGCCGATAGTTCTAGCAACAAGGCTGTGTTAAGCGCATTTAAAGCTTGCGGGCGATTGAGGGTCAAAGTAAGTACGCGACCTGCTTGCGTATCGATAACCAGGTTTTCTTGGACTACAGACATAGTAATATCGCTAATGGTATTCTTGATGTAGATCAATGATAATCCAGCTTAAGGATAAAAAGATACACAAATTTGTATTTTTTATGGATTTATGTATCCTATTGGTAGTGGAACGAGCTGAGCTTTGTTCTATTTGTACATTCAAATACTTTATTTATAAAGAGAAATACTATGCCCTTTTATGAATTAGATGGTTTTAAGCCGGTTGTTGATCCGAGTGCTTATGTGCACCCTACTGCGGTACTGATCGGTGATGTAGTGATTGGTCCTGATTGTTATATTGGCCCGACAGCCTGTTTGCGTGGTGACTTTGGTCGCCTGGTGCTGGAACGGGGTTGTAACGTACAAGATACCTGTGTCATGCACGGTTTTCCTGGCAAGGACACCATCATTGAAGAAGACGGCCATATTGGCCATGGCGCTGTGGTGCATGGTGCGCGTATTGGTCGTAATGCCTTGGTGGGTATGAATGCAGTGGTCATGGATAATGCGGTTATTGGAGCGGAGTCTATTGTTGCTGCTTGCGCTTTTGTAAAGGCCGGCTTCGAATGCGCAGCACGCTCTATGGTAGTGGGTATGCCAGCCAAGGTGATGCGCCCGGTGACAGATAGTGAAATTAAGTGGAAGAGTCAAGGCACCAAAGACTACCAAAACTTGGTAGTACGTTGCCATGATAGCTTGCGTGAGTGTGAGCCTTTAACCGAAGTTGAAGCGGGTCGTGGTCGATTGGATGTGGCTTGTTCTAAGCCAAAAATGGAAAGCTAATGAAGTTGGGGTGAAGTTAGGGGACTGGCTGATTTATTTGAGGGGACAGGCACTTTTTAACCGCTACGCGGTTAAACAAGATCCAGTCCCCAGTGCCAGGGACTGGCTTTTTTGCGCAG
>DPHB01000057.1:36923-40584 GCA_003521845.1 Oceanospirillaceae bacterium | reverse complement strand
CGCAGCAAAAGTGCCTGTCCCGTTTAATTCAGCAAAACAGTCAATCGCGATTATTTTTGCAAACCACCAAAGCGGCGCAGAAACTTCTGATTCGCTGCGGGTAAAGGGCCATCGGCTGTTTCTAGTTGGCTTGAAATATAGCGTTCGGCAGCTTGCCATAATTGTTGGTATAGGTTGGCGCATAGCTGGCGGGCAGCGCGTCCGTTCCAGTTGGCGCACAGCAGTTCATCTGGTAAGAAGGGGTCTTTGAGCATGATGCGTCGGTATTCATGAATCAATAAGGTGCGTGCTTGAAATGCCTGTTCATCATTAATACTACAGTCGTTTAGCTCGTGTAGCAGAGGCTGGAACATGTCTAAAAACATTTGATAGTCTTGGCCAAGGCTCTCGAGGTCCCAGCAAGTCTTTATCTGGTCCAGCATGGCCGGTGTTACCTTGTCGCCATTGTTCAAACCGTGGATTAGCATCACCTTATCTTGTAGGTCGTTGTTGCGTAGTATTTTTTCTACATCGGTTACATTAGCGCTTGGGTGCATCATGGTTTGTGGTCCTACTTGACCAAACCCTAACCAGCTAAGTTTTTGACGTAATAGGCGACGCTCGTCGTTGTCTAACATACTCAGCATAGCGACTGTCCATTCCCCATGCCAGTCAGGGCTGGCGCTAGCATAGATGCGCTTAAAGGCTTGGGTAAAACTAGTGCGGCCTGATTCAGTAACCTGGTAATAGCTGCGGCGGCCAATGGGTTTGGCTTGTAGCCAATCGTCTTGGGTAAGTCGAAACACCGCTGTTCGGGTCAGGCGGGGGTTGAGTCCAAAAGGTTCCAAAACGTTAATAAGGCTACCCAACCAAACTTCTCCACCGCGCGGCATCAAGGCATCGCCATAAATAGTGATGATCAAAGACCCAGCACGTAGAGGGCGGCGTTGCTGGAAATTCTCGAGAATGGTATGTAAAGCAGTGGACATAGAGAGGGCGCAAGTAGGTTAGATGCGCACAATGTAGTGGGTTATGAGCTGTTGTGCAAGTCGGTGTGGTTTTGCGTATGCGACTAATGTCGGGGTATTTGGGTCAAAGTGATACATAAAATTGATAGACATCAATAAAATTGTATTGTAACTTACGACTAGCCCCGTCGTTGTTAACGAGTGTGGGATGATTTAGTTTACATGTTCATTAATTTGCGTCAACTGATAAAAACTAGTTTACATGTTAATAAAACTTTGTGTAACCTATTGAGGATTGTCGACTTAGACTGTCACTTAGGCGACAGCTATTAGTTACATTTAAAACTGATGTCATGCATAATGATGCAGTACATTGAACATATAGTTAGTACCGCACATAAATAAAACAAATGGAGTATAGAGAGCAATGAAAAAGCTATTTGCAGCAACCCTAGCTTCCGGCCTAATGATGAGCGCCGCCAGCGCTGTTAGCGCCGCTGAAACCCTATTAATGTCCTCTTGGTTGCCACCAAAGCACCCAATTGTGGCAGACATGATTAAACCATGGATCGCGGCTGTTGAAGCTGAAAGTAAAGGCGAATTAAAGATTCGTATCTTGCCAAAGGCTCTCGGTGCGCCTCCAGCTCACTTTGACCTTGCCAAAGATGGTGTAGCTGATTTGTCTTACGGCGTCCACGGCTACCAGCCTGGTCGTTTTAAACTAACGGCGGCTACTGAACTACCATTCTTAGGTGACTCTTCTGAAGACGTGTCCGTTGCCTACTGGCGTGTACACCAGAAGCACTTTGCCGCCGCTAACGAACACGAAGGTACTGTACTTTTGGGTTTGATGGCGCACGGTCCAGGTGTGATTCATAACGCCGTACGTCCAATCAATACGGTTGCTGACATGGCTGGTTTGAAGATGCGTATCGGTGGTGGTGTTGTTGCTGATGTATCCAAGGCACTTGGTTTTACTCCTATCATGGCTTCTGCTACTAAGAACTACGAAATGCTTTCCAGCGGTGTAGCTGATGGTACCTTGTTGCCAATGGAATCCATCAAGTCCTTTAAGTTGAGCAAGCTAGTAAGCCACGCCACCACACTACCTGGTGGTTTATACAACACTTCTTTCTTCTTGGTTATGAACCCAGCTAAGTTTGAAGGTTTGTCTCAGTCTAACCAAGACGCGATTATGCGTGCTTCTGGTGAAAACTTTGCCCGTATCGCTGGTCAAGGTTGGGATGCAGCTGACGCTGTAGGTCGTGCCACCATGGAAGAAGCTGGTATCAAGATTGTTAAAGGTTCTGCTGCTTTGATTCAAGACGTTCGCAAAACTACTAAGCACGTTGAAGAAAACTGGATTGCTACTGCTAACGAATCTGGTGTAGACGGCAAGGCCGCGCTATATGACCTGCGTAGCATCATTGCTGAAGAAGCTGCTAAGTAAGCATGTCTGACGAAGCACTAAACGGCCGGCGCTTAAGCGCCGGCTCTTCTTTGGGAGCTAAGTTGCAGGATCTAATGCAGCGTAGCCTCGGCCTAATAACGGCTGTATTATTATTTATGATGATGATACTGACGCTATTGGATGTATTTGGCCGTTACCTGTTTAATTCACCTATTATGGGTGCCTACGAAATCACCGAGCTAATGTTAGTGGTGCTGATTTTTGCTGGTATTCCACTAGCTGGTGCTAATGACGAGCATATTGCCGTTGACCTTATAGATGGTATCGTACCGCGAACTATAGCCAAGGTGCGTGACATTGTGATTGCTTTGGTGATGGTAGTAGTGCTAGGTGCTTTGAGTAAGTCTATTTGGCATAAGGGTCTTGAAGCCATTAAATATGGTGATCAATCCGCTATGCTACAAGTGCCAATGAGTCCTATCTTTTTTGTAATTAGCGTGGCGCTGGCGCTGGCTTCTCTAGTTAGCTTGGCCTTGGCCTGGCAATACACTTTCCGCCGTATCGGCTAAAACTAAAGATTATTAATATGTATGAATCTTTGATTGCATTTGCTGCCATGCTTGGCTTGGTGATATTGGTACGTATGCCCATTGCCTTTGCCATGGGTCTGGTTGGCTTTGTGGGCTTTGGCTTGATGACTAGCTTTAATGGTTCTTTGGCCATGGCTAGTATCATCACGTATGACACAGGTATGAACTACGGTTTGTCCGTTGTTCCGTTGTTTATTTTGATGGGTAACTTTGTTACACGTGCGGGTTTATCCGATGAGCTTTATGCGGCGGCCAATGCGTTTTTAGGGCATCGTCGTGGTGGTTTAGCCATGGCAACTGTTGTTGCTTGTGGCGGTTTTAGCGCCGTATGTGGCTCTAGCCTTGCGACCGCCGCCACCATGTCTAAAGTTGCCTTGCCGCCCATGCGTCGCTACGGCTACGATGATGGTTTGGCTACCGGTTCTATCGCTGCCGGCGGTACCTTGGGTATTTTGATTCCGCCCAGCGTTATCTTGATTATCTACGGCATTATGACCGAAAGTGATATTGGCCTGTTGTTTATTGCGGGTATCTTGCCGGGTTTGTTAGGTGTGATTTTGTACCTAGTTGCGGTGTTGGTTTCTGTAACCCTCAAGCCTGAAATTGGCCCTCGTGGTGACAAGACCGAATGGGCTGGACGCTTGCAAGCCTTGTGGGGCGTAAGTGGTGTATTAGGTTTGTTTGGCTTGGTTATTGGTGGTATTTACGGTGGT
>DPHB01000057.1:36368-36770 GCA_003521845.1 Oceanospirillaceae bacterium | reverse complement strand
TATTGGTGGTATTTACGGTGGTATCTTTACGCCGACCGAAGCGGCAGGTATAGGTGCTTCTGGTGCCTTCTTTATTGCTTTGTTCCGCCGCCGTCTTACCTGGTCTTCTTTGTATAAAACCTTGGTAGAAAGTGCCCGTACTACAGGCATGATTTTTGTTATCTTGATTGGTGCCGAAATATTCTCTAACTACATCAACATTGCTGGCCTGCCAGACTTGCTGTCTGCGTGGGTGGTGTCATTTGATCTATCTGCTATTGCGGTCATCATTCTTATTATGTTGGTTTACGTCATATTAGGCATGGTGCTGGAAAGCTTGTCGATGATTATGTTGACGGTACCTGTATTCTATCCTTTGGTGATGGGTCTGGACCTAGGCGAGTATTCTGAATCTTTGATGGA
>DPHB01000057.1:34180-36224 GCA_003521845.1 Oceanospirillaceae bacterium | reverse complement strand
GTATTCTGAATCTTTGATGGACCCAGAGATGGCCTTGATTTGGTTCGGCATCATCGTAGTGGTGATAACGGAGATCAGTTTGATTACCCCGCCGGTGGGGCTTAATGTATTCGTGCTTAAGAGTATGTTGCATGACGTCAAGTTGAAGACAATTTTCCGTGGTGTAACACCGTTTTGGATCGTTGATATTGTGCGCTTAGGTATTTTGATATTGTTACCAGGAATGGTGCTGTGGATGCCCAATTTAATGGCAGGCTAACCAGCCAACCCAACCACTCGTTGTGAAAAATCAGGCCTTGCGCCTGATTTTTTTTGCCCAGCGAAGCCGGCAAACCCAGTGACTTGAAAGAGTCAGTGGTACCTGGCTTGCTTAAAAGCAAAATTAGGCTTTAGTACGGCTAATGAAAATTCCACTGAGGATTAGACCTAGGCCAAGGAAAATCGACAGGCTGAGTTGTTCACCAAGTAACAGGGTGCCAAAGAGCACACTGAACAGGGGTACTAGGTAACCTACTTGGGAAACAAAAATGTAACCATAGTTGTTGATTAGATAAAAACGCACTAGAAACATGAGGCCAGTGGGGAAGAGTCCCAAGTAGATTAATGCCAACAAAGCAGACCAAGAAGCGGCTGCTAAGGTGCTAACTGGTGTTTCCCAAATCAGGGCTGCGGGTAAGGTGATTAGGCTCCCAGCGAGCAATACACAGGCGGACATCATGGTATTGCTTATGCCTGTCACACGTTTAACTAGCAAGCCAGAGATAGCATAACTAGTGGCGGCCATTATTAACGCCAGCTGCGGCAACAGGGCGCCAATGCCACTGTTAAAGGCACCGACGCCAATAACCAATAAGACACCAATAAAGCCCAACACAAAGGCTAAAGCTTTGCGGCCATTGATGCGCTCGTCGGTAGTGAAAAAGTGGGCAAGAACTAAAGTAATCAGCGGGCCTGAAGCCATAAAGATAGCGGCGCGCCCTGACGCCACGTCTTGCTCACCCCAAGGGATCAAAAAGAAAGGCAAAGCACAATTAAATAAGCTAATGACAAATAACAAGGCGATGCTAGGTAGGTGCTTAGGTAGGCTGTTGCCCCTAGACCAGGCGTAAATCATCAGTATCACGGCTGCCAATACAATACGCCCAGCGGCGATGGTCATGGGGCCGAAGTCTTCTAAGGCGTATTTAATAGCTTGGAAGGAAGAACCCCAAACGGCACCTTGTAAAATAAGTAAGCTGTAGGCCTTCATGCCCGGTCTGTACATGGTGGTGGTATGCAGTAAAAAACAATGGCTTATTCTCCGCGAGGGGGAGCAAAACTGCAAGTCGCTGATAAAACTAGGCTTCTTATATAAAGTGTGAGATATTCCCGAGTCTATTTTCACCACTGTTCAATGAACTAGGCTATGCACTATGAGCGAAGTCACTATTACCTATTACGAACTCCTGCAGCCAGCCGCCATCGAAGACTTTTGGCCGCTGGGATTAGCTGCCAAAGAAGCACTTTATGAGCAGCTAGAAGATGGCAGTATTAGCTTTGAGGATGACCTAGTAGATCCCATTGAAGACTGGGTAGAAGACCTGTTTGTTGCACAATACATAGTGCAGTTAGACCTCGATGCCTTTGCCGCAGCCGGTGAGCTTGAAACATTAACACAAGCCCTGCAGCAGGGGAGTGTGATCAACCATGGTCAAATAGACTTTGTTAGTAGTGTCGCGCCTGAGGGACTGATGGCTATGGTGGCACAATTGATGTCCATGCATCTTGCAAATTGGGACATGGATGAAGACCTAGCCAAAGAAGAATCAGAAATCGCTGACCTAGTTGGCTTTTTGGCCCAATGCAAATTGCGCGGTCACGCTCTACTGGGTGTTGCCAGCTAGGTTCAACGGCAGCCAAGTTAGGCGCTAGGCAATTCTACGCTCACTGTTACTGTGTGTTTGTCGTCGGCTGCGATAGCTAAGCTACCCTCAATTTGCTCACTTAAACTTTGGCAAGCGTAAAGAAACAGCCCTTGTCCGTCGACATCTGGCGATAGGTGGTG
>DPHB01000057.1:11399-33956 GCA_003521845.1 Oceanospirillaceae bacterium | reverse complement strand
TAGGAAACTAGTGGCGATTCAGTTTATGGCACGAGAAGACACACCCCAACTACCACCAGAGATGAATTGAGTTTGTTGCTAGGGCAGCTACTTAAACACCGCTTTGCGCGCATTCAGTCGTCAATTTGGACAGCTCTTTGGGCCTACTTCTTACAGGGTGTCGCCTTTGGCTTGGGGTCATTTTTGGGTGCGACCATAGTGGTTTACTTACTGGTTGTGGCACTTGGACAATTGGAATTTATACCCATTATCGGTGACTGGGCAAGTGAGCTTATTGCCGAGATCAATAACTCAAAAAGGGACGCTTCAGGTTAGTAATTTACATAAAGTATTCGACCAATAGTCCTATTGTAATTTGGCAAGGGCCCTGGTTCAGGCTTAAAGCTGAACGCTGAAAGCAAGGCCAGTATCATGTTATTGCTGAGGATTCTCTTTGCTGGTGTTACTATGCGGGTTGTCTCTGTTAGGAAGAACGGTTTATGTTGATGCTAGAACAACTGGCTACCGGTGTTAGCCATAATGGCGCCTTACCCTTAGCGCTGGCTCATCAGCAGCTAGTGAAGGAAAGCCCTTTAGGTGAGGTTAATTTGTTAGCCACGAGCGCTATGCAATTGGCCGTTGCTGCGTTGCAAGGCTTGTTAACAGAGCAGTTATCGGTGCAGGTGCAGGCGCAAATTGATCGTACCTTGATAGACCATTGGTGTACCAACAGTGTCTTTCCGGTGGGTTGGCAGCTCCCAGCTGCGTGGGATGAGTTGGCAAAGGACTATCGCTGCGCTGACGGTTGGATTCGCCTGCATACTAATGCCCCTCATCATCGGCAAAGCGCGGTTGCTGTCTTAGGGGGCGTAACCAGCACTAGTGAAGCAGCCGAAGCCATAGCAAGCTGGCAAGGTCAGGCCTTGGAAACGGCCATTGTCGAAGCCGGCGGTTGTGCTGCGCAATTGCGTGAGGCTAAGCAGTGGCAATGTCACCCCCAAGGTCAGGCCGTAGCGCAAGAGCCTATCGTGGATTGGCAGATGTCACAAGCTTCACTAGATACAGCGCGTATGTGGCGCGCTAAAGATGCCAAACGCCCCTTGCGGGGTTTAAAAGTGTTAGACCTAACGCGGGTTATTGCTGGCCCTGTTGCGACGCGATTTTTAGCTAGCCTTGGTGCCGATGTGTTACGTATCGATCCGCCATTTTGGACTGAGCATGGCAAAGAAATAGACCTTACGGTGGGCAAACGCTGTGCCGGTTTGGATTTACGTAAAGCGCAAGACAAGGTGCAATTACAGCGCCTAATGGCCTCCGCCGATGTGCTGGTACATGGATATCGCCAGGGTGCCTTGGCGGGGTTGGGCTTTGATGCCGTGGCGTTACGCAACATCAATGCCAATTTGATTTGCGTTAGCCTCAATGCCTATGGCGCTACGGGGCCTTGGCAATTCCGACGAGGCTTCGATAGCCTGGTGCAGCGCAGTGCAGGTTTGGCCGTTGCCGATGAACATAAGGTCTATGAATTGCCATATCAGGTATTGGATCACGCTAGCGGTTACCTCATGGCCGCCAATGTGCTGCAAGCTCTGCGCTGGCAACATAACCACCAGCAAACGGCTAGTGCTCATGTCTCCTTAGCGCGGCAAGCAACACTGCTTGATGGTGTCGATACAGTTGCTTTACAGCAACATCGCGTAGACCAAAGTCACGGTTTACAGCCATATAACAAGTTGCTCACGCCAGAAATGACGGGCTGGGGCAAGGCTCGGCGTTTGCCTATGCCGGTACAAATACCCGGCGTGGATATGTTTTGGCAGCAACCCGCTAGTAAGCTTCGGTCTGCTTTGCCAGCATGGCGCTAAACTAGGTATTAAAGCACCGGAATTAGCGAGGCCATTAACATCAGTGCCATGCTAATGTTAAAAGTACGCCAACGTCTGGGGCTGTCTAGCCAGCGCTGCATTTGTTTACCTATTAAGGCCCAGATGCTTACCGAGGGCAAATTGACCAAAGCGAATACTCCGGCCACCATGAATATACTTTGTATTTCTTGGCTGGGTGAATAGACACTTAGGGAAGTTAGCGCCATAGTCCAAGCCTTGGGGTTAACCCACTGAAACAAGGACGCTTGGACAAAGCTTAGGGGGCGACTGTTATGTGAACCCTTGGCTGAGGCGGGTTGGGCAGTGGCGATCTTGTAGGCTAAAAACAGCAGGTAAGCAATACTTAGGTACTTGAGTAGTAGGTAGCTCATGGGCCAAGCATCAAAGGCTTGCAGCACCCCTATACCGACCATAATCACCATAAAGGCAAAGCCAACAGTGATGCCTAGCATGTGAGGAATAGTGCGTTGAAAACCGAAATTGGCTCCAGATGCTAATAGCATCATATTATTGGGGCCAGGTGTCACGGTGGACACAAAAGCAAATAGGGTGAGTGCTAAAAGTAGGCTAGGGGTCACAATTTATATCTCGTATCTAGTCGCTGTGGTAGTTTTAGTTTATATTGAATTGAAAGAAATAGGCTTGCTTATATTGTTTTTATTTTCACCAAGGCACAATTAAATATGAAATATGATGCTTTAAACCACAGAATATTGTCAATTTTGGAAATGAGCGGTCGCATTACCAATGCTGAACTTGCTGAGCAGGTAGGTTTGTCACCATCAGCTTGCTTACGGCGTGTCCAAGATTTGGAAAGAGAGGGGGTTATTCAGGGCTATCGAACGGTCTTGAATAAGGCCAAACTGGGCAAAAATTTTGTTGCCTATGTGATGGTTGGATTGAATGAGCATTCAAAACTTGCCCAGCAAGCTTTTCAAACAGCGATTAAACAATGCCCAGACGTTATTGAATGTCATAATGTTACCGGTAGTTTTGAATATATGTTACGCGTTGAAACGACTGGCTTAGACGCTTACCAAAATTTTCATACCGATGTTCTAGGAGTGGCACCGCACGTACGCACCATTAATACGCATGTAGTGATGGGCTCGGCGAAAGACTTACGCGCTTAATGAGTTGGGTGGTCCCTATGCCTGAGCAAATATACGGGACCTTGGTTGACTAGCTGGATGCGATAAAGCACTCTATGATAGTAATAGTTTTAACATAGCTTCCAATATAGTAACCGATTTATGAGCATGTATTACACGTTAACCCTGATGGCGCTTGCTCTGGCACTTTTGCTGTGGTCGCTAAAACCTGCTTATACTTTGTGTAGGCGCCAATCCCGTTGGGGCTGGCGTGTTGTGCTTATATTAATAGTCCTATTTATTATTGGTTATGGGGTAGCGACAGCCTATATTTTGTTGCTTAGTAGCTCATCCTCCACTGATCTGGTGATGGCGATCATTTTCTTCGGTGGCAGTTTGTTTGTGAACCTAGTGCTGTACTTAAGTTTGGTGACTATAGATAGTCTGGACGAATATATAGTTGTCAATGAATACAACGCCCTGTACGACAGCTTAACGCATTTGCCAAATCGTAAACATCTTATTGATTATTTGCAAAAACGCGTGCAAGCGAACACCCAAAAGGCAACGTTGGCTAAGCCAAAGGGCAAGGCAGAGGCGGATACTTTTGCCGTTGTCTTACTTGATTTAGATAAATTCAAATCCATTAATGACACCCTTGGGCATATGTCTGGCGACCTACTCTTAAAACAGTTGGCCCAGCGTTTAAGTGCTAAATTAAAATCGGCGGAATTCATCGCGCGTATGGGTGGTGATGAGTTTATATGTATTGTATCCACAGGCAAGGATAGCCTAGACACCGTTGCCGAACTTTGCCAGGTTCTACGTCGCCAATTGCAGCAACCGTTTAGTTTAAATGGGCACCGTGTGGGTATCAGTGCAAGCCCTAGTGTGGCCTTGTATCCGCAACATGGTGAAGACGTAGAAACCTTGTTGAAACATGCTGATGTGGCCATGTACGAAGCAAAACGACAGCAGTTGTTGTTTAGTGTATTTGAACCTTATATGAGCAAGCAAAGTAAACGCACATTAGAAATTGCCGCGCGTTTGCCGGGTGCTGTGAGCAACCAAGAATTTGAACTTCAATTCCAACCGATTTTTAATTTAGCTGGCCATGTGTTTAGCACCGAAGCCTTGATTCGTTGGCCCCAAGCAGATGGCACAATGATACCGCCGGTTGAGTTCATACCCTTGGCTGAGCAATCGTACCTGATCCGCGAGGTGACGCGATGGGTTGTGGAATCTGGTTTAGAAAGGCTTAAGTATTGGCATTCTAGGGGCCATAAAATAAAGCTGCAAGTGAACATATCACCACAAGACTTGGTGGAGTTTTCTTTTGTCGAGTTTATTAAAGGCCAGTTGCAGGAAAAGGCGATAGAAGCAGCCTATTTAACCTTGGAAATCACCGAAAACGCCATTATCCACAATCAAGTTCGGTCTTTTAATATGTTATCCGAATTACATCAGATGGGCGTTAATATCAGCCTGGATGACTTTGGTACGGGCTTTTCCTCCTTGTCCTTGGTCAACAAGTTACCACTATCGCAATTAAAAATTGATCACTCTTTTGTCAGTGATATGGATACCCAACAAAGGCGCTTGGCGATTGTTCAATCTACCGTAGACTTAGGTAAGAACATGAGTTTAGAAGTGATCGCGGAAGGGGTCGAAAATAGCAATCAAATAGAGATTCTAGACTTGCTAGGTTGTGAATATATACAGGGTAATTATTTAGCTAAGCCGATGCCAATAGCGGAGTTTGAGTGTTGGTTGGAAGACCAGCCTAAAGTTATCTAGGGGGCGTCATTGCTACACTATCACTAGCAATGACGTTGATTATCGCTTAATAACTTTCGTCGATATCACGTTGTACACGCCGTGTATGGCCGCGCAATTCGGCAACTAGAGCAGACAGTTCGTTGATAAGAATATCGGCTCTATCTAATTTTTGTTCTAGCATAAGCGTTTCACTCAGCTCGGGGGTGGCAACTGCTGCTGGTGATTCTGCGCCCGCAATTAGCCATAAAACGGGGACGTTTAATACTCCGGCTAATTCTGCCAACTTGTTGGCACGTGGGCTAGTATGGCCCGTTTCCCACTTGGCTAAGGTGGTTTTCTTGATTCCCATGCGCAGGGCTAGTTGCGACTGGGTAAAGCCACTGGCTTCGCGCGCATTGATAATACGTGTACTTAAAATAATGTCAGAAATGTCAGGTTCGTTGTTAGGCATGGAATCCCATAGTGGTTATGAATGAAGGTCTACCATACAGTGCCTAGGTATTAATATCAAAGTGAGTAGTTGGCACTAGGTTGCATTTCTATAGTTCATTTAACTGTTTGTACGACTGGTATGGAGTATCTCCTTGACCAAAGGCGAGAGCAATTTAGTGACGCCGTGCATGGGATTGTGAGGGTTGCTAACGAACACGATAGGCGCGGCGCTTAGCTGACCTTCTTGCTCGGTGAGGGGCCTGATTTGCAAGCTCTTACCATCGTAACTATGGCTAGATTGAGAGCGTGTATAAGACAAACCTAGGCCTAAACCGTTGGCGACCATACTACGCATGATTTCATAGCTGGCTACCCGATGTTGGATTAAAACTTGCTCACCTTGTTGTCTAAATAATTGCAGCATATGCCAGATGCTATGACTTTGATCTACCAAAATTAAAGGTTGTTGGCTTAGTTCCGCGATACTAATACTCGATTGCAGGCAGAGTGGGTGTTGGGGGTAGAGCAGCACATGGGGATGCACATGAGTGACAATACTGGTATCGAGATTACTGGCTAGGCCTAGGTCATAACTGACTGCAAAATCGATTTTCCCCAGAGATACCTGTTCGGATAAGTATTCGAAAGTGCCTATTTTTACGCTGATGTGTGTGTTGGGTAAGCGTTTTTTAGCTTGGGCCAATAACTGGCCCAATAATAGCGGCGCAAGGTCTTCAAAACAGCCGATAACGATTGCGGTGTAATTGCCATCATCTCGTGTACTACGTGTTAGGTTTTCAAAGTTGCCAATGAGCTTGGTTGCTTGGCTGATAAAGTCGCGCCCATAAGCGGTTGGGGTTAAAGGGCTACCTTTGCGTCGCATAAATAGTGGTTGGCCTAAATGGCTTTCTAGGTTGTTGATGGCAACGGATAAAGCCGGCTGGGAAATGTGGATGGCCTGGGCCGCGACAGAAACACTGCCATATTGCGCTACGGCAATCACGTATTCTAGTTGGCGGATACTTGGTGATAACATAAAACTATTGCTTATATATTTATATATTATTTGAAATTATGTCATGACGTCGACAAAATGACCATCACAGATCATTTTAGGACCTAATATCATGACCCAAAATAGGCAATTAGACGCCGCTACTATCGAAGCCTTTCAACGTGATGGTGTTGTATTAATTAAAGGTCTGTTTAAGGATCAAGTTGATACGCTGAAGGCTGGTATCGAACGCAACATGAAGCAGCCGGGGCCATTTGCCTCAAATAATTACAAAGCGGGGCACAGTGGCCTATTTTTTGATGATTATTGTAATTGGCAGCGTATTGAAGAATTTCAGACTCTTATGCATGCTCCCCAGACCGCCAGCGTGGCTGCCCAACTAATGGCTTCTGAGCGAGTGCAAGTTTTTCATGATCATGTGCTGGTTAAAGAGCCGGGGACTACTATGCCAACACCTTGGCATCAGGATTCGCCTTATTACTTTGTAGAAGGTCAGCAGACGGTGAGCTTTTGGTGCCCCGTAGATCCGGTCGATACAGCAACTTTACGCTTTGTTGCGGGTTCGCATTTATGGGAAAAGCCTGTTGTCCCCACACGCTGGGCCTCCGCAGAAAATTTTTATGCGGATGAAGATATTTACCGCCCCGTACCAGATCCTGATGCTGAAGGCATGCCGGTGCTAGAGTGGACTATGCAACCTGGTGACGCTGTGGCCTTTGATTATCGTACCTTGCACGGTGCCAGAGCCAATGCAAGCACGCAACGCCGACGCGCTTTTTCCTTACGTTTGCTGGGTGATGATGCGCGCTATGTCACACGAGCCGGGCCTACTTCTCCTCCCTTTCCAGGTCATAACATGGTAGAAGGGCAAGTATTACGAGAAGACTGGTTTCCGTTTATCAGATAGCCATAGAATGGCAGGCTAGAACAGGCATGTTCATGCTGTGGCGCATGTGTAGGTAGGGCTTTGAGGGCGTGTAGCGCGTCCTAGGAGTAGCGCTCCAATGACGTCAGTGGATTGATGTTTGGGCTAACTGCTTTCATTATGTCAGACTCGGTGAAAGGTTTGGCAAGGTATTCGTTGAAGCCTGCTCGAATAAGAGACCTTGAGGTGTCATGTAGGCGTTTGGCGGTAACGGCAACTATCTTAGGCGACGCATTGTCAGGATTTTGTCCCGCTCTAATGTTCATCGTGGCTGCTAAACTGTCCATGATGGGCATCATAATATCCATGAGTATAACGTCATAGGCATTTTTGGCGGCTAAATCAACCGCTTCTCGGCCGTCTTCTGCCATATCAAAACGGTAACCCGCATCACCCACATACTCGGCTATGATTTCTCTGTTGAGGTCGTCGTCATCGACAATTAGTATGTATGCGGTCATTTAAACTTCTAATCTCGGTGGTGATCTTGTGTCAGCCAATTGTAGCAGGGTTGAGGTAATAGATATAAGTGAAAAATGACCTATATTAGCCAACCCGATTTATCCGAAAGAGGAGGGCTTGGTGCAGCGCTAAAATAAGCGCTTTATAGCTCTGTGCGGCCTAACTGAATACAATTATTACAAATGCTCATGTAGCTGTTTGATGGCACTGAGACGCGTATCGGCTTGCACTTGAGAATTCACCACAATAGACAGTGCATCACGGGCGCGCTCGGCGCGTAGGATGGAGCGTATTTTGGATATACGCACCTGGCAAGAACCAAGGGTATAATTGGTTTCCTCTACAATAGCTTTGGCGATGGTGGCATTAGTGTAGTCAGCTTGAGCTGCCTTTAGGTATTTAACAAAGAAGGCTTTACCAATGCTATTGAGGGTGTGGGAGAGTTTGGCGTTGTCCATGGTGTCTAGGTCGCTGGTTCATTGAGATAAATGGCAGCCGAGAATGTTACTTAGTTTTCAATGGAATATCAAAGCCTTAGATGTTTTTTACATTATGTATTGTGGCACAGGGCTGGCCTGGGGTCCGGTGCTCATAAGCTTACCTACTTACTGCTGCCTTTACATCAAAAATACCCCATGTTAGGGTGCGGCACCGCTCATAACTACTGGATTTTGCCTCTATGAATAACGACATAAACCAAATTGTGCTGCACATTGAAACGCTCATGGATGATATGGAACGCCAGATATTTAAAGACGCAATGTTTGCTGCGTGGCGTGGTAGTTTTCAGGTAAAGAAAACCTATGTTAAGAAAGAAAATGCGGATATAAAATGCGACCTAGATGTGCGTTTAGAACACTGGCCCGAAGGGGTTGAAGTAAAGCTATACAAGCATAAGGCGTTGGCTGTACTGCCCTGTGTGAAGGATGAAGGTCTAGTAAGACAATATCTTAAAAAAGAGCCGATGCCGTGTAAATTTTGGCGTGACGCATTTTACTTCTCTTACCGCGACGATCTTGATGATGGTCGTTATGTGTTACGTGATGGCAACAGCATGACAGAAACGGATGCCGCCACTTCGCTTAACATGCTAAAAACGTTTATAGAAGAAATAGAGGCCATACTGGCAGCATAATGAGTGAATATGATGTCATTATTTTAGGCGCCGGCGCCGCGGGGCTTTTCTGTGCCTTGACGGCTGCCCAGCGTGGGCGCAAGGTTTTGGTGTTAGAGAAATCCAATAAAGTGGGCAAAAAAATCCTTATGTCTGGTGGTGGTCGGTGTAACTTCACCAACTACTTTGTTGAAGCCGACAACTTTATTTGTGCCAATCCCCATTTCTGCAAAGCAGCATTAACGCGTTATAGCCAATGGGACTTCATTGCTATGGTAGAGCGCCATGGTATCGAATATGAGGAACGAGACCATGGCCAGTTGTTTTGCCAGCACTCGGCTAAAGACATCTTGGCTATGTTATTGGCGGAATGCGAACAAGTTGGTGTAGACATTAAAACGCGATGTGCGGTGGATAGTGTGGTTGCTCAAAGTGCACCGCAAGACGCTGCCGAAGGCCAATATCAAATCCAGTTCCAGCACAATGGCAACCAGCAAACGTTACGCAGTGCGGCACTGGTTGTGGCTACCGGTGCCTTATCAATTCCCACCCTCGGTGGCAGCGGTTTTGGTTACGACATAGCCCAGCAGTTTAACCTTAAGCTACTAGAGCGTCGCGCAGGCTTAGTCCCCTTTATGTTTAGCGACTATCTAAAAGCCATTTGCGAACGTTTGTCAGGCCTGGCATTGCCAGTAGAAGTAACCTGTAACAAACAGAGCTTCACCGAAAATTTGCTATTTACTCACCGTGGTATGAGCGGGCCGGCTATTTTGCAAATTTCTAACTATTGGCGTCCAGGGGATGAAGTGGCTATTAACCTATTGCCCGCTACGGATGTGTCTGCTTGGTTAATAACTGCCAAGCAGCAACAGGGTAAAAGCTTACTTAAAACCTTACTCGGTCAGAAGCTGGCCAAATCATTGGTGAATGAGCTACAGCAGCTGTGGTGGCCACAACTAGCCACCACCCCGATTTCTGAAATCAGTGATAAGCAGCTCTTATCTATTGCTGAACAAATCAACAATTGGCCGGTGAAACCATCCGCAAGTGAAGGTTATCGTACCGCAGAGGTAACCCTAGGTGGCGTGGACACGGATGATATCAGTTCCAAAACCATGGAAGCCAAACAGCAGCCAGGGCTATATTTTATTGGCGAAGTCCTGGATGTCAGTGGCCATCTTGGTGGCTACAATTTTCAGTGGGCCTGGTCTTCGGGTTATAGTGCGGGGCTGGTTGTTTAATAATCGCTTGCTTGATAATGGAGAACGCAGTGCTAGATAATAAGATAGCCAAAGAAAAGAAAGCCTTAATGATCCACAGCTCATTGTTTGCAATATGTCTGCTGCTTTTGTTGTTAGATGTATTGCATGGCTGGGTGGCCCAAGCGGTGGCCATCGCTTTGTGTACACGTATTTTATATGGCCTAGTTGTGCTGTCTAAGCTGAAACAAGATGCAGCCTGAAATGTGCAACATAAGATAGAGGAAACATAGAACGAGCCTAACTACGGGCTAGGCTCGCTCTGGTTGTCTTGGCTGTTTAGAAGCTTACTTCCTCAACATCTGTGTTGTCAGCCTCATCACGGGTGGCCTTAGCGACTATTTCTTCCACCGATGCAGTCTCTGTTTTGACACCACCTAAGGACGCCATTAAGTCGTTAATAAGTGCACTTAATTCAATAGTCATCACAGCAAACTCAATATCAAACTGCTCTGCTAAAGTCTCGGCATTGACGTCGTCAGTTTTCTCTCGAATCTTGTCTTCAAAGCGTAAGCGTTTGATAGCCAACTGCTCATCCAGCATAAAGCTGACGCCTTCCATCCAGCTTAAAGCTAGTTTGGTAACCAGCATGCCGGATGCTAAAAGGTTGGCAATTTCGGTAGATGCTAAGTCTTGTTGTTTGCAGCGAATGACACTGCCAGCTTCCTTGGCATCGGCCAGTTCGCATTCTTCGCCAAGCAAGGTGTTTTCTGGTGCTAGACTATTGGTTACCCAGCTTGTCATAGCATCAACCGGTTGCTGTAGACCCGATAGTGGTACTACAGCCATGCTGCCCAAGGTGTCGCGTAGGGTGTTAATTAACTCTTCTGCGCGCGTCGCTGATGCGGCGTCTACAACTAGGTAGCCTTGCTCTGGTGCAATGTAGGCGTATTGCAGCTGCGAGCGTGTGAAGGCCTTAGGTAACAGGTCCATCATTACTTCGTCTTTCAGCTGCAAGCGTTGCTTACGGCCAACTTTACGGTCTTCGGCATCTTCGATGGTGCTGACTTTTTCGGCCAAAAATTCGTTCACAACGGCGGTCGGTAAAATCTTTTCTTGGCGTTTGGCGCAAACCATAATGTAGTTTTGGTTGGCGTGAACAAAGCCGTTTTGTTCTACTTGGCCACTAATAGGTGATACCCAGCCTATACGCTTTTGATCCTGGCTACCACAAGGTACGAAGGCGTCCGTGGCGAGTGCTTCATTGAGTTCTTCTGCAGATAAGGTGAAAGGCTTGGTAAAGCGGTAAATACGGATGTTTTTAAACCACATGTGAATTGTCTCTGGTGCTGCTGAAAGGCCGTGAATTGTAGGGGATTCTATGACGATGTCAACTTTGGATACCATGACAGAACCCGTCATTTGCGCCGCACATAACATAACCGTCTTTGCGAGCCGCAGGCGTGGCAATCTCTTCGTTTCAACGCTGGCCCTACCCCATGAGTTGAACGAATGCTTTGGGTACGCAATGACGTGTAAATTTCAGGCACAAAAAAACCGCATCTAAGCGGCTTCTTTATATTTTGGATGGCTCCTCGAGCTGGACTCGAACCAGCGACCAATAGATTAACAGTGTCGTTATCTTGTATGATATATTATTGTTGAAAAGGTGCTATTACTAAGGGCTTGAAGCCATGTTATTGGACAAACTTCATCAACATAAAACGCAAATTGATGCGCTAGCTGCTCAATATGGGGCAACGCGTATTCGTGTTTTTGGTTCTGTAGCTCGTGGCGAAGAAGTGCCGGGAAGTGATGTGGATTTTCTTGTTGAGCTGCCACGTGGGTATGATCTGATTGAGCAGCGCATACCCCTAGCCAATAAGCTGTCAACCATGCTGGGTAGGGCCGTAGATCTAGTGCCTGAACATGAACTCAATCAATATATGCGCCAACAAATATTAGCGGAGGCTGTTGATCTGTGATCAAAAGCTGGCAGCCCCACGCATACCATATTTTGAATTCGGTTTTTAAATTCACCGCATTCTCGAGCGAGGTGATATTTGCGAGGATGATATACTTTACGATGCCGCACTGCGTAATCTACAGACGATGTCTGAGTCTACGCAACACCTTCCTGATGACCTAAAGCAAAAATTCCCACAAATACCTTGGCAAGAAATAAGTGGTTTTCGCAATATATTAGTACATAACTACTTAGGCAATATTGACCCAGAAACTGTACTAAAAGTGATTCTCCGTCAAATCACTCCCAAGCTGCCAACCTCCGCCAAGTTGCCGCCACCCATCACCATTGCATGGCCAACCCCAAAGCGCCCCACAGGTGGCCATTCTGGACCAGAGTGCTAGGGCGTGAGTAAAAAGGGCTGGCCAGGCGAGGAACCTTGCAAAACTCAGCTTCAAAATCTCAGCCTGAAAAAATCCCTTGGTCGCCCCCAATATCTAATGGTCATAGCCCAAGATCCAATGGTCGCGACCTATAGATTTTAATAGATCCCTTCGCTTCGCTCTGGATGACGAGTAGGGTTGCAGCCCTTGGGTCACAGGGCAGTCCAAATTTCGGTATTGAGTTTGGTGGGGGAGATTGCCGCGCTTCGCTCGCAATGACAGATTTAGGCGACGTAATGACGGAGTTTTTTACAGGCACAAAAAAACCGCATCTAAGCGGCTTCTTTATATGGAATGGCTCCTCGAGCTGGACTCGAACCAGCGACCAATAGATTAACAGTCTACTGCTCTACCAACTGAGCTATCGAGGAATCATGGACCAAAATTACATTAAGTTGGCTCCTCGACCAGGACTTGAACCTGGGACCAATAGATTAACAGTCTACTGCTCTACCAACTGAGCTATCGAGGAATCACTTAATGTGGGTGCGAATATTAATGATCATCTTGGCTTTCGTCAAGTGGAATTTTCCATTTTATCTGAATAACTTAGGATTTTTTTGGTTGGCATTTGGGTTGCTGTTTTTTTGCTCAGTTTGAAACCGGTTTGGGTATCAAAATTAGCTTGTTTTTGACCTTTGCAATTACTTGAATGGTTCCGTTTTTACATCATGTTACCTAATAAACTTGGTTTTTTACCTTCCTTTACTTTTCTACTACTGAATCTGTGTCTGCCTAACAAGTGCTCAACAGTGTTGTCGCTTTGGCATTGATAACTTGGCCCTACGCATTGAGAGGCCCGGGAGTCAGGTATGAAAAAGTGGATGTTGGTGATATTGATGATGTTGGCTATGCCTACTATGGCCGCTATTTCGACTAGCGCGCCTTTGGGGGCAGTTGTAACCGAGAAGGGTAAGCCAGAAGCTATGTTCAAGAAGTGGCGCGCTATGTTAACTCGCGAAGCTAAAAGTAGTCGCTGTGTGACGGCTCTAGATGAACATTGTTTGCCACAGGATGTCTTGGGGTTTATTAGTCAAACTCAAAACCTTAGTGACGCGAAAAAGTTAAAAAAAGTCAACGCTTTCGTTAATCGCGTACGCTATCGCAGTGACAGTTCGTTATATGGCACTAATGATTATTGGGCATCACCTAGTGAGTTTTTTAGTCTTGGTAAAGGTGATTGTGAGGATTTTGGTATTGCCAAGTATGCCTTGTTGATGGCTTTGGGCTTTACCTCTGATTCGATGCGTTTGATTATTGCTAAGGATGTAAAGGCGCGTGACTTTCATGCCGTATTGGCCGTTAGCATTGGCGGCCAAGATTATATTTTGGATAACCGGACTAATCGTCTGCTAGTGGCTAAAAAGCAGACTTATTTGAAGCCAATTTATGCCTTGAATAATGAACACTGGTGGTTGTATGCAGGGGCGCAGGAATTGTTGAAGGGGTAGGCATTAGTTTACGTTTGTCGGTAGAATAGGGTATTACAATTTAGGGGGCAGGCATTTTTTGCTGTGCCATTATAGGGGGCAGGCACTTTTTGCTGCGCAAATAAGAGCCAGTCCCCGATAGTTATGTATAAAGGGATATTACCTTGTCTATTGAGCAGCAGTTGTTAGAGGTCGTGTTAGGGCCGTTGGAAGTAAGTCATCATGAGGTGACCAATGATAGCCACATGCATAGTGGGCCGGCTCAGGATAGCCATTTTAGCTTGTTGTTGGTGTCGGAGCAGTTTGTTGGCTTGATGCCGGTAAAGCGTCACCAGCTAGTGTATGGGCAGGTAGGGGCTTTAATGAACAACCCTATCCATGCTTTGGCATTGCATTGTTATACGCCTGAACAGTGGGCGCAGAAGAGTGGTATGCCGGTAGCACCGGATTGTATGGGTGGGGGGTAAAGAATAATAGGGGACAGGCATTTTTTGCTGCGCAAATAGGCGAAGGGATAGGCACTTTTTGCTGCGCAAATAAGAGCCAGTCCCCTCGTAGTGAAAGGTGGCTTAGAAGTCGCCAGTGCCGCTTAGTTCACTCTTGCGCTTGGCCATAAAGGCTTGCAGTGCTGCGTCGATTGCTGGGTCTAGTTCTGGAGCTTCGTATGCGTTTAGCTTCTTCTTCCATTGTAGGTTGGCGCGCTGGCGCATGTCCATGCTGCCGTCTTCTTCCCATTGTTCAAAGCTGTTGTTGTCAGCTAAGTCCGACATGTAAAAAGCGGTCTGGAAGTTGGCTTGTGTATGGGCACAGCCAAGGTAGTGGTTACCCGGGCCTACTTCGCGAATAGCATCCATGGCTTGGCCATTTTCGCTCATGTCTACGCCCTGAGTAAGGGTGTGTTGCATGCCTAGCTGGTCTAGGTCCATCATGAACTTTTCATAGTCCATTACTAGGCCACCTTCCATCCAACCGGCGGAGTGCAGTACAAAGTTAACGCCGGCCATGACAGTGGAGTTAAGGGTGTTGGCACTTTCGTAGGCGGCTTGGGCATCAGGGATTTTAGAGCCAGGTAGGGAACCACCGCTACGGAAAGGTACGCCCAAACGGCGTGCAAGTTGTGCTGCACCATAGGTCACCAAGGCTGGCTCGGGCGTGCCAAAGGTAGGTGCGCCAGATTGCATGGAGATGGAGCTAGCAAAGGTACCAAAGATACATGGAGCACCTGGTGCGTATAGTTGCACAAAAGCCATACCAGCCAATACTTCGGCCAAAATCTGGGCCAGTGTACCTGCCGAGGTGACGGGTGACATAGCGCCAGCCAAGATAAACGGCGCAATGATACAAGCTTGGTTGTTACGCGAATAAACTTTTGCGGCACCTAGCATGGTGTCGTCAAAGGTCATGGGCGAGTTGGCGTTAATTAGGCTAGTGGTAACGGTGTTGTTCTTTACGAACTCTTCACCAAATACGATCTTCGCCATGTCGACGGTGTCTTGGGCGCGTTCAGGTGCAGTCACAGAGCCCATAAAGGCCTTGTCGCTGTATTTGATGTGTGAATACAGCATGTCTAGGTGACGCACTTCTACGGGTACGTCCACTGGCTCACAGACAGTGCCTCCCGAGTGGTGCATGTAAGGCGACATGTAGGCGAGCTTAACGAAATTTTGAAAATCTTCAATAGTGGCATAACGGCGGCCGCCGTCTAGGTCACGTACGAATGGGCAGCCGTAGCCAGGTACAAATACGGTGTTGTTGCCACCGATTTGTAGGTTTTTAGCTGGGTTGCGAGCGTGCTGCGTGTATTCAGCAGGGGCATTTTTTTGAATGATCTCGCGACACATACCGCGTGGGAACTTAACTAGTTCGCCTTCTACCGTGGCGCCGGCGTTCTTTAGAATTGCCAATGCTTCTGGGTCATCACGGAACTCAATGCCCATTTCAGACAAGATGGTTTCTGCATTGGCTTCAATTTGTTCCAGGGCTGCTTCGTCCAGTACTTCAAACGGCTTTAGCTTGCGGGTGATATAAGCTGGGGTGCTAGCAACCGGATTAACTCGGCTGCTTTGGCGACCTGCACGGCCACCGCCGCTACGACGACGTCCACGGGCTTCACTCATAGTATGCTCCTGACTGAGTTGTGCTGCTGCCTAAGAAATGGGTAAGGGCAGACAGCAAGGTGTAATGATGTGGGCATTGTGCCGTTATGTCGGTTTTGCTGCTGACGGTCTGGCGACTCACATCTACTTTAAAACGGCATAGATATGGTTTTATAGCGACATGGCTTGCAGGGACTGGCTCTTATTTATACGCGTAGCGGCTAAAAAGTGCCTGTCCTCATGGGCGGTGTAGAGTTAGTGTAGAGGGACAGGCACTTCCCTGCGGGAAAAGCCAGTCCCCTATACAGGAGGTTAACATGAGTGATATTCATGTTTATCTGAAAATATCTCTCGCTTTTATGTGGCTTGGTGCTTGGAAAATGGCCCGTTAAGGCTTTAAAATAGCGCAAATCATCAATTTCTTTGGAATTTGTCATTATGAGCGAAAATGCATTAGAAAGAGCGTTGGCCGAAAAAGGCTACTTATTAGCCGATGGCGCTACTGGTACCAACTTGTTTAGTATGGGGCTACAAACTGGAGATGCACCGGAATTGTGGAATGTGGACCACCCCGATCGTATCAAGGCCCACTACAAAAGCTTTGTTGATGCTGGATCTGACATTATATTAAGCAATACCTTTGGTGGTACACACTTCCGTATGGCTTTGCACAATGCCCAGGATCGGGTGGCAGAGCTAAACATGGCGGGTGTACGTTTGGCCAAAGAAGTAGCCGATGCTGCTGACGGCCGTAAGGTATTGGTAGGCGCTTCTATTGGTCCCACGGGTGAATTGCCGGTGCCCATGGGTGCGCTAACGAAAGAAGCCGCCGTTGCCGCTTTTACCGAACAAGCATTAGCGGTTAAAGAAGCCGGTGCTGATGTGGCTTGGATCGAAACCATGTCTTCTCTAGAAGAAGCACAATGGGCCATTGAAGGCGCAAGCCAATCGGGTTTGCCAGTTGTGTGTACCTTTAGTTTTGATACCAACGGCCGTTCTATGATGGGTGTTACTCCAGCCGACATGGTACATGCTTGTGGTCATGATGAGCATCATCCTTATGCTTGTGGTTCCAACTGTGGCGTTGGTGCTTCGGAATTGGTGTTGGCAGTACGCAATATGCGCAAGGCGCCAGGTGGTGACAAGGCGATAATTGTGGCTAAAGCCAACTGTGGTATTCCTGAATATGTAGACGGTGCGATACATTACAATGGCACACCAGAATTAATGGCCAAATACGCCACGATGGCGGTGGATGCCGGTGCCGATATTGTTGGCGGTTGCTGTGGCACATCGCCGGGCCATGTTGCTGCAATGCGCCAAGCTTTGGATGCGCATACTAAGGGCGAAGCGCCTAGCTTAGAGGCGATTGTTGCCGAACTGGGTGAGGTGTCTAAAGGTGGCGCAGCACAATTTGACGGTGATTTAAGCGTGGAAGGTGGGTCTGCTAGTGGTGAAGCCACTAAGCAGCGTCGTTCGCGTCGTCGTTAGTTATATTGGGGACAGGCACTTTTTGCTGCGCAAATAGGAGCCAGTCCCCCAAATACCCCAACCGGTTCTACTTTTTCTGCAAAGCAATACCTGCGCCTGCCGCTTCTGGCATTGACAGTTGGCTTTGCTCTTCTACAAGAGTTGCTAGGTTGCTGGCAAACTCCTCATTAAAATTGACCACACGTTCTTGTTGTAGGTTGTAACTCAAAAACAATTTTTCTGCTGTGGCTAATAGTTCGTCTTGGGCGTTGTACATGCTGTGGAATAGGCGCATGCGCTTGTTGTCGCTTTCTATGATCTGTGTGGTTACATATACGTCTTTGCCTAGGCCTATTTCTTGTAGGTAACGTAGGTGGGTTTCTACGGTAAATAGGGTGTAGCCAGAGCTTTTTATGTTGTCAAAGGTCATGCCTAGGTAGTCTTGTATGGCATCCGTGGCCTGGCTAAAAATAACCAGGTAATAGGCTTCGTTTAGGTGGCCATTGTAATCAATCCATTGTTCTATAACTTTACTTTCAAGGGTGCGAAGTGGTGCGTTCATGATAGTTTTCCAATATTCAATGTGGGTGCTATTTTGCGTTTGCTATGGCGTGCAAGAATGACTAATATCGCATAATAGTTGTTATATATCGACAGGTAGTTGCTTTTGTTGTCACCCGTGTTGTCATCAATGTTTGCCCCCATAGCCAATAGTCAGCAAGTGAGAGTAGCCTTTTTGCTGATCCCGGGCTTTTCCATGATTGGTTTTTCAGCCTTGGTGGACCCTCTGCGTCAGGCCAATTCTTTGTCAGGTGAGGATTTGTATGCCTGGCAGGTGTTGTCTGCGCAAGGCGAACCCGTGCTGGCGAGTAATGGTATGGCACTGGTGCCTCATACAAGTATTCAAAAAGCGCAGGCTTTTGATGTGTTGATGGTGTGTGCCGGTTTTGAGCCAGAGCTGGGCTACACAGACCAACTAGGTAAGTGGCTACAACAGGTTTCTCGCAAGGGCTTGTGGCTGGGTAGCCAGGATACGGGGAGTTTGTTGTTAGCTAAGGCGGGATTATTGAATGGTTTTCGTGCCACCATTCATTGGGAAAACCTGGTCGCCTTCAAGGAAGTGTTTCGTCGTGTTGAAGTCGTCGATGAGCTTTATGAAGTGGATGGCAGGCGCATGACTTGTTCAGGTGGTATGTCAGGATTGGACATGATGTTGTATCTGATCGAGAGTCAGCGTGGTCACGGTTTGGCCTTGGCTGTGTCGGATGAGTTGATCTATGGTCATGTGCGTGAAGGTAAGTCACCCCAACGTTTGCATGATGGCATGCGCCATGGTACCAACAATAGCAAGGTATTGACGGTGATTAACAGCATGGAAGAAAACTTAGAAGAGCCTCTAAGTATTCCTGAACTTGCGAGGCAGGTAAACATATCAGAACGTGAGTTAGAGCGTTTGTTTAACCGCCATATACAGCAGCCTCCAGGGCGTTTTTATCGACAAAAACGCTTACAGAGGGCCAGGGCGTTATTGCAGCAAACAGATCAACAAGTGGTGGATATTGGCGTAGCTTGTGGCTTTGCATCGGCGGCACATTTTACCCGCGCTTATAAACTCTTTTTTGGCGTCGCACCGAGTAGGGATAGGGTACAACAGGTGCGTTTGGGGTAAGTGCAGGGACTGGCTCTGGTTTATTCGCGCAGCGCATAAAAGTGCTGGTCCTTTGTGAAAAATGCTAAGTCTTAATTTGGTTGCAAGTCGATGACAGGGACAGGCACTTTTGCTGCGCAACAAAGCCAGTCCCGCAAATACTGTGCTTAAGCTACTGGTGAGCTAAACGTGCTAGCGTAGTCCAGCTTGCGGTCACGGCTAGGCGGGTGGCCAAACATGGTTTTGTATTGGCGGCAGAAATTTTCGTTGCTGCCAAACCCACAGGCAATACCCACCTGCATTACCGATAAATTGCTTTCATGCAACAATTGCCGTGCCCGTTGCAGGCGCATCTGTAGGTACCAGGTGCGTGGTGCTAGCCCAAAGGCTTGTTTAAACTGTCGTTGCAAGGTGCGTTCGCTGACTTTTTGAATGCTTGCCAACTCCGCTGCTTCTAGGGGGTGTTCTATATTCGCTGCCATGGCGTCTACGACGGGACTTAGGGCTTGTTGTTGTGGGCTATGTAGCAGTACTGAGCGTTGGCTAACTTCACTTTGGTGGTGGCGCTGATGGATCAGGGAGTTAGCAACGCGGTCGGCTAGTTGTTCGTCTTGATCTTGGCTAATTTGGTGCAATACCAAATCCATAGAGCCAGAACCACCAGCGCAAGTGAAGCGCTTGCCGTCGTCATTAAAAATACTGTGGCACAAACTTAAGCTAGGGTAGGTTTCGTTAAAGGCGGCCTGGCTTTCCCAATGCATGGCGGTGTTGTGGTTGCTTATTAGGTCAGCGGCGGCCAGGGCGTAGCAGCCGGTCTCTAAGGCGCCAATGTGAGTACCTTCCCGCGCTCGGTGCTTGAGCCAATGAGTAATGGCTGGGCTTAGGTAATCTTGGGGTGCGTAACTGGCACAGACAAACAGGCGGTCAAGCTTATTGATTTCGGACATAGGTATAACCGACACCGGGATGCCATTACTGGCCGGTACGGCATCACCTAGTTCGGCGTCTGTGGTAGCCCCTATAAATGACCATTCATATAGGTTGCCAGCAAAGCGGTTGGCCACACGCAAGGGTTCCAAGGCGCTCATTAGCGAGAGCATGGAAAAGCGGGGCAGTAATAAAAAGCCAACTTTGCGGGTCATGTTATGGTCCGAAATTGCAATTGTTGGCATTGTAGCTGATGGGGTTTGCTTGAGGGAAGTCCGGGGACTGGCTTTTCCCGTAGGGAAATACCTGTCCCTTTGTTGGTATTTGAGGACAGGCACTTTTTATTCGCTACGCAAATAAACAAGAGCCAGTCCCCTATCAGGCTCTATTGGACTAGGTCCGAATCAGTGCGTCTACCGCCACACAACCATCAGCTTTGGCCAATAGTGGGTTAATATCCATTTCTGCTACCGGGTGTTGCTGAACGTAGCTAGCCACGCTCATGATGGCATTCACGATTGCTTGTTGATCACAAGCAGGTTTGCCACGGTAGCCATCTAGCAAGGGCTTGATGGCTAGGCTTTGCAGGGCTTGGTGTACGTCAGCTTGGTTAAAAGGCATGAGTAGCAGTTGGCTGTCTTGGAGTAGCTCTACTAGGATGCCACCAGCACCAACCACTAGGTAGTTGCCGAATAAGGGGTCGTTGTTAACACCTATGATCAGCTCTGCCAGTATGTCTTGTTCCATGCTTTCTACCAACATAGTATCCGCTAGCCCCAATAGGTGTTGGGCAGCTTGGGCTACTTCGGCGTCACTGCAGATATTCAGTCGAACAGCGTCCATTTCGGTCTTGTGGGCAAGTGTGTCACTCACGGCTTTCAGGGTGACTGGGTAGCCAATGTTTTGCGCTAGGGCCGTGGCCGTTTGTACGCTATCGGCCAAGCCTCCAGGTGGAATGGCAAGCCCATGGGTCGCCAAGGCTTGTTTAGCCTTGTATTCGTTAATCAGTTTGTCTGCATTGGCATTCCCTACCGACACTAGCAGGGGGGCGGGAATGGCGCTCTGGAAAGCTTGGTGGATGTTATGTGCATGCGCCAGTGCCTGTAAACAAGTATCTAGCCCAATCATGGGTGTGACCCCGTATGTTTGGCATAGGGTAATAGCGTGGGCTGGCAAACATTCAGCCATGGAAGATAAAAGTATGGCCTTGTGACCACCGGCCTTGGCCGCATTGGCCAAAGCGAGTAAAGCATCATCCCATTCTTGTGGGTCGGCGTTGGGGTAGTTGGGCCAGTCCAATAGCAGCATAGTGGCACTAAACTCGGCCGCCATCATGGCACCAAAGGTGTCCGTCATGGCTGCCACGTCGCCCCAAATATAGGTGTGGTAATCTAGCGGATTAGATACGTCTACATAGTCATTGAGGGTGGCTTGGATAGCTTGCGTTTGTGGCTGTGTAAGATCAGCAAACTCCAAACTGGTGTTGGCAATCAGGTCCGCCATCATACCGGCTTCGCCACCAGAGCAGCTCATTGAGGCAATACGATTATTGGGTAGCGGCCCGTTGAGGCTGAGTAGTTTTAGGGTTTCTAAAAACTCCGGTACAGTGTTTACGCGGGCGATACCTAAGCGAATAAACAAGGCATCAAATAACTGGTTGGAGCCGGTTAAGGAACTGGTGTGAGACATGGCTATTTTAGCAGCGGCTTCGGTACGACCTGACTTGATGGCCACAATAGGGATTCGCTTTTCTAAGGCGCGACGGGCCGCGGCATCAAAGGCTTGTAGATCATTGATACCTTCAATGTGTAGGCCGATAGCCGTTACTCTAGGGTCGTCCAGCATGGCATCGACGATAGCGGCTATGTCTACTTGGGCTTGGTTACCCATGGTGAACATGTAGGCCACTGGAAGGCCAACTTGCTGCATGGTCATATTTAGACCGATGTTGCCGCTTTGGGTAATGATCCCTACGCCTTGGTCAACTTGAGCTAGGCCGTGTTGGTCTGGCCAGAGTACGGCCTTATCCAAGGCATTTACTACACCGTAGCAATTGGGGCCGATAATGGGCATGTCACCGGCTGCTTCTAACAAGCGCCGTTGACGTTCTGCACCTGCGCTACCTACTTCGCTAAAACCCGAAGCATAAAGCACAGCACCGCCGGCACCCATGGCGCTAAGTTGCCCAACAATTTCAATAGCTGCTTCGGCGTTAACGGCCACATAGGCTGCATCAGGGGCTGCTGGTAAATCTGCAGGAGAGTTTAGGCAGGGCAGGCCGGCTAGCTCGTCACGTTTTGGGTGTACAGCATAAATAGGCCCTGCAAAGCCTAGTTTCTGGCTTTCGCGAATGGCAAAGTCGGCACCACGTGCGCCAAATACGGCAATGCTCTTGGGCGCCAGTAGGCGTTGTAGGCGTTGTTTGTTCATGGTGTTCCCACTCGGTTATGTCTGTGCGAGTCGCGTCGCGACGTGGCAATCTCTAGGGGGCGCAGTACTGGGCCGAAGAGGTCGCCACGCTGCGCTCGCGATGACAGATAATTAGCTCGCGATGACAAATAATGGGCTCGCGATGACGGTTTTCAGTTATTAAACTTAACTTTCGTGCGGGCGCAGCATGGCTCGGGAGATAATATGGCGTTGGATCTCACTAGTACCATCCCAAATGCGTTCTACACGATGATCACGCCAGATA
>DPHB01000057.1:10407-11256 GCA_003521845.1 Oceanospirillaceae bacterium | reverse complement strand
TCTACACGATGATCACGCCAGATACGTTCCAGCGGCAATTCGTCCATGAGGCCCATGCCGCCCAAAATCTGAATGGCCTCATCAGACACCATGGCTAGCATTTCTGTGGCTTTAAGCTTGGCCATGGCGGCGTCTGTGTCGGTCATTTCGCCCGTGTTGTCTTTCCAGGCAGCATACATGGTAAGTAGTTCGGCGGCTTTTAGTTCCAAAGCCATATCAGCTAGCTTGAAAGACACGCCTTGAAATTTGCCTACCGTTTGGCCAAATTGCTTACGCGTGGCGGCCCATTCGGTGGCAATCTCTAGGGCACGCTCGGCACGACCGAGGCACATTGCAGCAACAGACAAACGGGTAGCACCGAGCCATTCGTTAGCAACATCAAAGCCGTGGTGTTCAATACCTAGGATTTGTGATTCGTGAATGCGGCAGTTGTCAAAATTTAGAATACAGTTATGGTATCCACGGTGAGACACACTGTTGTAGCCAGGCTCAACGGTGAAACCAGGTGTACCCATGTCCACTAAAAAGCTGGTGATTTTCTTCTTTGGCCCGCGTGGCGTGTCTTCTACACCGGAGGCCGCGAATAGAATGACAAAATTAGCCACGTCGGCATGGCTTATAAAGTGTTTAGTGCCGTTAAGTACATAGTGGTCGCCATCGCGCTCGGCGCGACATTGCATTGAGCGCACGTCAGAACCAGCATTGGGTTCGGTTAAGGCAAGGCAATCGATCTTTTCACCACGAATAGAAGGTAGCAGGTAGTCGTCTATCTGCTGGCCTTCACAAGCCAAAAGAATGTTAGAAGGGCGGCCCACTATATATTGCAAACCAAAGTTGGCACGGCCTAGT
>DPHB01000057.1:9348-10247 GCA_003521845.1 Oceanospirillaceae bacterium | reverse complement strand
CACGGCCTAGTTCGCGTTCCATTAGGCAGAGGGTAAGGGAATCTAAACCGGCACCGCCATGTTGTTCTGGCATGTTGGCCGCATATAATCCCATCTCAATAGCTTTGGCTTTGATACTGGCATAAAGCTCTGGACGAATTTGCCCCGTCTTTTCTACCTCATCTTCATGGGGATACAGTTCTTCTTCGACAAAGGTTTTTACCGTGTCGATAATCATCTGTTGTTCACTAGTTAGGCTAAATTCCATGGCAAGCTACTCGCTGGTGTTAGGTTAATTATTTACATTTTGCTAACTATGCCTGAAGCTGGATTCTTGAGACTTGATAATAGACGACAATAATATGATTATTTTGTAATGTTAAAGAAATGTTAACGGCAAGTGAACGAATTAAACACGGCCTGATTTCGGTGTCATTTGGCTCCCAATGTTTATCTTTATAGCAATTGGTTTATTAAAGGAAACCATATGGGGCGGTGTTTCCCGAAGAGATAATAAATTAACCGACAAGACTAAACTTGTGTCGCTTTTGGGTATGTAGTGAAATTACAAGGGCGTATAGTGCCTCCCGTAAATATGCAGAACTGTACTTCTATTGTCGTATGGTTTATTTGAGAGCCAGTGTTTTAAACACCAAACCCACAAGGTACAAACATGTCTAAGACTTACCTTTCCGACATTGATATTGCTCGCGCCGCTGAGAAGCGCCCCATTGTTGAAGTAGCTCAGAAGCTGAACATCAGCCCTGATGACTTGGAACAGTACGGTAAAATCAAGGCCAAAATCAGCCCTGAATTTATCAAGAGCGTTAAAGACCGCAAAGACGGCAAGCTGATTTTGGTTACGGCCATCAACCCAACACCTGCTGGTGAAGGTAAGACTACTACTACCATCGGTTTGG
>DPHB01000057.1:8914-9183 GCA_003521845.1 Oceanospirillaceae bacterium | reverse complement strand
CGATGCCTTGAATAAGATCGGTAAACAAGCCACTGTTTGTTTGCGTGAGCCTTCTTTGGGCCCATGTTTTGGTGTTAAAGGTGGTGCAGCAGGTGGCGGTTACGCTCAGGTTGTACCAATGGAAGACATCAACTTGCACTTCACTGGTGACTTTCACGCTATCGGCCTAGCACACAACTTGTTGTCTGCCGCTATCGACAACCACCTACAGCAAGGCAACCCACTAGATATCGACCCACGTCGTATCGAATGGAAGCGTGTAATGGACA
>DPHB01000057.1:1698-8745 GCA_003521845.1 Oceanospirillaceae bacterium | reverse complement strand
GAACGATCGTGCCCTACGTAACGTTACTATCGGTTTGGGCGGCCCTGCTCACGGTGTACCACGCGAAACTGGTTTTGACATCACCGTAGCTTCTGAAGTTATGGCGATCTTCTGCTTGGCCAACACGCTAGCCGAATTGAAAGAGAAGCTAGGTTCTATCGTTATCGGTTACACACGTGCACAAACTCCTGTGACGGCATCTGACCTAAACGTACACGGCGCCATGACTGTATTGCTGAAAGACGCATTCAGCCCTAACTTGGTACAAACTCTAGAGCACACGCCTGCGTTTGTTCACGGTGGTCCATTTGCTAACATCGCTCACGGTTGCAACTCTGTTTCTGCTACCAAGCTTTCTATGAAGCTAAGCGACTACACAGTAACTGAAGCTGGCTTTGGTGCTGACCTAGGTGCTGAGAAGTTCCTAGACATCAAGTGCCGCAAGGCTGGTATCGCACCGGATGCCGTAGTAATCGTTGCTACCATCCGTGCCCTTAAGCTACACGGTGGCGTGCCACTAGCTGAAGTGAACCAAGAAAACACCGATGCTGTTGCTGAAGGTGTTGAAAACCTGAAGAAGCACATCGAAAACATCCACCAGTTTGGCTTGCCAGTAGTGGTTGCGGTTAACAAGTTTGTTACCGACACAGCTGCCGAAGTACAAGTTGTACAAGACAAGTGTGATTACTTGGGTGTTAAGGTTGTTGAAGCACAGCACTGGGAATTTGGTGGTGATGGCGCAACTGAGCTAGCGGAAACTGTTGTTGACTTGGTTGAAAACCATAAGAATGACTTTAAGTTTTTGTACGAAGACGACATGCCTCTTTGGGACAAGATCAAGACCGTTTGTACTAAGATCTACGGCGCTAACGACATCTTGGCTGACCAGAAGCTACGTAACCGTATTGCCGCATTGGAAGAAGCCGGCTACGGCAACTTGCCAGTATGTATGGCTAAGACCCAGTACTCCTTCTCTACTGACCCAGCTTTGAAGAACCGTCCAGAAGGTTTTGACGTACCACTACGTGAAGTACGCCTATCTGCTGGTGCTGGTTTCATCGTGGTATTGGCGGGTGACGTTATGACCATGCCTGGCCTTCCTAAGAAGCCAGCTGCTGAAGTTATCGACATCAACGAAGACGGCGACATCGTCGGCTTGTTCTAAGCTGACTTTATTGGAGACTGGCTCCTTCCCGTAGGGAAGTGCCTGTCCCGTAATGCTCTCCGTAAAAACGTCATCCTACGGCACAATCATAAGGGTACAGTCACTTTTCATTTGCTGCGCAAATAAACAAGAGCCAGTCCCCGTTAGCGATTTTTTTCGGTATAATACGGCCTTTTCCAATCAGCTGATTCTGACCATGACTATCCGCACCCGCATCGCGCCTTCACCAACTGGCGACCCACACCTAGGCACCGCCTACATTGCTTTATTTAACTTGGCTTTTGCCAAGCAGCAAGGCGGCGAGTTTATCCTGCGTATCGAAGACACAGACCAAGAACGTAGCACCCCAGAATCTGAGGCAGCAATTCTTGAGTCGCTACGGTGGTTGGGTATCGAATGGGCAGAAGGCCCAGATGTTGGCGGCCCGCATGGACCATACCGCCAAAGTGAGCGTGGTGACATCTACAAGCAACATGCTCAGCAGTTGGTACGTGATGGCCATGCCTTCTATTGCTTTGCCACCTCCGAAGAGCTTGACGAGCTACGCCGTCACCAGACCGAAAACAAACTACCTATCGGTTACGATGGCCGCGGCTTAAACTTGCCTCAGGAAGAAGTACAGGCGCGCTTAGATGCAGGTGAACCGCATGTGATTCGCATGAAGATCCCCGCAGAGGGCAGCTGCAAGTTCAACGACATGCTACGTGGCGAAGTAGAAATCGCTTGGGCCCAAGTAGACATGCAGGTATTGCTAAAAAATGACGGTATGCCTACTTACCACCTAGCCAACGTGGTAGATGACCATTTAATGGGTATTACCCACGTATTGCGTGGCGAAGAGTGGATCAACTCCGCACCTAAGCACCAGTTGTTGTACAAGTACTTTGGCTGGGACATGCCAGAGCTTTGCCATCTGCCATTGCTACGTAACCCAGACAAGAGCAAACTAAGCAAGCGTAAGAATCCAACCAGTATTCTGTACTACCAGCGCATGGGTTACATGGCCGAAGCCATGCTTAACTACCTGGCGCGTATGGGTTGGTCTATGCCAGATGAACGTGAAAAATTCACCCGTCAGGAAATGTTCGACAACTTTGATATTCAGCGTGTGTCCCTAGGTGGACCTATCTTTGACCAAGAAAAGCTATCTTGGTTGAACAGCCTGTGGTTGCGCGAAGACCTAAACGATGCGGAATTCATTCAGCGCATGCAAGACTGGGCCGTAAACAGCGATTATTTGGCACCAATCATTCCCTTGATTAAGCCACGTATTGAGAAGTTTAGTGACATAGTGCCACTAGCGGGCTTCTTTTTATCGGGCATGCCAGAGATTACTGAAGCAGACCTAGCCAACGCCAAGGTAGACAGCGACCTAATGCGCAAGACCTTGCAGTTTACCCTGTGGCAGCTAGAAGCCCTACGCTATTGGGAAAAAGACGCTATCTTTGACATCTGCAAAGGCATGGCACAAAGCATGGAAATCAAGCCGAAAGAACTGTTCGCCTTGTTGTTCGTGGCCATCACCGGCAGCGCCAACTCCGTGTCCGTATTTGATGCCATGGTTATTCTTGGCCCAGACATGAGTCGTGCACGCTTGCGCCATGCCCTAAACGTCATGGGTGGCCCATCCAAGAAAGAAGCCAAGCGCTGGGACAAAGAATACCGCGTACTGTAGCTTCGCTTGAGAATAGGTGCCTGGCTTTTTCCCGCAGGGAAAGTGCCAGGCTCCTATCGCTATCTTTCGCGCTTACCCTGTGGGGTCAGGAACCCATGTCAATGGCATGAGAGCCAGCACCTTGGCCTATAGCGCTCGGGGACTGGCTTTTTCCGTAGGGAAGTGCCTGTCCTGTTCACTTTATACCCACACAAGTCCTTGATTAAAAAAGTAATTCGTTTTGCCAAAAAGCACTTGCAATCCTACCTAAGCTCTTTATAATACGCCTCCATCAAGTCGCAACAAACACCACGCAGCGGCATTGATATAAGGTTTGGGGCCTTAGCTCAGCTGGGAGAGCGCAACACTGGCAGTGTTGAGGTCAGCGGTTCGATCCCGCTAGGCTCCACCAATCATTCTTTACAAATCAGCCGGTTACAAGCTTTAATGTTTGGCCGGCTTTTTTGTGTCTATTGACTTAAGTCCATATTAAGTCCAAAGCTATTATTCCACTTCGATAATTGCTATAACTGAGAAACCTCCTAGTTTTAACTGGTGTTAATAATGGGGGGTACACCCGTCCGTGGCCAATGATGACGTTTATAAAGAAATACTGGAGCTGGCTGAGAACTTTAAGAAACATAGGGGTTAATGAGGGATAGACGGGTTTTATAGCGCAATACGGCCAGTGTTGCGCTCTCCGAAGCATCTATAGGTTGTAGCCTAATGGACTAATTAGCCACAATGGCCAAGTGACAATCAAAAGCTTCTACGACTTTCTTGACAGTTTCAAATTTGGGATAGCTATCAGCAGAAAGTGCTTTATAAAGGTTTTGTCGCCCCAAGTTCGTTTCTTTAGCAATACTACTCATGCCCTTGGCTTTAGCTACGTTACCTAATGCTTGCAAAAATTGTTCAGTATCTCCGCTCTGAAATGCAATGTTCAGATAGGCTTGAATCATTTCGGGGCTGTCCAAATGTTCACTGGAATCCCATTTTTTGGTACTAATAGTCATTTTGGTTTACCCCAATTCCATCATTAGGCCTAGTGCTTTTTTAATATCCCTCGTATGGCTGGATGTATCACCACCAGATATCAATAAAACGATTTTTTTACCTTTGATTGTGTAGTAAATACGATATCCACAACCAAAGAAGAAACGTAGTTCATACAGGTGACTTGCAAGAAACTTATGGTCACCAAAGTGTCCCTTTAACTAGCATTCAGTGCACAATATGAGTTACCGTATTCCGAACGTTTTAAGCTTCAAATCCGAGGATGTTTTGGCTATGGATGCCGTGAAAGATTTAGGAACATTTGATTACGTCATTGTAGGTGCAGGCTCAGCCGGCTGCGTACTGGCTAATCGCTTGAGTGCCGACCCAGCTAACAAGGTGTTGTTGTTGGAAGCAGGTGGCTCGGATAATAAGTTTTGGGTGCATGTGCCGGTGGGGTACTTGTACTGCATGGGCAATCCCAATATGGATTGGTGTTTAAAGACTGAGGCCGAACCTGGACTCAATGGCCGTGCTTTGGATTACCCAAGGGGTAAGTTGCTGGGAGGCTGTTCGTCGATTAACGGTATGTTGTATTTACGTGGTCAAGCACGGGATTATGATGCTTGGTCGCAGCTGGGTAATGCTGGCTGGAGCTGGGATGAGGTACTGCCTTATTTCAAAAAGTCAGAAAGGCATTGTGCCCGTGATGATGAGTTTCACGGGGCACGCGGGGAGTTGCATGTACAACCTCAGCGTTTGTCTTGGCCGATTCTAGATGCCGTAGTAGAAGCCGCCGAAGAGATTGGCGTCAACAAGACAGATGACTTTAATAGTGGTGACAACGAAGGCGTTGGCTACTTTGAGGTAAACCAAAACAAAGGCGTGCGTTGGAATTCGCGCAAGGCCTTTTTAGAGTCTGTTAAAGGCCGCACTAACCTACATATACTTACTGGCGCTCAGGTGAAAAAGTTATGTATGCAAGGTGACAAAGCAGTGGGCTTGGAGGTGGTCATTAAGGGCAAACCAGCGAGGGTATCGGTAAACAAAGAGGTGCTCTTGTCAGCCGGTTCTATCGGCTCACCGCAAATTTTGCAGTTGTCGGGTATTGGTCCAAGGCGGGTTTTGGAAAGCCATGGTATTAAGGTATTGCACGAGCTGCCCGGGGTGGGAGAAAACTTACAAGATCATTTGCAAATCCGCACCATTTTTAAGGTTGAAAACACGCAAACGTTAAATGAAAAAAGCCATAACTGGCTTGGCAAGCTGTCTATCGCGGCTGAGTATGCTTTGAAACAATCGGGCCCTATGTCTATGGCGCCTAGTCAGCTGGGTGCTTTTACGCGCTCGTCAGCTGAGTATGAGTCTGCCAACATTGAATACCATGTGCAGCCTTTGTCCTTGGATGCGTTTGGGCAGCCTTTGCATACGTATCCAGGCATTACTGTGTCGGTGTGCAATTTGCGCCCAACTAGCCGCGGTACTTGCCACATTATTAGCAATGATTACCGGGTACCACCGGCCATTAGGCCGTGTTACTTGTCTACGGATAGCGACCGCAAGGTGGCGGCCGATAGCATTCGCCATGCGCGTAAACTTATGGCGACCCAGCGGTTAGCGGAATTTAGTCCGCAAGAAATGAAACCCGGGAGTGATTTTGCTAGTGACGATGAACTAGCCTCGGCTGCGGGTGACATAGCTACCACCATTTTTCACCCCGTAGGCACGGCCAAGATGGGCCATGATGCAATGGCGGTGGTGGATGCACGCCTTAGGGTGCACGGCCTGCGAGGGCTACGGGTGGTTGATGCTTCCATCATGCCCAACATAGTGTCTGGCAATACCCATGCGCCCATTACCATGATTGCCGAGAAGGCGGCGCATATGATATTGCAGGATAATCAAACTTAGTAATTAGCTGGCTGTGGTTAATTATCACCATCCAATAGGTCGCCCAAGCCACCCAGTACGGAACCTTCGCCGGTGCGGCTGCCACCGGATCTAGGCGCATTGGCGAGTATGCGATCGGCTAGACGCGAGAAGGGCAAGCTTTGCATCCACACTTCACCAGTGCCACTAAGGGTAGCTAGAGCCAAGCCTTCGCCGCCAAAGAGCATGGACTTTATGTCTTTCACCATTTCAATGTCGTAGTTGATGCCAGGGCCAAAGGCCACTAAACAACCTGTGTCTAGGCGTAGGGTTTCGTTGTTAAGTTCGCGTTTGATTAAGGTGCCGCCGGCCTGAATAAAGGCCATGCCGTCACCCTCCAAACTTTGCAGAATAAAACCTTCGCCACCAAAGAAGCCAGCGCCCAGTTTTTTGTTAAAGGCAATGTCTATCTTGGTGCCACGGGCAGCGGCTAAAAAAGCATCTTTTTGGCATAAAACCCGGCCACCGTGTTGGGCTAGGTCCAGCGCCATGATGTTGCCTGGGTAAGGGGCAGCAAAGGCCACGCGGCGTTTACCCGTGCCTTGGTTGGTAAAGTGGGTCATAAATAAAGACTCACCTGTTAGCATGCGTTTACCAGCAGAAAACATTTTACCCATAAAGCCTTGGTCTGGCTGTGAACCATCGCCCATACGGGTTTCAAAGCTAATGTCTTGTTCCATGTAGTTCATCATGCCCGCTTCGGCTATGACGGTTTCGTGGGGGTCTAGTTCTACTTCTAGGATGGGCATACTAGAACCAATGATTTCGTAGTCTACTTCGTCGCAGTGCATGGTCATGGTGTTTCCTTTCGTCGTTGTCGATTTAAGCTAAGGGTATGTAGCCTTCAGGCCGTAGCCGCTTAGTATAAGTGCAAAACAGTGTTCTTCAACTAAGCTTAGCAGCAGATGTTGATAACTAGTGGAAATTTCGAAGGAATTGTTATGTTGAAAGTGGTTAAAAGTTGTTTGTTGTCGTGCGCTTTGTTGGCTGGATCGGCGCACGCCGATGGTAGTGAAACAGCCAGCCTAGGTGTGGCTTCCATGCTGATGGGGTCGGCGATGATAGTGGGCGGTTCGATAGAAGTGATTGCTGATTCTGCTGCCGCCACTGCAGAGCTTGTAGTGGCAATTGTCGAAGTAGCGGGAGAGGTGGTGATCATTACCTTGGAAGCTGGCACGGAAAGTGCCGAACAAATCATTATCCATGCCTCTGCAGCGGGCCAAGCTTCGGCAGCATTAGCGGTGGGTACCGTTATCACTGCAAGTGCCGTGACCATCACCAGTGCGGCGGGTGGCAGTATCTT
>DPHB01000057.1:1234-1407 GCA_003521845.1 Oceanospirillaceae bacterium | reverse complement strand
GCTGCATATTTATTGTTGGTTGCAAGCTTTGTGCAGGCTGCCGGTAGCGGTACCGGTTGTGAAACGACTCCGCCGACGCCAGAAGCATATAGCAAAGCGATACAATTGGGCTACCAAACCCAATTGAAGCTAGAACAACTTCATGCCCAAAATGGCGACACGGTGGTGTTGAT
>DPHB01000057.1:0-1028 GCA_003521845.1 Oceanospirillaceae bacterium | reverse complement strand
CGGGTGGGTGAGTTTTGGCGTTATACCCATGCCGGGCTTGCTTTTCGTGACCACCCCAATGGCCAGTGGAGTGTTGTACATTTGTTGAATACTTGCAACGAAAGCTCCGATATCTTTGTCCAAGGCCTTATGCGCTTTTCCTTGGATAAGCCCGTAATGTATAGCAATGCTATTGGTCTTTTGCACCCATTGTTGCAAGTTAGACTTAATGAAGTGGTATTGCAAAGCCAACTTAGTAAAGCCATGCACGAGGGGGATGATCAGTACAGTTCTATTTCCTCACCTTACAATTTGATTTATCAAAATTCTAATGAGTATATTTTGACCTTATTGGGGGCCGCTATCGCCCCGGCGGAGCAGCAACCAATGAATGCCGACCAGAGTAAGCAATTCTTTTTGACCTCGGGTATGCATAAGGCCTTTACCCCAGAAATAGTCAAAGTCGGATTTTTAGAACGCGTAGGCAAAGCAGTAGGCGTGGGCCCTGGTAATGCGCGATTGGATGATCACACTAAAAAAGAGCGCCGCAAAGGCCCTTTTGAGATGGTATCAGCAGGAAGCCTTTATGACATGTTGGCGAAGATGGGTTTGCTTACGGATAGTTTTGAAATTGCCTTGTAGATGTTGTTCCAAATTGGATAAAACCTAGGCTTCCCTTAGGTCACAGCCAGTAAAAAGAGAGTGAAAATTATGAGTACACAGTTGGCATTAAAATCAACCCCTTTATTTGTTATGGCGGCGTGGGCCGTTATGGCGATTGGTGTGGTTGCTTATTTGATTGGTTTGTTGAATGCGCCCATGGAGCTTAATGAAAAGGGGTATTATTTTGCTGTAATCATGTATTCCTTATATGCCGCTATATCGGTACAGAAGAGTGTGCGTGATAGGGCCGAGGGGTTGCCAGTAAACCAAAGTTATTATTTGTTGTCGATCGTATCGGTGTTTATTAGTGTCGGTTTATTAGTCATTGGCCTGTTCAACGCTGAATTGCTACTGAGTGAAAAAGGCTTTTTTGGTATCGCTTATTT
>DPHB01000050.1:25635-32728 GCA_003521845.1 Oceanospirillaceae bacterium | reverse complement strand
TCGAGTCTCTCCGTCCGCACCATTTACTTGACTGTCAGTCTACAGGGCAGTCAAACATAATAGCCGCCATGAGCGGTTTTTTTGTGCCTGTCTGTTTTGTTCCTAATTCCTGTTTAAACAATATTCATAAGTTGCTCGTGCAAGAATTTCGGCCGTATCAAAGCAGGGGATGCAAAGATCCGCTTGACCAATAATGAGTGGGATTTCAGTACAACTTAGCACCACACCCTGAGCATCAGAGTAAGCAGCAACAAGTTTTGCTATGTCGTTGCGAGTTTGGTTGTTAATGCTGCCATCACAGACACTCATTATAGACCGCGTAATAAGCTCTTGATGAGACGCAGAGGGCACGATTGCCTCAATACCTAAGCGCATTAAGTAAGGCTGGTATATCTCGTACTTGAGGGTGCTTTTGGTGGCTAGTAGCAACACTTTATCGATACCTGATTGATGAATCACCTTAGCGGTTTCTTCAACAATGTTCATTACTTTGCCTTGCGCCGCCTTTGTCACCTTGTCGATATGCACATGGGCTGAGTTACAGGGTATGGCTAGCAGCTGCATGCCAGCGCTTTCTAATAACCGTGTACTGCTTAGCAAGTAATCTGCTAGTTCATCCTCCACCCCAGCCTCTACATTGTCCGGTGACGGTATGTTATGTATCAGCATTTCTGGGTACTCGAAATTATATTGAGCCCCTTGCTCTTGTTGAAATAGTTTAATAATGCGGTTGTAAAAAGCGACCGAGGCCTCGGGTCCCATGCCACCCAAGACACCAATTTTTAAATACTTGTTCAAGGTCATTGTTTTGCTACTCAAGTTTGCCAATTTCTTTATTGATAATAAGTTAGTGGCAAGCCATTAAGCAATGGTTTGAGGCTGTAGCTAGGGCAATTAGGTTTGCTGTTGAGGGGGAGTGGGTTTTAAGGAGGTTGCAGGTGTCTGGCTCACATGCGCAGTATGAGTGCCTGACAGCATCATCAAAAAAAACCGTCGTTGCGAGCGCAGTAAGGCAATCTCAAATAGGCGCAGTGCCTACTTAGAAAGATTGTCATGCCTTCGGCTCGCAATGACGCAGCCTGGTTTAGGTGTTGGCGCAGATAATATCGCGCAATACCATGGGCAGGATGCCCTTGTGGCGGATTTGATCTAGCTCCGATGAAGTGTCCACACGTGATGTTAGTTCCAGCTGCTGCGAAGCACCGTCGGCACGGTGAATGGTTAGTTCCACAACACCGCGCGGCTCAAGGCTGTCAATGTCGTTCAAGTCAAAGGTTTCCGAACCGTCCAAATTAAGCGAAGCACGAGTAACACCTTGTGGTAGTTGCAGAGGTAAAACACCCATGCCGACTAGATTGGATTTGTGAATACGCTCAAAACTTTCGGCGATAATGGCTTTAACACCTAATAAAGCGGGGCCTTTTGCCGCCCAGTCTCGTGATGAGCCTGTACCATAAAGCTTACCGCCAAACACAACGCTGGCGGTGCCTTCTTCACGATAACGGGCAGCCGCGTCGTATATGGACATTTGCTCTGCTTCGCCTGTAGAAGAGTAATGATTCGTTACTGCGCCGTTAGTGCCAGGTAGCATTAAGTTTCTGGCTTTGATATTGCCAAAAATACTACGCAGCATCACGTGGTGGTTGCCACGGCGCGCGCCAAGAGACGTTAAGTCACCTTCACCGACGCCGACGGATGTTAGGTATTCGCCAGGAGGGGAGTCAGGACGTATACGACTTACCGGAGAAATATGGTCGGTAGTGGTGTTGTCATCGCACATTACCAGCATGCGCGCGCCTGCGATGTTATCTAGGGAGTCTTCAGGTGTTTCTAGTGAGAAACCATCGAAGAAAGAGATTTCTTGGATATAAGTGGAATTTTCATCCCAGTCATATACAGGGCCTGTTGGGCAGTTAAGTTCACGCCAGGTGGCTGGGCCCTCAAGGGCATTTTCGTAGGTTTCTCTAAAGGCTTTGGGGTCCAGGCACTGTTGCATGGTCTGGCTGATTTCAGCATTGCTAGGCCAGATGTCTTTTAGGAACACGTCGTTGCCTTTGGCGTCCTGAGCAATGGCTTGCTTGGTGACATCAATATTGACGTTACCAGCAATGGCCATAGCCACAACTAGAGGAGGGGACATCAAGAAGTTAGTATCAACGTCTGGGTGTACACGACCTTCAAAGTTACGGTTACCGGATAACACCGACGCCGCTATAATGTCGTTGTTTTGCAAAGCTTCTTCAATGCTTGGTGCCAAAGGCCCGGAGTTACCCACACAAGTAGTACAGCCATACCCAGCGGTATTAAAGCCTAGGGCATCCAAATGCTGCTGTAAGCCTGCCTTAGTTAGGTAGTCCGTTGCTACAGGGGAGCCTGGTGCTAAAGACGTTTTTATGCCGTTGGGTACCTGCAGGCCAAGCTCATTGGCTTTTTTGGCGACTAGGCCGGCGGCAATGAGTACGCTCGGGTTAGAGGTGTTGGTGCAGGCGGTAATAGCGGCAATAACAATATCACCATCTTTTAGGTCCCGCTCTGGCAAGGAGGCGAGTATGCCTGCTTCATCTGCGGCCATGGGGGTAACTTTAACTACTTCTGGCTGGCGTTCGCTGGCGGATGCGGCCTGACAAAATACCTTGCCAATGTCAGCTAGAGGTAAGCGGTCCTGAGGCTTTTTCGGACCTGCCACAGAAGGTTCAATAGTCGATAAATCAAGCTGCAGAAGATCCGTATACTTAGGTAGCGCTTGGCCTGCTTTCCAAGCCATGTTTTGTGCTTGGTAGTAGGCCAGTGGCAAATCGCCGTCGCGGCCAGTGGCGCGCAAATAATCGGCAGCGACTTCATCAAATGGGAAGAAGCCCATGGTGGCGCCATATTCTGGTGACATGTTGGCAATGGTGGCGCGGTCAGGCAGAGAAAGGTTGGCACAGCCATCACCAATGTATTCAACAAACTTACCCACCACGCCGGCGGGATAGTTACGTAGCATTTCGGTAATGGTGAGTACTAGGTCGGTCGCCGTGATGCCTTCTCGTAAAGCTCCGGTGAGCTCAACACCAACCACTTCTGGTGCCAGCATTTGCATAGGCTGACCAAGCATAGATGCACCCGCTTCAATGCCGCCAACGCCCCAGCCAACAATGCCCAAGGCGTTTGCCATTGGTGTGTGGCTATCCATACCAATTAGAGTGTCCGGTATCATCAAACCTTTATTGTTGAGGTAGCCCTGTGCCAAATATTCTAGGTTTACCTGGTGCACAATACCCGTTTGTGGGGGAATAATGCGAATAGTGTCGAATGCCTGAGCACCCCATTTCAAAAATGCATAGCGTTCTTGGTTTCTTGCGGCTTCCAGCTCTCCATTAATTCTAAGAGAAGCTGGGCTACCCGTGTTGTCCATGGTAACCGTATGGTCGATAACTAGGTCTGCGCGTACTAGAGGCTCAATGATAGCTGGATCTAAGCCCATACGCTGAACTGCAGATCGCATGGCCGCAAAATCTACAATAGCTGGTGTGCCACTTAGGTCATGCATAATGACGCGGCCAGCGGTGAAAGGGATCTCTACAGGTTCTTTGCCTTGGTGCTCTGTCCAACCGCCAAGGGCTTGCACTTGCTCAGCGGTGACGCCATTTTGCCCAACATTGCGAGCAATGCCTTCTAGTATTGGGCGCAAAGAATAGGGTAGCTCATCAAGCTTAATGCCAAATTGTTCAGCTGTGTCTGGCAGACTGTGGTAGCTGTGCTCAGTACCAGAGATTGTTCTAATAGAGCTGGAAGGATCAAAATCCATAAGACTTGTCATGTGGTATATCCTGCAAAGATTGTCGACAATATTGGCCGAAAATTGGCTATTCGGCCTAATTTTGGCACAAAACAACAAAAATTGACATACGATTTAAGTCTATTTGTCGGCCTGTCTTTGTGTTTTTACAGTACCTTTGGTGGGCACTATTTTTCAAAATCATAGCGACTATAAGGTCCATTAGTCGAGTTTCCATTGAGCTGTTTATCACTTTTTCTTTATAATATGTAAATTATTTACAACTGGATTACGAGAGAGTTTGCCACTATGAGTTACTTTTCTGACTACCTAGAAGAAATTGAGGTTCGTAAAAACGACCTTGGCCTTCAACCTAAGCCAATTGATGGCGCTGAATTAACTTCGGAAATCATCGCTCAAATTAAAGACACTGGTAACGAGCATCGCGAAGCGTCTCTAAACTTCTTTATCTACAACACCTTGCCTGGTACTACTCCAGCTGCTGGTGTTAAAGCTGCTTTCCTCAAGTCTATTGTTGTGGGTGAGGAAACCGTAGCTGAGATTTCTGCAGAGTTTGCCCTAGAGCAGCTGTCTCATATGAAAGGTGGCCCTTCTGTCGAGGCGCTACTTGATATCGCATTGTCTGATGATGTTCAGGCTTCTGCTGCCAGCGAAATTCTAAAATCTCAAGTATTCCTGTACGACGCCGACACTAAGCGCCTAGCTGATGCTTTCAAGGCTGGCAACGCCAACGCTAAAGCTATTCTAGAAAGCTACGCCCAAGCCGAGTTCTTCACCAAGCTTGAAGACATTCCTGCGACAGTTAAGGTTATTACTTATATTGCTGCTGAAGGCGATATTTCTACTGACTTGTTGTCTCCTGGTAATCAATCGCACTCCCGTGCCGACCGTGAATTGCACGGCCTGTGCATGATTTCCCCAGAAGCTCAGCAAGAAATCACTGATATGGGCAAAGCCAACCCAGACGCCAAAGTGATGTTGATCGCTGAAAAGGGCACCATGGGTGTTGGCTCATCGCGTATGTCCGGCGTTAACAACGTTGCCCTATGGGCCGGTGAAAAAACCTCTCCCTACATTCCCTTTATCAACAACCGCCCCGTGGTTGCTGGTACCAATGGTATCGCGCCAATTTTCCTAACCACGGTTGGTGTAACCGGCGGTATCGGTCTTGACCTGAAAAACTGGGTTAAGAAGACCGACGCTAAGGGTGAAATTGTACGTGACGCAAACGGCGACCCAGTACTAGAACAAGCTTACTCAGTGGCTACTGGTACTGTGCTAACCATCGATACTAAGGCTAAGAAGCTGTACAACGGTGATGAAGAACTAGCCGATATTGCCGATGCGTTCACACCACAAAAAGTGGAATTCATGAAGGCTGGCGGTTCTTACGCCGTAACCTTCGGTAAGAAACTGCAAACATTTGCTGCGGAAACACTAGGTGTTGAAGCACCTGCGGTATACGCACAGTCCAAAGAAATCTCCCATGAAGGTCAAGGCTTGACTGCCGTTGAAAAGATCTTCAACCGCAATGCTGTGGGCGTAACTTCTAAGACACCTTTGCACACAGGTTCTGACGTTCGAGTTAAAGTTAACATCGTCGGTTCTCAGGACACCACCGGTCCTATGACTTGCCAGGAACTAGAAGCCATGGCGGCGTCTACTATTTCTACTAGCGTTGATGGTGCCTTCCAGTCTGGCTGTCACACCGCCTCTGTATGGGATAACAAAGCCAAGGCCAATACGCCTAAGCTAATGGCGTTTATGAATGCTTTCGGTGTTATCACTGCGCGTGACCCGAAGCACGTTTATCATTCTATGACTGACGTTATTCACAAGGTATTGAACGACATTACCGTTGATGATCGCGCCATTATCATTGGTGGTGACTCTCACACCCGTATGTCTAAGGGTGTAGCATTTGGCGCTGACTCAGGTACTGTTGCCATTGCTTTGGCTACCGGTGAATCCGCTATGCCAATCCCAGAGTCCGTGAAGGTTACCTTTAAAGGTAACATGAACCCGCACATGGACTTCCGTGACATCGTGCACGCAACGCAAGCGCAAATGCTGAAGCAGTTTGGTGGCGAAAACGTCTTCCAAGGCCGTGTCATCGAAGTGCAAATTGGTACTTTGTTGGCTGACCAAGCCTTCACGTTTACCGACTGGACTGCAGAAATGAAAGCCAAGGCTTCCATCTGTATCTCTACTGATGAGACCTTGATTCAGTCCCTAGAACTTGCCAAGTCACGTATCCAGATCATGATTAATAAGGGTATGGACAACGCAGCAAGCATGCTGCAAGGTCTTATCGATCTAGCTGATCAGCGTATTGCTGAAGTGAAATCTGGCGCCGCACCTGCGCTAGCCCCAGATGACAATGCCAAGTACTACGCCGAAGTGGTTGTTGACCTAGACGCCATCGTAGAGCCTATGATTGCTGACCCAGACGTTAACAACGAAGACGTTTCCAAGCGTTATACCCACGACGTTATCCGCCCGGCTTCCTACTACGATGGCCGTAAGGTAGACCTTGGCTTTGTTGGTTCTTGCATGGTGCACAAGGGCGACATGCAGATTATCGCTGCCATGCTGCGTAACCTAGAGAAAAAGGGGCCTATTACCTTTAAGGCACCATTGGTTATTGCCCCACCTACTTACAACATCGTTGATGAGTTGAAAGCTGAAGGTGATTGGGAAGTATTGGAAAAGTACGCTGGCTTCGAATTCTCCGACGAGAATCCAAAGGAACAAGCGCGTACTCAGTACCAAAACATCATGTACTTAGAACGCCCTGGCTGTAACCTATGCATGGGTAACCAAGAAAAGGCCGCCGCCGGTGATACTGTGCTAGCTACTTCTACCCGTTTGTTCCAAGGTCGCGTAGTAGAAGATACGGCTGAGAAGAAGGGTGAATCTTTGCTAGGTTCTACGCCAATGGTTGTGCTAGCTTCTATGCTAGGTCGCTTCCCAACGCTAGCCGAGTACAAAGAATCGGTAGACGGTGTTGACCTGACTACTTTTACACCACCTACTGAAGACTTGAGCGTCGCTGCTATCCCAGCAAAGCGTGTATAAGCAACAACACTGCTTGTTAAATAGTCGCTAATCAAAGCCCCGTATCTACGGGGCTTTTTTATGTACAGGATGTACTGTATACCGAGGTGACAGGACGTCAAGGAGCGGCGATGTACAGGATGACGGATGATTTGGTTGTGTCATTGCGAGCCGAAGGCGTGGCAATCTTTTCACGTCGGCACTTCGCTTATAAGAGGTTGCCGCGTCGTGCCTCCTCGCAATGACGTTTGGTTT
>DPHB01000050.1:0-25512 GCA_003521845.1 Oceanospirillaceae bacterium | reverse complement strand
CGATAATATCCTATTATCTGGAGATTAGTTCAAGCATAGGATGACGTTGGTCAAATTCAACTCTCAATGTACAGTCATTGTAGTTCGGTCTTTAGATCGACATGTCGGGTTGAAACCCGACCTAAGCTTTCTGCTAGTCAGTTTTTTCACACAAGTTTTTCCGCCACTCAGAAGCGAAATAATTAATTGGTAAGCACGCGGCGACTTTGGCACCATTAGGCACTAATAAAAATTGCCCTAAAGGTGTGTTTGCATGTTTGATATGTTGCCAGATTTTGCCCTAACCGAGCAGCAGCTAGCTAATCTATATAGCTATCGTTTAGGCCGTTTACGTCAGGCCATGGCTGATGCGCAGGTTGATCTGTGCGTACTTAACAACCCCATTAGTCTACGTTACGCCATTGATTGTAACGAATACCCTTTATTCCAAAGCCATTTGCCAACCATCTATTTGTTCGTTCCTATCGAAGGGCCGTTGCGTTTGTATAGCGCCAGTGGACGCAATTACCCATTTGTTGAACAATACGCCAGAGCTCATTTCAACAATGTCTTTGACGGTGGTTTTGATTTATCTCAGGCCGCCAAGGACACTGTGGCAGACATGCAGGACTATATGTCTACCAATGGCCTTAGTGGAGGTAAGGTGGCCATCGAACGGTTTACGCCGTTTTTGGGGCAGGTGTTGCAACAACAGGGTGTTGCGTATGTGGATGCTGAGATTGTTGTTGAGCAAGCCAAGCTGATTAAATCACCTGAGGAACTATTGTGTATGCAACGCAGTGTGGCCGTGGCACAGCACGGCATCAAGCAAATGCACGAGGCCTTGCGCCCCGGCTTAACAGAGAACCAGCTTTGGTCGATACTGCATCAAGTTAATATCGCCCACGATGGCAACTGGATCGAAGGCCATATGCTAGCGTCTGGAGCGCGTACCAATCCGTGGCTACAAGAGGCTACAGGCAAGGTTATTGAGGCTGGCGAGTTGGTGGCCTTTGATACCGACATGATAGGCCCCATGGGTTATATAGCCGACGTATCACGTACTTGGTTGTGTGGTGATGGCAAACCCAATGCGCAGCAAAAGCAAGCCTACCAGCACGCCTATGATGAGATACATGAGAACATGCAGCTTATCAGGCCTGGCGTGAGCTTCAAAGCACTGTCTGAAAACGCTTTTCAACGCGCGGCTAAGTACCGAGATCATCGCTACGTGTGTGTTTATCATGGGGTTGGTTTATCTGATGAATACCCCAAAATCTATTACCAGGAAGACTGGTTGCGTGACGGTTATGACGGCGTGTTAGAAGAGAATATGGTGGTCTGTGTGGAAAGTTTTTCTGGGGCACCTGGCGAGAAAGAGGGCGTTAAACTGGAAAATCAAGTTCGTGTTACCGCCAGCGGTTATGAATTGATGTCAGACTATGCATTTGATGACGATCTATTAACATAATGTCATGTTACGGGTCGTGGAGCCTAAATATTCCCCTAAAAACCCCAATTTTGCGCCTTTTATGCTGCTTATACTTGACTCAGGCGGGGCTTTGCCGGAAAATTCGGTCTTTTATTTTCACCTGTGTTGAGCTGGCTAAACCTCGCCAACATGGGTCATTATTCAAGTGGGTCGCACGCGACCTGTAAATTAGATATTTAATGAGGCATTTAAATGCAAGTTTCAGTTGAAGCTACTACTAGCTTGGAGCGCCGCGTAACCGTAACAGTTCCTGCAGACCAGATCGACAGTGCGGTAGACAAGAAGGTACAAGAGACATCCAAGACTATTCGTTTGGACGGATTCCGTAAGGGTAAGGTACCAGCTAAGGTTGTTAAGAAGCGTTACGGCGCCAGCATCCGTCAGGAAGTGCTAGGCGATGTTATCCAGACTAGCTACTTTGAAGCCTTGCAAGAAGCCGACATCAATCCAGCTGGCATGCCAGAGATTGAGCCAAAGGAAGACACTGGCGAAGGCGAATTTAGCTACGTAGCCGTGGTTGAAGTATACCCAGAGATTGCTCTAGCAGACGCTAGCGGCATCAATGTTGAGCGTGAAGCCGGTGCTATCACCGACGCTGACGTCGACAATATGATCGAAATGTTGCGCAAGCAGCAGTCCGAGTGGAATGACGTTGAGCGTGCATCTGCCGATGGCGACCAGGTAAACATCGATTTTGAAGGTTCCCTTGATGGTGAACTATTTGACGGTGGCGCAGCACAGGGTCATGACCTAGTGTTAGGCTCTAATAGCATGATCCCGGGCTTTGAAGACGGTATCCTAGGCATGGCCGCTGGTGAAGAGAAAGACATTACTGTTACCTTCCCAGAAGATTATCAAGCAGAAAACCTAGCTGGCAAAGAAGCGGTCTTCAAGATCACTGCCAACAAGGTAAGCGAAGCGGTATTGCCAGAATTGAACGATGAATTCTTTGCTAAGTTTGGCCCTAAGGCTGATGGTGTAGAAGGCTTCAAGACTGAAATTCGCGCCAATATGGGACGTGAAATGGAGCAGGCCCTTAAGGCTAAGCTAAAGAACAATGTGCTTGATGCTTACCTAGAGCTAAATGAGTTCGATATTCCTAAGGCGCTTGTTAAAACTGAGCTAGACCGTTTGAAGCAGCAGGCCTTGCAACAGTTCGGCGGCGGTAATGAAAACCTAGACGCCAGTATTTTGCCTGATGAAATGTTCCAAGACCAAGCCGACAAGCGTGTTAAAGTTGGCCTCTTGGCTGGTGAAGTCATCAAGTCCAACGAAATGAAGGCCGATGAAGACAAGGTTAAGACCTTGATCGAAGATATGGCTCAGGGTTACCAAGACCCGCAAGAATTCGTTGAGTACTACCTGAACAATGCAGAGCAGCGCTCACAACTAGAAGGCGTTGTGCTGGAAGACATGGTGGTAGAGCATTTGTTGGCAGCGGGTAACGTTACTGACGTTGACGTTGACTACGAAACAGCTATCAAGCCAGTGGACCAAGCTCAAGCTTAATTCCCTAACTAGGGGAAGCAAACAAAACGGCAAGGCGCGATAAGCACCTTGCCGTTTTTTTATGTACAAGAATTTGCTGTATTTCCAGTATTCACTACCTTCATGGGGCTGGCGCTGTCACGGTGACAAGATGTCAATGATCGACGATATTTTTTTGTTACTAGCCCTTGCTATTACACCTTGTCGATACCATAAAGGAAGTGTATTGTTAGACACCAAAGATCCACGCAAAATGTTACATCAGTATTAGACGGAGCAAAACTTTCAATGAGTCTCAATGTGCCTTATAACTCGGCCCTTAGCCCCGAACTCAACGCCCTTATTCCCATGGTTATCGAACAAACGTCACGCGGTGAACGTTCCTACGATATCTATTCTCGCTTATTAAAAGAGCGCGTCATTTTTCTTGTTGGTCAAGTAGAAGACCACATGGCTAATCTATTGGTTGCTCAGCTGCTGTTTTTGGAAGCTGAAAATCCAGATAAAGATATTCACCTGTATATCAACTCACCTGGTGGTTCGGTAACTGCCGGCATGTCTATATATGACACTATGCAGTTTATTAAACCTGATGTGAGTACCATGTGTATTGGCCAAGCGGCTAGCATGGGTGCTTTGCTACTTACCGGTGGTGCAGCCGGTAAGCGTTATTGCTTGCCGAATTCGCGCATGATGATTCATCAACCATTGGGCGGTTACCAAGGGCAGGCAACGGATATTGAAATTCATACTCGTGAAATTCTTAACATTCGTGAAAAGCTAAATCGTATCATGGCCGAACATACGGGCCAGGACTTTGAAAAGGTCGCAGAAGATACAGATCGTGATAATTTCATGAATGCCGAACAAGCCAAAGCTTATGGTTTGATTGACAGTGTACTAGACAAGCGTCCAGTATAATTATTAAAGTGGCCTAAGCTTGAGTCGATAAGTATTGATAGTGACTCTGACAAGGCCAGAAAGAAAGAACAAAAGGCAGCGCTGCTGCCCAAGATTGGTAATAATTAATGACGACCAGTAACGATGGAAACGGTGAAAACGGCAAATTGCTCTACTGCTCATTTTGCGGTAAAAGCCAAAATGACGTACGCAAGCTAATTGCCGGTCCCTCCGTATTTATATGCGATGAGTGTGTTGACCTGTGCAACGACATTATTCGTGAAGAAATTCTCGAGCAGTCTGACGCGCCTAGTGAAGATCATTTACCGACGCCTAAAGAAATACGTGCGGCTTTGGAAGAATATGTCATTGGGCAAGAGCGTGCCAAGATGGTTTTGGCTGTGGCAGTTTACAACCATTACAAGCGTTTGCGCTATGAAGGTAGCAAGGATGACGTGGAGCTAAGCAAGAGTAATATCTTGCTTATTGGCCCAACGGGAAGTGGTAAGACGCTATTGGCGGAAACCTTGGCTCGCTTGCTTAATGTGCCTTTCACCATTGCCGATGCTACCACCCTAACCGAAGCTGGTTATGTGGGGGAAGATGTTGAGAACATCATTCAAAAGCTACTGCAAAAGTGTGAGTACGATGTAGAGAAGGCACAAAAAGGCATTGTTTATATTGATGAAATTGACAAGATTTCGCGCAAGTCTGACAATCCATCAATTACCCGTGATGTATCTGGTGAAGGTGTGCAGCAAGCGCTATTGAAGCTCATTGAAGGCACTGTGGCTTCTGTACCACCGCAAGGTGGCCGTAAGCATCCACAGCAAGAGTTCTTACAAGTCGATACTAGTAATATCTTGTTTGTTTGTGGCGGCGCATTTGCCGGCCTAGATCAAGTTATTCGTGACCGTACTGATAAGAGCAGCATTGGCTTTTCTGCTTCGGTAGCCAGCAAGGACGATACAGATATCGGTACCTTACTGCATACTGTTGAAGCAGAAGATTTGGTTAAGTTTGGTTTAATTCCAGAATTTGTTGGTCGTTTGCCGATGATTGCGACTCTAGAAGAGTTGGATGAAGAAGCGTTGATTCAGATTCTTACGGAGCCTAAGAATTCCTTAACTAAGCAATACGACAAGCTTTTCGAAATGGAAGGTGTGGAAATTGACTTCCGTGAAGATGCTCTACGCGCGGTAGCCCGTAAAGCGATGGAGCGTAAGACGGGTGCTCGTGGACTGCGTTCTATTATGGAGTCAGTACTACTACCAGCCATGTACGAATTGCCAGATCTAGCTGACGTTGAAAAGGTTGTGGTTGACGAAAATGCCATTAATGGTACTTCTGAACCACTCATAATTCACGGTAAAGGCCAAGAGCTAGCGCAGGCTGCTAGCGACGAATAAGCGTTTGGGGTCAGGCCAAAGGTCTGGCCCCAATTACTCTGACCCCAATTTCTCTCCAATTACTCTTCTCATTGATTTAGGTAAAGCGCATCGATTGCGACTATCTAGTGCTTTTTATTGTTCATTTAAGATCTACTACTTGCATTTCTATCTGTTGTCCGCATTAATGTCTTATAGATATTAATGGGCAATACACCGCCCATGCCTAAAAAGTGAGAGAGTAGAGTATGAGTGACCAGTTTCCTTTGATTCCGCTACGCGATGTTGTGGTTTACCCACACATGGTGATTCCATTATTTGTTGGTCGTGAAAAGTCCATCGAAGCCTTAGAGCATGCCATGGCAAACGATGAAGTCGTTGTTGTCGTTGCCCAACGCAACGCTGATGTTGATGACCCTGTCATTAAAGACTTGTACCAGATAGGCACGTCGGCACGCATTCTACAATTGCTAAAGCTACCAGATGGTACGGTTAAAGTTTTAGTGGAAGGTGAAGAGCGCGTTACCATTGATGCCATACATACTGATCAAGGTTTTTATACTGCTGAAGTCACTCCGTTCGAAGAAAGCGACCTCAGTGAAACCGAAAAGAAAGCCTTGTCCCACACACTGGTAGCTCAATTTGAACAGTTTGTTAAATTGAGCAAAAAAGTGCCATCAGAGGTTATGTCATCAGTAAATAACATTGATGATCCTACCCGCTTGGCAGATACCATTGCCGCACAAATGAGCCTCAAATTGGAAGAAAAGCAGAAGCTTTTGGAAATGGCTTCCACTAAAGATCGTTTAGAACATTTAATGAGCCAAATGGAAGGTGAAATAGACCTAGTAAAGGTTGAAAAACGCATTCGTGGTCGTGTTAAAAAGCAAATGGAAAAAAGCCAGCGCGAGTACTATTTGAATGAGCAAATGAAGGCCATTCAAAAGGAACTCGGCGATATAGACGACAATGGCGGCACTAACGATTTTGAAGAGCTGCTGCAAAAGATCACTGACGCCGGCATGCCAGCCGAAGCTAAAGACAAGACCATGACCGAGCTGAGTAAGCTTAAGATGATGTCACCTATGTCGGCCGAAGCTAACGTGGTGCGTGGTTACATCGATTGGATGGTAACAGTGCCGTGGAAGAAAAAGAGCCGTTTAAAGCATGACCTAGATGCCGCCAGCAAGGTACTAGAGGCTGATCATTATGGCCTTACGGAAGTCAAGGAACGTATTCTTGAATATTTGGCGGTGCAGCAACGTGTCAAAAAAGTACGTGGCTCTATCTTATGTTTAGTAGGCCCTCCTGGTGTTGGTAAAACATCCTTGGGCAAGTCTATTGCTCGCGCTACAGGTCGTAAATATGTGCGCATGGCCTTAGGTGGTGTACGCGATGAAGCCGAGGTGCGTGGTCATCGGCGTACCTACATCGGCTCTATGCCGGGCAAGTTGGTGCAAAAAATGTCGAAAGTGGGGGTAAAAAACCCATTATTCTTGCTCGACGAAATTGATAAGATGGGTATGGATCACCGTGGTGATCCTGCCTCGGCGCTGCTGGAAGTATTGGATCCAGAGCAAAACAACAGCTTTAATGACCACTACCTAGAAGTGGATTTTGATCTGTCTGATGTGATGTTCGTTTGTACGTCTAATTCTATGAACATTCCTGGACCATTACTGGACCGTATGGAAGTGATTCGTATCCCAGGCTACACGGAAGACGAGAAGGCTAGTATTGCTAGTCGTTACTTGGTACCCAAGCAATTGGCCCTGAATGGTTTAACGCCAACAGAATTAACGATCGACGAAAGCGCTATTCGCGATCTCGTACGCTATTACACTCGCGAAGCCGGTGTGCGTAACCTTGAGCGTGAAATTGCCAAGTTGTGCCGCAAGGTCGTGAAAGAGCTGTTGTTGGACAAATCCAAACAGGCCTCAAGCCAGACCGTAGGTGCTGATGAATTAGAAGATTACTCAGGCGTACGCAAGTTTAGCTATGGCGAAGCCGAAACCGAAGACCGTATTGGCCATGTAAATGGCTTGGCTTGGACATCAGTAGGTGGTGACATTCTCACCATTGAAGCCGCGGCCGTACAGGGTAAGGGTCGTTTGATAAAAACCGGCTCTTTAGGCGATGTCATGCAGGAATCTATTCAAGCTGCCTTAACGGTTGTTAGGGGTAGGGGGCAGGCTATTGGTGTGAAGCCAGATTTCCACGAGAAGAACGATATTCATATTCACGTACCTGAAGGTGCCACACCGAAAGACGGCCCGTCAGCAGGTATTGGCATGTGTACAGCGCTAGTTTCCGTGTTAACAGGCATTCCTGTGCGGGCTGATGTTGCCATGACCGGCGAAATAACCTTACGCGGCCAGGTACTACCCATTGGTGGTTTAAAGGAAAAACTATTGGCGGCTCATCGTGGCGGAATTAAGACGGTGATCATTCCAGAAGAGAATAAACGCGATTTGAAGGAGATTCCAGACAATATTAAGGCCGATTTATCAATAAAACCGGTAAAATGGATCGACGACGTCATAGATTTAGCGTTACAATTCGCACCTCAGCCTTTGGTAATGGAAACTACTGGTGGAAACACATCGGGCACCGAGGCGGGCGAAAGCGAGTCTATGAACACTCATTAGACAAAATATTTGAAACCCTTGCTTGACAAGGGTTCAGGCAAGTTGGTATAAATTGTTCCCGTTGTAACAATAACAACCAAAAACAATAATACACTCATACTGCCTATGTTTATTTATGCAAGGCACTACACACCATTAAAGGGGATTAATGTGAATAAATCTGAACTGATCGAAGCTATCACTAACGATGCTGATCTATCTAAAGCGGCAGCTGGTCGCGCTCTAGACGCTGTAATCGGCGCTGTCACTGGCGCACTAAAGGACGGTGAATCCGTTTCTTTGGTTGGCTTTGGTACTTTTTCTGTTAAAGCTCGTGCAGCACGAACTGGCCGTAACCCACAGACTGGCGCTAGCATCGAAATTGCTGCCGCGAACATTCCTAGCTTCAAAGCTGGTAAGGCTCTAAAAGACGCTGTCAACTAAGCGTTTTTATACACGCTTACTCGTGCCCTAGAGCTTGCTACACCCAGATCCTGGGGCCAACTATAAAACGCATTCCAAGGAATGCGTTTTTTGTTTAAATTATTTAATAACCGACTAACAGCAAGAGTCGGTCATACTACATACCCTTGCAAGGGTATTCTGGATAACAATTTCATGCTGCAAAGTATTCGTGACAATGCCCAAGGCATTGTATCCAAAATTCTCGTTAGCTTGATTGCTTTCACTTTTGTAATCTGGGGTGCTGAATCCCTGTTTGATTTCTCAACTGGCAGCGATGCCCCAGCCGCGGTAAACGGTGAAGAGATTTCTATGCAAGAGCTGCTTCAATCTGCTGAACTACAGCGCCGTCAGGTACTGATAAACAATCCCGAACTGGATCCTGTGACGCTAGATGTACAGGCTATTCAAGCTAACACCCTAGAACAACTGATTAACGAAAAGGTCCTGCTTCAGTACGCGCAACAGTCAGGTATGGCTATTTCTGCGGACGCCGTTAACCAAATGATCGTGTCCTCAAAAGATTTCCAAATTGATGGCAAATTTGATTTACAGTTGTTTGAGTCCTTGATTGCTAATATTGGCCTAACGGCCACTAACTACAAGCAGACGCTAGTTAAAAACAACCTCGTTAATCAAATGCAACAAGGTGTTTCTGCATCGGCTTTCACCTTACCCGAGCAAGCCAACCTAGTTGCAGCGCTAGACGGACAAACCCGTTCTTTCGAAGTACTGGTGTTGCCCTTTGCTAAGCAGTACCAAGCTACGGTAATTGATGATCAGGCCATTAACGAGCATTTTCAAAACAATGCCGATCAGTATCAATCACCTGAACAAATGCAGGTGCAATACCTAGTGCTTGATAAGCAAGACTTTAAGTCACAAGTAAGCGTGACTGAAGATCAGGTACAAGATATATACGAACAAGAAAAATCCCAACACCAAAGCCAAGAAGAGCGTGAAGCCGCGCATATCTTGTTCAATGTTGATGACGCCCAAGGTGAAGCGGAAGCTTTGCAGTTGGCGCAACAAGCCTATGAGAAGCTAGTATCTGGTGTTGATTTTGCTACCGTTGCCGCCGAATTTTCACAGGATTCTGGTACTGCCAATGATGCCGGTTCTTTAGGCGCTGTCTTAGCCGGTGATTTTGGTGGTGCATTTGACGAGACGCTGTTTGCCCTACAAGTAGGTGCTTATTCGGCACCCGTGGTCACTCAGTTTGGCGTGCAAATCATTAAACTAGAAGGCATGGTTGATAACAGCTATCCAAGTTATGCTGACCAGCAAGCAAGCTTACGTGACAGTTTGCAAGTACAAGGTGCAGAGGCTTTATTTGTAACGGCTAGTGAAACCATGGCTGATATTGCATTTTCCTCGCCTGATCTACAGGAACTAGCGGATGAAATGCAGTTGTCCATCCAAACCTCGGATTGGTTTGATCGTTCTGGCGCTTCTGAGTTTGGTGAGTTGGCAGCGCGTGTTGCCAGCGCCGCCTTTGGCGACGAAGTGCTAGTGAACGGCAATAATTCAGAAGTCATTGAGTTAGCCTCTGACCAGATGATGGTGCTACATATGAGTTCTCACAAGCCAGCGGCAGCACAAGCACTGGCAGACGTAGCCCAAGGTATTCGTGTACAGCTTGCTCAACAACAAGCGCTTGCCGACTTACAAGCTACCGCCGAGTCTTACAAGCAGCAGCTTGAAGACGGTGCAGACCTGTCTAGCGTCGCTACCGATGCTGGTTCGTCATGGCATACATATGCTTCGGCACCGCGCCTTAGCAATGAAATTGGCCCGCTGTTAAGCCAGGCGGCTTTCAAGTTAGCACGCCCCGCCGCAGGCAAGTCCGTATTTGGTATTAGCACTGATTTTACTGGCGATGTAACGGTCATTCGCTTGCATAACGTCACTGATGCGAGCACGGATGATTTGGCACCAGAGCAGCGCGCGTCCTTAAACGGCGCCTTATCTAACATGAATGGCCAGGCTGATGTGATTGCTTTTGAAGCCACATTAAATACTATGGCAGAAATAGAGCGCTTTTAGATTCAGCTAAATAAGCTAGATTTAAAATCTAAAAAGCAGCCCTAGGGCTGCTTTTTTATTGCTAATGGAGTCTGATCTCAACTATCCAAGTCTGACTCCAAATGTCTTATATTACATACCCTTAACGGCATAGATGCCCTCGGCATTACGGAAGTAACCTTGGTAGTCCATACCAAAGCCATAGACAAAGCGGTCTTCTACATCCAAACCGACAAAGTCTGGACGGTATGCAACCTTACGGTCGTGTACCTTGTTGAGCAATGCCGCTGCGTATACTTTTGCTGCGCCGGCTTCTTCAAGGTATTCACAGATAGCTGCCAAAGTATGGCCTTCATCAAAGATATCATCCACTACTAGAACAGTACGCCCCTTAAAGTCGATACTAGGACGCGCTAACCAAGACAGGTTAGTACCCACTGTTTTGTTACCATAGCGTGTAGCATGTAAATAGTCAGTTTCTAAAGGGAACTGCAGTTTTAATAGCAATTGTGCCATAGGAATCATACCACCATTTAAAACACACAAAACGAGCGGCATATCTTCTGCCATGGCGTCAGTAATTTCACTGGCTAAGGTCTCGATGCTGGCGGCAATTTGCGCGCCAGAAATTAGCAGGTCTGCTTGCTCGTGAACGGTGACTGCTTGTGCATAGGTAATGGTCATTAATGGCTCCCTAACGGAATTTATAAAGGCCGCTATTATACGCGGCCCTTTAAAGGCAAACCAGTACTAGTTGACTAGATGGTCAAGAATATAAAACCAATCTATCTAGAACATTGGTATTAGTTATTTTTTGCTTTTCTTAGGGTAACATTGTCGACACATTAATAATTATGGCTAACAGCAGGTATATACCCTATGTCCTATCAAGAAGCTTATAACTACGCCACTTCCGATCCAAAAGGATTCTGGAAAGAGCAGGCCGATCGCCTACCTTGGTTCAAAAAACCAACTAATATTGTCGACACATCAGAACAGCCTACGGGTCGTTGGTTTAGTGATGGCGAAATGAATACCTGTTATATGGCTTTGGATCATCATGTTGCTAATGGTCGTGCTGACCAGGTTGCCATTTATTATGATTCCCCTGTAAGCAATACCAAGTCTAGCCTTACCTATGCTCAGTTGTTAGAAAAAGTGGCCTTGTTTGCCGGTGCTCTACGCGCTAAAGGTGTCGGCAAAGGTGATCGTGTGGTTATTTATATGCCGATGGTGATGGAAGCGGCTGTAGCTATGCTGGCTTGCTCTCGCTTGGGCGCCATTCATTCAGTGGTATTTGGCGGCTTTGCGGCAGCCGAACTTGCCGTGCGTATAGATGATGCCAAACCTAAAGTCGTCGTAACCTCATCTTGCGGTATTGAAGTGGCCAAGGTTATTGCTTATAAACCACTGCTTGATGCAGCCTTGGACCTAGCAACGCACAAGGTAGATGCCGTGGTGCTACTGCAGCGTCCGCAATTGGCTGCCGACATGCAAACGGGTCGTGATTACGACTGGCATGATGTCGTTGCTGCAGCCGTGCCAGCAGAAGCTGTAGCGGTTAAGGCTTCTGATCCTTTGTATGTACTATACACATCGGGTACGACTGGCAAACCAAAGGGTGTTGTGCGCGACAATGGTGGCCATGCGGTAGCGCTAAACTACACCATGAAAGCAATTTATGGCATGGATGCTGGTGACGTATTTTGGGCCGCTTCAGATGTAGGTTGGGTCGTTGGCCACTCCTACATTGTGTACGGTCCTTTGATTGCCGGTTGTACCAGTATCTTGTACGAAGGTAAGCCTGTGATGACGCCCGATGCCGGGGCCTTTTGGCGCATGATTGAAGAGTATAGAGTGAAGGCTATCTTCTCGGCCCCAACAGCATTTCGCGCCATCAAGAAAGAAGACCCGAACGGCGATCTGCTCAAACAATACGACCTGTCTAGCTTGGTAACGGTGTTTATGGCTGGTGAGCGCTTAGACCCGCCAACGTACGAGTGGGCTAAAGATATTATTGGTCGTCCTGTGGTCGACCACTGGTGGCAGACAGAAACCGGTTGGTCTATTTGTGCAAACCCAGTTGGCTTGGACACGTTGCCTGCTAAACCTGGCTCTTCTACGGTGCCAATCCCCGGTTATGATCTGCACATTTTGAGTGATGACGGTAAACCATTGCAGGCCAACGAAAAGGGCAACATCGCACTTAAACTGCCTATGCCTCCGGGTTTCTTGTTAGGTGTATGGGGTGATCCACAGCGCCTACATGACTCTTATCTAGCAGATTTTCCTGGTTATTATACTTCTGGTGATGGTGGTTATCGTGATGAAGACGGTTATGTTTATATCATGGGCCGTACTGATGATGTAATTAATATAGCGGGTCATCGTTTATCTACGGGTGAAATGGAAGAGGTGGTTGGTGATCATCCATTGGTTGCCGAGTGTGCTGTTGTTGGTATTCACGACGAATTGAAAGGCCAAATGCCACTGGCTCTGGTATTGCTAAAGGCTGGCGCAGAGTCGACTGATGAGGTACTGGTTAAAGAGTTAGCGGCTATGCTGCGAGCTAAAATTGGCCCTATCGCGGTGATGAAAAATGCGCATATCGTACAGCGCCTACCAAAGACCCGTTCCGGTAAGATCTTGCGCAAGATAATTCGCAATATTGCCAACGGTGAGGATTATATTGTTCCCTCCACCATTGACGATCCAGCTAGTCTAGACGAAATTGCTGACCTGATCGCTCCCAAATCTTAATACCTATTAAGTTCTCCAGTAAGTGAGTAGGGCGCCTCCCCAAGGGCGTCCTCTTGAACATAGCAGTTTATGCGTTCGCTTAAGCAACTTGGAGTCGTGTTTTCTATAGATGATTTGGCATTGGTTATGCATCAGTTGAACGCATGCAGGGCCTCAGTTTTTGCACCGCAAAATTGCATCGCAGCATTGTTCACATAGCGGATCAGTCTAGTGCCGGCAAGCAAGTGATGGCTGCCGAAGGTATGACACAGATGGATACTGTGCGGCGTTTAACATGCCATGCAGCACAAGGTTTGTGGCTCTACAAACCTATGCAGGCAAGAGGGCTTCATGCATTAATTTGTCAACAATCAAGTTAATGCATTCTTGCTGTCAGTTAAATGGGGTAGAATAGGGACCAAATTCCTAGTCTAACTGGCAGATAGTATGAATACGGATATCAACCACATTTTGGTAAATGGTGCCCAGATAGCTTACAGTAAACTGAAACGCGCACAGTCCTTTAATGCGCGTTTATATTACTACGCTGAAATTGGTGTATACCTAGAAGTGTCCTTATCTCATGGGGCAGGTATTACCGCTGATACCCATGATCAGATCACTGATATTTATAAACGCGCCACACGCTTCCATATGGGGCAAAATAAACGTTCAAGCCTTATAGAATAAGGCCTATACATGAGCCAAGACATCCCCCAGGTTGATACCACTGATTTTGATATCGATGCTTTTTTACAGCAGCTACCTGGCCGTCCGGGTGTCTATAGGATGTTTAACGCGGCACAAAAGGTTATTTATGTAGGTAAAGCCGTTAACCTTAAGAATCGTGTAACTAGCTATTTTCGTGGCAAGAGCCACAACAATAAAACGCAAGCGATGGTGAGCAAGGTAGCCTCCATTGAAGTCACAATTACCCACAGCGAAGCTGAAGCTCTGTTGCTTGAAAACACCCTTATCAAGCAATTTATGCCCGCCTATAACATATCATTGCGGGACGACAAATCTTACCCCTACGTCTTTATATCAGATCAACATGCCTACCCAGCACTGCAATATGTGCGCGGCGCAAAACAACGTAAAGGCCGCTATTTCGGGCCCTATACCAGTGCCGGAGCGGTTCGCGAAAGCCTTAATTTGATGCAAAAGATTTTTCGCTTAAGGCAATGCGAAGACGCTTTTTTTAGTAACCGAAATCGCCCTTGTTTGCAGTTTCAAATTAACCGCTGTTCGGGTCCCTGTACGGGCGAAATTAGTGACCAGGCATATACGGCGGACGTTACCAGTGCGACCTTGTACCTAGAAGGCAAAAACCAAACACTACTCGATGCTGTGGCACAGCAAATGACCAAGGCCGCAGAAGACCTGCAATTCGAAAGGGCGGCGGTGTTACGCGACCAGTTAGCTGATTTACGCCATATGCAAGAACAGCAACACGTGGTTTCAGAACGTGGCAATTTAGACGTATTTGCCGTGGCTATGTCTTCCGCTGGTCAATGTATACATCACCTTATGGTACGCAATGGGCAAGTCACGGGAAGTAAAAATTATTACCCAAAATTGACTATTGTGGCCGATAAAGCAGACCTCATGGAGGCCTTTCTTGGCCAGTTCTATTTGTCCGGCCGACGTCGAGAGATCCCTGATGAAAGCGTGGTCAGCGACCTATCGGATAGCTTGGTATTAGCCGAGGCGATCTCTAGCCAAACCAATAGCGCCTACCGTTTAACAGACAAGGTGCGCGGACAGCGTGCGAAATGGCTAAAGTTGGCACAAACCAATGCCGATCAAGCGTTGCTTAGCTATGTGGCTAACAAGCAAACACAGTTAAAGCGTATGCATAGCTTACAAGAAGCGCTAAATTTGGATCAGTTGCCCGAGCGCTTGGAGTGTTTCGACATAAGTCATTCCAGTGGTGAAGCCACCGTGGCTTCTTGTGTGGTATTTGATCAAGGCGGGCCTAAGAAGTCCGATTACCGGTTGTTTAATATTAAAGATGTGACGGCAGGCGATGATTACGCCGCTATGCATCAAGCTTTGACTCGTCGCTATACCCGGTTGAAGGAAAATAATGGTGTCATTCCCGACATACTGGTTATCGATGGTGGCCTAGGCCAACTCACACAAGCTAGGGACGTGCTAGGCGAACTACAATTGCAAGATGTTTACCTACTAGGTGTTGCCAAGGGCGAAACGCGAAAAGCCGGATTGGAAAAGCTCATCGAAGGCTGGAGCGGGGCAGAGATCGCCTTGTCTTCAGAATCACCCGCGCTACATTTATTGCAGCATATTCGCGACGAAAGCCACCGTTTTGCCATCAGTGGACATCGGGCTCAACGCGCCAAGAAACGTGGCAAATCAGCTTTGCAGCAGGTTGAGGGCGTTGGACCTAAACGCCGCCAGGCATTATTACGACAATTTGGTTCTTTGCAGGCATTGTCAAAAGCTAGCATCGATGAAATCAGTAAGGTAAAGGGTATAAACGAATCGCTAGCAGACACCATTTATCGCTCTCTACGGGGTGAAGACTCCTGAATATTCCGGTATCATTCCAAGTTCAACATCGATCACTACAAATTACGACACTATGATTAACATCCCGAATATTCTAACCTTACTGCGTATATTGCTTATACCGATCATTGTTGGTGTTTTTTATGCGCCCATTGAAGATGGTAATTTAATCGCCTGTGGTTTATTTATGTTGGCGGCATTTACGGATTGGCTGGATGGCTATTTGGCTCGTAAACTAGACCAGTCAACACCATTTGGTGCCTTTTTAGACCCGGTTGCAGACAAGATCACCGTAGCTGTAGCACTCACCATGCTGGTTGAAGTTCATGCTGCTTGGTGGTTAACGTTACCGGCCATTGTTATCATTGGCAGAGAGATTGTTATTTCGGCCTTACGCGAGTGGATGGCCGAAGCGGGCCAGCGCGCTAACGTGGCGGTTTCTTATATAGGCAAGGTTAAAACAGCGTTACAGATGGGCTCTATTACGCTACTCTTGGCCTTTTTGCCTGGTTCAGAATATATGTGGACAGGTTTAGTTATGCTGTTCGCTGCAGCCGCATTAACGCTATGGTCTATGATCGTGTATCTACGTGCCGCCTGGGGCACGCTAACCGAGAGCATTTAGTTTACAATCAATTGTCGGTAACGACAGCCAATGCTGTCATGGGTGTAGTAAAGAGATGATAAACAAACCAGAAATAAGCGTTGTAATTGCTGATGACCATGAAATTGTGCGTGCCGGCTTTAAGCAGTTACTATCCACCACCAAAGATATAAAAGTGCTAGCGGAAGCGAATACTGGTGAAGAGGCCATCAATCTTTGCATCCAATTTCAACCTGATGTGGTCATTATGGACATCAATATGCCGGGTATTGGTGGTATTGAAGCGATTCGTCGTATCACCTGTCGCTTACCAGATTCTTGTATAATTGCTTTGACTGTACATGAGTCAGAACCTTTTCCAACACGCGTATTAGAAGCCGGTGCCAAAGCCTACCTAAGCAAGCGTTGTGCGCCTCAAGAACTGGTTCAAGCGGTTAGAGAAACCTTTTCTGGAGGGTCTTATATCAGTGAGCAAGTAAGGGCAGAAATGGCCAAGGCCCACTTAGATCACAGCAATCCTCTAGCTACCTTGACCAACCGAGAATTCCAAGTGTTTAATTTGATGGCGCAAGGCAAAACCGCCATTGAAGCTGGCGATGCCATGCACTTAAGTCACAAAACCATTCACACTCACCGGGCCAAGTTACTTAAAAAGCTTGGTATAGAAACCAATTTGGATGTCGTCGAGTTTGCCCGTCAACATGACCTAATTGACTCATAAACTGTTTATCCGGCAACCTTGCGTCTACTGATAGCGATACCCGTCAAGATGATTGCTAGCGCCACAAGGTCCGTCCACAACATGCGTTCACCGAGTACGGCCGCACCCGAAAGATAAGCAATCACCGGTATAATGTAATTATTGTTTGAAACAAAATTTGGCCCAGCCTGCTTGACCAAAATAAAATAGATCACCGAAGCAATGCCAGTGGGTACCAAGCCAAGCCAAATAAGACTCAGCAGGCTTTCTGTAGATACCTGCAACCATTCAACTTGCCACATTTGCGGCCACAGCACAGCTCCCCAAAAAGCCGCACTTAACATCACCCCAGCACTGACAACACTAATGTCATAGTTAGAATGCAAACGTACCAATATGGTGTTAGTGGAATAACTTAGGGCTGCCAGCAGAATGATTAAGGCACCATAAAAACTATTGCTACCACTGATCAAACTAGGCCAGAGTACGAACAAAACCCCGGAAATGCCTAATACAAATCCGCAAATACGATATTTGTTCAGGCGTTCACCGGCGATAAACCAATGCGCCAGAAGCATGGTCCCCAAAGGCATAACAGCCATTAATAAGCCCGCCATACCAGAAGTAACCGTTTGTTGGCCGTTGGTGATCAGCCAATAGGGCAATAAATTACCCATAGCGGCAAACATGGAAAACTTAGCCCAGTCCCTAATGTTAAAGGGCAAGCGTTGGCCACGCATATACATAAACAGCAACAGCACTGCTGCCGCAAAAACCAGCCGCCACGCGACGATTTCTTCGGGGGTAAAGGAGCGTAGGCTGATGGCGATATTCAGAAACGAGGTGCCCCATAGGATGGTTAATAGAGCAAATAGTAGCCAGTGGCGAAGCGTGATGTTGGGCATATTGAGTACGGTGTAGGGCAAAGACAGCTATTGTGAGGCAAAGATTGCTTTGAATCAAAAAAAATCTATTGACGAAGTTGAATTAATTCCCGTAAACTAGTTTACATGTTAACTAATGTTAGTTCAAACCTACGTAACCATTTTGCAGTTACAGGAGAATAGAATGGGAAAGCTCGCACTGGCAGCCAAAATCACTCACGTACCATCCATGTACTTATCGGAAATGGATGGCCCCCATAAGGGGTGCCGTGATGCGGCTATCAATGGCCATCTTGAAATTGGCAAGCGCTGTCGTGAACTAGGCGTAGACACTATTGTTGTATTTGATACCCACTGGTTGGTTAACTCCGGTTACCACATTAACTGTAATGAAAAATTTGCCGGTGTTTATACGTCAAACGAGTTACCGCACTTCATCAAAAATATGCCTTACGAGTACGACGGTAACCCGGAACTTGGCCACATTCTAGCTAAAGCAGCAAGCGCAGCAGGGGTGTTTACTCGCGCACATGACCAGACAACGCTGGCTATGGAATACGGTACCTTGGTACCAATGCGTTACATGAATACGGATCGTCAATTTAAAGTTATCTCCGTGTCCGCTATGTGTCAGGTGCATGATTTGAACGACAGTGCCAAGCTCGGCGCAGCCTTACGTAAGGCCATTGAGGAAGAATATGACGGTACAGTAGCCATGTTCGCTTCGGGTTCCTTGTCCCATCGTTTTGCCCAGAACGGTGTGGCTGACGAATACCTGCATAAGGTATGGTCACCATTTTTAGAAGAAATTGATCACGAAGTAGTTAAAATGTGGGAAGCAGGAGAGTGGGGCAAGTTTACCTCAATGCTGCCTGAGTACGCTGAGAAATGCCATGGTGAAGGCTTTATGCACGATACCGCCATGTTGCTTGGAGCGCTAGGTTGGGATGAATATAAGGGTAAGGCGGAAGTTGTTACGCCTTACTTTGGCAGTTCTGGTACAGGCCAAATCAATGTGGTTTTGCCGGTAGAATAAGATTAAATGAAAAGTAAAAAAGGCTGCGTATGCAGCCTTTTTTATGCCCGATTATTATCTATTACTTTTGCTGAGCCGTTAACAGTGCCTTAATTTCCTGCAATTCATGCTGTAGTTCTTGTAACGTTGGTTCACCATTAGCTTGGTTTTCTTTTTGGTGTTCCGTTTCCATCACATTAACCACAATACCGATAACCATATTTAAAAAGGCGAAGGTGGTTAAAAAGATAAAGCTCAAGAAATAAATCCAGCCAAAACCGTATACAGCCATTACCTCATACATAACGTCCGTCCAGTCCTCAAAGGTCATTACGCGGAACAGTGTTAGCATAGAAATGGAGATGTCGCGCCATAGTTCTGGGTTAATTGCGGCAAAAAAAGTAGAGCCCACTGCCGCGTAGATATAGAAGATAATAAACATCAACAATATGACGTAGCCCAATTGTGGCATGGCTTTCAAAAGGGAGTTCAGCAGTAAGCGTAGCTCAGGTACGATGGACACCATACGTAGAACGCGGAAGATGCGTATCAAGCGGCCGATCAGCGCCATCTCACTATCTTGAATAGGTATTAGGCTGATGACCACGATAATGGTATCAAAAATGTTCCAGGCGTTTTTGAAAAAACGGCGTTTGTTAGGTTCGCCAACAAAGCGCACAAAAATTTCCACTAAGAAAAACACCGTGATGGCGGTATCCAAAAACCCAATCCAACTAAGCAGTTGCTCCGGCAACGAATAAGTCTTGGCGCCAATCACCAAAGCGGACACGAGGATAATACTGACAACAAACCATTCAAATAGGCGGTTGTTGCGTAGTTGGAAAAAGGCAGTTTGTAGGTTGCTTGTATTCATAATCTAAAGTGCTGCTTACCATAAGTGTGGTACTGGAACGTGTGCGCTGTGTACATAGAATGACACTAGAGCGTATAAGGAGCCGTATTATAGACGTAAAAAACCACTATGTAGACACTAGGGCGCATGTTAGCTTGTTTGAATAATACTTAATTTAACATAATATACATTATACGAAGTTGGATATAGCCAGGACAGGGCCCCAGGGTTTATAATAAACACCTACATTCTTGTGGAATTAATCCCGTGCAATCCAAGCCTACTAGTTCTGTCTGTCCTGTCGCCTTACGTTTAAAACAAGCACGCGTGCGTTGTGGTTTATCGCAACGTAAACTGGGTATTGCCGCAGGTATAGATGAAGCCTCCTCCAGTGCACGTATGAATCAATATGAACGTGGCAAACATGTGCCTGATTTTGATACCTTGGTTAAGCTAGCGAAAGTTTTGGGTGTACCGGTTAGTTATTTCTATTGTATAGATGATACAGACGCTGAATTTCAGCTAAATTTCCATCAGCTACATGTTGACCAGCAAACACAGGTAAAACAGTTATTAGAGCGTATTAATTTTGCTTAGCTAATTTGCCTATATATGAGGCCAAAAAAAACCAGCTTCGAGCTGGTTTTTATACGGGTAAATTACGGTACGCTTAGGTACCGATTATCTAACTTACTAGTTATTGATTTCTGCTTTGGCTGCGTCTTCAGCCATAAAACCCTTGAGCATCTTGATGCCAATAAATGTAATGATTACGCAAGCTACAACGACTGCTACGCTGGCAGCTAAAGGTGCGATTGTGTATGTGTCTATTGCTGACATATTGAGATACCTGAAATAAATTGAAAGGTTAAAAACTGGCGCGATTCTATCAAAAATATTGATATAAATCAGTTAAATGGGTATTTTTTAGCCGAATAGCTGCTATTTTCGCAGACAAAATCCCTACTAAGTATTATTTAGCAGGGCTTTTTGGGCTAGTTGCCTAGATGACTTAGTAGCGGTAATGCTCGGGCTTGTAAGGGCCGTCTACTGGCACACCAATGTAGTCGGCCTGCTCTTGACTAAGGGTAGTGAGCTCGGCGCCAAGCTTGGCTAGATGCAAACGTGCTACTTCTTCATCTAACTCTTTTGCTAGGCGGTACACCCCTACTTCACGATCCTTATTTTCGGCAATATCTATTTGCGCGATAGTCTGGTTAGTGAAGCTGTTGGACATAACAAAGCTTGGGTGGCCAGTGGCGCAGCCTAAGTTAATCAAGCGACCTTCAGCAAGAATATAGATGCTGTTGCCATTGGCGAAAGTATAACGGTGCACAGGACAGTTATAGTCTTTGATTTCTTCTTTAACGACACCAGGGAATGCGTCTAACTCTGCGATTTGTAGTTCGTTGTCAAAGTGACCAATGTTACAAACAATGGTTTGATCTTTCATGCGGCTCATTTGTTCAGCCGTAATGATGTCCTTGTTGCCCGTGGTGGTTACAAACAAATCAGCCACCGGTAATGCTTGTTCAACAGTAGTCACTTGATAACCACTCATACAGGCTTGTAGGGCGCAGATTGGATCAACCTCTGACACCATTACACGAGCGCGTTCGTTCGCTAGCGCTTCAGCTGAACCCTTGCCTACGTCGCCGTAGCCACATACCATGGCAACCTTACCAGATAACAAAACATCCATAGCACGCTTGATGCCGTCTGTTAGCGAGTGACGACAGCCGTATACGTTATCAAACTTCGACTTAGTCACTGAGTCATTGACGTTGATAGCCTGGAACTTAAGTTCGCCCTTTTCGGCCATTTGAATCAAGCGGTGTACACCAGTAGTGGTCTCTTCGGAAACGCCAACAATCTTGGATGCCATAGCCGTCCAGTGACCTGGGCGCTCTTGCAGTACACGCTTGATCAGGTCAAAGATAACCTGCTCTTCTTTGCTAGACGCTGCGCCTTCAATCACGCTGGAGTCTATTTCTGCTTTGGCACCAAGGTGAATCAACAAGGTTGCATCACCGCCGTCATCAACGATTTGTTCTGGACCAGAACCATCAGGCCACGTTAGTGCGCGATAGGTGCAATCCCAGTATTCTTCTAAAGTTTCGCCTTTCCAAGCAAATACAGGTACGCCAGAAGCTGCGATAGCCGCTGCGGCATGATCTTGAGTAGAGAAGATGTTACAAGAGCACCAGCGTACGTCGGCGCCTAAAGCGACTAAGGTTTCGATCAATACGGCTGTTTGCACGGTCATGTGCAAAGAACCCATGATTTTAATGCCAGCTAATGGCTGGCTAGTGCCGTATTTTTCACGAGAAGCCATTAAGCCAGGCATTTCGAATTCGGCAATAGTAAGTTCCTTGCGGCCAAATTCGGCCAGAGAAATGTCGGCAACTTGATATTCAGGGGCCATGGACATAGTAGTTCCTTGCGATAAGAGTTTGATTTGAGGGAGAATCCTCAGAATTTAATTAATACTAAAGCGCGGCTTGTATTGACCGCCAAAGCCAACCGTAAACCATTGATCAATGGCATCGTGATGCACCGGTTGAGTGGCATCGGCCAGCTCTAGGTTTTGTTCTGAAACGTAAGATTCGTGCTCACTACCGTCAGTAAGAATATGGTAGAAAGGTTGCTTTTTATTAATCTCAGGTTGCCCCATACTTTGCATGGCTTTGCAGGCTTCTTGATACCATCTTTCATCAAGAGAGTATTCAAAATCCACGTCAAAAATGACGCCACGAAAACCATAAAGTTTGTGTTGTACGATCTGACCAATGTTAAATTTTGCTTGTGTTAACTGCATTGCAATAAACCGACATCGTTAAGACAGATATAGTGGCTAACTATAAGAATAAAGCGAGGCGCGTATTATAGCCTTTAAATGCGCCTATTCCAATGACCAAAAGCGCTAGCTATAGCGCAGTGTCTAATATAAACACTTGAAAAAACCTTAAGAAACCACTATAAAGACAAGTATGCCGGCAGATATTTACAAACAGCTGAATAAGTCAGTGTTTATAGCCTGCTACATCTTTGAAAATTATGAGGATTTTTAGCATGCAAGACCAAGTTCAATATGCATCAAATGCACGTGAATCGGAATTAGCAACGAATAAATTAATGCGTAATACCTACGCCCTACTTTCTATGACGTTGATTTTTAGTGCGCTTATGGCAGTGGTAGCAATTGCTACCAACGCAGCGCCTATGGGTCTATTGGGCTTTGTTGGTATGTTCGCCCTGTTGTTTATCCTAGGTCGTGCACAAAATTCAGTGTGGGCCCTGCCCCTAGTTTTTGCCTTCACTGGCTTTATGGGTTATAGCTTGGGTCCTATCATTAACATGTACCTAGGTATGGCCAACGGTGGCCAAATAGTTGGTACTGCTTTTGCTATGACGGGTATTACCTTCTTAGGCCTTTCTGCTTATGCCATTACTAGCCGTCGCAACTTCAACATGCTTGGTGGCATGCTGTTTGCTGGCTTGATCGTTGCGGTAATTGCTTCCATCGCTAACATCTTCCTGCAGATTCCTGCACTAAGCTTGGCTGTATCTGGTGTGATGGTTTTGCTTATGTCAGGTTATATCTTGTATGACACTAGCCGTATGGTTAACGGTGGCGAAAGCAACTATGTCATGATGACTGTTAGTCTTTATTTGAATATCTACATGTTGTTTGTTCATCTATTAAACATCGTTGGTTTCCTTAACAGCGACGACTAATCTAAATATCTAACTAAGGCCCTGCCAACAAGTTTGTTAGCAGGGCTTTTTTTTGGCATGCTTGTAAGCATCTTTTAGAACTCTGTTTTGGTAACTATGAATCAACTTACCTATTGCTTAGTGGTCCGTTGTGGCCCTCATCAGCAAAGCCAGTCGCTCTCGGCTATTGAATTTACACGTGCCCTTATAGAACGTGGCCATAAGCTTGAGCGCGTATTCTTCTATCAGCAAGGAGTCCTCACCGCCTCTGCTTTACGTTCTCCGGCCCAGGGCGAGCTAGATATCACCAAACAATGGCAACAGTTACAGCATGAGCATGAATTTGACCTCGATGTGTGTATTGCTGCAGCATTACATAATGGTATCGTTAACCAAGAAGAAAGCCAGCGCTACGAACTGCCTACATATAATTTAGCACAAGGTTTTCAATTAGCGGGACTTGGTCAGTTAGCCAGCGCCACCGTCACTTGCGACCGCGTTTTGACCTTTGGAGCTAATTTATGAGCACCCTAATCGTGCTGCGCAGTACCCCTTACGGCAATACTAATGCTAAGGATGCCTTAGACGTGGTGTTAACATTGGCGGCTTTTGAGCAGCAGCCAGCACTCTTATACCAAGGTTTGGGCGTGCAACAGTTGCTGTTAGACGCGTCTATGCAATCACCTTTTAAACATGTCGGCAAAATACTTGGCGCCTTACCTATGTACGATGTAGAACAGGTATACGTTGATTTAGCATCCATGGAAGAATACGGTATTCTGCCTCAACAACTGGCCAGCTTACCTGTGGCGTGCCACCTGCTGACATCTCATCAGGTTAGTGATTTAATGCATAGTCATCAACATGTAATGGTATTTTAACATGCTGCACCTAGTACAATCTCAATTGTCTACCCAAGACTTTACCCGGCTATTGGCACAGCTTGCTTTTGATGATGACCTGGTTTTGATTGATGATGGCGTCTATTTAGCTGAGCAGGCCAAACTTTGCCCTTGTCGCTGCCATGTCATGCTCAGTGATGCCCAAATGCGTGGTCTTGGCCTTGTTGATGGCATGCTAGCTTTAACTATGGGTGATCTCTTAACCCTATCTGAACAGCACCCTAGTAGTGCCACCTGGTAGGCCCCCTATGCAACTTGAATTAGACAAAGATGGCTTCCTAAAGCACCTTGGGGACTGGAACCCCGAAGTGGCTGAACAGCTAGCACAAACTGTTGATGTAGAAATGACTGACTTACATTGGGAGGTCATCAACCTACTGCGCCAGTTCCATAGCGATACTGGCATTTCGCCGGCCATGCGCATACTGGTAAAGATGGTGAAAAAAGGCCTTGGCCCAGATAAAGGTAACAGTATTTACCTGCTCACCCTGTTTCCGGACAGCCCGGCTAAACTAGCCTCGAAAATTGCCGGTTTACCACGCCCTACCAACTGCTTATAGGTGTTCGTCTAGATAAATGGCCACGCCTAGACGCCCTATCAGCGCGGCATACAGCACATCCTTGGCATAAAAAGCTTAATAAAAAGCCCGTCGCAGTGGACGGGCTATAAAAAAAGCTGATGGCGGTGTTTACACACCCTATCTTAATGCCTTTTAACGCCTATCTTATTTGACCTTCTGCAGGCCAATAGACTAGGCCGTGAGTGTATCTGTACCGCCCATATAAGGACGCAACACGTCTGGTACAGTCACGCTACCATCGGCATTTTGATAGTTTTCCAGAATTGCCAATAAGGTACGACCAACAGCCAGACCAGAACCATTTAGTGTGTGCACTAGCTCGGGCTTACCCGTTGCAGGATTACGCCAGCGCGCTTGCATACGACGCGCTTGGAAGTCACCCATGTTAGAGCAAGAAGAAATTTCACGGTACTTATCTTGGCCAGGTAGCCACACTTCCAAGTCATAAGTCTTGATAGCGGAGAAGCCAAGGTCGCCGCCACACAAGATCACCTTGCGATAAGGTAGCTTTAATGCCTTGAGAATAGCTTCGGCGTGGCCGGTTAGCTGTTCAAGGGCGGCCTCAGACTTGTTGGGTTCGACAATTTGGACCAATTCAACTTTTTCAAACTGATGCTGACGAAT
>DPHB01000004.1:122203-122343 GCA_003521845.1 Oceanospirillaceae bacterium | reverse complement strand
CCAAGCCATTGAACAAAAGTGGTTGCGCGCCCTACAATGGCATAAACCTGATATGATCTTTATATCGGCTGGGTTTGATGCTCACCGCTTGGATCCACTTGCTGATTTAAATTTGCATGAAGATGATTATGCATGGGTCA
>DPHB01000004.1:121025-121993 GCA_003521845.1 Oceanospirillaceae bacterium | reverse complement strand
GGACGGCTGGTGAGTTTGCTCGAAGGCGGTTATCATCTACAGGCACTGGCAGCTTCGGCACAACAACATATACTGACGCTACGCGGTTTATAAACTCGGCCCTAGCAACAACTAGATGGAAGCAACGCAATGCGTATCATAACTAGAATAATAGCGGTAATCATCATCCTCCTATTAGCCCTTGCGGCTCTTGTTTGGAGCATTACCTTTCATCCAAAGGATTTGCAAAACGAGGCAGTTAACAACCACCCTGATGCCCCCATGCTACAGCGCGGCCAAAGTATTAAAGTACTAAGCTGGAACCTGCAATATATGGCCAGTAAGAACTACGAGTTTTGGTACGATCGTATCGCCGGTGATGGCCCTGATGTACGCCCAAGCCGAGAAGATATAGAAGCCACCTATGCCGAAGTAGTGCGAGTTATCGAAGAACAAAAGCCAGATGTATTATTACTGCAAGAACTGCATGATGGCGCCGTACGTACCGACCACGAAGACCAGCTACAGCGTTTACTAAGCATGCTGCCGCCAGAATACAGCAACCATTCCGAAGCCTTCTATTGGCAGGCTGGTTTTGTACCCTTACCACAAATTATGGGCTCGGCTGGCATGAAGTTGGCAGTAATATCCAAATACCGCATCGATACGGCAATGCGCCACCAGCTTGCCACCATCAAGACCTACCCCCTATATGATGAATTTAACTTTAAACGTGCCATCCAAGAAGTACAGCTGCCGGTCTATGGCGGCGAGCCACTGGTACTAATGAACACCCATTTTGACGCCTTTGCCCAAGGCTCGGACACCATGCAGCAACAGGTTGCTTACCTGGAGCAATTATTGACGAAGAAGACCCAAGACGCAGAATCTTGGTTGATTGCCGGTGATTTCAACTTATTACCACCAGGCCAGTACGCTATGCTGCCTACCGTTGCTCAAAACTACTACCAAGAAAAATCTGAACTGAC
>DPHB01000004.1:120502-120850 GCA_003521845.1 Oceanospirillaceae bacterium | reverse complement strand
GGTATCTATGAACAATTCTCTGTAGTACCCAGTGCTGCACAGGCTACAGGAAAAGACGCTAAACAGTGGTTTACCCACTTCCCCAACCGCAAAGAAATCAACGCCCCTGATCGTACCATCGACTTCTTCGTACACAGCCAAAACCTAACAGATCTACAAGGCCAAGTATTGCAAGACAATACCTGGCACATATCGGATCACCTACCCATGGTAGCCAGCTTTACGATCCCCTAAGATATACCGGGTCAGACCTCCGGTCTGACCCCAAATATCCAGATACTTCAAACACCCCAACCTACAAATAATGTACCCTATCGGCCTAATCTGCTATATTGCGCGCCATGGAAC
>DPHB01000004.1:119896-120357 GCA_003521845.1 Oceanospirillaceae bacterium | reverse complement strand
TGCTATATTGCGCGCCATGGAACAGTCAGAGCTTTTTAATGCCCCCAACCCCTGTATAGGTGTCTGCGAAAATAGCCCCAAAGGTTATTGCAAGGGCTGCCTGCGCTCGCGTGACGAACGCTTCCATTGGCATCAGTTCAGCATTCCCCAGCAACTATATGTGATGAAATTGTGCGCCCGTCGCCACCAGCGCCTACTAGAAAAGCGTCGCCAAAGCGGTGATGAGAACCTAGAATTCGATTTTGACGATCCGAAGCAACCACAAATGGACCTTTTGTAAACACACCTAGTACTTTGGGGCCTGAGGGCCTGCCCCGCGAGCGCAGCGAATGTTTTGGGCACCCCGGTACCAGGTGTGCTTACATGTCAATGCTTACAGAGGTTCGATGGCATCAACCATGAGCTGCACGCTTTGACGGCCGCGGAATTCGTTGACGTCTAGCTTGTAAACTAGGCGCGCC
>DPHB01000004.1:119538-119725 GCA_003521845.1 Oceanospirillaceae bacterium | reverse complement strand
CCACAGGTGTTGGGCCACACGTCCAAGTCTATGTTGAAGCAGATAGCATCGAGTAGGCTGCCCGTGGAGGTTTCGGCGAGCACCAGTTTGAGGTGTTTTTGGCCGACGATGCGTTGTTGCACGATACCAAAATCTCCATGAAAGCTAGGTGCATCAAAGCCTTGGCCCCAAGGGCCAGATTGGCGCA
>DPHB01000004.1:118422-119310 GCA_003521845.1 Oceanospirillaceae bacterium | reverse complement strand
TCTAACAAGGCCGCATCTAGGTGATCGTTAGCATAGTCATTGAGGGCTTGCTTAAACTCTTGCAAACGCTCTTCTGACAAGCTCAGGCCTGCCGCCATGGCGTGACCACCAAAGCGATCTATCAAGCCGGGATGTTTGGCATCGACAGCCGCTAGGGCATCGCGGATATGAAAGCCGGGCACACTACGAGCAGATCCCTTCAGCATACCACCATCGCCTTGGGCAAAGATAAAGGCCGGACGGTGCCAGCGCTCTTTGATGCGCGATGCCACGATGCCCACCACGCCTTCATGCCAGTCTGGTTGATATAGACATACGCATGCAGGTAGTTCCCTATCTTCGGCATCCAGTAGTTGATTCACTACGGCAGAAGCTTGCTCTTGCATCTCGCCTTCGATGCTACGGCGTTCTTGGTTCAGCTGATCGAGCTGTGCGGCCAAGGTTTGGGCACGGGCGGCATCGTTGGTAATTAAACACTCTATGCCCACTGACATGTCATCTAAGCGGCCAGCAGCATTGAGCCGCGGCCCTAACACAAAGCCCATGTCCGTGGCTTGCAAACGCGCCACGTCACGGCCCGCATGTTGAATCAAAGCCAAGATACCGGGTCGCGCCAAACCGCGACGAATGCGCGCTAGCCCTTGGGCCACAAGAATGCGGTTATTGTGCTCCAACGGCACCAGATCAGCCACGGTACCTAGGGCAACAAGGTCTAGGTACTGGGCCATGTTAGGTGCCGAAATACCCGCTTGGTCAAACCAGCCTTGTTCCTGCAAATGGCGGCGCAGGGCACTCATGACATAAAAGATCACCCCCACACCGGCCGTAGACTTGTGCGGAAATTCACAGCCTGGCTGATTGGGATTCACAATGGCATCGGCTGCAGGC
>DPHB01000004.1:118077-118273 GCA_003521845.1 Oceanospirillaceae bacterium | reverse complement strand
ACAATGGCATCGGCTGCAGGCAAGCTATCACCGGCCAGGTGGTGATCCGTAACAATGACTTGCAAGCCCAATGCATGGGCACGGTCGACACCAGCATGGCTAGCAATGCCGTTATCCACCGTGACTATGACATCTGGCTTTGCTTCTAAGTCCATGGCCGCATCGACTAAGGGTGCGCTCAAGCCATAACCAAAAG
>DPHB01000004.1:110256-117935 GCA_003521845.1 Oceanospirillaceae bacterium | reverse complement strand
GGGTGCGCTAAAGCCATAACCAAAAGAGAAACGATTGGGCACCAAAAAGCTCACTCTTTGCGCACCCATGGCACCCAAGGCCAAATAGGCTAGGCTAGTACTGGTAGCGCCATCACAATCAAAATCGCCAACAATGAGTATGTGTTTTTGTTCGGCAATGGCCGTGGCCAAGATCATTACGGCAGCTTGCATGCCCGCCATAGTGTGATAAGGGGTAAGGTGTTGCAGCCCATAATCGAGCTGTTGTGGGTCTTCGATACCTCGCTGGGCGTATACCCGCGCCAGCAAGGGATCGAAAGCAGCGCTTAGATTAGGACTCGGTTGGCCCTCGCGCTGCTTAATTTGCATCATTTAATATTGTCAGCAATGTAGGTTTGCACGCTGGCCAAATCATTAGGCAATACCTGACAACGCTCTTCACGTTCTAGCAAGTCACTTAGGTGACGTGGCAGCTGCGGTGCGTCCTGACCGGCTTTAATCACCGCATCTGGGAATTTCACAGGGTGTGCGGTGGCCATAGTAATCATGGGGACTTCTGGGTGCTGATTACAAACTCGACCGGCTTCAACACCAATGGCGCTGTGTGGGTCCAGCAAGTAATTGTTTTGCTCAGCAACACGCTTGATCACTGCACAAGTCAGGTCATCATCAACCTTGTGACTAGAGAAGGTTTCGCGCGCCTTGTGCCAACGATCTGTATCCAGGCTATTGGCTTTACCCGAATTGAGGTTGCTAATTAGTTCAGATAATTCAGCACCATCACGGTCATACAAATCAAACAGCATACGTTCGAAGTTGCTGGATACCATGATGTCCATGCTTGGTGACAAGGTCTGTACTAGGTCATGCTTGACGTAATGATTGGCGCTAATGCAACGATGTAAAATGTCATTGGCGTTAGTAGCAACAATCAACTGCTTAACCGGCAAGCCCATCTGCATGGCAATATAGCCCGCATAGATGTCGCCAAAGTTGCCCGTGGGCACACTGAAGGACACGGGGCGATGTGGCGCACCTAAGGCGACACCCGCATAAAAATAGTAAACAATCTGGGCCATGATACGCGCCCAGTTAATGGAGTTAACCGCACCAAGCTGACCGCCATTCAAGAAAGACTGGTCGGCAAAGCTTTGTTTTACCATCTGCTGACAATCATCAAAGTTGCCTTGTACAGCAATATTGTGAATATTGTCACCTAGCAAGGTGGTCATCTGCCGGCGCTGCACTTCCGACACTCGCTCGTGCGGGTGCAAGATAAATAACTCAACATGCTCGCTATGGCGGCAACCTTCGATAGCGGCAGAACCCGTATCACCGGAAGTCGCGCCCATGATAACCAGCTTCTTTTTACGCTTGGTAAGGGCGTGATCCATCAAACGGCCCAACAACTGGAGGGCAAAATCTTTAAAGGCAAGTGTTGGGCCATGGAACAATTCCATTACCCATTCGTTCTTGTCTAGCTGAATCAGCGGTGCCACGGCATCATGACTGAAACCGGCGTAGGTTTCTTCTACCATCACCTTGAGTTCGGCACTAGTAACGCTTTCTTCAACAAATGGCAAAATGACTTTATGAGCAAGTTCAGCGTAAGACATCTTGGCCATAGCCTGCATATCATCAACACTAAACTTAGGTAAGCTTTCAGGCACATATAGGCCACCATCACTGGCTAGGCCAGTGAGTAGCACATCTTCAAAACTCAGTTTTGGCGCTTCGCCACGAGTACTGATATAACGCATATTCTGTTCCTTGTGCCCTTATCCGTCTAGGTTCTCAACGCGTATGCGAGTGACTTGGCCGTTGATGTCTGCAAGGGCTTCGATAGCCTCCATAGCATCGTTCATTTGGCCTTCACGTACGGTTTGCGTCAAGATGATAACTGGCACTTGATCGGCATGGTGTTCTTGTTGCTGAATAGCCTCAATGCTTATGCCACGATCGCCAAGAATCTTAGTCACTTGTGCCAACACACCGGGCTTTTCGTTCGCCATCATACGTAGATAGTAAGCGGTTTCGACGTCTTCCATTGCCAACACAGGAATATCAGATAGCGCGTCTTCAGCAAAGGCCAAGGCAGGTACACGTAAGTCACGCACAATATCAACAATGTCGGCTACCACAGCAGAAGCCGTGGGCTCAGCACCGGCACCAGCACCATAGTACATGGTTGGGCCTACCGCATCGGCGTCCACCAACACGGCGTTCATAACGCCATGTACGTTGGCAATTAGGCGCTTCTCTGGAATTAAAGTTGGGTGTACACGCAGTTCTATACCTTGTTCTGTGCGGCGGCTTATGCCCAAATGCTTGATGCGGTAACCCAAGGCTTCGGCGTTGGCCACATCTTCCTGGGAAACCTTACTGATACCTTCGGTAAAGCAAGCATCAAACTGCAATGGGATACCAAATGCCAATGAAGATAGGATAGTCAGCTTGTGCGCGGCATCGATGCCTTCTACGTCAAAGGTAGGATCCGCTTCAGCATAGCCCAGCTCCTGAGCTTCGGCCAATACATCGGCAAAGTCACGACCCTTGTCGCGCATTTCTGTAAGGATGAAGTTACCTGTACCGTTGATGATACCTGCCAACCAGTTGACCTGATTAGCCGCTAAACCTTCGCGCACCGCTTTGATGATAGGAATACCACCAGCAACCGCGGCTTCATAAGCAACCGTGACATTATGCTTGCGCGCGGCAGCAAAGATTTCGTTGCCGTGTACGGCAATCAAGGCTTTGTTGGCAGTCACTACGTGCTTACCATTGCGAATGGCCGTTAACACGAGTTCCTTGGCTGGTTCATAACCACCAATTAGCTCCACAACCACGTCTATTTCTGGGTTGGTTGCTACGGCAAAAATGTCGTCTGTAGTTTGTGTGCTGCCCATATCACAGGCCGTATTTGGACGACGCTGAGCTACCTGCTCAACCATCACCTCACGCCCCGTACGACGGGTAATTTCGCCGCCATTACGTTGTAATACGTTAAACGTACCGCCACCGACGGTACCCATGCCACATATTCCTACTTTAACCGGTTTCAAAATGAACCTCATTTGCCAATTATTGGTGAAAACAGCCCATCTTTACACGAGCTGGAAAAGGCATCTATTGTAGCTCTAGGGTGGACATGCTGCAATGAATCGCGGTGGGTAAATAGGGGAATTAGTGCCAATTCGCGGCAATGGTAATAACCAGCACCATTATCCAGAACATCAAACCAATAAACTGGGCCTTTTGCAGGTGCACAGTTTGGTCCTGTTTCACCTGCCTATACGCTGCATAAGTCAGCCAAGGCAACTGCATACGACCTAAGCTAAACAGCCTAATGAGGACAACGCCAGTGAGGTAAGACAGAAAACCAAACATAATTTCCATCACTATCCATAGCAGTATATCGAGCATAGTCACCTCCTTGTGCGCAAACTGTCCTAAAAATGCTGTTCAAACTGTACGCCTAGGCGCTGAAAACCGTCCATAGCAGCGTAGGCCGTACCCGCCTTTGCTTGCATGCCCGCCGCATAGAAACGCCAAGTAACATCATCAGAATAACCCCACGTAAGCTCACCCAATAGGGCACCAAAATTGCCATTGATAGCACCGGATGTCATTAGGTTCCAACTAAATTCATCGTTAGCAAAACTGTCGCTTATGCCCAAACTGTAGGAGGCAGACCAAGCATCAACAGCGTGAATACTAGGCATCATAGTTACGGGGTTGATGGCTACCTGTTGAAAAGTCGCTTGATGGTCTGGCAAGTAATTACCGACTAGGCTTAGCATCCACTGCCTATCACCGTCGTTTATTTCTGCCCCCAAGGCCATATCTAGGCGATCAACAGCAGTGAAACTACCACTTGCGTAGTGTGCCAGGCCAGACTTCCAAGCCACATCAAATTTGATAAGGTCATCACCCTTGGCACGATTGTAACTATATCCGAAAAGCTCATATGCATTGGCCTGCAGTGTAGGCAGGCTATTCACGATACCTAGCACAGGAGCATTTTGCACAAATTGCCCCATGTACACGGCCCAATCCGAACCACTACCCGTTGCCTTATAGCGCATACCCCATTCCTTAGTGCTGGATTGCAACCTAGTGATACCCGGTGTGGCCGTAACCTGAGGGTCCACATTGGCCAACACTTGCAGCTCTTTAGGCCCCATATAGTGATTGTAGCCCACCAGCCATTCTGGCTTAAAAGCGCGACTAGTGTCCGTCAAACCCGGTGCCGGGTTGATAATATCCAGCACGCCGGCACCTTCGACTTCACCCCAACTATTGATATAACGCCCGAGTTTAAAAGCCCCTTGCTGGGTACTGAGTTGTACCGTGGCACTGGCAACTTGGGCATCAAATTCACCACTCACCCAGTTTTGACTGGCTTTAATATCAACATCAGCATAACCCGAAAGACCCAAGGTGGTTTCAGCTTCTAGATGTAGTTCGCTATCCTGATTAGCTGGACGAGTAAAACTACTTGGGTCATAAACCAAACCATGCTGCCACCAGAGTTCAAAAGGTGCTTGAGCTAGTAAAGCATCCGTATCTTCATCGGTGAAAGCAGCATCGTTAAACATGTCTTCGCTATCAAAATCATCTTCCACCAAAAACTCTTCGGCTTGCACCACAGGTGCTGCTGCCAGAGCCAAACCAATGAACAATAATGTACAACTAATTGGCGATCGCATTGTGTGTCTCCAAGCTCATGCAGAAGCTAAGTTATTTGGCTTGCTCACGCAACTTGCCTAGATGGGACTGACGAAAAGCGGCATCAGTAAGGGCACGTTGAGTTAAGAACCCTTCATCGATTTCGACACCAAAGGTGATCGCTTCCAACTTCATGTTGGTCAAACGCTGGGCAATCAAGTTGAACATAGTCAGGCTACGTGTCACCCAGATATCATTAATAAGTTCCATCTTACCCACCTGCATGCGTTTCACTAGATTGCCTTGTTTGTCATACATCTGCACTTTTAAGGCGACAAAACGCTCTGCATCTATCCAAGTTTGAGCTTTGCTATAACGGGTCTTTTTCATGCGCTCTGGTGTCGCTACGGACTCCACAACATAAACCGGACGTCCCTTATAGTCGCCCTCTTTGAGCAAGGTATAGGTGTAGTCGTCTAGCTTACCGGTTTCCATATCTTCCGTGGTTATTTCAGAACCAAACATGCTCGTTGGCTCGCTATCTTCGTCATCAGAGCCAGCCGCTATGCGTTTTACTTTGCCCAATGCTGACAGGTACAACCAGGTTTCATTGTCTTTATCGCTGGCATCATAGGTCCACGACAACATACCAATGCCCTTTTCACTAGCTGGCTGCAGGATGATGGCAATGGATTTGGTGTCCTTGTTACCTACACCCAGGTTAATCTGCGCAGATTCCATTAGCTTAACCCGCGGCTTCTCAACACATTTGAGTTTGCCATTTTTAACGCCGTATTTGCAGGTCGTGAGTTTCATCCTATTAAACGCAGATTCCGTAGAGGCACGGCGCTCGTTATCCATTTTTTGCACAATTTCTAGAGCGCTCATATCAGCCCCTTGCACGGGGGCCACAGAAACGAATAATAATGCTGCCAACATGGTCGTTAGAATAGATGTTTTCATTTGGCATCTCCCTTAAAATCCAAATTGTCTTGTACACCCTGCTGACCAAAACGTGGCTTAAACCACATGATCAAGGCAGGGAAAAATAGTAAATCACACAAGAGTGCGACAAATATGGCCAAGGAACCAAACATTCCCACTTTAGCCAAACCCAGATAATCACTAAAGGCCAACATAAAGAAGCCACAACCCAAAATCAGGGTAGTAAAGGTGACGGCTTGCCCTACTTCTTTGATAGTCTTGACCAAGGCCGTTTTCATATCATTGTATTTGACCAAGGCCATACGGTAATGGGTAATAAAGTGAATAGTATCATCCACGGCAATACCAATAATCAAAGGCGCAATCATCAAGGTATCACCATCTAAAGGAATACCTAACAAACCCATCAAACCAAAGGTGAGAGTGGCGGGTATCAAGTTGGGAATAATGGCCAACAAGCCCGCTTGCACGGAACCCAGGGTCAACACCATCAACACAGAAATAATACCAATAGCCAAGGCCAAACTTTGGAACTGGCTGCGACTTAAATCATCCATCAAGCGCATCATCAAGGCCAAAGTACCCGTGGGGTGCACGTCCATATCTGGATATTGATCCTGCAAAGGTGCAAAGGCATCGGCTATATCTACCTTTAGCTTTTCATACAGCTCCGTATAATCGCTGGAGCCTGCATTCAGCAAAGTGAAATTAATATGACTAGCCGAGTAGTCGTCATTAACGAGGGCCCGGCGTTCTTCGGGGTTGGCACTGTTAAATAGATACAACAACTGAGAAACGGTGATAGAAGAATCAGGAATGGTGCGATAAGCATCGCTACCATCTTGCATCACTGCATGGGTTTCCATTACCACATCGGCCAAGGAGTTGCTGGTTACTACAAAACGGCTATAGGTTTTTTCTACATGCACCTGCAAGTCCGCCATGGTTTGCAATACCGCCGGATCATACAAGGCGTCCGAAGCGCCCATATCCACCATGACTTCCACGACACCGGTACCTGACATATTGGCATCCACCACCTGATAGGCAGTACGCAAGGTCGTGCCTTCACGATATAACTCGGCAAAGTTAGAGTCTATTTTTACCTGCGTGGCACCATACAGACACACCACAAAGGTACCGATAAAGGCAAAGTTCACTAGATGACGATGGCGTTGTACAAAATACGGGGTCTTATCCAGAATGGGCTGTAACCAATGGCGTTTGGCTGCCTCTGCTTGCGATTCTCCCTTTTTCACTTTTATACGCGGATGCCAAAGGTCTAACAATACCGGTAACAGCACCACGGTGTAGATAAACGCCATTAACACGCCGGCCGCCGAGGTTAAACCAAAAATCACAAACTGGGTCATGCCCGTTGCCGCTAGGGCCGACATGCCTGCCATGGTGGTAATGGTGGTCAATAAAATTGGCAGACCTGTTTGGCCATAGGCTTCCGTAAGGGCTTCTTGGTGCCCCAAACCTTTGCGCAAGAAATACTGATAGCTACTCATGACGTGTACACAGTCGGCCACGCCGACGGCCACTATGAGCATCACCGTTAAGCTGATTAGCTGACTGGTGGCAATACCCATCCAAGACACACCACCTACCACATACATGGCACTTAGGCCAATGGCCACCAGCGGCCATAACACCGCACTCACGGAGTGAAACAAACGCCATAACAAGATAATAATGACCAACACGGTACCCAGCGATAAAAAGCCGGCTGTTATCATGGTATCCATGGCCAAATCCACCATGGCAGCGCCACCAATAGGATAAAAGTTAAACTGTCCCAACATCTCAGGTGTATTGTAGAGTGCAGCGACGGGCGCCATAAAACCCAAATACAGAGTGGAATCCATGTCTTGAAAACGCACTTCTGTGACTTGTGCAGAGGCGTCCAATTCACCACTAAAGTCATCATCAAAGCTGTCTAATTCATCAGCTTCTAACAAATCAGTACTCATGCCACCCAGGTCTTCTTCGATAGGCATAGCCCCAAAATCAGTGGTGATCATGAGCGCGCCAAAACGGAAATCCTCAGAGAACATGGTCAATGGCAAGTTGTTCTGTTGCAT
>DPHB01000004.1:91477-110037 GCA_003521845.1 Oceanospirillaceae bacterium | reverse complement strand
CACTAGGCGTGGCGAAGTTAACGAATCCCCTTCGTTGACCTGAATGCGCACATTAGTGAGTGACTGCACACGCTTTATATGAGACAGAAAATCAATTTCTTCTGTGGTGATACCTAGTTCAGCTAGGGTAGCTTCATCTAGGTCTTGCCAGTTCTTTAAGCGCCTTGTTAACTGGTCGACTAAACGTAGAGATGCTTCTGAAAACACGTCACCATCTTTGGCTTCATAAACAATATATAGGCCGTCATCACTACCGAACTGAGCACGAAATTCATCCAAGGATTGCAACACTGGGTCGTCTTCCTGAAACCAGGAATCCATGGTGACATCCATAGCAAAGCGGCTGAGACCCATGGCCATAAATATGGTCAAGGCCAATGCTGCCGACAAAACCCACCAGCGATAGGGGCGTAGCCCATTAGGAATACCAGAAAACCAAATACTTAGGGATGATAATACGGATGTCATAATGTACCTCTTGGTTTCTATCTCTTCGGCTTCGGTGCGGCCTGGTTTGATTAACAGCTTTTACCCGCTAGTTTATACGCCACAATCCCTAACCATTCTTTGTAAGCTATATTCAGATTCTTGAGATGCTTGGCGAAATCCCAGTCCAAGCGCCACAAATCCCCCTTGCGAGTTCGATAATCCACAGGGTACGCTTGCATAGTCCAACCAGCCTTGCAAAACACGGCCATTGAACGGGGCATATGAAAGGCACTCGTCACCAGCAACCATTGTTGATTTGGTTGAGGGTTCACCAGTTGTTTACTGAGCAGCGCATTTTCTAGGGTATTACGCGATTTACTCTCATAAGTAACACGGTTCTCATCTATACCATGATCGCTAACAAGCTGTTGTATTACCTGGGCACCAGTCATACCCTCATGGGACATTTTGCCTGTACCACCGGTAAACACAATGGGTAGGTTACTAGGCAACTGGCGCGCCATTTGCAACAGAGCCACGGGGCGTTCGCCAGCGCTACCTAAAGACACAGATCCCCAAGCGGCGGTCTCTGAATTACTTTCACCACCGCCAAGAACCACCACACCGTCTACCTGCAAACTAGCTAATTCCAGCGGCGGATATTGTTTTTCTAACGTGTAAAGGACCCATTCTCCAACGGGAAATAAACCGATAGTTAGGCAAACTAACAACAAGCTCACCAACAACCAGCGAGCCAAGCGCTGCCATGCCAATAGCAAGCTCAACACGCCCCAGGCCAGCCACAGTATCAGCAAACTATCTAGTGCCACCAACACCCAAGCTAGTTTAGCAACATAGAAAAACACACTATCCATTAACTAGTTAATACCCAAACGTTTAGCAATCTCTGCAGCAGGTAGATATCCTGGCCATAATTCACCTGAGTCCAAAATAATGGCTGGCGTGCCATTAAGTCCCATTTGTTGGCTCAAAGCATAATGATCTGCCACAGGGTTATCACAAGCAGTAGGTGAGGCTAGGGGTGGCAACTTATCGTGGGCACGCTGCTTGGCTTGCGTTAAAAAGCTATTTTGATCTTCTGCACACCAAGCATCGGCCAACACCTTGTGGGACGATGAGTTAATGCCGGCGCGAGGAAATGCCAAGTAACGCACTTCCACTCCCAAAGCGTTTATTTTAGGCATTTCAGCATGTAGTTTTTGACAGTAGAAGCAGTCTACATCGGTAAATACCGTGATCGTAGCTTTGGTTTCGCCAACGGCTTTAAACACCCAAGCCTGTTTTGCAGCGTCACCTTGCATGGTTGTTACACGCGCTTTTTGTAAATCCAGCTCGGTCAAATTCACCAAAGGCGTGCCAACACGATTTTCATACATGGTACCCGTGAAAAAATGCTCACCATCAGCACTCATATACAAGGTATCACCAGTGTTAATCACCACCTTATACATACCAAACATGGGCGTCGTATCAACGGACAATACCTGTAAGCCAGGATTAATACGTGCCACACTGGCATGTAGGTCGGCGTAGCTTTCAGCTTGTGCAACTAAGCTACACAAAGACAAGGTGAGGATGCTAATAATACGTGTTAATGACATAAAGAATCTAACCCCTAGGGTGATGGTGTTGATGAAGTTCTTGCAAACGATGGTTTGCAACATGAGTATATATTTGTGTGGTTGATAAATCACTGTGGCCAAGCAACATTTGTATGACGCGCAAATCAGCCCCGTGATTTAATAAGTGCGTAGCAAAGGCGTGACGCAACACATGGGGTGACAAGGGTTTTTCAATACCTGCAATTTTGGCGTGCGCCTTAATACGATACCAGAAGGTTTGCCGCGTCATTTGTGTGCCGCGCTTACTGGGGAACAAAACACCTTGCTCACCAGCTGCCAAAAGTTCGATGCGAGCGCTCTTGAGATAGCTTTCAAGCCAATATTGTGCGGCCTGCCCCATAGGCACCAAACGCTCCTTTGCACCCTTACCAATCACCTGCACCACACCTAAGCTGGGTTTTACCTGGCCGGTTTGCAAACCTACTAGCTCACTCACACGTAAACCACTGGCATACAACAGCTCCAACATCGCTCGGTCCCGCAAACCAAGCGCTGTGTTGGTATCAGGTGCCGCCAACAGCGCCTCTACGTCAGCTTCAGTTAAGGATTTAGGTAAAGGCCTGCCCAATTTGGGTGCCTGTACAAGCGTTGTGGGGTCCACACTAATACGGTTTTCACGCACCTGCAGTTGGTAGTATCCCTTCAAGCAAGATAGCTTGCGCGCGACGCTGCTAGGTTTAGCTCCGTCCATGCTTAGGTCAGCCAAGTAACCTAACACATCCATATCCAAAGCTTTGATCAATTCCCTACCATGGGGCAACAACCAAGCCTGAAACTGGCTCAAATCACGACCGTAGTTTTCTAGGGTATTGTCACTCAAACCCCGTTCTAGCCATAAGGCTTGCAGGTAATCTTGAATGTCAGGATGGACGGTTTTTTTCATAGTTTGATGTTAGCACATTAGCAGTTGCTTAACTGAATTTTTGACCATTGGGGCAGGCCTAGATCTGGCCCCGAAAATGGGGCTAGAGATTTGAGGCCTGATTTTCAATATATGTAGATACAAAAAAGCCCCGCTAGGCGAGGCTTTTGAAAAGGTTTTGTCTACTTACTTTAAAGTAGATGAACCCATGTATTTAAAGAATTCACTATCAGGTTCAATCAGCATCATGTCGCCACCATTACCAAAGGTCTTACGGTAGGCGTCCAAGCTACGGTAGAAACTGTAGAATTCTGGATCACGATTGAAGGCAGCCGCGTAGGTAGCCGCAGCAACCGCATCACCGTCACCACGTACCAATTCCGCATCACGGTAGGCGTTGGCCATCAATACTGTACGTTGACGGTCGGCGTCAGCACGAATACCTTCGGCTTTTTCCTTACCTTCTGAGCGTAGCTCACGTGCTTCACGCTCTCGCTCACTGCGCATACGATCATATACCGACTGACTAACGTCTTGTGGTAGATCAACGCGCTTTACCCGCACATCGACTACTTCAATACCCATGTCTTCAATCACAACGGCGTTGAGTTCTTCACGAAGTTCGTTCATCAACTCATCACGTTGCCCAGAAACCACTTCCGTAAGAGTACGCTCACCAAACTGGTTACGTAGACCTGTATCAACACGTGAGGCCAATAGCTTGGCGGCCGTGTTTTCGATACCCGATGTGGCTGTGTAGTAGTCGGCAACGTTGCTGATACGCCACTTAACAAAGGAATCTACGATCAAACCCTTCTTTTCTAGTGTCATATAACGCTGAGGACGTGCATCCAGGGTCAATACACGGCCGTCAAACTTGCGCACGGTATTGACAAAAGGGATCTTAAAATGCAGGCCAGGTTGAATATCAAACTGCACTACTTCACCAAAACGCAACATGATGGCACGTTCGGTTTCTTTGATAACAAAGATGGAAGAAGACGCAATCAAAAGTGCAATAAACAAGCCGATTAGGCTAACTAAAGTTCGAGATGTCATATTAACGAGACTCCCTTGTGCTAGAGCTTGTATTACGGCTGTTGATTTGTTGGATTACCTGATTAGCAAGCTGGTCCAAATCGGCATTGTTGGCTGTAACGCCACTACCATAGGTAGTTGTACGCTTGCTGCTGCTCATGATTTGATCTAGCGGTAACACCATCATGTTATTGCCGCCTTCAACATCAACCAAGACCTTGGAAGCGTTAGACAATACATCTTCCATAGCCACAATGTACAAACGCTCGCGCGTCACTTCTGGTGCCTTCTGGTATTCCGTCAACAGCTTGGTAAAGCGGGTTGATTCACCTTCGGCACGTGCCACGACTTCTTCGCGATAAGCACTGGCTTCTTCCATCATACGCTGTGCCTGACCACGTGCTTCTGGCACGATACCGTTAGCATAAGCTTCGGCTTCGTTCATGACACGCTGTTCATCTTCACGCGCCTTGATAACATCATCAAAAGCATCTTGAACTTGGGAAGGTGCAGTGGTGTTTTCAATGTTCACCTTGCTTACTTCCAAGCCGTTTTGATAGGCATCCAAATAACTCTGCAAGCGCGACTGAACATCGACTGCCAAAACGGCACGACCTTCGGTCAATACGTCATCCATAGTTGAGCTACCTACTACGTGACGCAACGCCGATTCAGTGGCTTGCGCCAAGCTGTTTTCTGGGGCACGCACTTCAAGTAAGAAGTCTTTGGGGTTGGATACTACATACTGCACGGACAAGCCCACTTCGACAATGTTCTCATCTTTGGTCAGCATTAAAGCCACATGGTCGTGGTTACGTACCGCGGTGACATTCACCTTAGTTACGTCATCCACTAGAGGTGGGTTCCATTGCAAACCTGGTTGCACAGTTTCTAGATAACTACCTAAACGTAATACCACGGCGCGTTCCTGCTGGTCGACCGTGTAGAAACCCATACCGCCCCAGACAATAGCAACAACCACGGCTATAACACCAATGAGCTTGCCACTTGGTGCCGGTGCGGACTGCTGTCCACCGTCAGAACCATTGCCGCCATTACCGCCGCTACCACCAAATAGGCCATTGAACTTTTCCACTAGCTTACCTAGTGCTTCGTCCAAGTCTGGTGGTCCCTGGTTAGGGCCACCTGAGCCACGATTTCCCCAAGGATCTTGATCCTTGCCGTTATTACCCGGTTCATTCCAGGCCATAATTGTCTCCTTTTAGAGGCTATAACTTAACTTTCGTCCCAAGGCTGCCTGGGTTTACCCACAAACGGCTCTGGATCCATACCCAGCTTGCTGAGTATTTGTAATAATTCTTTGTGCGCTAGACGTACATCCAGCACCATGTTGCCATTTTCGTCGATGCTTTCGTGCGTTACCGCGTTACTGGCATACAACTGCGCCCGCATTTGACCTTGTCTTGGCTCTAGGCTGATCTGTTCAACGTACATCTCGCTGCCGAGCAGTTCTTGTATCGCCTTTAGTAATAAATCACTACCCTCACCGGTTAAAGCCGATAACCAAACTCGGTAAGGCTTACCATTTTCATCACGATCTATACGTGGCTGCGCATCTTCTAGGCGGTCTATTTTGTTGTAAACAAGCAGCGTTGGCAATTCTATTGCATCAATTTCCTGCAACACATCGTTTACTTCGCCAATATTCTCGTCACGCATGTCATCACTAGCATCCACGATATGTAGCAATAAGCTTGCTTCAGCCGTTTCTTGCAAGGTAGCGCGAAAAGCATCCACCAGTTTATGCGGCAGGTGACGAATAAAACCAACCGTGTCCACCAATATAGTGGGGCCAACATCGGCGATTTCAAGACGTCGAAAGGTTGGGTCCAAGGTTGCAAACAGTTGGTCAGCAGCATACACATCAGCGATGGTAATACGGTTGAACAAACTGGACTTGCCGGCGTTGGTATAACCGACCAAAGATAACGTCGGCACTTCGGCACGACGACGGGCACGGCGCCCCTGTTCACGCTGTTTGCGCACCTTATCCAAACGCTTCAACAAAGACGTAATACGAGCACGCAGTAACCGACGGTCTGTTTCTAGCTGAGTTTCACCCGGACCACGTAAACCAATACCACCTTTTTGGCGTTCAAGGTGAGTCCAGCCACGTACTAAGCGTGTAGACATGTGCTCTAACTGGGCTAACTCTACTTGTAGCTTACCTTCGTGAGTACGGGCTCGTTGCGCAAAAATATCGAGAATCAAACCAGTACGGTCAAGTACGCGGCACTGAAACTCGTGTTCCAGATTACGTTCTTGGCCAGGGCTTAAAGAATGGTTGAAAATAACAATTTCAGCTTCATGCTCTTTTACCGCGTGCCTGATCTCTTCTACCTTACCCGAACCTATATAAGTCTTGGGGTGAGGATGAGCACGAGTACCGCCTATCATCAGCATAGGTTCGGCGCCTGCTGAAGTGACCAGCTCTTTTAATTCATTGGCATCTTCGCGCTCTCCTTCCTGGCCCATTTCCATATGGACTAGTATGGCGCGCTCACCACCTTCATGACGTTCAAAAAACAATACTTGGACCTAAATGCAATCGAGCACCCAAGGGTGCTCGTTTAACAACACAAACATCTTTTCTAAAGCAGATGTTTGCTAGAGATTTGGTGCATGGGGTTAACTTAACCCATCTCTTCTTCGGTTGGTACCTTAACGGGACGCGAAGGCACAACAGTAGAAATAGCGTGCTTGTAAACCATTTGCGAAACCGTGTTTTTCAACAAAATAACGAACTGGTCGAATGACTCAATCTGGCCCTGCAGCTTAATACCGTTAACCAAGAAAATGGAAACAGGTACTCGTTCCTTGCGTAGAACATTCAGATAAGGGTCTTGTAGGGTCTGCCCTTTTGACATTGGTAACTCCTTTAATTTAGATTTCGCCCCTCGCGGGGTGCTTGCAGTCTGCTAAAATCCCGACTGCGACGGGATAAATAACTTCAAACAGCCATAAGATAAAACTGATCCTAAGTTATATGGTCATTCTATCTAATAATTTCAACACAGTGAATGCTAAATTGCTGTCCAAACTGTCAAAATAGTGTAAATCTGGCCAACTACGCAACCAAGTGAGCTGCCTTTTAGCTAATTGTCGGGTAGCCACCACACCTTTATGAATCATTGCGTCATGTTCAAACTCGCCGTCTAGGTATTGCCACATCTGCCGATAACCAACACAACGCATGGACGGCATGTTTAGGTTCAGGTCACCACGCGCCCTTAAAGCCGCCACTTCTTGTTCAAATCCTTGCCCTAGCATAATCTGAAAACGGCGTTCAATACGCTCATGCAACACCGCGCGCTCTGGCGGCCACAAGCCAATAGATGTCACCGTATAAGGCAACTCATACGCATGTTGCCGAGCCCAATGGCTAGTCAGTGTCTCGCCACTAATAAGATAGACTTCCATGGCTCTTAATACACGCTGACTGTCCGTTGCATGCAAACGTTGGGCGGAGTCTGGATCCACTTCGGCTAAACGTGCATGCAAGGCAGGCACGCCGTCCGCCGCTACATCAGCCTCCAATTGCGCACGAACACCCACATCAGACTGTGGCAAATCAGCCAAACCGTCTTTTAAGGCCTTGTAGTACATCATGGTGCCACCAGCCAATAAAGGCACATTGCCTCGGGCGGTAATCTCGGCCATTAACGCTAGGGCATCTTGGCAAAATTCAGCCACAGAATAGGCTTCTGATGGGTCACGAATATCAATAAGGTGATGAGGCGCCACAGCCAAGGTTTCGGCATCCGGCTTGGCACTACCAATATTCATGCCTCGATAAATTAAAGCAGAATCAACTGAAATAATTTCACAGTTATGCTTTTGTACTAGTTCCACGGCCAGATCCGTCTTACCGGCGGCCGTGGGACCCATTAAAAATATAGCTGGAGGCAACTTGTCACTTATCATCCTATTGACCCCGCATAAATAGCTTATCTAGCTCGGTCAAACTTAACTGAGTCCAGGTTGGACGACCATGATTACATTGCCCGCTACGTTCCGTGCGCTCCATATCACGCAACAAAGCATTCATTTCGGTCACCGACAAACGGCGGTTAGCCCGCACGGCACCGTGACAAGCCATAGTACCTAGCAGCTCATTGTGAGCGGCACGAATGCGGTCACTAGTGCCATAGGTAACCACATCGGCCAAGACGTCGCGCACCAACTGTTCTATATCGGCATGTTGCAAGACACTAGGTACCTGACGCACGATCAAGTTTTCTGTGCCCGCACGCTCGATTAACAAACCCAACTCGGCAAACGCATCCTGGCAAGACTCCACATGATCGGCCTCACGGCTGCTGACCGCCATAGAGAGAGGCACCAGCAAAGGCTGCGCGCGCACACCTTGTTCTTGCAAGGCCGCTTTCATATTTTCATAGACAATACGTTCATGGGCCGCATGCATATCGACCAACACCAACCCTTGGGCATTTTCGGCAACAATATAGATACCATGTAATTGCGCCACAGCAAAACCCAGTGGCGGCACGATAACCTCACCTGTATGCGGATCTATATGCTCAGCTTGTGCTACGGAGGCTTCACCTTGGGCGTGTAAATTACCATACACCTGAGTTTGCTCTTGCATCTGTTCAGGGCTTGCCGACATCTGCGGCCGATAGGCAGAAAATCCCGCTCCAGCACCAACAACATTATGCTCTGGGCTCATAGGCGCGGAAGAAGGAGCAATGGCCAATTGGTTTTGACCAGCAAAAACGCCACCCTCTATGCCCTGTGCTGGTTGTGCCACTGGGGCAACCCCCAATTCGCCAAGACCTCCGCCAGTAGGCACTTCGGGGCGCACATCAGCTAAGGCCCTATGCAGAGAGCGAAATATAAAATCGTGAACCAAGCGGCCATCACGAAAACGCACTTCGTGTTTAGTAGGGTGTACATTCACATCAACCGTGGCAGCATCCAGCTCTAAATACAAGACAAATGCGGGGTGACGACCATGGTACAAGACATCACGATAGGCCTGACGCACAGCATGACTCACTAGCTTGTCACGCACGACACGACCATTAACAAAGAAGTACTGTAAGTCAGCCTGACTGCGCGAAAAAGTTGGCAAGCCAACCCACCCCCAAAGACGCAGCCCTGGTGCTTCCATTTCTATATGTACAGCCTGCTGCATAAAGCTTGGGCCGCACACACTGGCTACGCGTTTTTCTTGTGCCACCTGCTGATCGGCGGGGCGCAGATTATGAATAACCTTGCTGTTATGTTTGAGCTGAAAAGCCACGTCCATACGGCTTAGTGCCAAACGCTTTATGACTTCTTCAAGATGACCAAATTCGGTTTTTTCGGTACGTAAAAACTTACGCCGCGCGGGCGTATTGAAAAACAAATCGCGCACTTCTACCGTAGTACCCACTGGGTGAGCCGCCGGTTGTAGCTTGGCCGCCATATCCCGACCTTCGGCAAACACCTGCCAGGCACTGTCTTGTTGCGCTGTATGAGAAGTCAGGGTTAAGCGTGCTACGGAGCTAATACTAGCCAAGGCTTCACCCCGAAAACCAAGACTATTGACCGCTTCCAAATCATCTAAACTGGTGATTTTACTGGTGGCATGGCGGCTCAATGACAGGGCCAGGTCATCTTTATCGATACCAGAACCATTGTCCCGCACGCGCATCAGCTTAACGCCACCCTGGTCAACGTCTATTTCTATCTTGTCAGCACCGGCATCAAGACTATTTTCCAAGAGTTCTTTAATTACCGAGGCTGGGCGTTCAACCACTTCACCAGCGGCAATTTGGTTAGCTAAGCGCGGGCTTAACAGATGAATTCGGGACATAGTTTATCCTGCTGGAATGGTCAGATTCTGGCCAATTTTCAAAACGGATTTGCTGCTCATGCCGTTGGCGGTACGTAATTGACTAATACTGGTGTTATAGCGCTGGGCAATTTCTGACAAGGTATCCCCTCGCACCACCTTATACTTAATTTGTTTGCGCTTGGCTTCAACCACGGTAGCCACATAGGTGTTGGCGACCGGGTTGGCATAAAAATACTGCCGCACACCCGTGGCGATAGCCTTGGCCATCTGCTTTTGATAGCTAGCAGTGCGCAGCTTAGCCGCTTCACCTGGGTTAGAGATAAAACCCGTTTCTACCAGCACCGACGGAATATCCGGCGACTTCAACACCACAAAACCTGCTCGTTCAACATGTTTTTTATGCATGCGTGCCATCTTGGCCATATTATTATGAATAGCAGCGGCCACACCTTGGCTGGTGGAGTGGCTGTGGGTCATGGACAGGTCTAATAAGGTTTTGACTAGGTCTTCTTCTTTGTCGTCTAAGCTTACGCCACCAATACCGCCGATCAAGTCAGCACTGTTTTCTTTTTGTGCCAACCAACGGCCCATTTCACTGGTCGCGCCACGCTTGGACAGGGTCCACACGGAGGCGCCACGAGCCTTACTGTTTTTAAAGGCATCAGCGTGAATAGAAATAAACAAATCAGCACTGGCGCTGCGTGCCTTTTTAGTACGCCCGCGCAAGCTGACATAGTAGTCGCCACTGCGTACTAATACGCCTTCAAAGCCAGGTAGACGATTAATCTCTTGCTGTAAATACTTGGCAATGGCTAACACCACATGCTTTTCACGCAGCTTTTTACCGTTATAACGCGGGCCTAGGGCACCAGGATCGTCACCACCGTGGCCTGGGTCAATGGCAATAACAATATCGCGCTGACTGTTGAGTACATCCAAGCTCTTGATGGCCTGCTGCTTACTCGGTGCCGAACTAACCTTGGCACCTTCCACCTTATAGTTAGTTAAATCAATGACCAAACGATTGCCGTAAGACTGGTTCGGTGTCAAAGCAAACACCTTGGCATTGACCTTATGGTGCAGGTCAATCACCATACGCAGCTTGTTGTCAGGCCGCTGGCTAGAGCGTATTGACGCGATAGGGCTGCCTTTAAAATCCAGTTTGGCAACAGACGTTTGTAGGCGGCTGGCAGGCAAATCCAAAACCAGTCGCTGTGGATTTTCTAGGCGAATCACCTCATAGGTAACAGGCTCTGAAATATCCAAAACCACACGCGTGCTGTCTGGCGCAGGCCAAATACGCAGGTTTTTAATATCCGCAGCAAGCGCACTGATCGATAGTAATAATAGAGCAACACCTAGGTTTAAAAACCTAATCATTGTTTGCTCCCGGTGTTACCTGCTGCGCCGTTAACTTGCCCAACAAGCTCTGTGCCCTTGCCGTATAGGCAGCAAAAGCCAATTGTCGTTGCGGCCCTTCTCCAGTAATCGATATCACCAAATCGGCAGCGGGTAAAACCCCAGCCCCCCTATCAGGCCATTCGATTAAATTGATCGCCTTACTAGTGAAATAATCACGAATACCCAAAAACTCCAGTTCTTCGGGGTGGCCTAAACGATACAAGTCAAAATGATTCACTTGCTGCTCGGCAAACTCATAAGGCTCAACCAATGTATAGGTAGGACTTTTTACCGCGCCTTGATGACCAAAATGGCGAATCACACCTCGAATCAACGTGGTTTTTCCCATACCTAGGTTGCCTTGCAAAAACACCACCAAACCACAGGCAGCATGCTCTGCCGCAGCACCCAATTGCTGGCCTAGGGCCACCATTGCGTCTTCACCCTGTGCTTCTAGTAGTTGTTGTTTGTTCATTGCTTGTAAGGTTAGTCTAAATATTAGGAAACAGGTTTACATATTGAGCACACATAATACCCTGTCATTGCGGCCATGCGTAGTCTTTCGACGGCAATTCAAGGTAAAATATCCCCATGTCAGAAACTACCTCATCCAACACAGCCGCCACAGCCTTGCCACAAGACGCCGTGCCACCTGTTCCTAGCCTCAGCCAGCAGCAGTTGGTGGAACTTAAGCAACAAATTCAGACACTTGCCAAAGACTACGGTTTTGCCGATATGGGCGTCGTTGACCCACAGTTAGAAGACGCTGGCGCACGTTTACAAAACTGGTTGGATAATGGCTACCACGCCGCTATGGGCTATATGGCCGAACACGGCACTAAACGCTACCGCGCCGCAGAACTGGTGCCGGGAACCGTGCGCGTTATCTGCCTAAATATGCACTACCTAGACCCGAACATCACCACCAAATCCTGCCTCGAAGATGACCAGCAAGGCTATGTAGCACGCTACGCTCTAGGCCGTGATTACCATAAGCTAGTACGCAAACGTTTGGCCCAATTAGCCAAATCCATTGAAGGGCTCATTGGCCCTTATGGCTTTCGTGTATTTGTTGATAGCGCCCCGGTTATGGAAAAACCCATGGCACAGCAAGCTGGCCTAGGTTGGCAGGGAAAAAACACACTTTTAATCAATCGCAAAACCGGGTCTTGGTTTGTCCTAGGTGAGATATTTATCAACCTACCCTTGCCCACGGACGAGCCTTACGACAAAGATCACTGCAGCCGCTGCACAGCTTGCATGGACGTCTGCCCTACCAATGCATTTCCTGAACCTTACGTGCTAGATGCCAACAAATGCATCGCCTACCTGACTATTGAGCACAAGGGTGCCATCCCAGAAGACATTCGCCCCCTTATGGGTAACCGCATATTTGGTTGCGATGATTGCCAACTGGCCTGCCCATGGAACCGTTACCCACAAGCCAGCGTAGAAGACGACTTCAAGCCAAGGCATAACTTGGACCAAGCTAGCCTAATAGAACTATTTAGCTGGACTGCAGAAGAATTTGACCAGCGTACCCAAGGCTCGCCAATACGCCGCGCAGGCTATGAGGGCTGGTTGCGTAATATTGCTATTGGCTTGGGTAATGGCCACGCCACGGCCGCGGCACAGGCAGCGCTAACAAGCCGTTTAGATTATGAGTCGGAGATGGTGCAAGAACATGTGCAATGGGCTTTGCAGCAATTGCAACTTAGGGCTGAGCAGGGTATTCCCTTAAAGCCGTTGCCCTTATTGAATATTGAGGCACGGAAGCTTAAGCATTTGTTTTAAAAACAAAGCCTGAGCAATTAGAACGACTGCATTATTCTTGGCTCAAACACCTCTTGTCATGCCACCTAATAGCTTCATCAATAGGGTATGAATCAAGATTATATATATCAGTCTCAAGATAATTCATGCTCTCAACTAGATAACTTACAACCATATAATATTGTCTATAATTTAGCGCGCCCGCCGTGTGGCCCTCTGTGCTTGCGTCACATGGGTTCACTGTCGGTTTCCCCTAGCATAGTCAGTGATAGTCGAAAACACCGTCTCGGCTGGGGCCTCTATTGTCAGCGCTTCCTCAAACTCTAAAGATGAGCAAACCGAAACAAATATCAAAGCTAAGCTGACTGAACTTATTTGCATGTGCTTACACATATTAGCCCCTAGTCCTAAATAGAAGATCAATTGAAGTGCTGAAAACAAGGTTCCATTGCAGTGGCCTAGTCAAATAACAGGGCGTATTTTATATGGCAAAACCGTGCCACATGACCAAAGAATGTGTGCTAATCAAATTCGATGGAGTTGGCTACGCCTAATTGATTCTAGACCAAATTAGGTACAAACTAGATCGGGCAGAAAGAGTAATCTCCATCACCAGACTGACGAAAACACAGTGCAGGCGATAAAATTTGGCTCGGCCAAATGAAGCACACCTAATATTTCAACATTACTAGTGGCAGCACTTCAGGCATACAGGTTACTCACATTGCCCGTATAGAAGAGCGCTTAAAAGCCCTGAACACGGCTTTTGACATTGATGATATGAACATTCCAGGGTGGCGCTTACAGCCACTAAAAGGAAAAAGAAATAAACAGTGGTCAATCACGGTGAGTGGCAATTGGCGAATTGTATTTGGACCCATTTAAGATTGGTGCAATAGAGCTAGCAATCAACCTGCAAATAAGCCAATCGATTGTCAGCCGCATTATAAATGGTAAAGGGGGTATTACGCCGTTGATGGCTTTAAAGCTATCTAAAGTGCTTGGCCGCTCCCCGGAAAGTTGGCTACTAATGCAGGATCAACATGATTTGTGGTCAGCTAGGCAAAACGTGGACTTAGGCGCTTATCAGATGTTGAAGTTTGCTTAGGTCGCCAAGCCATGCCTGATAAATGTTTGGAAAACATTACCGAGCTATATTTCAGCCAAAAAAATCAAGTAATTCATCTTTTTCCATTTCGTAAGCCTTACCAAAACCCGTCACTAGACGACCACTAACTGGGCTTAGTTGTAGCAGATGAAAATCACCCAAGCTAGTTAGCAATTCAATAACGCCACCGAAGCGTTCCTGCATGCTTTCTATCATTTCATTGAACAAAGGTTCGGTACGAGCAACGTCCGCCACCTCACAAGCACAGGTATAACGCATTCTTGCAAAGAGGTTTTTGGCATCTTGTTCTGCTTGGATCAACATGATGCTGGCTTGTTTTTGAGTCAGTAGATTTTGCGTATGGGCGGCGAGTTGGCTAACGAAGATGTAATAGTTGCCGGCTACTCGTACGTAGGGGGCATAGCTGGCATCGGGCTGGCCAGCGGCATCCACGGTTGCCAATTGCCGGGTTTGGCATTGGCTGTGGAGTTGTTTTAGGGCTTGGGTGATTTCGGTGTCGGTGGTCATACGTGTTATAGCCTCATTGGAGTCAGGCACTTCCCTGCGGGCTGAGCCAGACACCTTGGATGGGGGATCAGCACTCTTTGACACCTTAGATAGACGGGACAGGCACTTCCCTGCGGGAAAAGCCAGCCCCTAGGTGGTTATTTCAAGTTCAAGAAGTGTTCGCGGTAGTAGGCTAGTTCGGCAATGGAGTCGATGACATCGTCCATGGCTAGATGTGAGCCATTTTTCTTAAAACCGTCGGCCAGGTCGGGCCGCCAACGGTTGGCCAATTCTTTTAAGGTACTGACATCCAGGTTGCGGTAGTGAAAATACTCGGCCAGCTTAGGCATGTACTTCACTAGGAAGCGGCGGTCCTGACCGATGCTGTTGCCGCACATGGGCGAAACACCGGCGTCCACATACTGTGTTAAAAAGTCGATGGTCATTTGTTCCGCATCGGCACAGCTTACTTGGCTTTCACGCACACGCTGGGTAAGGCCAGACTTGCCATGTTGGTCGATACACCAGGCATTCATATTATTTAATACATCATCGCTCTGGTGCACAGCTAAAGACGGGCCTTGGGCGAGCACATTGAGGTTGGCATCAGTGACTATGGTGGCAATTTCGATAATGACATCGGTGTCTGGCTCTAAGCCAGTCATTTCCAAGTCAAGCCAAATTAAGTTATGTGGGTGCTTTGCCATCTTGTGTCCTTGTGTGTCCTATATGTCTATTTTAAATTCGCACGGTGGTTAATTATTAGCAAATTTGCTGCCTAGCCAAGATAATCGCGGCGAAAACCTGAATTATGCCCCACTTCGCGGTAGAATAAACCCCAAATAGACAGCCAATTGACAATTACATGGCAAAACGCAGACTTACCCGTCGCCAGCAATGGCAAATAGAAAAGGTTCAGGCCGAGCGTCGTGACCGAGCCGGCAAGAAAGACAAGGCCATCGATGACGCCATAGAGCACGGTGATTTAGGCCCTGAACAGCAAGGCCAAATTATTGCCCACTATGGTGCGCAAATTGATGTAGAAGCCGCTGATGGTGAACACCAAGGCCAGTTGTTCCGTTGTAAACTACGCTCTAACTTAGGCCACCTAGTAACCGGTGATCAGGTTTCGTGGCGCGAAGCAGCCGATAAAACAGGTGTCGTGGTGGCGCGCAACCCACGCCACAGTGAGTTAAGCCGCCCCAATAAATATGGCGACCTAAAACCCATTGCCGCCAATATCGACCAGATAGTCGTGACTATTGCGCCCAAGCCTTATGCCCACGCCAATCTAGTGGATCGCTATCTAGTGGCGTCCGAAGCCAGTGACATTGAGCCTATTATTTTACTCAACAAAACTGACATACTTGATGAGGAATCCGCTGAGCATATCGAGTCCATGTTGGCGCGTTATACACAGCTAGGCTATCGCGTAATTCGCGCTTCGACCAAAACCCAAGATGGTTTAGAAGAATTACATGCCACTTTGGACCAACGCATTAGTGTCTTCGTGGGCCAATCGGGTGTAGGCAAGTCTTCCTTGGTTAACGTGCTATTACCTGGCACCGACCTGAAGGTAAGCGAGCTGTCGGAATACCACGAGCAAGGTATCCATACCACCACCACGGCCAAACTATTTCACTTCCCTCAAGGTGGTGACTTAATTGACTCACCGGGTATTCGTGAATTTGGTTTGTGGCATATGGACGCAGAAACCTTAATCGAAAGCTTCCGCGAATTTCGACCCTATTTAGGCTACTGCAAGTTTAGCGACTGTTCACACGAACACGAACCAAAGTGTGCATTGTTAAAAGCTTTAGAAGATGGCGCAATAGATCCAGCACGCCTGGCCAGCTATCGCAGCATTAAAGATTCCTTGGATGAGTTTGTGACTCATCAATAACTACTTCAGGAACCGTTATGAAAAATCGTTTGTTTATTCTGCTACAGTACATCGTACCGCAACATTTAATTTCCCGCCTAGTGGGCTTGCTGGCCGACTGCCGCCTACCTCTCATCAAGGACCCCTTGATCAAACTATTTGCCAAGCAATTTAAGGTAAATATGCAAGAAGCCAAGCGTGAAGACTTAGCAGACTATGTTAATTTTAACGACTTCTTTACGCGTGCCCTTAAAGATGATGCTCGCCCTGTCGATTTCCATGACAACCATCTAGCCTGCCCTGTTGATGGTGCTATTAGCCAGATTGGCGATATCAAAGCCGGAAAAGTATTTCAGGCCAAGGGTCAAGATTTTGATGTCACCACTTTACTAGGTGGCAACAGTGACCTAGCTGAAGCATTTATTGATGGCCAGTTCACCACTATTTATCTAGCCCCAAAAGACTATCACCGTATTCATATGCCTTGTGACGGTAAGCTAACTAGCATGGTACACGTGCCTGGCCAGCTGTTCTCAGTAAACCAAGCCACGGCAGCCAACGTACCCGGCTTGTTTGCTCGCAACGAGCGTGTGGTAGCCATGTTTGATACAGAGTTTGGTCCTATGGCCATGGTACTGGTCGGCGCCATGATTGTGGCTAGCGTGGAAACCCCTTGGGCAGGGCTCGTTTGCCCAACAGGCAAGCAAGTCACCAACTGGCAGTATACTGACCAAAACGACATTATCATCCGCAAAGGTGAAGAAATGGGCCGTTTTAAACTCGGCTCTACGGTAGTTATGTGCCTACCTAAAGGCACTTGCGAGTGGAATGAAGCATTGCAGCCTGGTGTGACTACCCGTATGGGGCAGATGTTAGCTAAGCTTAAGGGTTAATAATACATCGCCATTGCGAGGTAAACCAAACGTCATTGCGAGAAGCGCAGCGACTCGGCAATCTCTCGCAAGCGAAGTGCCAAAGTTAAGAGGTTGCTTCACTTCGTTCGCAATGACGGTACAACGTTCGCAATGTCGATACAACCTTCGCAATGAATCCCTATGCCCGGCTAAAGTCAAACGCCAAAACTTCAGCAATATGCTGCTTGCCATGGGCTAGCATAAGTATACGCTCTAGCCCCATGGCCACCCCTGAACAATCCGGCAAGCCATGTTGCAAGGCCGCAACAAGGCGAAGATCGGCAGGCATCTCTACCTTGTCCATTGCTACGCGTGTCTGATTATCTTCAGCGAAGCGTTTTGCCTGCTCATCAGCATCCGCTAACTCGTGGTAGCCATTCGCCAATTCCATACCTTGCACATAGACTTCAAAGCGCCTAGCTACCAGATGGCCATTACCATCCACTACCACCCTCGCCAAAGCCGCCTGGCTGGCTGGGTAGTTATAGACAAAACAAGCTGGCGGCAAAGCGGGTTCTACGCAATGGCTCATTAACAGATCTAACCAGGTATCACGAGGTGTTACTGCAGGCATGGACATATCCACATGCTGCTGAGCCAAAGTTTGTAACTCGGCGTCATGCATAAGCATGGGGTTAACACCCAAGGTTTGCACAAAGGCCTGTTCATAGGACAAGAACTGCCAATCTAAATGGGGCAATGCTGGCAGCAGCAACAGATCAAGTAATTGAGCTACCTCAGCCATCAACTGCTCTAAGTCATAACCTACCCGGTACCATTCCAACATGGTAAATTCAGGGTTATGGCGACGCCCTGCTTCCCCATTGCGAAAAGCCTTGGCAACCTGATAGATACAACCACTACCCTGCACCAGTAGACGTTTCATGGCGTATTCTGGGGAACTCATCAGGTGCATAACATCACCAGCTGGTGCACCATCTGGCACGAATTTAGCAGCGATACTGTCGATATGCGGATCGCTTACGCCATGATGAGATAACACCGGTGTATCCACCTCCAATACATCGCGCTGTGCAAAAAACGCCCGCAACTGCGCCAATAAGCGTGCCCGCGCAAGTAGCATTGGAAGCTCGGCAGAAGGTTGCCATAGTGGACTAGCAATCATGAGAAGATTGGGAAAGAAAGGGATATTTAGGGGCAGACCTAGAATATTTGGGG
>DPHB01000004.1:76643-91316 GCA_003521845.1 Oceanospirillaceae bacterium | reverse complement strand
CCTAGAATATTTGGGGGCAGACCTGAGGTCTGACCCCACAAGTAATAACTTAAGCACGGCTTACGTAATCACCGGTGCGAGTATCAACCTTCAATACTTCGCCAATTTCGATAAATAAAGGTACACGTACCATAGCACCTGTGGTCAGGTAAGCTGGCTTGCTGCCACCTTGTGCTGTATCGCCTTTTAGGCCTGGGTCTGTTTCGGTCACTTCCAACTCAATAAAGTTGGGTGGTGCCACAGAAATTGGGGAATCGTTCCACAAGGTCACCTGGTAAACTTCCTGCTCTTTTAGCCACTTGGTGCAATCGCCAACGGCGGCTTCATCAGCGCCAAATTGCTCATAAGAACCATCAGTCAACATGAAGTGCCAGAATTCGCCATCGGTGTAAACGTATTCCATATCACGGTCCATGACGTCAGCACTTTCAATGCTTTCGCCAGACTTAAAGGTACGATCCCAAGTACGACCGCTTTTTAGGTTTCTCATTTTGACGCGAGTAAACGCTTGGCCTTTACCTGGCTTAACAAACTCCACGTCCACCATGGAGCATGGGTCGCCTTCCAGCATCACTTTAAGACCATTCTTGAATTCGTTAGTGCTATAATTCGCCATTATATTGCTCAATCAATTAACTAAAACGGAAACGCTAATGATACCTGAAACTGCGGCACAAGTTGAGCCTCAAGCACAAGTTATCCTCAGCCCCGAACAAAATGCCGAAGAACAGCGCTGGCGCCAGCAGTTAGCACAGAGTTTACGTACCCCCAAGGCACTATTAGAGCAGCTGCAGTTTGATGCACAGCAAGTAGCCGAATTGAGCGCCAATGACCAAGGATTTGGCACCCTGGTACCCCAGGCCTATGCCGACCGCATGCAACCCGCAGACCCACAAGATCCATTACTGTTACAGGTTTTACCGCAAGCCGCCGAAGGCTTGTCCGTGCCAGGCTTTGTCACCGACCCCCTAGCCGAGTCTGAATTTAACCCTAGCCCGGGAGTGGTGCATAAATACCATGGCCGCGCCCTGTTAGTTGCTGCTGGCCATTGTGCCATCAACTGCCGTTATTGCTTTCGCCGTCATTATCCTTATGACGAGCAACAACGTAGCCGCAGCCAATGGCAAGCAAGCCTTGCGCATTTGGCTGAGGATATGGACCTTGAAGAAATCATTCTCAGTGGCGGCGATCCACTAGCCCTCACCAACAACATGCTATTTGCCTTGCTGGATGAAATTGAAGCATTACCTCAGGTACAGCGCTTACGCATCCATAGCCGCCTACCTGTGGTGTTACCAGCACGCATTACCTCTGCTTTATGTGAACGCCTAGAAAGTTCGCGCTTGCAGATGGTACTCGTCATGCATTGCAACCATGCTCAGGAAATAGACACGGCCGTAGGCGCAGCTTGCCAACAACTAGCCGCTGCTGGCGTAAGCTTGCTTAATCAGAGTGTTTTATTGCACAGCGTCAATGCTGATAGCACCAGCTTAATTGACTTGAGCAAGGCATTATTTAAAGTGGGGGTACTGCCTTATTATTTGCACCTGCCAGATCATGTAGCTGGCACCCAGCATTTCTTTATTGAGCGCGATCATGGGCTGCAATTACACCGAGAGATGCAAGAGAAACTGCCAGGATATCTGGTACCACGCTTGGTAAAAGAAGAACCGGGAATGGCTCATAAGACGCTGGTATTGTGACCTAGACTACACCAGCTCGTCGTCCGACAACCCCAACACGTACAATAAGCCATCCAAGCCAAAATGGCTGACATGGTGAGGCGCCTCGGCAATGACCAATGGCTTAGCATGAAAAGCCACCCCTAAGCCGGCTGCACCCAGCATAGGTAAATCATTAGCGCCATCACCCACTGCCAGCGTCTGCGCCACAGGCCAACCATGTTGCTGCCTGATGTCTGCTAGCAACTCTAGCTTGCGTTGCGCATCGAGAATGCGCACGGAAATCTCACCAGTCAGTTTGCCTTCAACCTGCTCAAGAGGGTTAGAATGAGCCTCTTGCATACCCAGTCGTTGCGCAAAACGATCGGCGAAATAGCTAAAGCCACCCGACAAGATCACGCAATACACGCCCTGCTTACGCAAATTAACCATTAAACGCTCGGCACCTGGCATGAGCTCTATATTGTTATAGATTGCGTCTAAAACGGCACAGTCAAAGCCTTTAAGCAGACCAAGACGGCGTTCGAAACTTTCTTGAAAATCAATTTCTCCACGCATGGAACTAGCCGTAATGGCGGCAATCTGATCACCAATTCCTGCTGAATAGGCAATTTGGTCCATTACTTCAGCCTGGATCAAGGTTGAATCCATATCAAATACAGCCAACTTTATGTGTGGCGCCTGCGGCCCTTCATAGAGCACATAATCAGCCACACCTTGCTGCTTATCGGCGGCCAAAATTTGGGCTATTTCTGCTTTAACTACTTCTGACACAGAGCCTACCATTTGCCACTGCCAAACATGGCAAGCAGGCGCAGATGATAACTGCCGTAACTCTGCTTGCACGCCATGTTGTATAAATAAGTCAGCAATGGTTTGTGGGAAGCGGGTGTTTTTCTGCAGCAAAGTGAGGCTGGCAAACATGAACTGGATCCTTACAGATATGGGCATTTAAATTGCTAATTTGGGCAAGCCAGACAGGCAATCAAAGTAGGTTAAAGAATTGGCTTATTATTTTACCACTTCCAGTGTAAAATGTGAGGTTTGCGCAAGTAGCCAATTAGATAAATTATTGTGACCAATTCCAACCGCACACATACCTTACGCCAACACATGCAATCCCGTGTTAGTTTGGTACAGAAGACCATTTTGCTTTCCTTGACGGTCTTTGCCTTGAGCGTACTGGCGCTTGGGAGCATGACTTACCTGCATCTTGAAGCTGCCGCGGGCCAACAACACAAACATCAACAGCAGCAACTAGGTAGCCAATTAGCCAAACTAAGCGCGCCACTCATTTTGCGTCATGATCTAATTAGTCTCAACGTCTCTTTGCAAGAGCTCATTAGCAGCAACACCATCACAGGCGCGGCTATTTATAACGCCGATGGCAAAATGCTCGCTAAAGCCGGCTTCCTTGGCAGCCGCGAACTAGATAAGTTCACCATCCGCAGTAACGATGTCATGCTTGGTAATCTGCAAATTAAAATTGCCCCAGCTAACTTGCAACCAAGCTGGCAAGCGCTGATCCAACTATTATGGCCCAGTAGCCTAGCACTAGGGCTGCTAAGCCTGGTGCTAGGCTGGTGGTTTGGCAGCCGCCTTTACCAGCCCATGCAAGCCTTTCACGAAGCCCAAGAGCAGCTACTCCTATACGACCGAGCACCACCGCTTGATGACCAGCGCTTAGATGAATGGGGCATTCTCAACCTAGGCTTTAACTCGGTTAACGAAAACCGCATGCTGCATGTACAAACCGAGCATCAATTTGAATTGGAAATGCCGCAAGGCACTGGCCTGCCAGTCATTCCCGCCAGCGCTTTAGAAGGTAACCAGCAAGAAGGCTTCGACCATGAATTGCATGATTTGGCACGTGAGCTATCGAACAGCCCTGACTTAGGTGATATTGGCGACCCACTGTTGAGCTCTAGTGGCCCTAACTATGGTGTACAAGCCCCCATTGATACCGCCTTTACTCGCCAAGTACCTATTTTGACCATGGATGATTTAAAGCACACTGGCACCCCGGACGATCCTGAGCCAGTTAACGACCTCCACACGCTGGCCATTGAAGAGCCAACGGCGACCCTTGCCAACACACCAGCCCCAGCAGGTTTACAGGCAGAAATTCGAGCCGCAGATGAAAATCCTTTAGTCAGTTTGCTGTATATCAACGTCAACACCCGCGACCAAGGCCCTATTATCGCGCAAGAAAAGCATCACCTATTAAAGGCTTATCAAAAACTAGTAGACCAGGTGTGTGCCATCTATGGTGGTGCCATAGAAACAGAAGAAAACCACGACGTATTGGTTACTTTTGACAAACCCCATGAACATATGACCCACTGTGTAAATGCCTTGTGTGCCGCGCAGTTTTTCTTTGGTTTATATAAGGCCTACAACCAACAGCGCTTATTAGCGGGCAAGCCAAGCCTAAATATACAAATTGTCGTGCACACAGGTCCGTTAGAAGACTCAGATGATTTGATTAATGAAGCCGCTGAGTTATCCCGCCAGCAACGTTTGCAAGACATGATGATTAGCCGCCAAGTGGCTTACCACCCAGAGCTTCAACAACGTGTTTTGGAATTAGATAATTGCCAGCTACTCGATAACGGTGCCTTTAGCTTGAGCCGTTTGAGTAGCGATTATCAAGATTTGTTGAACATGCAGATCAAGCACTTTTCTGCGAGCTTGTGATATTCGGGGACTGGCTCTTATTTAGCTGCGCAGCAGATAAAAAGTGCCTATTCCCTTCAACAATAGATTCTACAGACTATATTACTAAAAGGGACAGGCACATGCCTACGGCATAAGCCAGTACCCCTCATACCCACAAGTGGGTTAGGTTTCAGTATCAGACTCTGCTTCAACCACCACTTCTTTAGCTGCAACTTCCAAGCTATCTACCTTCTGGAAACCACGCGGCAGTTTGTTACCACGACGACCACGCTCACCACGATAGTGAACCAGATCACTGCCCTTAAGGCGCAGGTAGCGCTTACCAGAATGCACAAGTAACTCGTCTTCTTCCTGCACGAGTGCCGTTGACACCATAAACTCTTCACGGGTCGCCACGCGAGCTGCAGAAATACTAATGATCTTGTTACCTTTACCACGTGCCAATTGTGGCAGGTCTTGCAATGGGAACACCAGCATACGGCCTTCATTGCTCACTGCGACCAACCAGGTGGTATCTGGGTTACCGATGAGCTGTGGGGTCTGTACTTGGCCACCCTTTGGCACGCTCATGACGGCCTTACCGGCCTTATTCTTGCTCAACAAGTCTTCAAACTTAGCCACAAAACCATAGCCAGCATCCGTACTCATCAACAACAACTGCTCTGGCTTTACACTAATAGCCGTACAAAACTGCACGCCACTTGGGGCATTAAAGCGGCCACTTAAGGGCTCACCCTGACCTCTCGCAGAAGGTAGTGTATGGGCTTCTAGCGCATAGGCCCTGCCACCATCATCAATAAAGGTGACGTTTTGATTGCTACGCCCCTTCACGGCCATATAGAAGTCATCGCCAGACTTGTAGCTCATGTTCTCAGCATCGAGATCATGCCCTTTGGCAGCGCGCACCCAACCTTGCTTGGACAAGATTACGGTCACCGGCTCAGAGGTCAGTAGGTCACGTTCGGACAAGGCCTTTGCCTCAGCGCGCAACACGATCGGTGATTTTCGATCATCGCCAAAAACTTCGGCATCGGTATTAAGTTCACGTTTAATCAAGGTTTTAAGACGGGCCTTGGATCCCAAAATCAATTGCAGCTCATCGCGCTCTTTAGCCAGCTCATCCTGCTCAGCCTTGATACGCATTTCTTCTAGCTTGGCCAGGTGGCGCAGCTTTAAATCCAAGATAGCTTCGGCTTGACGATCAGATAAATCAAAGCGTGCCATTAATACTGGCTTAGGCTTGTCTTCTTCGCGAATAATGGCAATGACTTCATCAATATTGAGGAAGGCAACCAACAAACCATCCAATAAGTGCAAACGCTCCAACACCTTATCCAAACGATACTGCAATCGCTTACGCACAGTTTCCATACGAAATGCCAACCATTCCGTTAAGATTGTACGTAAGCCCTTCACTTGCGGTAAGCCATTAGTACCGATTAAGTTCAGGTTAACGCGATAAGTACGCTCTAGATCCGTAGTAGCATACAAGTGATTCATCAATTGTTCGGTATCAACGCGATTCGAACGTGGTACGACAACCAAACGAGTGGGGTTTTCGTGGTCCCCTTCGTCTCGCAAGTCAGCCACCATGGGGAGCTTCTTCGCTTGCATCTGCGCCGCGATCTGTTCAATGACCTTGGCACCAGACACCTGGTAAGGCAAAGCCGAAATAACAAGATCACCATTTTCGTTGTCCACCACGGCACGCATACGAATGCTGCCACGACCCGTTTCATACATGGACAACAAGTCTGCACGTGGGCTGATAATTTCAGCCGTAGTGGGCATGTCAGGACCCTTAATAAACTCACATAAGTCAGCCGTTTGCGCTTGCGGATTATCCAATAGGTGTATACAAGCCTGCACCACTTCGCGCAGGTTATGCGGCGGGATATCCGTAGCCATACCCACAGCAATACCTGTGGCACCATTCAATAGCACGTTTGGCACTCGCGAAGGCAGCACTAGCGGCTCTTTCATGGTGCCATCAAAATTTAGCCCCCAATCAACAGTACCTTGGCCCAGCTCACCCAACAACACATCGGCGTAGGGGGCCAAACGAGCTTCTGTATAACGCATTGCGGCAAAGGATTTAGGGTCATCTGCAGAACCCCAGTTGCCTTGCCCATCTACTAAGGTATAGCGATAGGAAAATGTTTGTGCCATATGCACCATGGCTTCATAACAAGCACCGTCACCATGAGGGTGGAACTTACCCAATACGTCGCCTATAGTACGCGCGGATTTTTTGTATTTAGCCGAATTTTTTAGGCCCAATTCGGACATCGCATAAACAATACGGCGTTGCACTGGTTTCAGGCCATCGCCTATATGCGGCAAGGCGCGGTCTAAAATCACGTACATGGAATAATCTAGGTAAGCTTTTTCCGTATAGTCCTTAAGGGACAAACGCTCTACGCCCTCATCGATAGGGATGACACCTGACATAAGTGATAGATTCCTGAGTAAAATAGGCCTTAATAAACAACCAGTATAACGCAATTATTACAAACGCCACCACTATCAAAATTGTGAATAATACCTATTAACCAAAAGTCTAATATAAAACCCTCCAGCTGGTTATTTTTTGACCACAATTAGCGTATAATGCTCAGCAAGTAAACGGGCAATACAAACCACTTATCACACCCCGATAAGGGTTGCCCACCGAACCAGCAAGGTCAGGCCAGCAGAGCCAACCCACCACAATAAAATTGTTGCAGTTCTAATTTTTACCTAAAATTTAACCTTACTGTCTTCTATCAGGAGAAAATGATTATGAATGAAGCACAATACCCAACTCTGTCCGAAATGGGCGTCAGCAGTTTTGAAGATATCACCAAGTACACACTACGCCAGGAAGGCGGTTATGATATCTTAAAAGTATACTACAAGCGTGAAAAAGGCTCTTTCCTGCCACGTAGCAAAAAATTCCGTTTTGGCCGTTCAACCCGCACCGTAATGGTCGATTCTGGTCGTCAGCAATGGCAGGAAGTCAGTGAGATCTCGCCTTTCCTACTACGCGCTATCACCGAACTAAACAAGTTGGCGGAAGAAGAAAAGAGCGGTAACAGCAAAGAAGATCTAGCCAAAGAACTATTGCACTTGGAACGTGTAATGTCCACCAAAATGGCCGAAATTCGGGCCAAGCTAGAAGCACTATAAGCTTTGCCAACGGTGGTATTATAAGCCACTGAGAAATCATAAAAGAAGGCCGCTAAATGAGCGGCCTTTTTATTTTAATCTAGTAGCTGGTTTTCTATAACGGAATCTCGTCAATACCATCGGCCACTTCTTCAATGGTTTCGTCAACCGCATCGCCCACTATGGGGACCACTGAAACCACCGCACCAACAACCCGCATAGGCACTGTTACAACCTTGGTAAGCACACAACCTGAGAGCAAAGTCATGCTCATCAACAACACCAAAAACAGTTTCATAGCTTTTTACTCTTCCTTTAACATTCTTCCGTGGCCTGCGGCGCTAGCCGAGTATCCACAAGGCTTTGCTTAATACCACGCAGGTGGTCTTGAAAATCTTCGCCGCGGCGCAAAATAACACCGGTCGCCAACACATCTAACAAGGTGAGCTGAATCAAGCGCGATTGCATAGGCATATACACATCGGTATCTTCTGGTGCCACAATTTCCAAGGCCATACTCACTGCCTCAGACAAGGGCGAACCAGGCGCGGTTACGGCAATAGTTACGGCGCCAGCCTGACGGGCTAAGTGCGCAATTTCAATGGTTTCCTTAGTGCGTCCGGTAAACGACAAGAGCACCACCACATCACCTCGGCGACAAGCTGCTGCCTGCATGCGCATCAAGAGGGGATCATTATGCGCCACTACCGGAATATTAAAGCGGAAAAACTTGTGCTGGGCATCTTGTGCGACCGCGCCCGAAGCCCCCATACCAAAAAACAAAATCTGTTGCGCCTGGCTAAGAAAATCAACGGCTTTCTCCACCATCGCAGGGTTCACTTTGCGTCGGGTAGCATCCAGGCTAGCAATAGAGCTAGAAAATATCTTGTCCGTATAAACTTCAGCCGTATCGTCTATGTCAACATTTTGGCTGATATAAGGTGTCCCCCTCGCCATGCTTTGTGCTAAACGAATTTTGAAATCGGGAAACCCCTTCACCCCAAAAGTACGACATAAACGGTTCACTGTAGGCTCAGATACCGCTGAACGTTCGGCCAAGGTAGCGATACTCAGCCCCGTAGCTTCTTGAGGGTCATTGAGAATGACTTGCGCGACCTTGCGTTCCGATCTATTTAAGCTATCTAATTGGGTATTAAGAAGATCCAGCAAATTATCGGCTGGGTTCATAGGTTGCACTCCTGCAAACAAAAATTCATTAATTACGTAATATTACTTACATTTTAGCATATCAATCTATTATATAGGCTTTTTGTGTAGTATTATTACATCAATTACTATCATAAAATGCTATTTTAAGTGATGCAGACACAAAACCCAAACACGCAATCGTTCAGCAAATCCTTGGTTCTATTTGGCGCCTTAGGTGACTTATCCTTGCGCAAACTATTACCTTCTCTCTATCAATTGGATGTAGCCGAACTATTACCCGCTGAAACCCGTATTCTGGGCCTTGCTCGATCATCACTTAAGTGCCAAGAATTTACTCAAATTGCCGCCGAAGCGCTGGGCAAGTTTGTGCCAGAAGAGCATCTTGATGATGCAGTAAAACAACGTTTCTTACAACGTTTAAACTACCTCCAGCTAGACATGACCCTGGCCAAAGACTACCAAAGCTTGCAATCAACCTTGGCTGATTGGGATCCGCTAGTGACTTTTTATCTCGCTACGCCGCCCTCTATTTTTGGCGATATTTGTCGCAACCTAGGTCGGGCACAACTCAACACGTCAGCTAGCCGTATCGTATTGGAAAAGCCAATCGGCCACGACCTGGCCTCCTCCAAGGACATCAATGACACCGTGGGTGAATTCTTTGATGAACGGCAGGTGTATCGCATTGATCATTATCTAGGCAAAGAAACCGTACAAAACCTCTTGGCTTTGCGTTTTGCCAACCCTATTTTCGCTGACCTATGGAACCACGATCATATCAGCTATGTAGAGATCACTGTAGCTGAAGAAGTTGGTATTGAAGGGCGCTGGGGCTATTTTGACCACGCTGGCCAAATGCGCGACATGGTGCAAAACCACCTACTACAGCTACTTTGCATGGTTGCCATGGAGCCACCTACACGCCTTGATACCGACAGTATTCGTAACGAAAAAGTGCGTGTATTAGAAGCTTTACAGCCCATGCAACCGCACACCATTAACAACTATGTGGTGCGCGGCCAATATGGCGACGGGCATTATGATAGCCAATCCGTACCTGGCTACTTGAACGAACCTGATGCCAACACGCAAAGCCAAACCGAAACCTATATGGCTTTGCGTGCCGATATTGCTAATTGGCGCTGGGCCGGCACACCCTTTTACTTGCGTACAGGCAAACGCATGCGTAGCAAACTGACAGAAATTATCGTTCACTTCCGCCCTAGTCGGCATTTTATTTTCGATGCCGACCAAGAGCCGCTAGCAAAAAACAAATTAGTGATTCGGCTGCAGCCTTATGAAGGTATTTCTTTGCAAACACTCACCAAAGAACAAGGCATAGATAAAGGTATGCGCCTGCGCCGCGACCCATTACATCTGGACTTTGCCCAAACCCAAGGCGAAGGCCGTATTCCTGACGCTTATGAACGCTTACTATTGGCAGCCCTAAAGGGCAACCAGAGTTTATTTGTGCGCCGCGATGAAGTGGAAGCCGCCTGGCAATGGTGCGACCAGATCCGCGCCACCTGGGAACAGAGTGCATCATCCCTACACACCTACCCTGCCGGCACACAAGGCCCGCACGCCGCCTACGATATGATTGAAGCTTTTGGACACCGCTGGCATGAACACTGCTAAACCCGACTATTTGCCAAAGCATACCTCTTGGCATCAACAAAACACCCCTAAGCAACTTGCTGAGTCCTTAGCCGCCGCCATTGCCCATTGCCTTGCGCAAGCATTGACACAGCAACCACGGGCAAGCCTAGCCGTATCCGGTGGCCGCACGCCAACGACAATGTTTGCCGCCTTGAGTAAGCATGCTATTGCCTGGGATCGAGTCGACATAACCCTAGTGGACGAACGTTGGGTGAATGAAGCCAGCACTAGCAGCAACGCGTCTCTGGTACGTCAGAACCTGCTTCAAAACGCCGCCAGCGCCGCCAACTTCATACCACTATACAATGGCGCCCCTAGCAACCTTGAAGGCTGCCAATCTTGTCATCAGCAGTTAACGCGCATCAGTCGCCCCATTGATGTCGTTGTGCTTGGCATGGGTAATGATGGCCACACAGCGTCACTGTTTCCCAACTGCCCTAACTTGGCTCATGCTATGGCACAAGTCAACACTAGTCTTTGTGCCGCAACAACCGCACCAGTAGCACCTCAGCAACGCATCACCCTAACGGCACAGCAGATTCATTTGTCGCGCCATAAGTTCCTGCATCTTGTTGGCACAGACAAGCTAGCAACATTACAACAAGCTATGCAGTTACGTAGCCCCAGCAAGATGCCTATCTTTGCTTTTCTACAACGACCACTAAGCATCTTTTGGAGCGCTTAATATGAATAACATGACGCAACACACCCTGCGCCTAGATCAAATATGTGCCACAGCACCGGTCATACCCGTACTCCAGCTGGACCATGCCGAACAAGCATTAGGTATTTGTACAGCCTTGGTGGAGGGCGGTTTAAAAGTGCTCGAAATCACGCTGCGTAATGACTACGGCCTAGAAGCCATCAAACAAATTAGCCAAGCCCTACCCGATGCCATTGTCGGCGCTGGTACGGTAACAACTCCCCAACAATATGATGCCTGCATTGCCGCTGGCGCTGACTTTATTGTTAGCCCTGGCGCCACACCCAAGCTACTAGCTCACGGTGCGCAAGCTTCTATACCCCTTTTGCCAGGGGTAGCCAGCGTAAGCGAAGCCATGGCCGGCATGGAATTAGGTTACGAGAGGTTTAAACTATTTCCAGCTGCTGTTGTGGGCGGTGTGGATCTACTAAAAGCCTTCTATGGTCCCTTGGCAAACCTTAAATTTTGTCCAACAGGCGGTGTAAAGCCCAGCAACGCGGAGCAATTTTTACAGTTACCCAACGTCATGTGCGTTGGCGGCACCTGGATGACACCCCACGACCTAGTTAGCCAGCAAAACTGGGCGGCTATACAAGCCCTTGCTGTGCAAGCCTGTCAGCTAAAGCATTAATATCTCCTAGCAATGTAGATTACTGATTGCTCATTTTGCCCGCCTTAACGACGGGCTTTTTTTTGGCTGATAGGTTATAGTCACGCTTTTTATAGCGAGCAAAAAACCATGGCCCAGAACGCCACCATACATAAGGCCGACCTACAGATTTCTGATTTGGATCGCCACTACTACCAAGGCCACAACCTAACCATTGCTCGCCATCCTTCAGAAAACGAACAACGCATGATGGTACGCATACTGGCCTTTATCCGCCATGCTAGCGAACAGCTTGCCTTTACTAAAGGTATCAGCACGGACGATGAGCCAGACATTTGGCAGCTCTCACTAAGTGATGAAATAGAAGTGTGGATTGAGCTCGGCCAGCCAGATGAAAAACGCCTACGCAAAGCTTGTGGCCGCAGCCAAGAGGTATATGTCTATACCTACAGTGGCAATAGCGCCGATATCTGGTGGCAACAAATGCAAAACAAGGTACACAGTATCAATAACTTACATGTACTGAATATTCCAGGTGATCAGGTAGACGCCTTAACTCAGTTGACCGAACGTAGCATGACTATACAGGCCACCATTCAAGATGAAGAAATTTGGCTATCCAGTGATATCGGCAACTGCCGCATCAAACCAGACACCTGGAAAGTTTGATTCATGCTACAACAAGAAAGCCTACTTAAACTGGCACGCGTCACCATGCCCTTTGGTAAGTATCAAGGGCGTGTCATCATCGACCTGCCTGAAGATTATCTATTATGGTTTGCCAAGAAAGAATTCCCCAAGGGGGAGCTTGGGCAACTCATGCAGCTAGCGCTGGAACTCAAGACCAACGGCCTTGAGTATCTTATTAAGCCCCTAAAAGGCTAGATTCCCGCCAGCACACATATCAAGCACATAGCTGACGCGCTAAATAGCGATGGAAATCTTTAATAGTGCCTTCCAAATCATCAGGGGCCAATGGACCTGGCTCGGCATGACGTGAGCGATAGGTTTCTTGCAAGCCCTCAAGCTTAAACTTGTCTTCGCTATTAACCTGCTTCCACAAAGCCACCAAGTCATCCATGTCCTTGCCACGCATGGCCTCATCACGGATAGACATACCCCAGCGAATTTTCAAACGATCTGCGGCTAAAGGCTGAATCGTCATATACACCAATAAATGTGGTGACTGGGAAGCAATGTGCGATGGATAGACGCAGAATAAAGTAGAACGGTTAGCCTCTTCTTCGGTTAAATCTGCATGCCCAAAACGCTTGGCTTCATAACCTTGATTATAGTTGGCCGCATAGGCCGTATAGCCCTCACCGTCTGGCAGTTTTTTTGCCCCGGACGTAGGCGTCACTGGGCGCAGTGTTTCTGGATGCACATAGTTAAGATGGTAGCCTTCCATAAAGTTTTCTACCAAAGCCTTCCAGTTGCACTCCCATACATCTTCTTCGGCAAAATAGTGCAACATTTGGTCAGTATGATAATTGCCTAGCAAGCTATCTAGCCCACCTAAGCGCGGCGCTAATGGTGCCGCTTTACCATCCAAGTTGACATAAACAAAGCCTTGCCAAATTTCAAAGTTCACTTTTGCCAGACTATGATTGCCCATTTTAAAGCCATCTTCTTTCATACGTGGAGCCGATACGAGATCACCCTTTAGGTTGTAGCTCCAAGCGTGGTAGGGGCAAGAAAAGCCACGCGCTTTTTTACCGCTGCCACTGGCCACCTTCATACACCGATGGCGGCACACGTTAGACAAGACTTGAACTTCACCCTGCTCATCACGCAGTAAAATAAGTGGTTCGTTTAGCACCTGTGTGGTCAGATAATCACCCACCTCGGCCACCTCACCCTCGCGACCAATGCAAATCCACTCCTTATCAAAAATGGTCTGCAATTCATATTGCAGCAGATCACTATCGGTATAAAAATCGGATGGTAACGTCACCTGACCGACGCGTGGGCCTGATGCGCGATGATTAAGATGTTGGGAAACATAGTCTGCGGTTGCAGCCTGCCCGGTTAAAATAGCATTCATCGGAGTGACCTAGATTTGTTTTATACTTAATTTCGGCATTGTCGATCACATAGGGGCAAACTGTAAATCACAAATGCACAATTTAAAACTAGGGGTAGACTGTGGTTTTGTAATGGGTATTAACGCGCCTGCGAAAACGCTTACCCGCCACGGCCAGAACAGCCTCTCAAACGAGTGCCAGCAACAGGCACCTTGCGCAGCTAAATATCTTTGAGACTTGCTGCCGAATGCCTGAAAACAACCATCAGGCGCTGACGAATCTCTGCCGATAAGCCAACTTTATCAATAGCCTTCTCCATACACTTCAACCAGGATTCAACCTCAGGCACACCGATTTCTACATGCTCATGAATTTTCCTGTTATTGGCATGGCCATAACGCTCAACATAGAGCTGCGGCCCACCAAGAAACCCACACAAATACTCGAATTGAGCATTACGCAAGTGATTAATTCCCATGCCACGTAAATGCAACTGATGCACCAGCTCACCGTCTGGGTCACTTTCAACGATATCGTAGAAATTTTCCACCAGCTCCCGAATCACCTCAGTACCACCTACCAAGTCATAGAGCTTTTGCTTCCCACCTTGCATTACCACCTCCTCCATCACTAGCCCTTATGCCCCAACGGCACAGTTCAGCGCTATATATAATCACCAACCAGACAAAAACAAGCTGTTAGCCATAGCATGTCCGTCCGGAATGATGATTCCATGATGCAAATCAATGTTACCGATTTACTATAGTAGACGCGCAGCATTTGGCACCGCCAAAGTTAGCAAACCAAGAAGCTATAGATGATATGTAGAAGCAGAGGATAAAAGGTGGCTTTTGAGCGTGAGCTCTAACCTATCCTTGACCGCACAAGGTAAAAAACTGAGCCCGACGCTGTCGGGCACATAAACCGAAGGAATAAAAAAATCCGAAGTAGCGAACTACTTCGGATTCTTAAAAGTGGTAGCGGGGGCAGGATTTGAAC
>DPHB01000004.1:68993-76477 GCA_003521845.1 Oceanospirillaceae bacterium | reverse complement strand
GACCTTCGGGTTATGAGCCCGACGAGCTACCATGCTGCTCCACCCCGCATCAATGAGGTGCGTATATTATTGATTTACCGACTTTTTGTCAATCATTATTTGCGTAATTGAGAAAATAAAAAGCCACCTAAAAAGGTGGCTTTTTATAGATCCAAAAACGCCGGTTAGCTTACTACAGAAACATCTTCTGCTTGCATACCTTTATCACTCTCAGTGACGGTAAACCGCACACGCTGACCTTCTAACAAAGAGCGATGCCCTTTACCACGAATAGAACGGAAATGAACAAAAACGTCATCTCCTTGATCGCGGGTGATAAAACCAAAGCCCTTGGTTACGTTAAACCATTTTACCGTACCTGCTTCTCGGCTCAGGTCATCTTCATCTTCTACCCAAGGCTCTTCTTCTGCATCACCTTGCGGTACGAATTTAACACCAACGACTAGGGTAGCAACCCAGAACAGTACGAACAAAACACCAATGACTACGGGTAGTTGATCGGAACTAGTCAAACTAGCGCCAGCAATGACATTATCTAAAACATAGGGGGCCGCTATTGCAGCCACAAGGCTAACAATAAAGCTATATGACAACAGCAATTTTCTCATTTTGACTCAGCATCTCTTATAGTTTGTTATTGATTTATTATTGCACTGGGCTCAGCAGCAAAAAGCACTAATTTACAGTGTGGAATAGCGATGACATAAAACAACTAAGAGCGAAGTTTCCCTGCCAGAACAATAGCCTGTACAATCGATGTAGATTAGCGAAAAATGCCACTGTTATCAAACTTTAGTCACAAATCTGTCAATTTCTTTTTTTAGGTATACCCAACCATGTCACAAGAGTCAGCCATTGCTGAATTGCAGGAACAATTCGCCTTCCAAGAACAAACTATCGATAGCCTAAACGAGAGCGTTGGCCAACAGCAATTAGATATCGCTCGTTTACAACGCACGGTAGAACTATTGGCGCAACAGGTGAAAAACATTCGCGACGACGCGTCAACAGGGCAAGCGGCACCGCCAGCCAACGAAAAACCACCCCATTACTAAATGCCTAGTAAACAGCTAAGCACTGTTAAAGGAAGCATTGACGTAAATATCAAAGCGATTAGCTTTACCCGTCAAACTATAGGTTGGCTTGTGAGCGGCCAAATCGGGTGCTAAGCGCGGCCTTTTGACAACCACTCGGTGGCTCGCCAAGGCCAAAGCAGGCGCCAACAGCTGGTCGGCATCTTCATCGGCACCCACCAGGTCACGAAACAAAGCCATTTCTTTTTTCACTTGCGCGGATTTACGCGAATGAGGGAACATCGGATCCAAGTAAACCACTTGCGGCACGTCCGCTTGCTGCCAGTTTTGCAGTGCATACAGGGCATCACCCGGTAGCAACTGCATGCGCTGACCGAAGTCCGCCAGTTCAGCATCAGCTCGCAAGCGCTCTAACCCATCGGCCAGCAAAGCACGAACCACAGGCTGCCTCTCTGCCAGGTACATCGAACAGCCTAAGCTAGCCAGGACAAAAGCATCCCCACCCAAGCCCGCCGTAACATCTAACACACTTGGCCGAGTACCCGCTTGCACACCGATCGCTTTGGCAATTTGCTGCCCCTTACCACCACCGTACAGGCGCCTATGACGGCTCTTACCGGCAACATAATCAACGCGCACCTCACCACTACGTCCGTCAGCAGGCAGTATATGCAAGCCCAATTCGTCATAGGCTAATACCAAGCCTGTGGCTGGCATTTCTGGCACTAGCTGAATACCCAATGTCTGTGCCAAGGCTGCAGCTTGCGCACTTGTTTCTGGGCTAAATACCGACAAGCTACTTAGCTGTTGAGTAACCATAGCAATCCTACACCTAGCAACAGGCGGTAAACCACGAAGGGCCACATACCAAGGCTGCTAATCAATTTCATAAATAACAGGATACACAACCAAGCACTTATTGCTGACACAAAAAATGCCAACAGCATCGGCTGCCAAACAATGGCTTGCGTTTGATGACCAAGATCCAAAACCATCAGTAGGGAGGCTGCCAAAATGACCGGAATGGACATTAAAAAAGAAAAACGTGCCGCCGCTTGGCGCTCATAGCCTAAAGCTAAAGCGGCGGTCATCGTGATACCTGAGCGCGAGGTACCAGGAATCAAAGCAATGGCTTGGGCAATACCGATAAACAAAGCATGCTGCCAGTTCATTTGCTGCATCTGTCGCTGACAACGAGCACGCCAATCTACCCAACCCAACAACAAGCCAAAGGCAATGGTGGTCGCTGCAACAACCCACAGTGCCCTAGCGTTGACTTCTATCCACCCCTTAAAGGCCAAACCTGCGATAACAGCGGGAATGGTTGCCAGCACTAGCAGCAAAGCCATATGGGCCTGACTATTCCAACCACGGCCGCACAACCACTGCCAAGTACCCACTATCAAGGCCTGCAAATCCGTGCGCAAATAGAGCAGTACAGCCAACAAGCTACCTAGGTGAACAGCCACATCAAAAGCCAAACCCTGATCAGGCCAGCCAAATAGCAAACTTGGGAACAACAGGTGGGCAGAGCTAGAAATAGGTAGAAATTCAGTTACCCCCTGAATAAGGGCGATAATCGAGGCTTGCATCCAATCCATAATTTACTCGATAAAGTCTAAGCCAGCCATAGGTACTGGTTAAATAATACTGATATATAAGAGGGATAAGTATAAAACAAGTTAGGCTTTATTGATAACGAGGTAGCTTCTGCCAAGTCACTTCGTCACGCAAATAAACGGGCAAGGCTTGTTCTGGCAAACACCCTTTACCTTGCTTTAGTTGCGCCACACCTAGGGCTAACATATGCTCCGCTTTGGGCTCCATAGTTGGCACACAAGCGCGGGCGCGTTCAATTATTTGTACTGGGAAGTTAGCCACATCTAAACCACTACCACAAACCACATAAGCGGTTTCGGCATGAACATCCAGATTAGGGGGAAGCACAAGATCAGGAGCAATGACCTGCTCTGGGCTCAAAACTTGTGTCAGATCGGCAGCTAATTCATCAACCCGATAGGCCCCCACATAAACCTCGTTCATGCGCGCATCCAAACTGCACAAATAAGCGCTGTTAGGGTACTGCTCACTAGCCTGCAGCGCCATGGCCGCCAAGGTAGAAACAGGAACTAAGGGAATATCTAGGCCAAAGGATAAGCCTTGAGCTACACCTGCAGCGATGCGAATACCGGTGAAGGAGCCTGGGCCACGTCCATAGATGATGGCGTGCAACTGGCGCTGATGAATACCCGCCATAGCGAGCACTTCTTCGATCATGGGCAACAAGCGTTGCGTGTGCGATCGTTCAGCGGCCTCATGCAAAGCAAACACCTGATCCACCTGCCCAGTTTGTTGGCATAGTACAGCGACGCTACAGGCTGTACCAGAGGTATCTAGGGCAAGTAGATTAGGCATATATTGCAGCTTCTCGACTATAGAGCAGCGAAGACAGCGCTTTTGATATCATCTACGCTACCCACACCGGCCACATAGTGATACGCAGGAGCGCCTGCTTCTTCAGCCGCCAAAAGGCCCTTATAAAAGTCAACCAATGGTGCTGTTTGCTGATGGTAAATTTCCAAACGCTGGCGTACTGTGTCTTCTTGGTCATCAGGGCGCTGCACTAGATCTTCACCCGTCACGTCGTCTTTGCCTTCTACCTTGGGTGCGTTAAACACTAGGTGGTAAGTACGGCCAGAACCAGGGTGAACACGACGGCCGCTCATACGCTTAATGATTTCAGCATCAGCAACGTCAATTTCTACCACGCCATCGATAGGTACGCCAGAATCTTTTAGCGCCTGCGCCTGAGGAATAGTACGTGGGAAGCCATCAAACAAGAAACCATTGGCACAGTCATCTTCTGCAATACGCTCTTTAACTAGATTGATAATTAGCTCATCAGAAACTAGACCACCTTCGTCCATGATCTGCTTGGCCATAACACCTAGTTCAGTACCGGCTTTAACCGCTGCACGCAGCATATCACCAGTAGAGATCTGAGGAATAGCATACTTTTCACAAATGAATTGAGCTTGTGTTCCTTTGCCAGCGCCTGGGGCGCCCAAGAGGATTAGTCGCATTGTTTTTACTCCAATATTTTTACAAAACTGTTGGCTTGTGCTCACTAGGTAGCCAATTTGGGCCACCTAGTGAGCACATAAGGTGCCTTCACTAACAACCTAACATCCTGTTATTGGTAGAAAAATTCAAACTTGTTAGTGAAGAAACCCTGTTATTCCCAGCTCCCAACTATTAACCGGGCCGCGTAGTGTACCCAAATTAAACAGGTAGCGCCATTCGACCTAGGTATTCCCACTATTGTCAGCTTTCATAGCTTCTCTGAGCAAAATTGTCATTGATCATTTAGGTGCTGCTTGGCTACTTGCCATGCCGCTTCTTTTATATCGATACTCAAGTCGGCCAAATCGTGACCTTGCTTTTGCAAACTTGCTTCCATATGGCGAAAACGCGATTCAAACTTCTCATTGGCAGCGCGCATCACCTGCTCTGGATTAGCACCTAGGTGACGAGAGATGTTAGCCGTCATAAACATGAGATCGCCCAACTCGTCCAATACGTGTTCCATGTCACCTTCTGCAAAGGCGGCATGAATTTCGGCGACTTCTTCATCTAGCTTAGCCAGCACACCCTGCATTTCTGGCCAGTCAAAACCCACATTGGCAGCACGTTTTTGTAACTTTTCCGCACGTTGTAATCCAGGTAGTGCCCTTGGTACATCGTCCAATACAGAAAATTGAGATTTGGCTTGCCGCTCACCCGCCTTAATAGCTTCCCAATTGGCCAATGCGGTATCACTGTCAGGCGCCGTCATATCACCAAACACATGTGGGTGTCGGCGGACGAGTTTAGCCGCCATAGCCTGTGCCACATCAGCAAATTCAAACTCACCATCTTCGCGCGCTAACTGGCAATAAAACACCACTTGAAATAACAAATCACCGAGTTCGTCACGCAACTGCTGACGATCACCACTCTCGATGGCGTCAGCCACCTCGTAAGCTTCTTCTAAGGTGTGAGGTAAGATAGATTGATAATCCTGCTTTAGGTCCCAAGCGCAACCGGTTTTGGGGTCACGCAATTGAGCCATGATATCGAGCAGGTTTTGCATTTCATTAGTTGCCATCTTTTTGGCGTCTCACATCCAGTACGTTGGCCAGCTGACCAACCTTATCCATAATTCGTCCTAGCAACTCTAGGCGTGCAATATCAATAGTGAAGGTCATAGTAGCCGAGTTAACCTTGCTATCAGTCACCGTGTTCATGGCACGGATATTGACCTTTTCCTGACCCAAAACCAAGATAACATCATTGATCAATCCGGCACGATCAAAAGCTTCCACCACAATATCCACTGGGTAGGTTCGTTCTTCGCGCTCGGCCCAGTTAACACTGATGATACGGTGCTGTTCCTTGTCGGCCAGATTAATAATGTTTTGGCAGTCCTTGCGATGCACCGACACGCCACGGTTTAGGGTTATAAAACCGGCAATATCATCACCAGGTACTGGCTGGCAACAGCTCGCCAAACTGGTCAGCAGATTACCAACACCAGCAATACTGATATGCTCAGAACCACCCTGCACCTTTTGTGGGCGACGACTTTCTAAGGTCAAATCCAACTGCTGGCGACGCTTAAGTTGCGGCTCTATTTGTTGCTGGGCAGCATTAGTGATTTGCGCCAAGCGCAAGTCACCGGCTCCCAAGGCCGCATACATATCTTCGGCCACCTTGAAATTTAAACTAACTGCCAACTTACCGTCATCAACACCATTTAAGGCCATACGGCGTAGCTCACGCTCAACCAACTGACGACCAGCGGTAGCGTTCTTTTCTTTATCCAATTGCTTAAAGAAATGGGCGATTTTCGCCCGAGTACGGCTGGAATTAGCATAACCAAGGTTCGGATTCATCCAATCACGGCTGGGTGAACCACCCTTGGAGGTAAGTATGTTTACCTGGTCGCCCGTTTGAAGGCGATAAGTCAGGGGCACGATCCGGCCATGGATCTTGGCACCACGGCACGTATTACCCACTTCCGTATGTACACGGTAAGCAAAATCCAAGGGTGTGGCACCAGTGGGCAAATCAACAACGTGCCCATCGGGAGTAAATACGTAGATGCGATCTTGCTCTACATCAGCACGCACTTGATCCACAAGGGCACTGCTATCACCAACTTCATCATGCCACTCAAGAACTTGGCGCAACCATGCCAGCTTGTCTTCGTAGGAATTACTATTGCTATTGATATCGGTGCCCTTGTACAACCAGTGCGCACAAACACCTAATTCCGCCTCATCATGCATGGCAAAGGTACGGATTTGAATCTCGACCACCTTGCCTTCGGGACCAATAACGGCCGTATGTAATGAACGGTAGCCGTTTTCTTTAGGGGTGGCGATATAGTCATCAAATTCTTGTGGAATATTGCGCCACAAGCCGTGCACGATACCTAAGGCGGTATAGCAGTCCGTCAGTTCAGGCACCAGTATGCGTACGGCGCGCACGTCATATACTTGGGAAAACTCAATATTCTTGCGCTGCATTTTGCGCCAAATACTGTAAATGTGTTTGGCGCGGCCCATGATGTCCGCCTGTACGATACCAGCATCACCCAAGCTTTGCTCAAGGGTACCTAGCACACGCTGAATATAGCTTTGCCTATCCAAACGTCGCTCATCTAAAAGACTAGCAATTTGCTTATAAGAGTTAGGCTGAAGGTAGCGGAATGACAAGTCCTCAAGCTCCCACTTGATGGTACCAATACCTAAGCGGTGCGCTAGGGGTGCGTAAACATCAAAGACTTCACGGGATACTAGGTAACGTTTTTTGCGATCGGCGTTTTTAACGGCTCGGATGGCGCAGGTACGTTCAGCAAGCTTAATCAAAGCCACACGCACATCATCCACCAAGGACACCAACATTTTACGCACGTTAGACAGCTGGCCTTCTGTCTGGCCCAGCACATTATCGCGCGTCGGCGATTGTAAGTTGCTAATGGCCGCCATCTGCATAACGCCATTAACTAGTTGCTTAACGGTCGGCCCAAACGTTTTGCCGACATCCTCTAATGGCAATTTGTTTTCGCGTACACTACGGTACAGGATAGCGGCCACCAAGGTTTCCTCATTAACCTTTAATGAGGCTAAAATAACAGCCATTTCTAAACCTGTGCGAAAACAATCCACACCAGGATCAGAACTCCACTGATCGTCAGTACTTGCTGCATTCTGCAAGGCCGTCTCGGCCATTTCACAAGCATTTTTAATACGCTGGACATCTTTTATCTCCAGCTCTTCCGTTAAGTCTTCTAACCAGGCAGTGATGTCGATGCTGCCGTCAGACTTGATAGGATGATGATCACGTACTTGAACCATACTTCAAATCCACTACTTATAACTGGCCTTTCATCATGGAAAAACCTTA
>DPHB01000004.1:21492-68690 GCA_003521845.1 Oceanospirillaceae bacterium | reverse complement strand
ACCTCTAGATGGGGGGTATGTGGGAACATATCAATACACCCAGCTTGCACGACCTTTAAACCTAGCTTTTGTAGCCCTTGCAGATCCCTTGCCATAGAAGCAGGATTACAAGATATATAAACTAGCTTTTCTATTTTTTGCTTACGCAATAGCTTCTCAATGGACTTGGCACCAGCGCGCGGTGGGTCCATCAGTAGCTTATTAAACGTTTCACCACGCCACACATTGCGGGCTTCAGGCTCAAACAAGTCCGCCTTTTTAAAGGTCGCAGACAAGCCATTACGCTGGGCATTATTGCTAGCACCTTGCACCATATGCGCATCGCCTTCTATACCCATGACTTCAGCACCAAGACTAGCCGCTGGCAAGGAGAAATTGCCGGCACCGCAGAACAGATCCAGAACTTTATCACCCGCTGTCACTTGCAACCAATCCATAGCCTGCTGCACCATGGCAGCGTTGGCTTTGGCATTAATCTGAATAAAATCTCTACTAGAGAACTCAATATCCAAGGCCTGCGCTACGGCAGTGCTATCTACGCTGCTACCCATGGCTGGCAGCTGATACTGACACACGCCACTAGCACCACCAAAATACTGAACCTGATCATCGGCTAGGCGTATTTCTACCGCTGACTTATGCTGTTCGGCAAAAGCTTGCCACACTTTGACAGCGGCAGTAGACAAAGATTCCTGTGCTTGCAACACGAGCAAGCTTTGCTCATCGGCTTGCAGCAGTTCAACGTGACCATATATGGCAGGCTTGTCTGTACTTAGTATAGCTTCACGTAACGGACCAATAAGGACATCAAGAGCTGGCTCTAACACCATACAGCTATCAACAGGCACTATATGCCGATGACCGGCCTGGCGAAAGCCCAGCAATAGGGTGTGGCTATCGGCAAAGTAACGCGTCGCCAACTGGGCGCGACGACGATAACCATGGGCAGCAAAAACTATCGGCGGTTGCCAATTTGGCACGTCAATTTTAGCGATACGCAATAACTGTTGAGCAATAGCCGCCTGTTTCAATGCTACCTGCTGGTCGGCTTGTACATGCTGCAATTGGCAACCACCACACTCGGCAAAATGGGGGCAAGGTGGCGCCTGACGAAATTCACTCGGGTTACTAATCTCTAACACCTTGGCATCAGCAAAATTTTTATGATCTTGCAATACTTCGGCTTGTACTTGTTCACCTGGTAAGGCGCCGGAGACGAAAACCGTTTTACCATGCCAGCGACCCACACCACGACCATCATGACTGAAATCGGCAACCGTCACATCGATATGTTTGCCTTGCGGCAAAGTCACCGCTTCCGTATCAGCTTGAGCGAGGGCATTTTGTTGCTTAGCCGACGGGCCTTTTTGTTTTAGCTTTAGTTTTTTCTGTAGGGGAGATAAACGTGCCATGATTAGTTATACACCCCAGTAGATAAGTAACGATCACCTCGATCGCAAATAATGCAGACGATTACGGCATTTTCAACTTGCTTGGACAAGCGCAAAGCGCCTGCCACGGCGCCACCGGAAGACACACCGGCAAAAATACCTTCTTGGGTGGCTAGGTCACGCATGGTTTGTTCCGCTTCATGCTGACCCATATCAATAGTGGCATCGACCTTATGATGTTCAAAAATTTCCGGTAAATATTCTACCGGCCAACGGCGGATGCCCGGAATAGAGGCACCATCAACGGGGCGCAGACCATGGATTTGCACGTCGGGATTTTGCTCTTTCAAATAAGCCGACAAACCCATAATAGTGCCTGTTGTACCCATGGAACTAACCAGGTGTGTTATCTTTCCTTGCGTTTGCTGCCAAATTTCTGGACCCGTTGTACGATAGTGAGCCAACGGATTATCCGGGTTTGCAAATTGATTAAGCAGCACCCCTTCGCCACGCTCTTGCATGGCCATGGCTAGGTCACGCGCGCCTTCCATACCTTGTTCTTGCGTCACTTCAATGAGTTCAGCACCATAAGCTGTCATCGACGCTTTGCGTTCCATGCTCATATTATCAGGCATAATTAGCACCATCTTATAGCCCTTGATAGCGGCAGCCATAGCCAATGCTATACCCGTGTTACCACTGGTAGCCTCAACCAAAGTGTCACCTGGCTTAATATCACCACGCTTTTCGGCTTCGTTGATCATGCTTAAAGCAGGGCGGTCTTTGACCGATCCGGCCGGATTGTCACCTTCTAACTTGGCCAAAATGATGTTACTGGTATCGCCAGGCAAGCGCTGTAGACGCACCAAGGGCGTATTACCAATATAGTCTTCTATGGTTGGAAAATTAGGCAAAGTAGACATTGTGTCGCTCCTTATCCCGGGTTGCACTAATTTGGCAATCCCCGTGTCTAAATATTGTTTAGCTAGCTCAATACCACAAAGGCAATGGCTTGGTCTGTTTCATCGGCAATACTGATATGTGCATGCCGTGATCCTAGTTGTGCCTGGCGTTCTGCAGCTGGCCCCGAAAGCACCAGCTGTGGAGCACCCTGCTCATCATTTTCTATTTGCATATGTTGCCATGATATACCACGCCCAATACCGGTACCCAAGGCCTTGACTACGGCTTCTTTGGCGGCGAATCGTTTAGCTAGGTAGCTTATGCTGTTGCCACGCGCCACGTATTGTCCCTGCTCAAAGGGCGTAAGGATGCGCTGCACGAAGCGCTCGCCACCACGTTCTACCGCGGCCGCAACGCGGGCAATGGTTACTATGTCTGTGCCAATGGCTTTAACCATAAAACAATCCTATTTAGCTCTCAGTGGTGCTAGTCTTACTAGGCACATGTAGCTGCCGAAACAACTCTCTGCTACGCAGGGGCTTGTCACCAAGTACAGCGTCTAAATTTAGCCGAGCAATATACTTACTCACTTGGCGCGTCTGAGCACTCCATTGTGCAGCTTCTTGCTGTAACGCTAACAAGGCACTGCCAGGAATAATCATGGCACCAGCGGCAGCAAAGTCAGCTGGCATTTGCTGCACGCCCTGTAATGGCGTCAACAGGTAACTTGCTGAGCTAACAATGGGCGCTTTGGTTATCATATCGCAGGTCAAGTCTAGGTGATAACCCAATTCCATCAGCAAACGTGATTCAAATTCACGCAGTGTCGGTTCGACGTCCTGTGTGGTTTGCAAGTGGCTTAAAGCTGACTGATAAAAGGCAAATATATTGGCATGAGGGTCGGCAATGGGCAGCAGACGCAAAATCAGTTCATTAATATAGATGCCACTGTACAAGGCCTTGCCTTGCAACATCAGCGGTACACCTGCCGCCTCTAATTGCTTCAAAAAACCCATTTCACCACGTCCGCCGTAGCTCAACTGTAGTGGCTGAAAAGGCTGCAGCAAGGTGCGTTTGGCAGGTTGTCTGCCCTGGGCCTTACGCGCCCCTTTGACTAATATAGTTTGCCGCCCCGTGTACATACACCAGGCATCCACAATTAAACTAGTATCCCTAAATGGTCGGCTGTGCAGAATATAGGCTGGTTGCAACTGGCCGGCATCTACCACGACCTACTCCAGGCCGTCGTAGCCTAAGCTTTGCAAGGCACGCTCATCATCAGACCAGCCGCTCTTGATTTTCACCCACAAGTTGAGCATCACCTTGGTATCGAACATGCGCTCCATATCCAAACGGGCTTCTTTACCGATGAGTTTAATACGCTCACCCTTATCGCCGATAAGAATACGCTTTTGACCATTACGTTCAACCAAAATCAAAGCACTAATATGCAGCACACGGCCATCGTGATCAAATTCTTCGATTTCCACGGTCATTTGGTAAGGCAGTTCATCCCCCAATTGGCGCATAATCTTTTCTCGTACTAGTTCAGCAGCAATAAAGCGCGAACTACGGTCGGTAATTTGATTCTCGGGGAAGAAATGCTGACTCTGTGGCAGATGTGCCAGCACGGCTTCCTCAATACGCTCCACATGGCGGCCATGCTTGGCAGCAATAGGCACTAGAATTGCTTCGGGCAGCTTTTCTTGCACCTTCTGCAAGAAGGGCAACAGTGTCTCTTTATCATCAAGAATATCTACCTTGTTGATAGCCACAATGACAGGGCAACTGGCGCCTTTGACCTTTTCAAATACGTGTTCATCACCTTCGTTCCAACAGGTGCGGTCCAAGACAAACACCACGGCATCAACATCTTTCAAAGCGCTAGAAGCAGCCTTATTCATATAACGGTTGATGGCCTTGTCGGTTTGATTCAGGTGTAGACCTGGGGTATCGACATAGACAATTTGCACATCACCTTCGGTTTTTATACCTAGAATCTGATGGCGAGTAGTTTGTGGGCGACGCGAAGTAATGCTAATTTTTTGACCCAAAATATGGTTCAACAAGGTGGATTTACCCACGTTTGGACGACCAACAATAGCCACATAACCACATTGCTGTGACTCAGAAGGCTTTTCATCTAACCAATGCATTAGGTCACTCATGAATTTTCCTCTTGCGCCTTTTTTTCTAACAGTTGTAGGGCCATAGCAGCGGCTCTTTGTTCACCAATGCGGCGACTGTTGGCCTCAGCTTGAGTTGCCTTACCCAGCATATCTACCTGGCAGGACATGATAAACACTTGTTCATGATCCTGGCCTTTCACTTGTAGTAGCTCATACATAGGTAGCTCTTCTTTACGCGCCTGCAAGTATTCTTGCAAACGTGTTTTGGCGTCTTTTTGGTTGGTTTCTAAATCCAAACCATGTAAACGAGAGTCAAACCACGCCAGAATACGTGCTTCGCAAGTGAGCATGTCGCTATCTAGGTAGATAGCGCCAATCACCGCTTCCACGGCATCGGCCAAGATTGACTCGCGGCGCTGGCCACCACTTTTTCGTTCGCCAGTGCCAAGGCGCAGGCATGCGCCCAAACCGAGTTCTTTGCCTACCTCAGCCAAGGTTACCCCCTTGACTAAACCCGCACGTAAGCGACTAAGCTGGCCCTCTTTGGCCTTAGGGAACTTGCGATACAGGGCTTCAGCAATAACAAAGTTAACAATAGAATCACCTAAAAACTCTAAGCGTTCATTGTTGCTAGCACCCACTGAACGATGGCTCAAAGCCAATTTCAGCAAATCAAGATCTTTAAATTCATAACCTAAACGTAGCACTAATGCTTGTAGCGCTTGTTCTTTGGCATGGTTGCTTGGCGATTTCATGTTGTTACTCGATACTACCCGCTGTACTGAAGTTAGGTAAACTAAACAGCTTGGTCCACTGCATCCAGATAGCCACGGCCTTACCTACAATCAACTCTTCTTTCACTAGACCCCAATAACGGCTGTCATTGCTGCCATCACGGTTATCACCGAGTACGAAGTAATGCCCTTCTGGAATTATTTTAGTCTGCCAAACTTGACCATCACCTGGGCGTTTCCACATTAGGTGATTGGTATCCCCCAAGGCTTCACGCATAATTTCATTACCGCTGATATCCATGCCCACAAATTCTTGTGGTACAGGTTCACCGTTGATAGTTAGCTGTTTGTTGACATAGGTAATATGGTCACCCGGCACACCTACTACCCGTTTGATGTATTTGATTTTGGTGTCATGGGGAAATTTAAACACCATAACGTCACCACGTTGAGGCTCGTTCATGTGCAACACTTTGGTACCTGTCACGGGCAACCGCAAACCATAGGTGTATTTGTTAACCACGATGAAATCGCCTACTTGTAGTGTCGGCAACATGGAACCTGAAGGTATCTGATAAGGCTCGAACAAGAAACTACGCAGCAACAAGACCAAGGCCAATACTGGAAAAAACGAGCGACTGTATTCCGCTAGCAATGGCTCTTTTACTAGTTCCAGTTGGCTAGCCTCAGGTAGCTTGCCACCAGCGGCAACTACGGCATCGTTTAACTTACGTATACGAGCTGGTTTCCACAACCAAGCTTCAATAGCCCAGCCCAAACCAGATATCACACAGCCGACAACCAGCACCAGCTCAAAATCAAATTCCATGTCTATCTCCTATTTGATTAATTGCTTGTAGGTCGGCTTTCAGTCCGACCTGCAAGAACAATCTAATCAACCTTCAATACAGCTAAAAACGCATCTTGTGGAATTTCCACATTACCGACCTGCTTCATACGTTTCTTGCCTTCCTTTTGCTTGGACAACAGCTTCTTTTTACGGCTGATATCGCCACCATAACATTTCGCTGTAACGTTTTTGCGCAAGGCTTTAACCGTAGTTCGCGCGACAATCTGACCACCAATGGCGGCTTGAATAGCCACATCAAACATCTGGCGAGGGATCAACTCTTTCATCTTTTCACACAGGGCGCGGCCGCGGCCCTGGGCATTGTCTCTGTGCATGATTACGGCCAAGGCATCAACACGATCACCGTTGATCAAGATATCCAAACGCACAAGCTTGGCTTCTTCAAAGCGTACAAAGTTGTACTCCAAGGAAGCATAACCACGGCTCACAGACTTCAAACGGTCAAAGAAGTCCAACACAACTTCGCTCATGGGCATGTCATAGGTTATAGCTACCTGAGAAGCCATAAACTGCATATTTTTCTGCACACCTCGCTTTTCGACGCACAAGCTAATGACATTGCCCAAGTGTTCTTGTGGCACCAAAATATTGGCTTCCACAATAGGTTCACGCATTTCTTTCACGCGCCCCATATCGGGCAACTTAGATGGATTTTCTACGGAAACTATATCGCCATTATTGAGCTCTAGTTCGTAAACTACTGTAGGCGCAGTGGTGAGCAAATCTAAATTATATTCACGCTCTAAACGTTCTTGAATGATTTCCATGTGCAGCATGCCCAAGAAACCACAACGGAAACCAAAGCCTAAAGCGTCGGAACTCTCTGGCTCATAGAACAAGGAGGCATCGTTGAGGCTTAGCTTCGCCAAGGCTTCACGGAAGTCTTCGTAGTCATCGGAGCTAGTTGGAAACAAACCCGCGTAAACCTGTGGCTTGACCTTTTTGAAACCAGGCAAGCTCTCTACATCGGCAGTTTTAACATGGGTCAATGTATCGCCGACTGGGGCACCGTGAATGTCTTTGATACCGGCAACAACGTAACCAACTTCACCGGCCTTAAGTACACCAGTGGAGGTGCGCTTAGGTGTGAAAATACCTAGGTCATCAATACCATGCTGGTTGCCCGTGGACTTCACAACAATACGGTCTTTCTTGCGCAATACACCTTGCTTGATACGCACTAGGGACACGACACCTAGGTAGTTATCAAACCAGGAATCAATGATCAATGCTTGCAGTGGCGCATCTTCATCACCTTCTGGAGGCGGTATCAATTCAACCAACTGTTCCAGTACTTCCTCGATACCCATACCGCTCTTGGCAGAAGCTGCAACAGCGTCTGTAGCATCAATACCAATGACTTCTTCAATTTCTAGCTTTACCTTATCCGGCTCTGCTTGTGGCAAATCCATCTTGTTAAGTACCGGCACCACTTCCAAACCTTGCTCAATTGCCGTGTAGCAGTTAGCAACGGACTGGGCTTCAACACCCTGGGCCGCATCAACAACCAGCAAAGCACCTTCACAAGCTTCTAGGGAACGGGAAACTTCATAGGAAAAATCCACGTGACCGGGCGTGTCGATAAAGTTAAGCTGATAGGTTTCGCCGTCTCTTTTCGACTCAAAGTTCAAGGTCACACTTTGCGCCTTGATAGTAATCCCACGCTCACGCTCTATGTCCATGGAGTCCAGCACTTGCTGCTCCATTTCACGATCACTTAAGCCACCACAAAGGTGAATAAAGCGGTCAGCAATGGTGGATTTGCCGTGGTCGATATGGGCAATAATAGAAAAGTTACGAATATTTGGATTGATGGACATGCAGGTTTTCCTGGCGGTTCATAACGGGCTATGCCGGAACCTTCGGTGACTCAATAATTCTTCCTGCCCAAACCCTTTCACAGAGCCATAACCGGCAGTACTTACAAGGGGCCAAATTGTACAGCAAAGCCACCCTTACCACCACCTAAAAGGCACCTAGCTCAGTCACATAGATACCTGCGACCAGCTTGCTGTAAGTCCGTGGCACTAGGCTGCTGCATGTGCGTACTATGGCCGGCGATAAATCTCCAACACGCCCTAAAAAGCGGTGCACGAATAGAGCATTCGCCCACCCACCTTGTCCCTCCGCGCCGATTGCGAAGTGGCCCAAGGCCGCCGACAAAAAGCCCTGCTGGAATTCTTTTATGCAGACTCGGCTTGTCCGAGCAAGCAAGATTTACCAGCGGGGCAAAATGCTCCGCGCCACAGGCCGGGGCCACAGACTTAAACTGGCCCTACAAACCTAGTCGTTAAGACGAAAAGCCTGATACATGGAACGGCCGTTGCGCACCACACGAATAGCAATGGAGCGACCCTTAGGCAAGGCCGTGGCTAAATCAGCAAATTGCTGGGCATCCACGACACGACGATTGGCCATACTGGTAATAACATCTCCTGCACGCAAATCTAGCTCGGCCGCGGTTTCAGCATCGACCTTACTGATTACCACACCGTAGTTAAGACGCAACTCGGTAGCCAAATCATCATCTAGGGGCAACACAGATAAGCCTAAACGTTGAACATAAACATCTTGGCTTTTCGCCAATTGCTTAGCCTTGGCTTCGGCGTCAGCTAAACTACCAATCTCAACCATGATCTGCTGACTAGAACCATCACGCACAACCGTGAAAGCCGCCTTCTTGCCAGGCGGCAAAGCACCCACATAATGCACAACCTGGCCAGACTTAATGACCTCGCGACCATTAACGTGAGTAATAATATCACCAGCTTGCAAACCTCCCTGAGCAGCAGGGCTAGCGTTTACCACCTCGGCAATCAATGCCCCCACAGCCTTGTCCAAACCAAAAGATTCGGCTAAATCTTGACTAACTTCCTGTATATGCACGCCTAACCAGCCACGGTTTACTTCGCCACTATCACGCAACTGCTCAACTATTCTGCTCGCCATATTGCTAGGAATAGCAAAGCTCAAGCCCATAAAACCACCAGAGCGCGTATAAATTTGCGAATTAATGCCCACCACCTCGCCAGCCAAATTGAATAGAGGGCCGCCAGAATTACCGGGGTTAATGGCGACATCTGTTTGAATAAAGGGCACGTAGGTTTCTGATTGCAAATCACGCCCCTTAGCACTCACTATACCCGCCGTTACCGAGTAATCAAATCCGAACGGTGAGCCTATAGCCAACACCCATTCACCCACTTTAAGCGCATCTGAATCAGCCAAGGTTAAATGCGGCAAATTTTTGCCTGCTATTTTTAGCAGCGCTAAGTCAGAACGCTCATCACTACCAACCAGCGTGGCCATTAGCTCACTGCGGTCATTGAGGCGCACCAAGATTTCATCCGCTTCAGCAATAACATGGTGGTTGGTTAAAATATAACCGTCATCACTAATTAGAAAACCAGAACCCAATGATTGCGGCACCGAACGAGGCACACTGCCACCTTCACTCTGATCCTGATCATGCTGCCCCTGAGGGGCAGCGTCTGGGAATTGGTGTTTAAAAAACTCACGGAAAATTTCTGGAATTTGATCTTGTCCTGGAAAGTTAAACTGCCGTGATGCTTGACGTTGATCAACCTCTCGCGTGGTACTGATATTCACCACAGCTGGCGCCGCTTGCTCCACTAACTCCGTAAAATCAGGCAAGGATGCCGCCCAAGCAGGGCGCGCCAACAAGACCAACATCAATACCGATAAAGCCGCCACTGGTGTCGATAGCTTTAGTTTAATCATACTTCCTCCTGCAACACATAGAACACAATATAGCATCCATAAAGATTATACGATTGGGACAGAATTGGGAGAAAAAAGTGCCTTTCTTTACATAGCTTTGCACAACAACTGGTGCCGCAAGAGAGGATCTTACGGTAAAACCAAGCTGACTAGGGTAGTTTTAGCACTTGTACAGCAGCCTCAACCTTGGCCACCACAAGATGTGGTTGCCAGCGACTATGGGTCTGCAAAGACTGCATTCTGCGGCGCATAAACAACACGCCAACCCCCAACCCTAGCAAGCCAACTATAGCAATTACCGGCTCACTAAAGGCCAAATACTGGGCAGCATAAGCAGCAACAAACATCACCAGCAAGGGCACTAAGAACACCCACAAGCTGGCTTGAATAAAGGTACTTTGGGGGATAGCCACCTGCACTTCTTGACCGATGGACAAGGCCAGGTCGGCAGGTTTTGGCAATTCGATTTGGGATCGCTGACAACTAGACGCTTGGTTCAGCATACGCTGCCCACAGCCGGCTTTCATCGAGCACTGCTGACAGGTATTAAGACGAATAGTAGATAGCGTTACCGTCGTTTCTCGGATAGCAACCACAGTAGCAGGCTGCTCCACAAAAGCCGGCTCGAGAGCATGTTCATGGCTAGGCTCTGCCATTACTGAGCAGCATTTGCCATAACAGATGCAGCCACCTGCTTGGCTGTAGCCAAGGACAAATCACCAACTAAGGTGACGAATATTTCACCACCCGCCGAGTTTAGCGTTTGACCTAATACCAAATTTTGACCCGCATAGGCATGACCTTCAGCGATGCTGCGACTCATCAAAGGCTCAACATATATAGTAAACTCTTTGCTACCATTGCTGTACAGCAACGCTTCACGGGCAATCGCACCGGTATCATCCAAGCTACGCTGCACCAAGAAAAAGCCTGCTGGCAACACTGGCACATTCCACAAGGTATGTGCACCATCAATAGCACTCGCACGGCCTAGCACCTCGCCTTGCTCCACAGCAAGAGGGGCAGAAGCACCAGAACTAGCTTGATTAAAGCGCTTATTAAGCTGCCCCGGCTCCAACAATACGATACTCGCATCTTGAGGCACACCGGTTTGACTAATTAAGGACGTTTGCTGCACACCAAACACCATCATCATGGTGACACTTGCGGCAACAGCAAAACCACTCACTGGCTTCCACCAGGCAGTTGCTGCAACCTCGGGCACCACAGGAGCTACTTGCAGTTCGGCTTCATCAAGCATAACGGCACGCACGCGATCAGCCAACTCGGTATCCAAAGTAACTTGATCAGTTTGGCGCTTCAACAAGCTACTCGCCAATTGATAACGTTGCCATTGCTGCGCCACAGCAGTATCTGCCTCGCCAGCTTTCAACACCCGCTGCAACTCCAGTTGCTGGGCTTCGTCGTCTACCATTGCGCTAATTGATTCGCGCATTTGTTCGGCAAGCAATGATGATTGAGTCACTACAATTTTCCTTGGTTTGTGACACACAAAAAGCGATGCCACAGTTTCAGATTACAGAGTTTGACGCCAAAACAGCGTAACAGTTCCATCAATTTCCAATTTTTCTTCACTTATTGTCGCAACAGCCACTCGTATAACACACCAGCCACTGGTTACTAAGAGAAGGCCTTACATGTGCTTAACAACGACCTTATCGATGGCCTCACGAGCACGAAATATGCGTGAACGCACGGTACCGACAGGACAATCCATGATTTCCGAAATTTGTTCGTAGCTCAAGCCCTCAAACTCGCGTAAAGACAAAGCCGTTTTCAGGTCATCTGGGAGGCTTTCTAAAGCCGCAAATACCTTTTCTTGCAGCTGATCGCGGGCCAGCAGGTTCTCTGGAGTTTCGCTATCGGTCATAGCCTCTGCAAAACCATAGTCAGCCTGCTCATCCGCATCAATATCACGATCCGGCGGGCGGCGCCCCTTCGCTACTAGGTAGTTTTTTGCCGTATTAATAGCAATACGATACAGCCACGTATAAAACTGGCTATCACCGCGAAAATTTTGCAAGGCCCGATAAGCTTTAATAAACGCTTCTTGGCTTACATCCATAGCTTCATGATGATCGCGAACATAGCGCCCTACCAAGCTAATTATTTTGTGCTGGTATTTCAACACTAATAAATCGAAGGCACGCTTATCACCAGCCTGCACCCGCTCTACTAATTGTTGATCCGTGGCTTGCGTTTCCGGCAAGGGATTTCCTTAATGACTATAGTGAGACCTTGGCACGAACCCAGCGCCAAGATGCCCTAGTTACTGACAAATTTTGGTGATTCACCTATTAATGGGGGCACCTAGCCAACATACAATGTACAAAAGCACATATGAAGCCGCTATAATGCCCTAAAATCAACTCTAAGACCCGCGTATGATTGGTGAGTTCCCCTATGCAACAACAATTTGATTATGATGTGCTGATTATTGGCTCTGGCGCTGCCGGCCTCAGTCTAGCACTGCAGTTACCACGAGACAAAAAAGTGGCCATTATCAGTAAACGGGAACTCAATGCTGGCTCCTCGTCGCGCGCTCAAGGGGGCATCGCGGCCGTACTGGACCCCAGTGATAGTGTTGAGAACCACATTCAGGATACCATAGAAGCAGGTGCCAAATTAGGCAACCCACAGGCCATACGCTTTACCGTAGAAAACGCCAAAAGCAGTATCAACTGGCTGATCAAGCAACAAGTGCCATTTACCGCTGACGACAAAGAAAGCCAAGGCTTTCACCTCACCCAAGAAGGCGGCCACAGCCATCGCCGCATTATTCATGCCGCCGATCGTACTGGGCTAGCAGTCTCTGAAACCTTACTACTACGCGCCACTGAAGCAGAAAACATACACCTTCTCACCCACAAGGTAGCGGTTGATTTAATCACCAATGCCAAAACCGGACTGCCTGGCAACCGCTGCATTGGCGCTTACATATTAGACCAACAAACGGGTCATGTGGATAGTTTTAGCGCCCAGGCCGTGGTACTAGCTACGGGCGGCGCAAGTAAAGTTTATCTATACACTAGCAATTCCGATGGTTCATCGGGTGATGGCATCGCTATGGCTTGGCGTGCGGGCTGCCGCGTGGCCAACATGGAATTCAATCAATTCCACCCTACTTGCCTATACCATCCAAAAGCCAAATCATTCTTGATTTCTGAAGCAGTACGCGGCGAAGGCGGCAAGCTCACGCTAGCCAATGGCGAACCTTTTATGCAGCGCTTTGATGAGCGCTTAGAACTGGCGCCAAGGGACATAGTGGCGCGCGCCATTGACCACGAAATGAAACGTTTAGGTGACGATTGCGTGTACCTAGACATCTCCCATCGCGGCAAGGCCTTTATTCTAGAGCACTTCCCTACTATCTATAAGCGCTGCCTAGAGTACGGCATCGATATTAGCAAAGACCCGATTCCCGTTGTTCCCGCTGCCCATTACACCTGTGGCGGCGTCATGACCAATGAGCAAGGACTCACTGACGTAGAAGGCCTGTATGCCATTGGCGAAACCGCCTTTACCGGCTTGCATGGTGCCAACCGCCTAGCCAGTAACTCATTGCTAGAATGCTTTGTTTACGCACAATCTTCGGCCCAGCATATAGTCAGCAATTGGCAGCCTGCATATGTAACACAACAAGTAAAATCTTGGGATGGCAGTAAAGTCACTGATTCTGATGAAGACGTTATCTTGTCGCACAACTGGGATGAATTACGCCGTTTTATGTGGGATTACGTAGGTATTGTGCGCACCAACAAACGCCTCACCCGGGCCCAACACCGCGCTGACATGTTGCTAGGTGAAATCGACGAGTTTTACAGCAACTATCGTGTTACCAGCGATCTAGTGGAACTGCGTAATCTTGCGGTCGTCGCCAGCCTTATTATTCGCTCAGCTCAGCAGCGTAAAGAAAGCCGTGGCTTACATTACACACTGGATTACCCACACACTAGTAGCGTGGCACGCAACACCATTCTTACGCCGCACAACTATTTGTGGGTATAAGAACCCCAGCGCCCCCAGACGCGCAAGCGCCGCAATTCGTCGGCGGAGGCATTGTCGGCAAGCAGCAAGCTCCAAATAATGGCGCTATTTTGCAGCCGTAATCGCAAGACAATAAACCCAGGCAGAAAACGGCACCCCGATGCCAACTTTGCATCGTGCACCTGCCCATCGGCCAAGGTTAAGCGCCACTGGTGCACACTAATGCGCATGCCCTGCAGACTATTGCTAGCGCGTAACCAAACATAGCGCTGCAGCCAACCGAGAAACAACCAGGTAGCGCCAACGCAGGCTGCCAGACTCTGCCACCAATGCAGGCCGACTGACAGTAACAATAATACGCTTGCACCCCAGACCACAAGCGTCGCCCACTCTAGGTAACGAGATGGTTTAAGACGTAGATCCAGAGGCTGCATAGTCTTGAATCCGTTGTACCATCGCCGCGAGATCCTTATCGTCGCTTGTCGCGTGCCCCATAAACCAAGCAAACAAATCTGGATCCTGCTCTGCTAACAAGCGCACATACACACCCTGTAAGTCAGACTCTAGGCTAGCCAACTCATGGCGCGCAAAAGGCTCTAGCAATACATCCAATTCCAACATCCCACGGCGACTATGCCAGATCTGACGTTTCAACTCGGTTTCATTTAACATGTTTAGGTTACCAAAACTAATAAGAGACACTTGTATGACGAGCATTTTAACTGAAAACGGCTGGTCATTTCAGTCGTTAAGGCGGATAATTGACTGATTCAAGCCAACTAAATGACACATCTCAACTCTATGCAACACTGGCACGACTTTCTACAGCAACAGGGGTTTTCCATACTTGAGCAAGGCGGCATTCATCATGCCAATGCTAGCCAAGGTGCCGAAGCCTACATCACTGACCTTTCTAATTATGGCACATTAGCTTTAACTGGGCCCGATGCCAGCAAATTTTTACAAGGCCAGCTTACATGTAATGTGGACGAACTAACTCCCCAGCAAGGTCTAGCAGGTGCTTACTGCTCACCGAAAGGCAGCGTTATTAGTAATTTTGACCTGCTACAAGTAAATGACCAAGTTATGCTACATATGGCTGCCGACGTTGTCGAACCGGTCAATGCCGCCCTTGCCAAATACATTGTTTTCTCCAAGGCCAAACTGCATAACCAAAACAATGACTGGGTACGCCTCGGCTTATGGGGACCCAAAGCCCATGAGGCGCTAGCGCAACTCTGCTCAGTACCAAGCCAAGACAGACAGATTGCCGAATTTGCACAGGGCTTTGCATTCTGTAGCAATGCCGCCCAACAACGCTACGTTGTCTATTGTCAGCCAGATGCAGCCATTGACCTGTGGTTGCAGCTAGCTGACCATGCCCGCCCCACTTCTACCGCACAATGGGAAATCAGCCAAATCAAAGACGGCCTGATATACGTGAGCGAAGAAGTTAGCCAGCATTACGTACCACAAATGCTAAACTTACAAGAAATGGGCAGTATTAACTTTCAAAAAGGCTGTTACACAGGCCAAGAAGTGGTCGCCCGCATGCAATACCTAGGCAAACTAAAACGCCACTTGTATCTGGGCCGCATCACCAGCACCACGCCAATACAAGTGGGCATGCAAATTGATGCCAGCGGCCGCGGCAACATCGGCCGCATCACCAGCCTGGCGCAAGCAACAGACGACCTCTACTGGTTTACCGCGGTAATCAATATTAAAGAAGCCGAAGATCAAGACGACACCCTAAGCATAGGTGGCGTTGATGAAAGCCAAGTGGAAATCGACCCCTTGCCTTACAGCATCGATGAACAAGTCTTTGAACGCATCAGATTATAGATCTGCAAAAACCAAAAAAAGGAGCCTCAAAAGGCTCCTTTTTTATGGCATTGTCATTGCGAGGAGTGCAACGACGTGGCAACCTCTTTCAGGCAAGGTGCCATACGGATGGAGATTGCTGCGCTGGGCCTGCCCCATGAGCATAACGAGTGCTTTGGGTACGCAATGACGCAGAATCAGCGCGTATCATTCCAGGTTATTTGGCTTCTGGACGCATGTGTGGAAACAACAGCACGTCACGGATAGACGCTGAGTCGGTCAGGAACATAACCAAACGGTCGATACCAATACCTTCACCCGCTGTAGGTGGCAGACCGTATTCTAGAGCCGTTACATAGTCTTCATCATAATGCATAGCTTCGTCGTCACCGGCGTCCTTTTCGGCTACCTGCGCCATAAAGCGTTCGGCTTGGTCTTCAGCGTCGTTCAACTCCGAGAATCCGTTAGCCACTTCACGCCCGCCGACAAAGAATTCAAAGCGATCTGTGACAAATGGATCAGCATCGTTACGACGCGACAAAGGCGATACTTCGGCAGGGTATTGCGTAATAAAGGTAGGTGCATCCAAACGATCTTCTACAGTCTTCTCAAAGATCTCAATTTGCACCTTACCCAAGCCCCAAGAATCCTTCATTGGAATACCTAAGCCTTTCGCAATAGCGCGCGCACCAGCTTCGTCAGCGAGCTCTTCGGCCTTGATATCGGCATTGTAGTGCAGGATAGAATCAAATACAGAGATACGCTCAAACGGCTGCGCCAAATCGTAATCTTTACCTTGATAATGCACTTGCGTGCTACCCAAAACTTCTGCTGCTACTTCACGCAACATAGCTTCCGTTAGGTTCATCAGGTCTTCGTAATCAGCATAAGCCCAGTAGAATTCTAACATGGTGAATTCTGGGTTATGACGAGTCGACAAGCCTTCGTTACGGAAGTTACGGTTGATTTCGAATACCCGTTCAAAACCACCGACAACCAAACGCTTGAGGTATAGTTCAGGTGCGATACGCAAGAACATCTCTAGATCCAAGGCATTATGATAAGTCACAAATGGCTTGGCGCTAGCACCCCCAGGAATCACCTGCATCATGGGCGTTTCTACTTCCATAAATTCGTGGCGAATCAAAAACTGACGAATGGCTTCAACTATCTGTGTACGCTTACGGAAGGTATTACGTGATTCGTCGTTAACAATAAGGTCAACATAACGCTGACGGTAACGCATTTCTTGGTCCGACAAACCATGGTGCTTGTCTGGCAAAGGACGCAAGGCCTTAGTCAGCAGTTGCGGCTCCTGCATGTCGACAAACAAGTCGCCCTTACCGGACTTTTGCAAGGTACCAGAGGCAGCAACTATGTCACCTAGGTCCCAGGTTTTAATATCCGCAAGTTGCTCAGGAGCCAGGGCCTTTCGGTTAACGTATAATTGAATACGACCGGATACGTCTTGAATTTCAATAAAGGCACCACGGTTACGAATAATACGCCCAGCCACCTTGACCGGTAGCGCCTTCTCTTCTAGAGCCGGCTTTTCTTCTGCGCCGTATTTGTCTTGTAGATCCTGGGCATAGCTGTCACGACGGAAATCGTTAGGAAAAGGGTTACCTTGTTCGCGGCGTGCCGCCAACTTAGCACGACGCTCAGCGATTAGCTTGTTATCGTCTTGTGCTACTTCAGGGTTGCTAGTTTGATTACTCATTGTGTCAATAATTCCCGTGGTTACAGGCCAGCTTTCAAGCTAGCCTCAATAAATTCATCTAAATCACCATCCAAGACCTTATCACAATTACTGCTTTGGACATTGGTGCGTAAATCTTTAATGCGCTGGTCATCCAACACGTATGAACGGATCTGACTACCCCAACCAATGTCAGACTTAGAGTCTTCCATAGCTTGCGCTGCGTCTTGGCGAATCTGCATTTCACGTTCGTATAACTTAGCACGTAGTTGTTTCATGGCCGAGTCACGGTTTTGGTGCTGTGAGCGCTGGTTCTGACACTGCACCACAATACCGGTAGGTTCGTGAGTGATACGAATAGCCGAGTCTGTTTTGTTAACGTGCTGGCCACCGGCACCACTGGCGCGATAAGTATCCACCCGCAGGTCAGAGGGGTTAATGTCAATTTCTACATTGTCATCAATCTCTGGGGACACAAATACCGAAGCAAAAGATGTATGGCGGCGACCGCCAGAATCAAATGGTGATTTACGCACCAAACGGTGTACACCCGTCTCCGTACGCAGCCAACCAAAGGCGTATTCGCCTTCAAATCGAATGGTCGCACTCTTGATACCAGCCACGTCACCGTCACTGGCTTCCATCAACTCCACCTTGAAGCCTTTTTGTTCGCCCCAACGCAGATACATGCGTAACATCATGTTGGCCCAGTCTTGCGCTTCGGTACCACCAGAACCTGACTGAATGTCCAAGAAACAGGCGTTTTCGTCCATTTCACCAGAGAACATGCGACGAAATTCTAAGCTACTTAACTTATCTTGCAGGACGTCGATTTCGGCTTCAACATCAGCCAAGGTGTCTGCGTCGTTTTCTTCAACGGCCAGATCCAATAGCTCGCGCGCGTCTTCTAGGCCCGAGTCCATATCATCAATGGTCTTAACCACGCCCTCTAGAGCAGAGCGTTCTTTGCCTAAGGCTTGCGCCGTGCCTGGATCACTCCAAACATCAGGTTGTTCCAACTCACGTTCTACTTCGACTAGACGCTCTTGCTTACCAAGATAGTCAAAGGTACCCCCTCAACGCATCAGTGCGCTCAGCGAGGTCTTTCATGGTTTGAATGTAGGGGTTTATTTCGAACATAACAGCACCTAAAAATGAAGCGCAAATTATACCGAATGCGGTGTCATGATGATAGTTTTCAAGCCCTTACTAAACGGCCAAATTCAATCATTATTCAGCACTTTGTAGCCTAGCTCACTACAAATGCGGCGCAAGTGTCGCAAACCATGCTGCAAAGCCTTTAATTCACCCGCCACCGCGTGCTCTGGGGTCATCTGCAAAGCCACTATTGGCGCCTGCGCAAACGCCGCAAAACAAGGTGTACTAGGTAGGGGGCCGTATTGATCTTTGATAGGCGCCACATAGCCCCAACTATTTTCGAAACACAGGCGCGTTAAGCCCATATCGATCAAACGACGAGTTAGCTCAGCAAAAGGCAAGGTGCCTTCACCGATGGCAACACCTTGGGTCCAATATTTGTCGTCGTGTTTAATCACAATGTGATCTTTCATATGGATGCGGGTAATATGAGGCCCCATGGCTTCCAACGCGTGCACGGGGTCTTCTGCGACGTTTTGGCTATTACCATAATCATACAAGGCCTTAACCCAAGGACTATCTACCGCATCCAAAATTTCGCATATCTGCATACCTGTAAAATCTTCATGGTTTTCCAATACAATCTGCACCGCCAAGTCTTCTGCCAAAGGTGCCAACGCTTGAAGGTCAGCAATAGTCCATTTTATGAGCTCGCCAATACGACCCTCGTAGCGGGTATAGACGCGCACTGTGCCCGCCCCAATGGCCTTAGCGACGTGCAGCAACTGGCCCAAGTGATCAACCCGGGTATCACTAGTATCTAGCTCACAGGCCATACCCGCTGCTAGCAAATAGCTTTTCACCTTAGCAAAGTGTTCCTGGGTGTCACCACCTAAATTGCGATAGCCAGGACCATTAGCGGAAACATTGACACCACTAAAGCCCAGTTCTTTGGCATGATCAATAAAGCGAAACACATCGTACTCTGGCAAATGGATAAAGTGGTTGTGCAAGCTATAGGAGTGGAGATGGCATTCAATCGTTTTCATTGATAAGACTCCAGCACACTTATTTCTAGTTGCGCTGCCTTTAAATAAGCTTGCGACACCTTTTCATCCAAACCTTGCTGACTGTAATAGCGCATAATAAAGTAGGCCGCCATGCGGTAACTATAATAAGCTCTTATCTGTGCCAAACGTTGTACGACATCATTATCACCATAGGCCGATAGGTATATTTGTTCTTGTGCCGCCGACAAGGGGGGTAATCCATACAAGTGATGAATACCCGGTGACAAGAAACAGGTTAAATCTTCACAGGCATCGCCCATACCGGGGCACTGAAAATCAATAAAGGTTATGGCATCAGCCGACTGAATAATATTTCCGGGGCCAGAATCTGTGTGTACCAATACACTAGGCGCACTTGCCAGCTGTATACCTGCTGGGCGCAAAGCTTCTAGCTGCCCCCCTAACGCTTGCACGATGTAGCCACCAATCAGTTCATCGGCTTGTTCAAGTAAGGCTATTGGCTGGGTCGGTAGCTTTCGAAATGGCCCTTGGGTAGAGGCGCTATGCAAACGCCGAAATAAGGCACCTGCGGCGGCCACATCGTCGTGCCACATCTGCCCAGGCGCAAATTGATAAAGCAACACAGCACCACCCGGCGCTTGCGGCCAATAACTATGGTACTGCGGCGCCACACCAGTACCAGCAAGCTGCTCTAGGGCACGCGCCTCATCATCTGCCAACACGGGAAACAAACCTGAGCCTGAGTCTATGGCAAATTGCTTTAAAACCAAGTCAAAACCAGCACCTCGAATACGGTACACCGCATTCCAATAACCACCCTTCAAGGGTTCGGCAGATTCAACTTGCTTACAAGCACCTTGCTCTTGCAACCAGATAAGAAGGGTGTCGATCATGTGCAGAAACTCTTGTCGAAGAAAAAGCCGACAATAACCTGTTCAGGCGTCTTGGTACAAGCGTTGCAACAAGGGATATTCAATTTTAGGGCAGCGATCCATGACTACGGTTAAGCCAGCCGCTGTTACCTTGGCTGCCGCCTCAGAGTGGACAATACCTAACTGCATCCACATGACCTTAACACCCTTATCTACACTGGCAATAATTTCATCGGCCAGTGCCGGCATAGCTTCGCTAGCACGAAAGCAATCAACCATATCGATGGTACCGGGAATATCTGCCAAACTGGCATAACAAGGCAAGTCTAAAATTGTTTTATGCTGCGGGTGCACAGGGATAACTTCATAACCCTGTTGCAACAAATACTGTGCCACGCGATAACTGGCACGATGTGGTTTGGGGGACAAGCCGACTACCGCAATGCGCTGGCACCGGGTGCGAATTTGGTTAATATCCTCGGCAGTTAATCCATCCACAGCCATGATCTTAGACGACCTCTGGCCCAACATACACACACCCTGAGGTGCAGGTTTCTTTCAATTCCAAACGACTAAGCTGGGGCATTATGGGCTTTAGCTGCTGCCAAATCCATTGCACCATCACCTCAGAAGTCGGATTTTCCAAACCTTCAATATCATTCAGATAGTTGTGATCTAAGCGCTCATACAAAGGTTTGAACAGTGCCTTAATGTCACCAAAATCCATGATCCAACCCGTCTTCTCACCCACTTCGCCTGACACCACTATGCGTAACTGAAAAGTATGCCCGTGCAAACGACCGCATTTATGCCCTGCTGGCACATTAGGCAGAAAGTGGGCCGAGTCAAAGCTAAAATCTTTATAAATTTCCATTAACGTATTCCGGTAATCTTATGGGTCTGCAAGCTCAAGTGCCACTGTGGGTTTAGCAAGCAATACTCAATCGCTTGCTGGCCATAATCGCCATCATCACTTGAGGTAGCAATATAGGAAGTATCCATTGGCTGTAGATAAAAGTAATTAAATTCTAAATGAGCGAATTTTTCAGGCATGGCATTTTGCTGCGGATAAACCAACTTCAATTCATGGCCATGGGTCTGAACTAGTTCCGCTGTACCCTTAGGGCTAACACAAATCCAGTCAACACTGTCTGGCACAGCAATGGTGCCATTGGTTTCCATAGCAATCTCAAAGCCTTCATCGTGCAACGCGTGCACCAAAGCTTCGTCTACCTGCAACATGGGTTCACCACCAGTCAAGACAACCAATGGATGACCAGGCATGCCTTCTGGCCATTGCTGCTCAATCACTTCAACCAATTCGGCGGCACTGGCATAACGACCACCACTGGTGCCATCCACACCAACAAAATCCGTATCACAAAAATTGCATAGGCTTGAGGCACGACGCGCTTCGCTACCGGTCCACAAGTTACAACCCGCAAAGCGGCAAAACACCGCGGGGCGACCAGCATGACGCCCTTCGCCTTGTAGGGTGTAAAAAATCTCTTTAATGGAGTACATAAATTTAGGCTACCGGCGCATCATCAACATAAGGTAGCGGATCCTGCATACCCATGGCGGTAAAGGCACCACGGCGCTCAAGACAAGATCCACATTGACCACAAGCTTTTTCCAAGCCTTGATAACAAGTCCATGTCTGGCCGTAATCCAAGCCTAGATCTAAACCCGTCTTCAAAATCGTCAGTTTGCTTGCATGCAAGAAGGGACTGACAATTTCTACTTCTTCGTAGTTGGCCAAAGCAGAAACAGCGTTCATGGCATCCACGAACTCGGGGCGACAATCAGGGTAAATATCATGGTCGCCAGAATGGGCACCATAGAACACCTTGTCAGCACCAATGGACACAGCATAACCAATAGCCATGGACAACAAAATCATGTTGCGATTAGGCACCACTGTGGACTGCATATTGTCTTCGGTATAGTCGCCAGTAGGGATATCAATATCCGTAGAGGTCAAAGATGAGCCTTGCAACAAACCGTTGATGGCCGTGATGTCTACGACCTTATGAGGGATCGCTTCGGCTTCACATACACAAGCTGCGAAATCCAGCTCCTTGCTGTGACGCTGTCCATAGTTAAACGACAAGGCATACAAATCATAGCCTTGCTGTTTTGCTACGTGGAGAACGGTAAAGGAATCCATACCGCCAGAATAAATGACCACCGCCTTCGGTTTCATAAATGCCCTGTAACTATACTACTTACAAAAACGGCATTATACCTGTGCGGCAGGGTCTTTGTCACAGGCCAATAGCTGGCTTGGACTATTTAAGCAGTTAAAGCTAGACCCTGATCAGATGCTTGCACGGCATTCAACACGCCCGCCGTCAAAGTACTGCGGTTTAGTGTATAAAAGTGGAATTGATCAAAGCCGTTATCGAGTAAGCGCTGACACTGCTCGTAAGCTATTTCGATACCGAGTTTGGTGATGTCTTTAGTTTGGTCGAAAGTAGCAAATCGATCGACAATACTCTGGGGAACGCTGGCCCCACAACGGGCCGAGAAACGCTGCACGGCGGCAATATCATGTATGGGCATAATACCCATGAGGATAGGGGTTTCGATACCGGCTTTTTGCGTCTGCTCGGCAAAACGCAATAAGGTATCCGTGTCGTAGCAATACTGGGTAATAATTTGATCAGCACCAGCATCAAGCTTCGCTTTTAGAAAGTGCAAATCCTGTGCGGCAGAAGGTGCTTGGGGATGCACTTCTGGGTAAGCTGCCACTGAGATAGTGCCAGCAAACCACTCGCGTAGCCCAGCAACTAGGTCATTAGCATAGGCAAAACCATCAGCGTGAGGCTGGTAATCACCGCTAGGACTGTCGCCCCGTAAAGCCACAAAATGGTCGACACCTTGGGCAACAAATTGTTGGGCGGCTGCCTGCACTTCTGCCTTGCTGGCACCCACACAAGTTAAGTGTGCAGCCGTAGCCAAATTCTGCTGCAATAGTCGGCCTGTACCAGCTAGGCTAGCTTGCTGACCAGTACCACCGGCACCATAGGTCATGGACGCAAAAGCTGGCTGCCACTGCTTTAATTGCTGCACCGCCATATCTAAGGCTAATTGCCCAGCGTTATCACGGGAAGGGAAAAACTCAAACGAAAATTGCATAGCCAGCTCCTGAATATCTATCAGTAGCTATTATGCCAACTAAGTAGCGAGGCTTGGTTGAAAGCTTTTTTACTACCATGAATGAAATTAACGTTACCTTGTGAGGTGCCGCTAAACTAACATTCTAAATGCTAGACAGTAACACGGCGGCCAGTAACAACAGGCATTCTGTCAGCTCGATACTCGCGCCAGCTGTGTCACCGGTCCAACCTTGCAAACGCTGCATCATCACTTGGCGCCAATACCAACCGACCAGCATGGCCAACAACAACAAACCTAGTAACAGCCACCATTGCAAATAGACTAGTACGCCTACGATGACTAAAACTTGCAACCAGAACCCAGGTGCTTGCGCTTTGTTTTTGAGTTCAGTACCGAGCCCTTTGGTACGTACATAGGGGGTATAAATGACCAAAGCCATTACTTGCAAACGGGCCAACATAGGTACCAACAACACAGGCAGCAACCATTGCATGGTCAGTAATTCTGCCAACAACAACCACTTTAACAACAGCAAAAGCACCAGTACCACGACGGCCACAGGGCCACTGGTTGGATCTTTCATAATAGCCAGTGTACGTTCGGCATTGCCCAAACCACCTAGCCAAGCGTCAGACGTATCACCGAGACCATCCAAGTGCAAAGCGCCAGTTAACATCACCCACCAAACCAGTACTATGCCAGCTTGCAATGCGGAACTCATGGTCATTGCATTAGTAACCAGCAATAGTGGAAAAGCCACCAGCAAAGCACCCAACAACAAACCGACCAGAGGGTAAAACAATAACGCATTGCCTGCTATTTGAGCAGTCGGCATCGTGCGCGCACGCGCAAACCACTTATGCACAGGAATACTAGTTAAAAACTGCATACTCACCAAAAAGCTATGCCACCAATCACCTAGTTTCATGCTGTCGCGGCTCCTAAGTCTAAGCTGATGTGATATTCATCGACAGTGGTTTTCGCCACCTTATAATGGGCCACCTGCAAGTGCGCTAAGCCAGCATAAGGCACATGCAAATGGAATAAACCCTTGCCAGACATGTGTAGTACTTTACCCAACAAGCAACGTATCACACCACCATGACTGATTAACAGCAGGTGCTTGTGCCGCGCTTGTATGGCCGTAGCAATATAGTCATGCAAAGCGACAGCTGCTCTATCTTGCACTTGGCTTAGGTTCTCTCCATTGGGTGGAGAAACATGCATGGGATCAGCCCAAAAGGCCTTAACCGAATCGGCATCCTGTTGCCAAACCTCCTCTCTGTCACGGCCGTCCCAATCACCAAAGTCCATTTCTAGCAAGCGCTCATCACGCACCACCAGAGCACCTGGCTCAACATTCATTTGGGCTTCTAAGTAATCAGCAAATTTGGCACAGCGCTGCAATGGCGACGTAATGATTAGGTCAGGACTGATGCTAGCAACGGCCTCTTGCATCTGCTGCCAGCCTTTGTCCGACAAAGGCGAATCAACGCGTCCTCGATACACAGGCCCACTCGTCGTGTGACCATGTCGCAGTAAAGTGACGCGCAAACTGTGCCCCATAGCTTAAGCGTTTTTGCCAGATACAGCCGCTTCCGCGAAGGTAGCCATATTGTTGTGCGTCACGCAGGCACTTTTTAGAATCGACAAGGCCACGCCAGCACCACTGCCTTCACCCAAACGCATACCTAAATTCAAAAGAGGCTTGGCTTGCAGGGCATCCACCATAGCTTGGTGTCCAGGTTCGGCAGAAGCATGGGAAAAGAACAACCATGTGCCTAGCTTAGGTTGAATTTGGGCGGCAATTAAGGCCGCCGCAGTGGTAATAAAACCATCGACTAAAACCGTGACACCCAATTGCGCGCAACGTATATAAGCGCCCACGAGAGCCGCAATTTCTAAACCGCCAACATGACGCAAAGCTTCGATTGGCGACGTCATGGCGTCAGCATGAGTTGCCAATGCCGCAGCAATCACCTTGCCCTTGTGGCTCACACCTTCAGCATCCAGGCCAGTACCAGGGCCAACATGATTATTAGCATCATCATTTAACACCCAAGCAGACAAAGCCGTCGCCGAACTAGTGTTACCAATGCCCATGTCGCCACCAATAAATAGCCTGGCACCCTTGGCGTGGGCCCGTTCTGCCGCGGCTTTACCGGCTTTTAGCGCTGCCGCTAGCTGATCTGTTGTCATTGCGGCCTGCTTAGCAAAGTTAGCGGTGCCTGCCATAACGGTGGCATCAATAACCTTATCCATAACAGGCAGATCGACCACAATACCCACGTTAACCACTTCAAAATCAGCGCCCTGCTGACCAGCTAGTGCTGTAATGGCAGCGCCACCAGCAGAAAAATTCTTGATCATCTCGCCTGTCACCACTTGTGGAAAGGCCGAGACGCCTTCTTCAGTAATACCATGATCGCCAGCGAACACCACAATCTGAGCATTATCAACGCATGGTTTATCCACACCTTGCATAGCACACAAGCGTACTGCCATGGCTTCTAAATCACCTAATGATCCCGGCGGCTTAGTCAATTGGCCTTGACGCTCTCGGCCCGCTGCCTGCGCAGATTCGTTTAAACTTGCAAGGGAATCATTAATCCAATCCATACTCATGTGCTTTCTCTTTTATATCTATAGTTAACGATGGGTTTGTATTTCTTTAGATGCTGTTGCCGCACCTAGCATTGCTATTTTAAAACCAGTGGCAAGCCTGCTACCACCAACGTGGCCTTATCACATGCGCGAGCTAGAAGCTGATTCATCAAACCGGATAAGTCCTGGAATTGGCGACTTAATTCACCCATGGGCACAATACCGCTGCCCACTTCATTGCTTACCAACAACAGCTGCCCAGAATAGTTTTCAACTACCTCAGCCAGTTCATGCACGGCCTGCTGAGCTACAACTTCAGCATCGGTATCATCGTCAACCTGCTGACACAATTGATTGGTCAACCAAAGGGTGAGGCAGTCAACTAATACGCAAGTTGGTTGCGCAGCGTGACGGTATGAAGTCAGCACTTCTGCTAATTGCATGGGCTCTTCTACTAGCTGCCAATGTTCAGGGCGGCGTTGCTGATGCTGACTTACCCGCACTTGCATCTCTTTATCCCAAACTTGAGCGGTCGCTATATACACCACCTGCCCGTTTGGATTGCTCTGCAACCAACTATGCGCGGCATTTTCCGCCAACACACTTTTACCCGAACGAGCGCCGCCTAAATACAAGTGTCGCAGTGGTTGAGGGCTGGTCATAACAGAATGATTCTCAGGGCTAGAGCAAAAACTAAGTTTACCGAGTTAAGGGGCTGATTAATACTTAAAAACGACCCTTCACATTCATTTCACTGCGCATTTTAAAGCTAATATTGCGCTACCCTTGCTTCCTCTGCCTTGGCTGCTTTAGACTTGCAAGCAATATCATCAACTTGAGCAAAAGCCATGAAGAAACCAGCCACACCAGAGCAACATCAACAACGCATGGCAAAGATAAAACAACAGATCGATAAAAAAATTGCCGCGGCCGATAAACAGCAAGGCATCCTGGTGTTACTGACGGGTAACGGCAAAGGCAAAAGCAGTTCAGCCTTCGGCATGCTAGCGCGCAGCCTAGGCTATGGTCATGAGTGCTCGGTGATTCAATTTATCAAGGGTGCTTGGGAGTGTGGGGAAGAATTGTTTTTTGCTGACCACCCCAAGGTAGACTATCACGCACTGGGTGCTGGCTTTACTTGGGAAACCCAAAATCATGCTGCCGATAAGCTGGCCGCAGACCAAGCATGGGCCATGGCCAAGCAACGTTTGCAAAACCCAGAGTTGCATCTGGTTATTCTTGATGAACTGACTTATATGTTCAATCAGGGGTTACTTGATTTGCATGAAGTGATCGCAACTCTAGCGGCACGCCCAGAACATCAAAATGTGGTCATCACTGGACGTGGTGCGCCTGAGGCCTTAATAGAAGCTGCTGATACGGTAAGTGAAGTGAAGGACATTAAGCATGCTTTTCGTCAAGGCATCAAGGCACAGCCAGGCATTGAGTACTAAACAAAACGCGGACGCAAGCGAGCAAAAAGCACACAAAACAAAACCTAAAGCAAAAAAAAGCGATCTGAACAGTGTCCAGATCGCCAAGTCGCCACTAATGCTGTGGAAAGCACTTGTATCCTATCACCCGCACATGCCCCCTACTACCAGCGCAACGGAGTTTAGGAAAAATTCTTAGATAATAAGAAGGGTATTGATAAAATAAGCTGTTTTGCCATCTGACTTTGCCATCTGGCAGGGAACCCCTTAAACTAGCGCCCACATCAATACAGGCCAGTTTGTTCTCTAGGCAACATCCTAAGCAAGGGCTAATTCAGGACATTATATGAGCATCGGTATCTTTTTTGGATCCACTACTGGCAACACCGAAGATGTTGCCGAGCAAGTGCAAGAGCAGCTAGCGCCCTTGGCCAGTAATTTACATAACATTGCCGACGAACCCGTGACTCTGATGCAGGAATACGCGCTGTTTATCTGTGGCATTCCAACTTGGGATTATGGTGAGCTACAAGCAGACTGGGAAGACATATGGGATGAGCTAGATGCCCTAGACCTCTCCGGAAAATACTTTGCTGTCTATGGTTGTGGCGACCAAATAGGCTACCCTGAATGGTATCAAGATGCCGTGGGACTTTTACACGATAAACTGTGTAGCTTAGGTGCCAAGCCTTTAGGTTATTGTTCTACGCAGGGCTACAAGTTTGAAAAATCCAAGGCTGCCATTGACAACAACAGCCGCTTTGTAGGCCTAGCTGTGGATGAAGACAACCAGCACGAACTCACGGAAGCGCGTATTGCGAATTGGTGCAAGCAGGTAATAGAAGAATACAACGCCACAACTTAAACAAAACCTAGGCTAACAACAATAATAAACAGGAATGACTATGTACCCTAAAAACAAAGGTGTTTTCCGTTTTTGGAAGGCACTCATTTTTTCGCTTAAGGGCATGCGCTACTGCTTTCATTCAGAAGCGGCTATGCGTGAATACACAACCATCTTTATCATCACACTACCCTTTGTATTCATCCTGGGTGAATCACCCGTAGAACGCATTATTCTCATTGGTGTTGGGGTACTGGTACTCATAGTTGAGCACCTTAACTCAGCTATTGAAGCCACTCTTGATCGCATCAGTACCGATCATCACGATCTAACAGGGGCCGCCAAGGACATGGGCTCGGCCGCCGTTTTTCTGGCCACCCTATTATTCGCCTACACTTGGATAGAATTTACCTACCGACATTTTTCTAACTAGGAGATTGCCCCCTGCCGCAAGGCCATGGTATTTAATCGCCACAACCAAAAAAGCCCATCATCTCTGATGGGCTTCTATAGCAATGATTTAACTATTCGCGGCTAGTTTAGAAGCTAAAATGCTCAGCACCCAATCCTTGTAGGTTATCGGCACCAGAGTTCATGGTGGCAACATGAGACTTAGAACGTGGTAGCAAGCGTGCAAAGTAGAAACGCGCTGTGAACAACTTGGCATTGTAAAAGTCCGCTTCTGTTGTTTCACCAGCGAGGGCTTGTTGAGCAACTTTAGCCGCTTTAGCAAACATGTAAGCCAAGGCCACGTAACCTGAATACATCAAGTAATCAACAGAGGCCGCCCCCACTTCATCACGGTTTTGCATGGCTTTCATGCCCACCTGCATGGTGACATCCCCCCACTCCTTATTCAACTCAGCTAGGGGCTTAACAAATTCTTGCATAGCATCGTTTTCGGCTTCAGCTTTACAGAACTGATGAATCTGCTTGGTGAAGGCACGCAGTGTTTCGCCTTGCGTCATTAACACCTTACGACCTAACAAGTCCAAAGCCTGAATACCCGTGGTACCTTCGTAGATGGTGGCAATACGCGCATCACGCACCAGCTGTTCCATGCCGTTTTCTTTGATGAAACCATGGCCACCAAAGCATTGCATACCCAAGTTCGCGCTTTCCAAGCCGGTCTCGGTCATAAAGGCCTTAGCAATAGGCGTAAGCAGTGCCAAAAGAGTTTCTGCTTCCTTTTTCGCGTCGGCATCTGTACCGCGGTTAACAATGTCATTCAATTGTGATGCATAGTAAACCAACATCCGGCCGCCTTCGGCAAAGGCTTTTTGAGTCAGCAGCATACGCCGTACGTCAGGGTGCACAATAATCGGGTCAGCTGGCTTGTCTGGCTCTGCAGGGCCAGTCAAGGCACGCATTTGCAAACGCTCCTTGGCGTATTCCAAGGCACCCTGGAAAGAACCTTCGGCAGAACACAAACCCTGCACGGCAGTACCAATTCGAGCCGTGTTCATAAAGGTAAACATGCAGTTTAAACCCTTGTTAGCGGGGCCAATCAAATAGCCCTTGGCACCGTCAAAGTTCATGACACAGGTAGAGTTGGCATGGATGCCCATTTTTTCTTCAATCGAGCCACAAACCACACCGTTGCGTTCGCCCATAGAGCCATCAGCATTAACGTTAAATTTAGGCACAATAAATAGAGAGATACCCTTAGTACCAGTGGGTGCGTCTGGTAAGCGTGCCAAAACAATATGCACAATGTTATCAACTAGGTCATGTTCACCAGCAGAGATAAAAATCTTGGTGCCAGTAATACTGTAGCTACCATCAGATTGCGGTTCTGCCCTGGTGCGCAACAAACCTAAATCAGTACCACAATGCGGCTCGGTCAAACACATGGTACCAGTCCAACGACCTTCAACCAAAGGCAACAAATAGGCCTGCTTTTGCTCTTGCGTGCCGTGGGCTTCCAAAGTATTCATGGCCCCGTGGCTTAAACCTGGGTACATGCTCCAAGACCAGTTGGCGGTACCCGTTAGCTCGTTCAACATGGTGCCCAATGACTCCGGCAAACCTTGCCCACCCACTTCAGGCTTAGAAGCCAAAGATGGCCAGCCGGCTTCCACAAATTGATCATAAGCGGCTTTAAAGCCTGTGGGCGTCGTCACTACGCCATCCTTCCAGGTACAACCTTCGGCATCACCGCTCATATTTAATGGTGCAATTTCGTTTTCTGCAAACTTGGCACCTTCTTCTAAAATGGCATCAATCATCTCGGCATCGACTTCTTCGGCACCAGGAATAGACTGATAATGCTGCGCCATATCCAGCACTTCGTGCATAACAAATTGGATTTCACGGCGGGGGACACGATAAGTAGGCATGGCAACTCCAAATAATTTTTCAAACGTATGTTTGAAAAATACCCGAAACAAGCACAAGAGACAAGCGCGACCGACTAGTCAAACAAATGTTTTAATGTAACCAAATGTAAACATAGACTGGCACTTTGGGGTCTGACCCCAAAGTGCCAGTCTATGTTTCATTTTTTGAACGCTGGTGAAGTTAGGCTGGGAGAACTAAATATTCCGCTGCGGCTGAAGCTTGGGCTAGGCTACCTGTTTCAGTTAGATGTGGTACGACGCCAAGTAAGGGGGCAGCTAGGCTAGATTTGAGCGTATCCAGGTTAGCTTCAAATTCTGACATATCTGGGTCGATGTGATTGGCGACCCAACCGGCTAATCGAAGGCCATCACGCTTGATGGCTTCTACCGTCAGTAAGGTATGAGAAATACACCCCAGCTTCATGCCTACCACTAGAATCACTGGCAACTGCAATTGTTTCGGCAATTCGGCAAGGGTTTCACGTTCGTTTAGGGGGACGCGCCAGCCGCCAGCACCTTCGACAATGGTTAGGTCAGCGCCGAGCATCAAAACGCCTCGGGTAAAACCTGCCAAACGCCCCGCATTCATACGCGTACCTTGCTTAGCGGCAGCGATGTGCGGAGCAATTGGTGGGGCAAAGGCAATAGGGTTCACTTGTTCGTATATCAACGGCAAGGTGCATTGCGCTAATAGCTGCTCAGCGTCATCGTTACGTAGGCCATCAGGGGTTTCTTCACAGCCCGCTGCGACAGGTTTCACAGCAGCCGTGCTCAAACCATCTATTTTAGCTCTGGCCAACAATCCGCAGGCTACCAAGGTTTTGCCAGCATCGGTATCAGTACCAGCGATAAAATAGCTTTGTTTCTTGCTCATCTGTGATGTCCTTGTACGAGTATTAAAGAAGGCTCCAACAATGCGTCATTGCGAGGTACACAGTACCGTGGCAATCTCGTTAGAGTACCGCCATTGCTAAACTGCCAGAGGTTGCTTCGCTTTGCTCGCAATGGCAAGCTAAAGGTTGTTGCGCGTTAATGGTATAAATTTGATAACTAACGGGCAATTTACCCTGCTCATCACGTAAGCTTTCGTACGCCGCCGTCATGCTGCGCAATTGGTTGCCTGTGGTTAAACCTCGACTGGCACCAAGATTATGGTTACTAGCGCCTAGTTGCTTTAGCTCACGTAGGATTTCGCTGACCTTGTCGAACTTTAAGCAAATAGTATGAACCTGAATATCAATCTGACTAAAATAAGGTTGCACGGCGTGCAGCAATTCCGCTTGTGGCACAAACTCATTTACATGCTGAAAGTCATCCACCTGCTGCCAGGCCCAGCGCAATTCTGACAAGGTGTCTGGCCCTAAAGTGGTAGCAAATAAACGGCCATCAGAGCGTAACACACGGCTTATATTAGAAAACAAAGCTTGCTCATCAGCACACCATTGAATGGCGAGTGACGATACCACACCATCTAGGCTGCTATCGGCCAGTGGCAAAGCCTGCGCATCCGCTTGCAGCCAATCACACCTAGCATCACTTATATGTTCTCGGCACCAATCCAACATACCCTCAGCAACATCAACGCCCAAAACTTGAGTAACAGCGGCTTGTTGCAGCACCTGCCTAGTGAGGTAACCCGTACCACAGCCAATGTCCAGCACCTGACCACGCAGGTTAGAAGCACATTGGCCAATAAGGTGATCGGCGGCTTGGCGTTGCAAACCAGCCACGGCATCATAATGCCGAGCGGCTTGACTAAAAGCCTGCGCTACCTGAGCAACACTGGGTAAACTAGACATGCGCCGCCTCCATAAACTCGAAAACACCAAGTAATAGACTAGTATTAGTACCTTCTTGCCACGCTATAGCATGACTACCCGCTAGCAGGTTTGCACCTTGATGCTGAACCGATATCGCCTTGATAGTATCTACTGCACTAGCCGGCACTAGTGCATCCTGCTCAGCTAATATGAGCAGAGTCGGACAAGTTATTTGCGGCCATGTTTCCCGTAAATCCAAATTAGCTAACCAATCTAGACCCATTGTCAAACTAGGGCGACAATGCACCTGGCTACGCAGTAATTTGGTCATGACCATCGGATCTTCGCTTCCTTGAGCCTGCAAGGCACAAAAACGTTGCAAGGTTTTTTCAGGCAAGCGGGCAAAGGCTGTTTGAAATTGCGTAAGTACATTTACGGGCATGGCCTCTGGCCAGCCATCGCGTTGCACAAAGCTAAGATTACAAGCCAAACAGATGAGCGATTGCACACGGTTTGATTGTTGGTGCGCCAAACGCATGGCAAGCTGGCCACCTAATGACCAACCCAAGAGGCTATATCGCGCCGGTAAAGCAGCACCTAGTTTTTGCAACCAGGCATCCAAGGTCGACAAATCAGCGTCGCTCACTGCTTGGCAGCTGTCATCACCGTGGCCTGGCAAATCCACTAACCATAAGTCATAGCGTTCGGCTAACTGCTGCAACCAGATTTCTGGCCAAGCAGTCTTGTGGTATCCCCAACCATGCAACAACACTAGCGTCGGTGAGCAAGGGCGCTTGCCGGGGTATCTTTGTATACTTAACTCCATCATGTGCGTGCCAACAGGCCCTCATGTTGCAGCTTACCTAAAGCTTCTAGCAATTGCTCTAACTGACTCTGACTATGAGAGGCCGTTAAAGTGATGCGCAAACGCGCACTATTGGCCGGCACCGTTGGCGGACGAATAGCCGTCACTAATATACCCATTGCCTGCAGTGCTTCACTGACTTGCATAGCCTGCTCAGCATCGCCGATCAGCAAGGGCTGAATAGCCGTATGACTTGCCACTAGAGGCAAACCCATGGCTTGAGCAGACTCGCGAAACAATTGAATTAAATGTTGCAGGTGGGCTTGCCGCCAAGTCTCTTCGCTTAATAATTGCACCGACGCCAAGGCGGCTCCGGCTACTGCAGGCGGAATAGCCGTGGTATAGATATAACTGCGGGCAAACTGCACCAAGGCATCAATCAAGGTTTCGCTACCGGCGACAAAGGCGCCATAGCAACCCATGGCCTTACCTAATGTGCCCATGTAAATCGGCGCCTGTGCAGGCGATAAGTTTGCCGCTAGAGCAGCACCGCCACCTTGCGGACCCAGCACGCCCAAACCATGAGCATCATCGAGCATCAACCAGGCATCTTCAGCGGCACAGGCCGCCGCCAGTTCTGGCAAAGGCGCCTGATCACCATCCATGCTAAATACAGAATCAGTCACCACCAGCTTGTTACGCACTGGTGTTTTTTGTAAACGACGCGTTAAATCAGCGACGTCATTGTGTTGGTAGCGCTGGAAGCGAGCACCACTTAGGCGGCCACCATCCAACAAAGAAGCATGATTAAGCCGATCTTCAAACACCCCATCACGCTTATCTAACAGAGCACTAATAATGCCAATATTGGCCATATAACCACTGCTAAACAACAATGCTTTGGGGCGCCCAGTTAGTTTGGCTAAGGCTTGCTCTAACGCTTCGTGTGCAGCGCTGTGGCCACAAACTAAATGCGAGGCGCCACTGCCAACGCCATACTCAGCCGCTGTGTTTTGCAGGGCTTCGATCAGGCGTGGATGATTGGCCAAGCCCAAATAGTCGTTGCTGGTAAACGATAGGTAATCCTGCCCTTGTACGCGCAAAACCGGTTGTTGCGGCCCCTGTGTGGTTTTTCGTTGCCGGTACAGGGACTGATCTTTACGCTCTTGTAAGCGGCCTTGCAAGACCTGCTCTAGGCTCACATTAGGCTCCGACGTTGTAGAAAGACTGGTCGTCTCCAACACTTTGCAAGGCTTGTTCTATCGCGCCAGCGTGGGCTTCATCGGAAACGTCTTGGCGTTTTTCTGGGCGAATACCCAACTTGGCAAATAAAGCACGGTCTTTGTTGGCCGCAGGGTTGTCCGTAGTTAACAAACGATCACCGTAAAATATAGAGTTAGCACCCGCCATAAAACACAAGGCTTGCATCTGTTCGTTCATTTCTTCACGCCCGGCTGACAAGCGCACATGAGAAGCCGGCATGACAATACGTGCTACGGCAATGGTACGGATAAAATCAAACGGTTCCAGATCTTCTACCTGGTCCAAAGGTGTACCTTCTACTTTTACTAGCATGTTGATAGGCACACTTTCTGGGTGCATTGGCATATTGGCCAACTGTTGCAACAAACCCACTCGGTCGCGTAGATTTTCGCCCATGCCAACAATGCCACCGGCACACACTTTCATACCGGCGTCGCGCACGTTATGTAGCGTATCCAAACGGTCCTGGTAGGTACGAGTTGTGATAATACTGCCGTAGTATTCTGGTGACGTATCTAGGTTGTGGTTGTAGTAATCCAAACCAGCATCGGATAACTGCTGCGCTTGGTCGCCGTCCAACATACCTAAGGTCATGCAAGTTTCTAAGCCCATGGCTTTCACTTCACGTACCATTTCTAGCACGTAAGGCATGTCTTTGGCGCGTGGATTTTTCCAAGCGGCACCCATGCAAAAACGACTGGCGCCTGCTTGCTTGGCAGCTTCCGCTTCGGCCAACACTTCTTTCACCTTCATTAGACGCTCGGCTTCCAAGCCAGTGTCATTGTGTGCACTTTGTGGGCAGTATTTGCAGTCTTCTGGGCAAGCGCCGGTTTTGATGGACAACAAGGTACTCACTTGCACTTCATTGGCATCAAAATTTTGTCGATGAATCGTTTGCGCTCTAAACATCAAGTCGTTAAAAGGTAAGGCAAACAAATCAGTAATATCATCTACCTGCCAATCATGACGAACACTAGTCTGGCTAGAATTTTGGTTAGTACTATACTCATTAACTGGCGTGTGTGAATTGGGCATGGAAGAGCTCCTTCAAATTGATGTGTGAATGATAAAGTCAGCCCTAGCTTAGTCAACCTGAAAACCAAGGATGGTTTACATGTGGTCATTTAATAACCAAACTCAATCACTTTTTGAGCAAATTTGCTCACTCTTCACACCACCCTGCCTGCTGTGTAATGGCTTTTCGGCAAACCTCGACAACTATTGCCCAGGCTGCTATGCCGATCTACCCCACAATCACTATTGCTGCGCTATTTGTGCCTTACCGTTTGATACCAATCTAGGTGCTTCGATCCTCTGTGGAGATTGCTTGCGCCAACCTCCACATTTGGCACATGGTTTCGATCAGGCATTGGTTGCCCTACACTACCTGCCACCTATTAGCAGCCTAGTACATGCCTTGAAGGATCATGATAACCAGGCTGCTGGGCGCTTATTGGCAGCTTGTTTGTACCAATATATTCACCTAAACAACCCCGACCTACCGCAACTAATCCTCCCCATGCCTCTGCACAAAAAACGCCTGCAGCAGCGGGGCTTCAACCAAGCCAAAGTTATAGGCAAGTTATTAAGCAAGCGCTTTGGCATTTCCCTCAACGACCGCATTATCAAACGTGAGAAAGACACCGCTAGCCAACAAGGCCTCAATAAACAGCAACGCCGCAGCAACCTACGTCAGGCTTTTACCATTAGCCCATCGGCGAGCGTGAGGAAAATATTGGCAGAAGTGCAGCACATCGCCATAGTGGATGACGTAATGACCACTGGTGCAAGTGCCAATGCTGTAGCTAAGGCATTACGCAAAGCAGCAGGCCATGAGTTGCACATTGATGTCTGGTGCGTGGCCAGAACCCTACCACCGAATAGCAAACTGCATTTGTATTGATGTGAGATTGTGCGTCATTGGTAGGTACCCCCCCGTTATTGCGAGGCACATCCCACCGTCATTGCGAGGCACCCAAAGCACTCGCTTCGCGAAGCGAGTGCTTTGGGTACGTAATGACGGTGTGGTGTGTACGTAACGACGGGGTTTTATGAGAACTCTAATTCTCGTGACGCGCCAACAAGCGGTCTCGCGCCAAGCGCATACGCACTCCCCAACCCAAAAATGGCTGCGGTGGTAAACGCGTGGGTTTTGGGCGAGCTTCAATTTGCGCAATCGTATCAGTCATTTGGCCACTGATCATATACGCCATCTGCTCACCAAATAAAGTGGCTAAGCCAATACCACCCCCGTTATAACAGCCAGCAACAAAGACATTTGGCTCTATTCGCTCGAACACCTGGCCGTTGTTGGCACTGATACAGGTAATACCTGACCATAAGGAATCAAATAAGCTAGCGTCCAATTGTGGGAAGCGGCGCTGCAAACCACGTAAATGCATGGACTGACGGTGCATGAGCTGACGGCCACCCATGTTCATCTTGGGCCATACTTCTACCGTGTTGCGCACCATAATGCGGCGATCTTCTGTCAAACGCACCGTGGCGCCCATGGCTTGCGCCGACAATACACCCCAAGCCTGTGGACAACCAATCGAGGCATATTCGCCATCCGTTAAAGGCCGTGTCATGCTGGCGGTCAGGGTCAGTGGGAAGGCACGATCGCGCTTCACCTTACCGGCGGCCATAAAACCATTAACCGCCACCAGCATATTTTTTGCGCTCACTTGGCCCATTGGCGTAGAGACACGCACTTGATTGCTAGACGACTCCCATTTCAGCACCGGGCTATTTTCAAACAAACTGACGTTGTCTGGCAACAGGTCTATATAAGCGCGTCCCAGCTTAGCGGGTTGTAGCATGACACCACCTTGCGTCCACAAGGCGCTACAATAGTATGCTGTGCCAAGGCGTTGCTTTAGTTCAGCACCAGCCATAACTTTGTGCTTTAAGTCCAGTTCACTTAGCAACTCACTGAAACGCTGCAATTTCGCTTCATTGGCAGGCTTAGCCGTAGCATGAAATTTACCGCTAGCATCCCAATCGCAATCAATTTGATGTTTATTTACTAGGCCCTCAACACAATCTAAACCCGCTTTGTTTAACGCATACTTGTCACGGTATTGCTGTAAGCCCGTGTCAGACATGTGGCCATCGTTAAGGGTGGAATCCACTAGATAGCCAGAGTTACGTGCGCTGGCACCTTCTGCGGCTAGCTGGGCCTCCAACACAATCACTTTGGCTTGAGGGTTGAGTTCGGCATATTGGCGAGCCGCCGCTAAGCCGGTGTAGCCCGCACCAATTATCACCAGGTCCGCTTGCTGCTCCGCCTGCAAGGTGGGCCGAGGTTGACGCAAAGGCAAACTGGTTAACCAACCGCAACCATTGTCGTTGCGTGGCAAGGGCTTAAACATGTGCTGTCCTTTACCTACTATAATCTATTACTTATTTTCTTCTAGCTGACGCATGTATTCGGCGGGATCGATAGCGATACCCAAGGAGCGCTTTTCGATATACAAGCCTTTTTTAGTTTCCCGGTAGCGGAAGCACACATAGCTACCCACATCCATTTCCAGTGCCTTGTCAGCAGAAAAGTAGGCGTATTCGCTGCCTTCAATTTCTAAGGTATGGATATAGTACTCCGGCATTCCCAGCCACTCGACATGTGGGCCGTCTGTGGCGACAGCTGCTAAAGTACCACGACCTTGCAGGGCCTTGGCTTTTTGAAAGGGTTTACGAGCCATAATGGTTTCCTTTTAAATTCTTAAATGCATTAAAACGATTTGCGTGCATCATGTTGAAGCGCTATTGTAACCAGCAAATCTGTCCGCGTCAGCTACCAAATTCTATAGCCTGCAATTATGTCCAATCCAGACCATATTATTAGCCTTGCACCCATTGCCTACATCGATTCTGATTTTAAGGAAAAGTTTGCCACCCCACGTCAGCCGGGTTTAGTCACTGCTGCCAAAGGCAAGGTGATTCTTCAAGCGCCTTACAATCAAGCTGACGCCGTACAAGGCTTGCAAGAATTTTCCCATGTTTGGTTGATATTTGGTTTCCATGCCACCGCCCAACAGGGCTGGAAGCCCAAAGTACGCCCACCGCGCTTAGGTGGCAATGCCAAACTCGGGGTGTTTGCAACGCGCTCGACTTTTCGCCCCAACCCATTAGGCTTGTCCTTGGTGCGGTTGGACAAGATCACCACCGACCAGGGCGTGTGTTTGCACGTGCAAGGTGCCGATCTGATACATGGCACACCGATCTATGACATCAAACCCTACCTTCCTTGGGTAGAGTCCCAACCTCAGGCCACAAGTGGCTTTGCGCCGGATGAACAAACCTTAGACTTGCCTATCACATACAGCGAGCAAGCCTTGGCTACACTGAGCCACCAACCTACTTTGCAAGCATTGATCGAACAGGTACTGCGCCACGATCCACGCCCGGCTTACCAAAATGACCCGGGGCGGGTTTATGGCTGCCTTTTGCAAGCAGTGAATGTGCAGTGGCAGGTACTAGAACATCATATTTTGGTAGTCAGTATTTGTGATGTCAAACCTGAGGCCTGACACCCATCATTTTATACTTGTGATACCATAACTCACTTTTGCAGCCAGCCTAAAGAGCCTCACCATGAATAGCGAACAGCTCATTGCCCTCGACCAACAACACGTATGGCACCCTTATGCCAGCATGGACAACCCACCACCCGCCTATCCCGTGGTCAGCGCCGCAGGCGTGCGCTTGCGTCTTGCTGATGGCCGCGAACTGATCGACGGCATGGCTTCTTGGTGGTGCGCTATTCATGGTTACAATCACCCACACCTTAATCAGGCCATGCAAGCGCAAATGAGCGACATGTCCCATGTCATGTTTGGTGGCATTACCCATGCACCAGCAGTGCGTTTAGCACAACGACTGGCGGCCATGAGCCCAGCAGGCCTAGAAAAGGTATTTTTTAGTGACTCAGGCTCCGTGGCCGTGGAAGTGGCCATTAAGATGGCCCTGCAATACTGGCACGCCCGAGGCCAAGCTGACAAAAATCGCATGTTAACCGTACGCAATGGCTATCACGGTGATACTTTTGGTGCCATGGCCGTATGTGACCCAGTAAATGGTATGCATTCCCTCTTTACCAGCGTGCTACCACAACACTATTTTTGTGACGCACCGCCCCTAGGTTTTGACCGTCCCTTAAAGGATGCAGATCTTGATGAACTAGAACAACAGCTCAAAGACAATCATCAACATATAGCGGGCTTGATTTTGGAGCCCATTGTGCAAGGCGCTGGTGGTATGCGTATCTACAGCCCAGCTTGGTTAAAAGCAGCTGCCGCTTTGTGCAAACAGTACGATGTGCTACTAGTAGCGGATGAAATCGCCACGGGCTTTGGCCGCAGTGGTGCCTTGTTTGCTTGTGATTATGCCGACGTGCAGCCAGACATCATGTGCTTGGGCAAGGCTATTACGGGTGGCACCATGAGCTTTGCCGCCACCCTGACCACGAGCCATATTGCCACCACCATTTCCCGCGGTGAAGCCAGCTGCTTTATGCACGGCCCTACCTTTATGGGCAACCCACTAGCTTGCGCGGTAGCGAATGCTAGTTTGGATTTACTGGAAAGTAATGATTGGCAAGCTCAGGTTAAAGGCCTTGAAGAGGGTTTACAAAAACACCTGTCACCAGCCCTATCAGCAGATTATGTAGAAGACGTACGCGTACTAGGCGCCATAGGTGTAGTACAGGTAACACAGCCCGTTGACCTAGGCCGTATTCAAAAAATGCTGGTAGATGAGGGTGTGTGGGTACGCCCCTTTGGCAAGCTGGTTTACGTGATGCCTCCTTATGTGATGTCAGCAGAAGATTTACAGCAACTTTGCCAAGGCATGTTACGCGCTTTGGCCAACTACTTCGAGACAACAACATGAGCCGCGTGCCAGAAGCCAAAGACTTTACACCTATATTTGACTGCCAACTGCAAGTACGCGTTAGTGATTTGAACTATGGCAATCACGTTGGTAACGATCGTATTTTAGGCTATCTGCATGAAGCCCGTGTGCTGTGGTTAGCTAGCCATGAGTTAAGTGAAATTGATGTCGGCGGCTGCGGCACCATTATGGCCGCCAGTGCTTTGGACTACAAAAGCCAAGCCATGCTAGGCCAAAGCCTGACAGTGGAACTAGGCATTGGCGCCGTTAGTGGTAGCCGCTTTACGTTGTTGTACCGTATAAGCCAAACTGATAGTGGTGCCACAGTTGCCCTTGGTGCCACGGACATGAGTTGTTTTGATTACCAGCGCCAACGCCCTGTGCGGATTCCTAGCAGCTTGGCAACGCTATTGGTGCCCGATACAAGGGAATGATTGTTACCTCCGCCATTGCGAGGAGGAACGACGCGGCAACCCCTAGCAGGCAAGGTGCAATACTGATAAAGATTGCTTCGCTGCGTTGGGCCTGCCCCATGAGCGAAGCGAGTGCTTTGGGTACGCAATGACGTGTGGTGTTCGTAATGTTGGTTACTTGGGCAACTTAGGGTGTTTTTCTAGGCCATCATCTAGATGCACCCAGCTTAGCTGTTCATCAGTGAACAAGTGCGCCGATGGCTGAAATTTCTCTGGGTTTTCTAGGGCCGACAAATAATAGTGGATATTGTCCGAGTCTTGCTTGGCATCATAAGCAACAGGGCTGCCACAGTGACGGCAGAACCAACGCTTTACCCCTGCAGAAGACTTATAGGCACGCAGGTACCAACCTTTGGTTTCAGCATTTTCTCGAGGCACCCCCACAAAAGTGGTGTAAGGTGCTGAGCAATTACGGCGACAAGATTCACAGTGGCAATTAACTACCCAAGCAGGCTCACCAGTAAAGGTAAAGCTAGTTTGACCACAAAGACAGTGGCCTTTGGTTGTTTCTGTCATGAGATGGTATTCGTTCGTTAGTTATTTCAGCCCCCATAATGCCTAATCAACATAAGCACCGCAATAAGGCCAAGGTCTGAGCTAACAGACGCTAATCAAAGTAGGCATAGCAATAGCTGGCTGGTTTTAGACCTTGCCGTTCTGCCGTACAAGCTTGACACACATGGGTTGCCGATAAACCGCGGTAGCGGTGACACTGTATGCACTTGGCCTGGTGGTGAATATCCCATTCAAGGCCGGGAAACTCCTGCCAGGTTTTACCAAATTCTAAAATAGTGCGACCTTTTAGGCGATCACCAGCCTGATACTGGCCGGCAATCACCTTGAGCCTGTTGTCGATGGCACGCTGGCGGCGCTGCTGCTCTATTTCTGTTTCATCAGGGCCCATGTGAGATGCCAAGATGGCCATGGTGGCGTCAAAATCAGATTGCTGTTGCTGGAACTTTTTCAGAGCCAAATCAATTTGGGCCGCTCTACCTAGGGGCAGAATATAAGCCAGCAGATCTGGGTCCCAATGACCACCTACAGTGTGCAATACTTCCGCAAGATCGGTGGAAAAAGGCCCATAAAGGCGCATTTCATTTGGGGTAGTCACCAGCTCGTAACCCAGCGGCAAATGCTGCCATTGATGCGTGAGATAGCTGGGCGTGGACACCGAAGATTCAGAAATATCATCAAATAAATCAGACATAAGAACCTCCTGTTTTAGCAAAGATGATAAATTGGATTAATCCAACCTACTCCATATCATAGTCATCATCGTAACTATGCACTAGATCTTCGAAACGGCTGTATTTACCAACAAAGGCCACGCGCACGGTACCAATGGGACCATTACGCTGCTTACCGATAATAATTTCAGCCTTTCCTTTATCGGGGCTGTCTTCGTTGTAAACTTCATCACGATAGATAAACATGATCACGTCGGCATCCTGCTCGATGGCACCGGATTCACGCAAGTCTGAGTTTACCGGACGCTTGTTAGGACGCTGTTCCAAACTACGGTTAAGCTGGGATAGAGCCACAACCGGGCACTCTAGTTCTTTCGCCAAAGCCTTAAGAGAGCGGGATATTTCCGAAATCTCTGCCGTACGGCCTTCGGTAAAGCCCTTTATCTGCATCAGTTGCAGGTAATCGATCATGATGAGGCCAACCTTGCCATGTTCACGGGCGATGCGTCTGGCCCGAGTACGCATCTCTGTAGGGCTGATACCAGCTGTATCGTCAATATATAAGGGTTTGTCTTTCAACAAGTTAACCGCACCCGTTAGCTTAGGCCAGTCATCTTGCTCTAGTTTACCCGTACGCACACGCGTCTGATCGATACGACCTAGGGACGCCAACATACGCATCATCAGCTGGTCGGCTGGCATCTCTAAGCTAAACACCAGTACTGGCGCATCACCAATGACGGCGGCGTTTTCCACGATGTTCATAGCAAAGGTCGTTTTACCCATGGAAGGTCGACCAGCGACAATGATCAAGTCAGAATTTTGCAAACCCGTGGTTTTAACATCTAGGTCCGTAAAGCCACTAGTCAGACCAGTAAGCTCATCACCGGCATTAAACAACTGGTCAATACGTTCGACGGCTTTTTTAAGAATTGGGTTTACCGGTAGCGGGCCGCCTTCTTTTGGGCGCGCTTCGGCAATTTCAAAGACGCGACGCTCGGCTTCATCCAAAACATCAGCGGAAGACCGGCCTTCTGTATGAAAGGCGGAATCAGAAATTTCATTAGCCACGCCAATCAATTGGCGCAATATGGCCCGCTCGCGCACGATGTTAGCGTAGGAGGCGATGTTAGAAGCACTTGGCGTGTTTTTTGCCAGTTCACCTAAATAGGCCAGACCGCCCGCTGTTTCCAGTTCATCAATACGGCTCAGTTCTTCCGATAAAGTAATAACATCGATAGGCCGCCCCTCACCCACCAACTTGGCCATAACACGGAAAATCAGCTTATGATCGTGACGATAAAAGTCCACCTCAGCAACTGCTTCGGCCACCCTGTCCCACGCCATTTCGTCTAGCATCAAACCACCCAATACGGATTGTTCGGCTTCGACAGACTGGGGTGGCACCTTGAGGGCGTCCAACTCCTGATCATTACTTATGGAGGTAACATTGGTGGCCATAGAGGTCTCTAAAAAACGGGCTAAATATAAATTTTACGCAAGGGGCTAATCATATCTTAGAAGCGCAACAATTTCACCTGCAAGCCTATTTTTCGTTTTGCTTTCCATTACTCAAAGTCAGTGACTTTTATCGTTCAATTGCATATACTGGACATATATACAGTATATGTAATTGGAGACCTTATGACCATTCGCACCCTGCATCAGGTAATCGGTAGAAACGACCAAGTTATTGGAGAATTTATGGACCTCAAACAAGCCAAAGAAATGGATAACCGCACAGACGTACTCTATTTTTTGGCGGATTTAATGGAGGCACAAGGTATAAGCGAGCAGCAAGCCGAGACGATTGCCGAGCACGTGCTTAATGATGAGGTACGTAGCGAAGTGATTACCCGCTTACGCAGTGTTAAGGATTTACCGACTAGTGCAGTGACTGAAAGCTAATAGCAAGTGAATACGAAGGGGACTGGCTCTTATTTGAGAGCACAGCGAACAAAAAGTGCCTGTCCCTGATTAAATGAGGGGACTATTAAATGGGCAGATTAAATGACGACAGGCACTTCCCTACGGGAAAAGCCAGCCCCCTATCAGCGCACGAGCAAACCCCAGACACAAAAAAACCCGCTATATAGCGGGTTTTTAGCTTAAAGCCGTAATAATGAATTATTACTCAGCTTCAACCTGAATGGTAACGTCAACGCTTACGTCACTGTGTACTTGTACAGCAATTTCGTAAGAACCGATGTTGCGCAAAGCGCCTTCAGGAAGCTTAACTTCAGACTTGTCGATAATATGGCCTGCAGCAGCAAGGGCATCAGCGATGTCCTTAGTACCGATAGAACCAAACAACTTGCCTTCATCACCAGCGTTAGCGGCGATAGTAACAACCAATTCGTTCATTGCTTCAGCGCGTGCTTGTGCAGCAGCTAGCTTTTCAGCAGCAGCAGCTTCAAGTTCAGCACGACGAGCTTCGAAAGATTCTTTGTTAGCCTTGTTGGCAGGAACAGCTTTGCCTTGAGGGATCAAGAAGTTACGGCCGTAACCAGCCTTAACGTTTACCTGATCACCTAGGGCACCCAACTTACCTACTTTTTCCAGCAGAATGACTTGCATATTAGTATCCTCCTAGTTTATTGGTGGCTGTCAGTGTACGGCAACAAAGCCACGTAACGAGCGCGCTTGATAGCAGTAGCCAACTGACGTTGGTAACGAGCTTTAGTACCAGTAATACGGCTAGGAACAATCTTGCCAGTTTCGGTAACGTAGCCCTTTAGGACTTCAATATCTTTGTAGTCGATTTCAGAAACGCCTTCGGCGGTGAAACGACAGTACTTACGACGACGGAAAAAACGTGCCATGGTCAATATCTCCTATTGATTATTCGGCCGCAGCTTCAGCAGCTGGGGCTTCTTCTGCAGGGGCTTCAGCTTTTGGAGCTTCGGCTTTAGGTGCACGCTCTTGACGACGACGGTCTTCACGGCTTTCTGCAGCTTTAATTGGAGAATCACCAGTAACGGCAGCCTTCATACGTACAACCATGTTACGGATAACCGCATCGTTGTAACGGAAGTTGCTTTCTAGTTCTTCCAGGGCAACACCGGTACATTCAACGTTCATAAGAACGTAGTGTGCCTTGTGGATTTTGTTGATTGGGTATGCCAAGTGACGACGGCCCCAATCTTCCAAACGATGAATAGCACCACCGTCCGCTTCAATAGCAGACTTGTAACGCTCGATCATAGTAGGAACTTGTTCGCTCTGGTCAGGGTGTACCAGAAATACGATTTCATAATGACGCATTGTGCGCTCCTTATGGGTTATAGCCTCCAGTACTGCACCTGCAACTATTACAGGGAGCCCGAAAGCAAGGAGTTAAATTTCACATGTAAAATGTGAAGGGCGCATTATACACACATCCCCACCTTGACTCAAGAAAGCACCTTATGCATTGGGAGCCTATGCGCTGCACCAACAAGCTGCCATAATACAGCGCACAAGAAATCCAAGCAGCGGCAAGCGCCCAGACTTGCCCACACACAGAGACACACTTATGCGCAGAGATACTGCTCACCTGGGCGAAAAGCCTATTATTGGCCTGTTTTTTGGCATCGCCCTACCCATCGCTGTCGGTATGATGGTACACGGCCTATACAACGTCGTAGACGCTATCTTTGTGACTCGCGCCCTAGGTGCTGACGCTATGGGCGGCATCTCTATTGTATTCCCTATTCAAATGTTTGTTTTCGCCTTGGCCACGCTAGTGGGTAGCGGCATGGCCTCCATTGTGGCGCGTCATCTGGGTGCCAAGAATACTGAAGGCGCACAAGCCACTATTGATATGGCCATGCGCCTAGCTATCGGCTTTGCCATTATTTTAACTATGGGTATCTATATCAACATGCAGGAAATTCTAGCCTACATGGGAGTTTCCGAGGCCTTAATGCCCTACGCTGTCGATTACCTACTACCCATTACCTTGCTTGGCATTCCTATTACTATGATCAATCAAGTGCCAGGGGACGCCCTACGAGCCGAAGGCAAGGCCATGTTTATGATGGCCATCATGACCTTATCAGCCGTGCTCAACATTATTTTGGATGCGGTATTTATCTTTGTCCTAGAAACGGGTGTTGAAGGCGTTGCTTATGCGACCGTAATTTCACAAGTTGTGGCCATGGCCATTGGCTTTTGGTTCTTTATAGCGGGCAAAACCCAGCTCAAGATCCGCCCTTTCGCCTATGAGACCGACAACAAAGTACTTAACGAAATTATCCTCCTAGGCATACCGATTCTTATCGCTCACGCCGGGGTTTCCATATTCATCGCCTTCACCAATTTTTCCTTAGCCCAGCTACCCGATATCGATAACGATCTTTATATCAGTGCCTACGGTCTCATTGGCCGCTTAGTGATGTTTGCCATCTTACCAATGATTGCTATGACCATCGCTTTTCAAACTCTAGCTGGCTTTAACTATGGTGCGCAACTGTATGGTCGCGTACGCACTATCATTAAAGTAGGGCTTATTGCGGCGCTCAGCTATGGTTTGCTAATGAGCACCATCATGACCTTAGCACCCTACCCTATAATCAGCATATTCACCCAGCAAGAAGCGCTAATCCATACCGCTGCTGGCATTGCCTTGTGGGTATTCCTAGCCTTCCCACTGGCCAACGCACACGGCCTAGCGAGCGCCTTCTTCCAAGCTATAGGTAAGGCCCGTGAAGCCTTGTTCTTGTCTTCTCTACGCATTTATTTTTTGCTACTGCCGGGCTTGTTAATTTTGCCTATGTTTTATGGTTTAAAAGGCTTATGGTTAGCCTTCCCTATCGCCGACGCCATCGCTTTTGTTATTGTCATGGTATTATTACTGCGCGAACGTCGGCGCCTCGCCATGCTAGAACATGCCCAGCTAGCGCAAGGTTAATGAAACAGTCACCAAATAAATAGGCAGGAGCCACGACAATGATTTTGATTTTATGGTTACTAGGCATTTTGATAGTTGCGCTAACCGTACGCCAACTACTTAAAAGCGCCCCCACCAACGGCAAGCCGTTTTTACTGCGCGTGGTGGTGATTTTGGTATTACTGGCGGCCGCTGCTATGGCCATGCGCGGCCTATGGCCCGTTGCTATGAGTTTACTAGGCGGCTTAATGGTGTACGGGCGTCCGGTACTACAAGCCTTCGGTCTATGGCGACAGTTTCAGTC
>DPHB01000004.1:0-21343 GCA_003521845.1 Oceanospirillaceae bacterium | reverse complement strand
TATGGCGACAGTTTCAGTCCATGCAGCAAAATCAACAAGAACAGTCGGCAGCTAGCACCAGCAATGGCATTATGGACGCAGCTATGGCACGTCAAATTTTGGAACTAGAAGAAGACGCCAACAAGGAAGACGTACTGGCCGCCCACAAGCGCATGATGGCTAAGAATCACCCTGACAAGGGTGGCAGTACTTACTTAGCTAGCCAAATCAATCAAGCTAAAGACCTATTGCTAGACGATCTGGAAAGCTAAAAAAAGGGACTTAAGCAAGTCCCTTTTTTAAAATTTCATCAAGCAAAGCAGTTAAAACTCGACACTGTTACCTTTCTTGTAACCCATTGGCACCTGGTAACGATCAGTGGAATCTATGACTTGCCACAGGCTATCCTCGGTAAACGGCTTAATTAGATAGCCGTTAAAACCACTATCTTCCCAGATTTCACGATTACCGTCGGGCTGCTTCGCCGTTACCGCGATGATACGTGTTGGCTCATCGTCTGGCTTTTCCAAGGCACGAATAATTTGCGTGGCAACATTACCGTTAAGCTCTGGCATCATGATATCCATAAGAATTAAATCATAATGACTTTTTTCAAAACGATCTAAAGCTTCAGAGCCATTGCTAGCAGTATCAATTTCATAGTCGCGTAAATCCAGCATAGCCGAAAGTATTTCTAGGTTGTAGCGGTCATCATCGACCACCAATACTTTTTTAATTTCGCTCATAATCTGAACTTTCCTTTCCCAGCAGCTAGTTATTCTTTTACCTGGCTCTATTTGTTAGATAGCGCTTAGGGGGTCTAACGTCCGCCTTTAACTAACCAAGAATTATACAACTAAACTAGCCATTGCCAAGTAAAATTTTAGCCCGTAGTTTGACGTTGCCTAAGCGCCTCAAACAAACACACACCCGTTGCTACAGAGACGTTAAGACTACTAACCTCTCCCGCCATGGGGATTTTTATCAACTGATCACAGGCTTCTCGTGTAAGGCGGCGCATACCATCGCCTTCTGCACCCATCACCAGAGCCATAGGCCCTGTTAAGCTAGCATCATAAACCAGCTGATCGGTTTCGCCAGCGGTGCCTGTAATCCACACGCCCTTATCTTGTAGACTCTTTAGACAACGGGCCAAATTTGTCACTTGAATAAAGGGCACACTCTCGGCAGCACCACAGGCCACCTTGGACACAGTACTATTCAAACTTGCTGACTTATCTTTGGGCGCAATCACCGCATGTACACCGGCAGCATCTGCCGTGCGCAAACAAGCCCCCAAGTTATGAGGATCCGTCACACCATCCAGCACTAATAGGAACGCAGGCTCTTGCAAACCTTGCAACAACTCATTGAGGTCCGCCTCGTTCTTTACCGGTGTTGGCGTACAGGCTGCTACCACACCTTGGTGGCGTCCTTTTACGCGTTGATCCAACTCCTTACGCGGCACTATGTGGGTGGCAATTTCTTGCTCAGCGGCCAATACCTGTAACTTTTGCAAGCGCTGATCTTCACGACCTTGTTGCATCCAGAGTTCTTGCACTTGTTCTGGGTTGCGCTGCAACTTGGTTTGCACCGCATGCAAACCAAATACAAATTCCACTTGTTTCATGTCTTAAACCCTAGCGCTTTTTACGTCGTTTGCTATTGCCTTGAGCTTTGCCAGACTTAGAACCCTTACCTTTGCTTGCCGCTTCGGCTAGTTCAAAGTCAATTTTCTTCTCGTCTAGGTCAACACGCATCACCTTAACTTGCAGGCTATCACCCAAACGGAAACTACGTCCGGTACGCTCACCCTGCAAGCGGTTCTTGGCTTGATCAAAGTGATAATAGTCGCCAGGTAAAGAGCTGATATGCACCAGACCTTCAACAAACACATTGTCCAAATTAACAAACAAACCAAAGCTAGTCACAGCGTTGATGGTGCCCACAAACTGATCGCCAATATGGCCTTGCATGTATTCACATTTCAACCAACCATCCACTTCCCAGCTGGCTTCATCGGCACGCCTTTCGGCCATGGAACAATGTTCACCCAGTACCGCTACCTGCTCAGTAGAGTATGGGTACCAGGGTGCACTAGGCTTAGTATTAGTAGCGCTTATGCGTTTTACATAACGGCTAGACTGCTTGCTTTGAATGACACTTCTGATCGCACGATGCACTAACAAATCAGGATAGCGGCGAATAGGTGAGGTAAAGTGGGCGTAGGCATCGTAGCCCAAACCAAAGTGACCTTCATTTTCTGGTGTATACACAGCCTGGCTCAAGGAGCGCAGCAAAACTGTTTGCACCAAATCCGCTTCAGGGCGATCTTTAACCTGCTCAAGCAAGGTTTGGTAATCCTGCGGCGTAGGGTCAGCGCCACCTGGTAAATTCAAACCTAGCTCGCCCAAGTAACTACGCAAATTCTCTAGCTTAGTAGGCTTAGGGCCTTTGTGTACACGATATAAGCTAGCAAGCTTGTGCTTAGCCAAAAACTTGGCCGTACTAACGTTAGCGCACAACATGCACTCTTCGATGAGTTTGTGAGCATCGTTACGCACCACAGGCACAATGTCATCAATTTTACGGTCTTCACCAAAGACAATACGCGTCTCTTGGGTTTCAAAATCAATGGCACCACGCTCTGTACGTGCTTTGCGCAAAACCTTGTACAGGCGATGCAACTCATCTACAGGCTGACAAATTGTAGTATGCTGTTGACGTAAGGAGTGACTGTTAGGGTCACGCACATCCAACATAGCGCCCACTTGCGTATAAGTCATACGGGCATGGGAATGTATCAAACCTTCATAAAAACTATAGCCAGATAACTTGCCCTTGGCACTGATGGTCATTTCACAAACCATCACTAAACGATCCACATGTGGATTCAAGGAACACAAACCATTGGAAATGGCTTCTGGCAGCATGGGCACTACGCGCTCTGGAAAATACACAGAGGTAGCACGGCGATGAGCTTCATCATCCAGTGGCGTATCATCGCGCACATAATGACTGACATCGGCAATAGCCACATACAAACGCCAGCCACCTAAACGCTTCTTACGGCAGTAAACAGCATCATCAAAGTCACGCGCGTCTTCACCATCAATGGTAATAAACGGCAGTTTACGCAGATCAACACGGTCACCCTTATCGGCTTCGGCAACTTGTGGCGCAATAGTTGCCGCTTGCGCTACTACTTCTGCGGGCCATTCATGGGGAATACCATGGTTACGAATAGCCACATCAATCTCCATGCCTGGCGCCATATGCTCACCAAGTATTTCGACCACTTTACCAATGGGCTGATTACGCTTAGTAGGCTGCTGGGTGATATCAACCACAACATATTGACCGGCCTTAGCCAACAATACGGAGTCCGCCGCAATCATCACATCCTGACTAATACGCTGGTTATCAGGGCGTACAAAATTGACACCTGATTCGCTACTAAAGCGTCCCACTACCTGCTTGGTATTACGTTCTGTTACTTCTACGATACCCGCTTCTGGGCGGCCCCGTCGATCAACACCAATGAGGCGTACCAAGGCCTTATCACCATCCAACACCATGCGCATTTGACGGTTATGCAAATATAAATCTTCACTGCCATCGTCCGGCTTAAGAAAACCAAAACCATCGCGATGGCCAATAACGCGACCTAAAATCAAATCCATCTTGCTAATGGCGCCATAGGCACCTTTACGGTCACTAATCAGCTGCCCATCACGCTCCATAGCCCGTAAGCGCCGACGCAAACCTTCGATTTCATCTAAATCAAATAGGCCTAATTCAAAGCTCAATTGCTTCATCGTTGCCGGACCACTGCGGTCACGCAACAAGTCTAGAATAAACTCCCGACTCGGAATGGGGTTCTCGTATTTTTGTGCCTCACGCGCGGCGTGAGGATCTTTTTCAAATGTCATTTTTTCAACCAAAATCAATATATACGCGCATTATACGCTGTTCTTAAGACATATAGGTGTAAGTGATCGCTAGTGTTACAAAAAAGCCTGCATTTAGTGTGTTTTTATGCCAACATTCTACGGTGATACATCAAAAATATGGCGCTTTAAGTCAAGTTCACTAAGACCAGCACTTTATACTGAGCAAAAGCAAATTAACGGAGCCCGACTATGACTGAGCAGGTTGTCAAAATTACTCGCCACGATGGCATTTTTGAAGTAGAACTAGACCGCCCTAAAGCCAACGCTATTGATCTACACACTAGTCGTTTGATGGGTGAAGCCTTTAAAGAATTTCGTGACGACCCAGACATGCGCGTGGCGATAATCAAAACGGCCGGTGACCGCTTTTTCTGTGCCGGCTGGGACCTGAAAGCCGCTGCTGGCGGTGATGAAGTAGATGGCGACTATGGTGTAGGTGGCTTTGGTGGCATTCAGGAACTACGCGGACTCAACAAGCCCGTCATTGCCCAAGTCAGCGGCATGGCTTGTGGCGGCGGCTTTGAACTGGCTCTATCAGCGGATTTAATCTACTGCACGGACACTTCTAGCTTTGCCCTACCCGAAATTAACTCTGGCACGGTGGCTGATGCTGCCAGTATTAAACTACCCAAGCGCATCCCTTATCATGTAGCCATGGAAATGCTCTTTACTGGCCGCTGGATTGACGCTGCCGAAGCCGAGCAGTGGGGACTGGTGAATGAAGTCTTAGCAACGGACAAATTGGCCGCACGTGTGCAAGAAGTAGCGCGTCAACTAGCTAGCGGGCCACCTTTGGTATTTGCCGCCATAAAAGAAATTGCCCGCGAAGCCGAAGCCATGACTTTCCAAAATGCCATGAACAATATTACCAAGCGCCAGTTCCCTAGCGTCGACGTGCTTTATGACAGCGAAGACAACATGGAAGGCGCCCTTGCCTTTACCGAAAAGCGCGACCCTGTATGGAAAGGTAAATAATGATATATGGGGGCAGACTTCACGTCTGACCCCGCCAATCTAGCCTAGAAAACGCCGAATCAGCGGCAGTAAATCACTCGCCAACATGCCTCTTTGCCCACCTTCGGCCGCCGTATCGGCCGCACTAGAATGCAACCAAGCGCCATAAGCTGCCGCTTCATCAACACTCAAACCCTGCGCCAGCAAGGCCCCACATACGCCAGCCAGCACGTCACCCATACCACCACTGGCCATGCCTGCGTTACCCACGCCAAGTACACTAACATGACCATGCCTATCCGCAATTAAGGTACCAGCGCCTTTGAGCATTACCGCACCACCATAACGTTGCTGCAAAGCTTGCACAGCAGCAAAACGATCCTGCTCAACCTCTTCAACACTACAGCCTAACAACCTAGCAGCCTCCCCTGGATGGGGTGTAAGAATCCAATTATCTCGTTTTGGGGGCTGCAGGTACTGCTGCGCCAGTAAGTTCAACCCATCCGCATCCACCACCATCGGCTTGTGTTGAGCCAACGCATAAGCCCACGCTTGTTGGCCAAATTTTGCCTGCCCCAAGCCCGGGCCCACCACCAGTACACTGGCCAGCGGCCAATTGTCACGCACTAGCATTAATTCTGGCTGTGCCATGGTCACCCACAGGCCATGTTCTGGCGGCGTGTACACCGACACCAAACCAGCCCCGGCCCTCGCACAAGCCTGCGCTGACAAGAGCACAGCACCAAAGGTGCCCACATCACCACCCACCACAAACACATGCCCATGGCTGGTTTTATAGCTGGTTGCCAAACGCTTAGGTAGCTTAGTATGGCTCGACTGATCAAGCAAACTCACAGCACTAGGCACCTGTTCATAAATGCCGCTTCGCACACTCAAATCAGAGAAGACAATAGCGCCAACATAAGCCCGCGCCTGACCTGTATATAATCCGCGTTTGCGGCCAATAAAACACGCCGTTACAGTGGCTTTCACAGCGCAGCCCAAAACCTGTCCCGTATCCGCACCTAGCCCCGACGGCAAATCAACCGACAGCACAGCTTTGCCAACCGCATTAATCTGTTCAATCCAAGTCTGACAGACGCCGCGCACGGCGCCCTGCGCACCAGTACCTAACAGGGCATCCACCAGCACATCGGCGGCGTCCAAAGGCAACTGATCTACACCCACTTCAACCTCAACGCCACAGTCCTGATACGCCAGCAAGGCATCGCCAGTCAAGGTTTGCGGGTCGCAGCTGGAAAACAAACGTACCTGCATACCCGCTTGATGCGCCAATTTAGCAATCACATAACCATCACCACCGTTATTGCCCTTGCCACAAAGCACCAGCAGGCTTCGGCATGCGGGCCAATAGTTCTGAATTTGGGAAAAACTAAACCTACCCGCACGACACATAAGCAGGTAACCAGGCACCTTGCCTTGTTCGATGGTTAAGCGATCTAACTCGCGGGCTTGTGCGGCCGTATAAAGGGACACTGTCATGGGGGGCAATCCTGTGCACTTGTTATGTCATTACTATAACGGGCAACGCAGGTAAAAGGTATGGGCTAGGTCATGATTGGGCTTTACGATCAAAAGTGACACGACTGTTGTCACAGCGTTTCACTTAGGGGCTAAACCAAGGTCGTCAAGGCGCATCAAAATTTCGGTTTTTCGGGTTTTTGCAACCTCTAACCAAGATAGGTTTTCTCTTGCGCCAATGATGGCATAGATTGAATTTAACCCCATACCCTTTATCGGTTTAATCTTGGCGTATAAATCATAAGGATCTATCGCCATAAATTGTTCCACAGAGTTGATATCAACCTTTGCCAAAATCTCTTCACTACGGGGGCCAAAACCATTTAGATCCCGAAGTCTCTTAGGGTGTTTAGAGTACAAATTTTTCCCGCCTATTTAACCGCATATACCATACTAATGATTCTATATTCAGCGATATCACTGAAGTTATCAAGGCCTGATTACGTGAGCCATGTGCTCAAGCAGTTGTGCTGCCTATCCCTTTAATGTGGCATCTGGCACCGTGTTCATGACCACACCTTGTTGGAAAAAGCATCTCTGATAAATGCTAAATTTATCCAGCTAACGCCTTTGTATTGCTCATTCGTTAAGTATAAATACTGTTCAGAATTTTACCATTTTGGTTGTAAAGACAAATCTATCAAGGTGTAAGCTAGGCCATAATCAAACAACTCTTGCAAACAGTGTCACATAACTTTCGCTACCACCTTCTAATGACGCTTGCTCAATTTTAGAACCTGTCACTGCTAGCCCACTGGCAACAAATTTATCTACATGCGCAGGGGTTAGCAGCCATGGTGGGCCATTTTTATAATGCCTCTCTTGCTGACTAACTTCTGCCACAACCAATAGCTGGCCTTTGGGTGCGACAAACTTGGCGATGTTGTTTATCAGTGTGTCTTCATACTTGGGTGGTAGTGCCTGTACTGTGTAGATTTCTAAGACAAAATCAAACTTACCCGTCCAAGTTTCATTGTCTTGTAACAGATCAGCCTGAACAAATTCGGACTTAGCATCAGGGAATCGCTTGTTGCAGTAGTCTACAGCAGTACTGGACACATCAAATGCGGTTACTTGAAAGCCCAATGATTCGAGCTCAATGGCATCATCACCCATGCCACAGCCTACCACCAGAGCTGTTTTACCAGCACTATCTAAGTTGTTGCTGGCCAACCAGCGCAAGAAACAAGGATGGGTAGCCATATTGGCCCAGGGTACACCGGCACCATCTACTTTACCGCGTGCGTACAAAGGCTCAAACCAATTAGTTGGCTGGTCTTCATCAATACCCAACAGATTTTTCTTAGCGTCACTCATGTTCAACTCTCACTATATACACAATTTCTAGCCACAAAAAAAGGCAGCCCACAAGGCTGCCTTTTTTATTCATCAGCAAGCTCGCTTGCCGAAACTCCCCATATTATGCACCAAATGAGTGGCGCTTAACGATGGTTTCAACACGGTCTGGGCCGGTGGAGATAATGTCCACTGGCGCGCCGATGATTGCTTCGATGCGAGCAATGTAGGCCAATGCTGCGGCTGGCAGCTGGTCTTCACTTTGCGCACCTAATGTGGACTCAGTCCAGCCAGGCATGGTCTCGTAGACAGGTGTTACTGCTTCAAAGCCTTCACTGTCACTCGGGCAAGGTACAGATTTGCCATTAGCGTCTACATAGTCAATGCATAGCTTAATTTCTTCCATGCCGTCCAGTACGTCCAGCTTGGTTAAACAGATGCCAGACACACTGTTAATTTGAATGGCATGGCGTAGGGCCACAGCATCAAACCAACCGCAACGACGAGGGCGCCCCGTAGTGGCACCAAATTCGTGGCCACGAGTGGCTAGGCCGAGGCCTACATCGTCAAACAATTCTGTGGGGAAAGGTCCCGAACCAACACGCGTAGTGTAGGCCTTGGTGATACCTAGGATGTAATCTAGGTATAAGGGGCCAAAACCGGAACCAGTAGCGGTGCCACCAGCTGTAGTGTTAGACGAAGTTACGTAGGGGTAGGTACCATGGTCGATATCTAGCAAGGTGCCTTGGGCGCCTTCAAACATGATATTTTCGCCAGCACGACGCAAGTCATGTAGGGTAGCTGTCACGTCACACAATAGTGGCTTAACGATTTCAGCTTGGGCCAAAGCTTCTTGCAACACTGTGTCATAGTCTAACGGCTTGGCACGGTAGTAATTAGCAAGCACGAAATTATGATAAGTCATGATTTCTTTCAGCTTGGTAGCAAAACGCTCCGGGTCAAGCAAATCACCAAGACGCAGGCCACGACGAGCAACCTTGTCTTCGTAGGCTGGGCCAATACCACGACCAGTGGTGCCAATTTTGGCTTCGCCACGGGCTACTTCACGGGCGTTGTCCAAAGCAATATGATAAGGCAAGATCAAAGGACAAGCCGGGCTAATACGTAGGCGTTCGCTAACAGGCACATCACGTTCTTCTAGCTGCGTGATTTCTTTTAGCAAAGCATCCATGGCCACAACCACACCGTTGCCGATGTAGCAGGTGACGTTTTCGCGTAGGATGCCGGAAGGAATCAGGTGCAGAACGGTTTTTTCTCCGTCAATGACCAGAGTATGACCAGCATTGTGACCACCTTGAAAACGCACCACGGCGTTAGCTTGGTCGGTCAACAAATCAACTATTTTGCCTTTGCCTTCGTCACCCCATTGGGTACCCAGGACTACGACATTTTTTCCCATAATATTATGCTCGAAACATTCGTTAGAATTTAAAGATCAATCAATATGCCAAGCATCATCACGCCAGCTAAGCTGGTGTGTTGCCTTGACATCGGAAGTTGTTGGCCCTGACAACTGAGCTAAGACGCGGAAACCTTGACCACGTAGCTCAGCTTCTTTTTGCCATAGGAGTTGGCACTGTAGCGCACTCAATCCATCACGGCTAGGCACAGCAACACTCTCTACGGGTGCTGCTTCTGCCGAAGATAATTCGGCAAGAATTTTAAGATCGGCACTAAACCCGGTTGCTGGACGGGCCCGGCCAAATACACGGCCAATGTCGTCGTAACGACCACCTTTGGCGATGGGCTGCCCAAAGGCTGGCGTCAAGGCCGCAAAGACCACACCTGTGTGGTATTCATAGCCACGTAGCTCGGCCAAATCAAAATACAAGGTAACGGCCGGAAAGCGTAGCTGTACCGCACTAGCCAATTGTTGCAAATAGGCTACGGCTTCAAGCACTTCGGCACCGGCTTTAGCAAAAACCTCTACGGCCTGATCTAGGACACTGACATCGCCATACAAACGCGCCAACTGGTGCAGCATTTGTTGATCTGCGGTGGGGATATCTAAGCCGGCCACAAAAGCATCAATGTCAGCTACAGCCTTGGTTTGCAACAAGGCAAACAAAGCGCGCTCTTGGTCTTGGTTTAGGTTCATGCCTGCCAACAAACCCTTATAAATGCCAATGTGGCCTAAATCCAATGTTAAAGGTGCATCAACGCCTATATGGGTAATGCTTTCTAACATCAAACTAATAATTTCTAAATCACTGTCTAGACCAGAGTGGCCATACAGCTCCGCGCCTACTTGTAAGGGGCTACGGGAAGCCAAAGCATTGGCTGGAGAGGTGTGCAATACCGTGTTGGAGTAACACAAACGGTTCACGCCTTGCGCACCCAAACTATGGGCATCAATACGTGCAACCTGTGGCGTGATGTCGGCATGGATACCCATGGTACGACCGGTAAGCTGGTCGATGACCTTAAAGGTGGCCACATCTAGGTCGTTACCTGTTCCGATTAGCAATGACTCAATAAATTCGATCAGCGGTGGCATCACCATGTCATAGCCCCAGCTATGATGTAGGTCCAGCAAGCGTCTACGCAGGGTTTCTATACGACCCGCTTCGGGGGGTAATACTTCCTTTACGCCATCAGGCAGTAACCAACGATTTACACCAGTCATGGTATCCCTTAAATATCCTAACGAACCAACCACAATAAAGCCAAGCCAATTAACATGCTTAGCAAACCTAATACCCGCATATTGGCATCACTAATTTGTGCCAACTGTGCCACTAGACGACGCCAGCGTTGTGGGTATAAAAACGGCAAAATTCCTTCAAGCACCAACATCAGGCTAACAGCGACCAACAGACTATGGACTAAATCGCTCATGGGCTACTCAGGAAAGCGTTTTATAAATCATGTTTATGTGTACTAATAATTTCGCTTTAAACACAAAAAAACCGAGCATCACAGGCTTGTCATCAAGCACGCTTCTCGGTTAACGAATTCTACGCTTTTAGCACGGAAATGGCCACTTTTTTATCCCTTATAACGAGAATTTGTGCAACCACATATAGGGCCTTACCCTGACCTGAATGCAGGCACAAAAAAACCCGCCGTGGCGGGTTTTTTATCATTACCAAACTTATAGCTTGGTAATTGAAAAGCAACTATTAAGCTTCGCGCTTAGCCAACTTTTCCTTGATACGTGCTGCCTTACCAGACAATTCACGCAAGTAGTATAGCTTAGCCTGACGTACGTCACCGCGACGCTTAACAGAAACACTGTCAACCTGGTGGCTGTAAGTCTGGAAAGTACGCTCAACGCCCACACCGTGGGAGATTTTACGTACAGTGAAAGCAGAGTTTAGGCCACGGTTACGTACACCGATAACCACACCTTCGTACGCCTGTAGACGTTCACGAGTGCCTTCCTTAACTTTAACCTGAACAACCACGGTATCACCGGGGCCAAACTCAGGCATTTCTTTGTTCATTTGTTCAGCTTCAATTTGCTGAATGATGCTATTTTTACCGCTCATGGCTCGCTCCTATTCTTCTACCGTTGACGCTGCCGCCGTACGGATAAAATTTTCTAAAGACTGCTCTTGCTCTTTGGTAAGCGTTATCTGTTCTAGCAAATCTGGTCGCCGTTGCCACGTTCGCCCTAGTTGCTGCTGCATTCGCCAAGCGGCGATCGCCTTGTGATCACCACTCAACAGTACCGGTGGTACTGCCATACCCGCAACCACTTCTGGTCGGGTATAGTGCGGGCAATCCAACAACCCTTGCGCGAAAGAGTCTTCCTGAGCTGACTCAGCGTGACCCAACACACCAGGTAACATTCGTGCTACAGCGTCGACAAAAACCATGGCAGGCAATTCACCCCCGCTAAGCACAAAATCACCTAGCGACCACTCTTCATCAATATCGGTAGACAACAAACGTTCGTCAATGCCTTCGTAACGTCCTGCCACCAACACCAAACTATCTTGTTTGGCCAACTCCAACACGCCGGCTTGATCTAATTTGCGCCCTTGGGGTGATAAATAAATCACCTTGGGGTTGGGCAAATCCGCCTTGGCTGCAGCAATGGCATCGCGTAAAGGTTGCACCTTCATCAACATGCCTGGGCCACCGCCATAAGGTCGATCATCAACCGTACGATGCTTGTCCTGGGTAAAGTCGCGCGGGTTAACCCCGGTTACCTGTAACAGCCCTTGCTGGACTGCTCTCCCTGTAACACCATAGTCCGTAATGGCCTGTAGCATTTCAGGAAACAGTGTAACGACACCTACCTTCACTTAAAACTCCGGATCCCAATCGACCCGAATAACGCCTCCGGAGAGGTCAATCTTTGTGATCACCTGATCAGGTAGCCAAGGTATCAAACGTTCTTCCGTATCAATACTATCTTGGTTGCCTCTTACCACTAGCACATCATTTGCGCCGGTGGCTAACAGGTGGTCGACCTTACCAAGCTTTACGCCTGCCTCAGTCTCTACATTCATCCCGGTTAGTTGTGACCAGTAATAATCGCCGTCTTCTAGTTCCGGCAACTTACTACGATCTACCGCTATTTCGGCACCAGCATATAGCTTGGCCATTTCGCGGTCATTACAACCTTCCAGTTGTGCAACTAGTCCTTTGCCGTGTAGCTTGCCTTGTTTAACCTTTACTTCCTGCCATTGACCGTTCATCAGAATCTGCCACGGCTGGTAAGCAAATATGTTATCCATGGGTTCGGTATTAGAAAATACCTTTACCCAGCCCTTTACCCCGTAAACCGTGGTAATACGACCGAGCTTAACGCGTTGGTCTTGGGCCATAACAAACTATCCTATACTTAGACTAATTATGCGTACTTATTCAGCTGCTGTACGAGCAGCTTTAATCAAACCTGCAACGCGGCCAGTAGGCTGGGCACCACGGCCTAACCAGTAATCAACGCGATCCATATCGATGCGTGTTACTTCTTCTTGACCACGAGCAACAGGGTTGAAGAAACCCACACGCTCGATAAAGCGACCATCACGCGGGTTGCGCTGATCTGCTACTGTTAAATGATAAAATGGACGCTTCTTGGAGCCTCCACGAGCTAAACGAATGATTACCATGCGTTAGATCCCTTTATGTCGTGTGAGCTTTGAAATCACTCACGGTTTATCTAGTCCTTACCCACACCATTGCAGATAGGACACAAGTAGGACAGTCTCCTACGAGGGCGCATATTATATAGGATAATTTAAGTAATAGGAAGGGTGCGTGAAACGTCTTTATTGGCCGTTCATCGCGAGCGCAGCGCAGCAACCTCTATCAGGCAAAGTGCCAGAACAAAGAGGTTGCCGCGCCTTCGGCTCGCAATGACGGGGTATTACGCACGCAATGACAAGGTATTGCACTCGCAGTGACAAAGCAGCAATCAACTACTACTTTTTCTTACCAAACGGCAGTCCGCCCATACCTGGTAAGCCACCGGGCATACCACCGCCCATGCCTCCAAGACCAGGAGGCATACCGCCAGGCATACCACCGCCCATACCCGGCGGCATATTACCTTGCATACCACGCATCATGTTTTTCATGTTGCCTTTGCCGGTCATCTTTTTCATCATCTTCTGCATTTGCTTATGCTGCTTTAGCAGTCGATTCACATCTTGAATCTGGGTACCCGAACCTGCCGCTATGCGGCGCTTGCGTGAACCATTAATGGTATCTGGAAAAAATCGTTCCTTAGGCGTCATGGAATTGATCACCGCTTCCATTTGCACGAAGTTCTTTTCCGCACCAGCAGCTTGTGCCGCTTGCGCCATACCACCCATACCGGGCAACTTGTCCAGCAAGCCGGCCATGCCGCCCATATTTTTCATTTGCTGCAACTGATCGCGAAAGTCTTCTAAATCAAAGCCCTTACCCTTTTTCAGTTTTTTAGCTAGCTTTTCGGCCTTCTCTTTGTCGACCTTCTGCTCTACCTCTTCAATAAGAGATAGCATGTCACCCATACCCAAGATGCGCGATGCAACACGATCAGGATGGAAAGGCTCTAGAGCTTCAACCTTTTCGCCAACACCCAAGAACTTGATCGGCTTGCCAGTAATATGACGCACCGACAAGGCAGCACCACCACGGGCATCACCATCAGTTTTACTCAACACCACACCGGTTAATGGCAAGGCTTCGTTGAAAGCTTTAGCCGTATTGGCCGCATCTTGGCCCGTCATGGCGTCAACCACAAACAAGGTTTCAACAGGCTGCACTGACGCATGCAAAGCCTTCACTTCGTTCATCATAGACTCATCAACGTGCAAACGGCCCGCTGTATCCACAATGACAACATCAATATGTTGCTGTTTTGCATGAGCAATAGCAGCTTCAGCAATACTCACTGGCTTCTGCATAACCGTGGACGGGAAGAAGTTAGCATTCACTTCACTGGCCAAGGTTTCTAGCTGCTTGATCGCAGCTGGACGGTATACGTCGACACTCACCAACAATACAGTTTTCTTGCGCACTTCTTGCAAAAATTTAGCCAGCTTGGCAGCAGAGGTGGTTTTACCCGCACCTTGCAAACCTGCCATCATAATGACAGCAGGTGGCTGAGCCGCAAGATTCAAGTCTTCATTGGCGCTACCCATAACCGCTTCCAGCTCTTGCTGGACGATCTTTACAAACACTTGACCTGGGCTTAAGCTCTTGCTTACCTCAGTACCAACGGCACGTTCTTTTACTTGGTCAATAAAGGCTTTCACTACTGGCAAGGCAACGTCTGCCTCCAGCAATGCCATACGCACTTCACGCAAGGTACCTTTAATATTGTCTTCGGTAAGGCGCGCTTGGCCGCGAATGTTTTGTAACGTTTTGCCAAGGCGTTCTGTTAAATTTTCAAACATGGAAATCTCGTGTATACAGTCGTAACTTCTTCAACCGCTAAGTATAACCGGAATCGACGCTGATGGGCAGTTCCCTTGCCGCCCTTAAGCTATTACAATGGGGGTTGAATAGCGGCCATTCTAGCCTCGGGATTTTACAACCATGATATTTGCCTTAAGCAGCCTTATTGCATTAGCTGGATACCTTCTAGGAAGCTGGCGCCAACGTCAGCTACTGTTGGACAGCAGACCAACGCAACAACCTCGACCAAGCCGCATTGGCGTGATCGGGTGGCTGGCCCACAGCTTGACGGTTTATCTGCATGTATTTACCAATCAAGGCCTATTATTAGACTTGGGTTCTGCCATATCTCTTACGGCCTGGAGCGTTACCGGCGTAGTTTTGTTCAGCAGTTTCCGTAAACCTGCCGCTAACTTGTTAATCGTGATCATGCCCATAGCGGCGCTGTGCTTAGCATTTTCTATATTTACACCACCCACAGCCGCGCCAATGGTTTATGCCACAGAGCTGCTACTACATATATTATTTTCTTTTTTGGCTTATTCGCTTATTGCCGTTGCCGCTCTACAGGCGGTCATTTTGGCCTACCAAAATACGACTCTAAAAAGCCACCATTCATCACCATTGTTACGCAGCCTACCGCCGCTACAAACCATGGAAAGCCTGTTATTTGAGCTACTTGCCACGGGCATTATTTTGCTGACACTAGGTCTAGCTACAGGTTTTATCTATATGGAAGACATGTTTGCTCAACAGGTGGTACACAAAACCGCCCTTTCTGTGAGTGCGTGGGTGATATTTGCGGCTTTATTGGTAGGGCATTATCGCTTTGGTTGGCGCGGACGTACGGCTATTCGCTGGACCTTGGTGGGCTTTTTACTGCTACTACTGTCCTATTTCGGCTCTAAGCTCGTCATAGAATATTTATTGTAAATCAGCCTACATCTCAATTATTGCTTGACAGCCAGCCTTACAAACATAAAAATCTAAAACCAATTACTAACATAGGTGAACCACGCATTGAGCGAGATTCCCATAGGCTACTTATTTACTAGCCTCGTCTTCCTGATTTTCTTATCAGCCTTCTTCTCCAGTTCCGAAACTGGAATGATGTCCCTGAACCGCTACCGCCTACGCCATCTGGTGAAACAGAAGCACCGGGGAGCCATGCGTGCAGCAAAATTATTACAACGCCCTGACCGCCTTATCGGCGTGATATTGATTGGTAATAACTTTGTTAACATCTTGGCGTCGGCCATTGCCACCATGATTGCTTTGCGCCTCATGGGCGATGCTGGTGTGGCTGTAGCCACCGCAGCACTTACTTTAGTGATTTTGATTTTCGCAGAAGTCACGCCCAAGACCGTTGCCGCCCTTAAGCCAGAACAGGTTGCCTTTCCTGCTTCCCTAATATTACGCCCACTACTGGCCATCCTGTATCCATTTGTATGGATCGTCAATACCATTTGTAACGGCTTACTACGCCTACTAGGCTTCAACGCCAACGCACAGTCTAACGACCACCTAAGCACGGAAGAGCTACGCACCATAGTGAACGAAGCTGGTGCTTTGATTCCGCGCCGTAATCAATCTATGTTACTGAGCATATTGGACCTTGAAAGCGTTACCGTGGAAGACGTGATGATTCCACGTAACGAAATTGTAGGCATCGACGTCAATGACGACATAGACACCATTTTGGCCACCATTAGCCAAAGCCCCCACACCCGCCTACCACTATACCAAGATGAGCTAAATGATATTATTGGTGTTATCCATGTGCGTCAGATCTTACCCTTGTTGCAGATGAACAACCCCACTAAAGAGGACTTACTTAAACTTTCTAGGGAACCGTATTTTATTCCGGAAAGCACAGCCCTTAATACGCAGCTGCTTAACTTTCAAAAAGCCCGTCATTGGATGGCGTTGGTAGTTGACGAGTACGGTGACATCCAAGGCTTAACCACTTTGGAAGATATTCTTGAAGAAATTGTTGGCGATATGGCAGAAGACCAAGATGCCGACAATGAGGACATTCACCCACAGGAAGATGGTTCTTATTTCGTCGATGGCACCGCCACAATTCGTGACGTGAACAAGGCTTTGACTTGGGACCTTCCGGTTAATGGGCCAAAAACCTTGAACGGCTTGATCACCGAAAGCTTGGAAGAAATCCCCCAAAACAATGTCTGCTTGCAACTAGGCCCCTACCTAATAGAGACCGTGCAAATCAAAGACAACTTTATTAAGACAGCGCGTATTCGCCGCCAAGCAATGCTTGAGCTGAGTGAGGACGAGGACTAGCTAACAAAAGGGCTGGCCGCTTCGCGCTCAGCCACCTTTTGCAAAATTTTGCGCCGCCCCTCATTATCCAAACGCACCCACTTAGTGATTTCTTCACTGCTGCGATAACAACCCTGACAAATGTCCTTGTCATCTAGATAGCAAACGTTAACGCAAGGGGATTTGATGGGCTTTTCGGTACTCATGATTACTGCTTATCTCTCTACTTTTGGCTAGCCTTGGCTATCGCTGAATGTCGAAGCCGGCATCATACACATGATTGAAAAACTCTGCTAGCACAAAGGCCGTCATACCCCAGATAGTGAACTCGCCATATTGAAAAGTTGGCACCTGATGGTAACCAGGCAGCATCTCCACTTGGCGCATATGTGGCGTATCATTAAGAAAGAACGCCAAGGGTACACAAAACACGTGATCAAGTTCATCGGGGTTGGCTTTTAAATCGTCTAGTACGGCTGAGTCAACAACCCCTACTACCGGGGTTACCACGAAACCATGGCGCGAATATACCTGCCCCATATTGCCCACCACCTTTACCGACGAAGGCAACAGGGCCACTTCTTCGTGGGCCTCACGCAAAGCAGTGGCGGCGTCATCTACATCATCGTCATCACACTTACCGCCCGGAAAAGCCACTTGACCTTGGTGGGTAGACAAGTTCATAGAACGCTGAGTTAGTATAATTTGTGGATTCTCTGTATCGTTAGTCACCGCCAACAGCACCGCCGCGGGCTTTTGGCCTGCAGTATTCAATTGCCGTGCCGGTAAGTTGGCTAATTTTTGACTTAAAAACTCATACATACAGGATTTTATTCCGCTTTTCTCGAATATGACTATATCGACTAACTGGTTTATTCTACAATATTAGTCATTAATTATCTGCGCTAGGTGTTCCTAATGAAGTATTGCAGCCATTGCCGGGCCGACATAGTGGTCACCATTCCTGCTGGTGACAATCGCGAACGCTTTATGTGTTCTTCTTGCGATATCATTTTCTATGAAAACCCGCGCATTATTGCCGGTAGCATTCCTGTGTACGGCGACCAGATTTTGCTGTGCAAACGCTCCATTGAACCACGCCTAGGTTATTGGACACTGCCTGCTGGATTTATGGAAAACGGCGAAACTACACAACAGGGCGCATGGCGCGAAACCATCGAAGAATCTCAGGCCGACGTTGCCATCGGTGAACTATATAGTATTTGTAATGTGCCGCGCATCAATCAGGTGCATATGTTTTATCTGGCCAAAATGGCCGATGACACTTTTGGCCCCACTACAGAAAGTAGTGAGGTTGGCCTTTTTACGGCCGCTGAAATCCCGTGGGATGATATCGCATTTGGCACCGTCAAGCAGACCCTCAAACATTTTCTAGAAGATCGTAAGAACGGTACCTTCAATTTACATCACTTGGAATTTTGACCACTCACAAACCTAGGTAGGCGGTCTTCACATGCTCATCACTGATGAGTTTACTGGCCTCACCAGATAAAGCGATACGCCCAGTTTCCAGTACATAACCTTGGTTTGCTAACTCCAGCGCTAGATCAGCATTTTGCTCGACCAAAATAATGCTCATGCCAGCCTGGTTAATATCCAGTAATATTTTTGCTATTTCTTGCACAATGATAGGTGCTAACCCGAGCGACGGTTCGTCCAGCAATAACAGTCGCGGGTTGGACATCAACGCCCGGCCAATAGCTAGCATTTGCTGCTCCCCACCACTTAAGGTCCGAGCCAACTGATGGCGGCGTTCCAACAAGCGCGGGAAGTAGTTGTACACTCGCTGTAAATCTTGTTCAATGCCGTCCTTATCGTTGCGTGTAAAAGCGCCTAAATACAGATTTTCTACGATCGATAAGTCTTTGAATACGCGGCGTCCTTCGGGCACTAAGGCAATGCCCAATTTCACAATTTGATCTGGGCTCAAGTCATTTAGCTTGTGTCCCGCGTAAAACAATTCGCCTTTACTGGGTTTTTCCAAGCCCACTATAGTGCGCAAGGTGGTACTTTTTCCAGCCCCATTAGAACCGATAAAAGTGATGAAATCACCTTCCTCTAGCTCTACTGAAACACCCTGCAAAGCCGCAATCTTATTATAGTGCACATGCACATCGTTTAAGCTAAGTAACATTAGTCTCTGTGGCCTCCGCCCAAATAAGCTTTCACTACTTTTTCGTCTTGTCTTATTTGAGCAGGATCACCCTGCGCCAATAACGTGCCAAAATTAAGTACTGTAATATATTCACACAAGCCCATTACCGCTTTCATATCATGCTCCACAAGTACTATGGTAACGCCAGACTCATTGACCTTACGAGTTAAAGCCATCATATGCTTAGTCTCCTCGGGGTTCATGCCGGCAAAAGGTTCATCCATTAGCACCAGCTTTGGCTTGGCCGCTAAGGCAATCGCTAGGGCCAGGGCACGCTGTGACCCCAAGGGCAATTCAGAGGCCAACTGATCTCGACGCTGACTTAAACCCATAAAATCCAACACTTGATTGACATGCTCATTGGCGCGCAGCTGGCGCTCCTTATCCCAGCCAAAAAGTGATGCCAAGAAGCCACTTTCAGCTTGCATGTGGCAACCGACAAGCGCATTTTCAAAAACCGTCAGTTCTTGAAACAAGGTGGTTTCTTGGAAGGTGCGTATAATACCTAACTGCGCAACCTTACTTGGACTCTTACCTTGTATATATTGACCCTGAAAAGAAATGCTGCCAGAGCTGGGGCTATAAAACCCAGAAATGTTCTTAAACATGGTGCTTTTACCGGCCCCATTGGGGCCAATCAAGCCATGTATTGTGCCTTCTTTTACACTAAAACTAACCTTGTCCAAGGCCCTTAGTCCGCCAAATTGCTTGCTTAGGTTTTCTACTTTTAGTATCTCTGCCATGCTTTACTCCAAAACGCACCCCAAGTCATCAGCCTTCACTGGGTAGCGCTCAATGTCATTGACGGGCTTAAAGGCTACGCTTGAGCCATGTTTTATAGCGCTGACCTAGGTGTTCAAGACCTTTGGGCATAAACATAATTGCGGCGATCAACAAGGCACCATAGATAGCTGGCCGGTATTCATTGAGTTCACGTAGCACTTCATCCAAAACCGACAGCACCACGGCGCCAAATATAGGGCCATAAAAAGTGTTATAGCCGCCAACAATGACCCATATAAGTACAAACACCATGGTCCCGACACCAAACTGGTGCGGCGTTACATTACCTAGATAATGTATTTTCAGCGCCCCTGCTATGCCCACAAATAAGGAGGCAATCATGAAAGCCATGGCGCGATATTTCCACGTATCCACCCCTACAGATTGTGCTAGCGGAGCCCGCCAATGCACGGCGTGCAAGGTCAGCCCGATGCGTGAATGTTCAATGCGATAGAGTATCAACAAGCACGCACTTACCACCAATAACACCAGATAGTAATAAGGGATTGGGTCCATAAAATCGATCCCAAAAAGCTCAGGTGATGGCACGCTACTGATGCCACTAGAACCACCGAAGGGTTTGATAAAATAGATCCAGGCTAAGCGAATGGCTTCGCCTACGGCGAAAGAACCGATTAAAAAATAGAATTGCGTAGTGCGAAATAAAGGTGCACTCAGTAGGCCAGCTAAGCAGGCGGCTACCACGCCAGCGAGAGGTATGGTTAGCCATACTGAGATACCCAAATTTTTTGATAGTAAGGCGCTGGTATAGGCGCCCACACCCATCATAATGATATGAATCAAGGACCATTCACCGGTTAAGGTCATGAGCCGGTAACTCACTACCACTAACAAGTTAATGATTAAGAAAATCATAAAATCTTGGTGTTGGTATCGCAGGTAATGGGGCAGCAATATCAAAGCCACACACAAGCCCAGCCAATATATTACTTTAGTGAATGAGATAGTATTCATATTATTCGCTCACCCTATTGCCCATGATGCCGGTGGGTTTAACAATCAGCACCACAACCATCAACAACAATCCCACCATGGAGGCCACGGTACCACTGTAATAAGCCGTCACAAAAGTATGTAATGCGGCGTATAAAAAGGCCGCCAAAACGGCCCCTGACAAGCTGCCCAGCCCCCCAACTATGGTGACTATAAAGGCGGTTATAATGACGTTGTGCCCCATATGTGGATAGATATTAGAAATCGGCGCCATAAGCGCGCCAGCAAGACCCGCTAGACCAGCGCTTATGGCCATGGCAATCATGGAGGTACGATTGATATTGATGCCTTGTAGCGCTGCCGCCTCCCTATCTTGAGCGACTGCTCGCATGGACCAGCCAACCTTGGTTCGGGTTAGGAACACCCACAGCAGCAACAGCACAGCAATACATAGGGCCAAACTAAATAGCCGTTGGTGAGGAATGCGCAATACCTCGTCAATAATTAAGGTACCAGGAAATGCGGGAGTCACCTGCTTAGCCGGACCTGTGCCACCCACTAA
>DPHB01000022.1:4199-23263 GCA_003521845.1 Oceanospirillaceae bacterium | reverse complement strand
TAGGAAACTAGTGGCGATTCAGTCTTCCCTTTTATCCATGTTGGCTGAGCAAATAAAAACACCACTAACAACCTTGAAGCTACTGATTTTTAAGTCACCCATGCGCGACTCCCTCAATCCTCAGCTGGCCCGTATTGAACACATTGTCGATACTGTGGCCCTAATGGACAGTGTCAAACGGGACACACAAGTTAAGGAAAAAATTGATATCGCGAACCTTGTCGAAGTGCAATGGCAACACGCACAAAGCATGACTGACGACGCTCAACCATTACAGCTTAATGTACATGGGAACTCGGTCTGCTTGGCCAATCGTTGGGCTTTGAGTATCATTTTCAACAACCTTATAAGCAACGCCATTACATATAGTACCTCCCCTAACGTCGATATCATGATTCGACAGCTGCACAACAAAACCCAAATCGTAATTAAGAATCCAAGTGTGAATTTATCAGCAGATGAAAAACAAGCTCTCACCAGCAAGTACTATAGAGCTACCAACAAAGCTGGCCATAGAGGCACAGGCCTGGGATTATGGATTAGCAAAACCCTAAGTGAAGCAAACAATGGGGCCTTGCATGTTTCCCAAAACGATGGTGAATTTGTAGCCAGGCTAGACATAAACCTATGATCAATAGGCTTATTTAGTGATGTACCGACACGCTTGATTGCCGGTGCAGAGCCTATACTTGATAGGGTCAGTTATGTTGCGTAGCGAGTAGGCGCTGTAAATACACCAATGGATGTAAGGCAGCGTCTCCGGATGCACCGGCTAGGGGCCCTTGAGCCGCTTGAATTTTAGTTTGCGTACGGCACGAATAACCCGTAGCCAAAACAACTTCAGCTGCCGCAACAGGCTGCTTCCAGCTCATATCAAACAGCGCTTGCGATACATTTTCATTCGCCACTTCATGGCCAAAAGTACCCGCCATACCACAACACCCCACGGCCGGCGTTTGCAGCGTAATACCAAATTTGGCAAACACTGCCTGCCATAGCTGGTTGGTATTGGGTAGCATTGCCTTTTCGCTACAATGAGCAAACAAGCTAACCGAAGCCGCCGTTTTACTAGCAAGATCCGGACAAATAACGCCTTCCATAGCTGGCGCTAACCATTCGTGTAATAAAAACACGTCTGGCATCTGGTCGACAACTTGGGTGTATTCATCACGATAGATGAGCCCAACACTGGGGTCGATAGCCACCAAGGCAATACCAGTGTCAGCAGCAGCCTTAAGTTTATCGGCCTGGGTTGTAGCGCACTTGGCAAAAGATTTTTCAAAGCCTTTTACATGTCGGGCTTTACCTGACACACCTAAAGGCATTACCACAGGCACAAAACCCATGGCCACCAAAGCTTTTAAGATACCCTGCATGGTTGGCAAATCAAAGCAGGAGGTAAAAGCATCTTGTACAATTAGAAGACGTCGTTGTTTGTCTACATCCGGCAAACTATGCAAGTAGTCTGGTTGATATGCCTCAACCCCATTTATTGCTGTTAGCTTTGACAAACCATAAGCGTGCACCGCAGGCAGATTTTGCATACCCAGCAACTGTTTAATCACCTGCTTTACCATACTTGTCTGCATGATGGGGTTAATAACACCAGACAACTTGCCGGCCCAGATACCAAACTCCTCCACAGCAGCAATAACATAGTCTTTTACAGGACGACTTCGGTGGCTAAAATAACTGGCTAAAAAGCGGCTGCGGTAGGTAGGAATATCAACCTTAATAGGGCATTGCGTGGTACATGCTTTGCAGGCCAAACAAGTATTCAAAGCGGCATAAGTCTGGTCTTCTAAATCCTTGTCGACATGACCTGTTTGCTCTTGGCGCAACCATTCACGTAACAGAGTTGCACGCCCTTTAGGAGAATGTATGCGGTCTTTGGTGGCTTTGTAGGACGGACACATTTCAGCTTCCGGTTGATAATTGAAACAAGCGCCATTGCCATTGCAGGCAACAATAGGCTGCCAGTGTTCAATTACAGCTTCTGGTATTTGACTATCCATAGCGCCACGCGTACGTGGGTCGTCAACCTTTACTAATTCAAATTGCTTGTTCTCGGCAGAGTGGCTATCAGCAGCGCCACGAAGGGGGGTACAAATTTTACCTGGGTTGAGCTGGTTGTGTGGATCAAACCAGGCCTTTATCTGGCGCATGTCTGCATATAATTCCGGACCAACAACATCCGCAGTGTATTCGCTACGAAAACCCTTGCCATGTTCGCCCCACATGACACCGCCATATTTACCTACCAGCTGAGCCACCGCATCGGATATATGACGCATTAACTTGGCGTCATTTGGGTCCCGCATATTCAACGCCGGGCGCACATGCAAGCACCCCGCATCAACATGGCCAAACATGCCATAACGAATACCTAAACCATCCAATAGGGCTCTAAACTCAACAATATAGTCGGCTAGGTTTTCGGGAGGTACCGCCGTGTCTTCGACAAAGGGTATAGGGCGACGCTTACCTTTAACATTGCCCAGCAAACCGACGCCTTTTTTACGTAGATCCCATAGAGCCCCCATGTCGGCCGCTTTATCGGTACGAAAATAGCCAATAGCAGAACTTGCTTGCCCAGCCTCAAGGTCGGCACAAACCGCATCCACCTTGCCACTAAGCGACTGTGCTTGCATAGCGCTAAATTCAACTAGGTTAACGGCTTTCACCTCATCGGCCTGCTCAGCCCCTAAAAACGCTCCTACGCGATGCCAAATTACATCATCTTTAGCTAGCTCAATAATGGTGTCATCAATGGTCTCAATAGCGTCTGGATTCAGCTCAACCAAACGATTGGCGTCGCGCAGAGCCGCGTCGAAACTAGCGTACCTTAAGGCCAGCAACTGTTTGTATTTAGGGATCGGCGTCAGTTGCAGTGTAAGCTCCGACACCATGGCCAAAGTACCTTCACTACCGCACAGCAAAGCCGCCATGTTAAAACCGTCGTCTGCTTGTACGTGGGCCAAATTGTAGCCCGTCATAAAGCGATTAAGCTTGGGAAAGACAGCTTCAATCAAACTGGCTTTTTGTGTTACTAATTGAGAAATTTGTTTATACAGCAACCCACTACGGTCTCCCTTAGCAATCGCCGTGTCTAATTGAGCGCGTGTCATGGGCTTACCAATCACCTGTTCACCGTCTGCCAGAACGACCTTGATAGCCCGCACATGATTACTCGTGCGACCATATATACGCGAACCCTGGCCGCAGGCATCAGTACTGGCCATACCACCGACTGTGGCGCGGTTACTGGTAGATAGACTAGGTGCGAAGAATACCCCATGAGGGCGCAAGGCATCGTTAAGTTGATCGCGGATTATGCCTGGCTGCACACGCACGTAACCACGTTCCAAATTAAGTTCTAGGATAGCCCGCATATGTCGGGAACAATCCACTACCAAGCCGCTATTTAGTGACTGACCATTAGTGCCGGTGCCACCGCCACGAGGGGCAAATTGAATAGCGCTAAACTCCGCCTTACCGGCAAGCGCAAACAAAACCAGTAAATCCGCTTCATCAATAGGAAATACGGCACCCTGAGGAATAACTTGATAAACACTATTATCCGTTGCCAAACTCAAACGCGTAGCTTTATCGGGGCTCATCTCACCTTTAAAGCCGGCTCGTTCGAGGCCTTGTAAAAAATCAAGATAAAGAGAATTAGTAGTAAAGACTGGTGTATTAGGCATAGGACCCAAGCGATGTTAATAGATTGCTAAAAGCGGATTTGCATTTTACCTGAGAGCGACACAAAAACCCATTAAAACGTCACTGCATTAAACCAATAACAACTAATATAAAAGCCGACAAAATAGCTAAAAGCCAGTAAATACGGTATCCTTGCCGCCTCATTTCTGGAGTTCCAATATTATGCCTTTTTCCCAGCTTGGTTTAAGCCAAACGCTTAACGACCATCTTGTTGCCAATGGCTATGCAACACCCACGCCGATCCAAGCCAAGGCAATTCCTGCCATACTTTCTGGTCGTGACGTTATGGCTGCAGCCCAAACCGGCACGGGTAAAACCGCCGCCTTTAGCCTGCCTATGATACAGATGCTAGCCAAGGGCCCAAAAGCCAAAAACAACCAAGCTCGCGCCCTAGTTTTAACCCCGACCCGAGAGCTAGCGGCACAGGTACACGAAAACGCACATCGTTATGGTCAGCCACTAGGCATCCGTAGCGAAGTGGTTTATGGCGGCGTAAAAATCAACCCACAAATGCAACGTTTGCGTGGCGGTGTCGATATTTTGGTAGCGACTCCAGGCCGTCTACTGGACCTTTACCAGCAAAACGCGGTGAGCTTTGATGACCTAGAAATATTGGTACTAGATGAAGCAGATCGCATGTTGGACATGGGCTTTATACACGATCTTAAAAAAATCATGGCTTTGCTGCCTAAGCAACGTCAAAACCTGATGTTCTCGGCGACCTTTGCTGATCATATTCGTGATTTGGCACGCGGCTTAATGCATAACCCAGAACAGATCGACGTAACCCCGCCCAACAGTACCGCCAAAAACGTTAAGCAATGGCTTATCCCTGCTGATAAAAAAGCCAAGCCGAAACTACTCATTCACCTTATTAAGCAACACAACTGGTATCAAGTACTGGTATTTAGCCGTACCAAACATGGCGCCAATAAGCTGGTTAAACTATTAGATGCCGCGGGCATCAATGCCGCGGCCATTCATGGTAACAAAAGCCAAGCAGCCCGCATGAAAGCGCTCGCCAACTTCAAAGACAAATCTATACAGGTATTAGTAGCAACGGATATCGCTGCCCGTGGCCTCGATATCAGCCAACTGCCGATCGTTATAAACATAGACCTACCGAACATCGCCGAAGACTATGTACACCGTATTGGTCGTACCGGCCGTGCGGAACAAACAGGCGAAGCCTTGTCACTGGTGAGTGCTGATGAGATTGAATACCTTTACGACATTGAGCAGTTAATTCAAAAGCATATTGAACGCGAATATGAAGCCGGTTTTGAACCGAGTCATGAAGTGCCCTTTTCCAAGCCAATTAGACCGTTAAAGGCCAAGCGTGCAAAAAAGCAAAAGCCAAAAACAGGCAATACAGATCACCGCTCATCGGGCTCTAAGCATGATTCTGGTAATCAAAAACTAGCACCAAGGCGCAAACCTAATAATGCCAACCGCTCTAACAATGGCAATACTAATTCTGCGTCTAGCCAGAAACCAGCCAACCAGGCCAGTACCAACAAACCACGTCAAGGCAAGCCTAGCGGACAAAAACCCAGCACCAGTAATGGCAGTAACAAGGCACCAAGCCCTTGGCATAAGCGTTCTTCAAGCTAGTGGGTAATAGATAGACAAATAAAAGGCAAAAAAATGCCCTCTACAGGTTAACTCGAAGGGGAAGCGGTTAACTTGTAAGGGCATGCTGTCTTGCTGATATACTACTTGGAGTGGGATATTTCCCAAAAGTTCAATAAATATTACAAAGCTTGCAATTTTTCTTTACCACAAAAGCCAGTGCTTTCCATATTGGCTGCTTCTGCAGGGGTTAGTACCTCGAACTTCATAGCGTTATCCATGAATTCTTCTCGATAGGGTACTAGGCTGGCCTTCATGAGCTCAGGGTGTTGCTCTACCAGTTCCTCGGAAAAAGGGATGAAACATTGCATAAGTGGCTCCTTGTCACTGTCACTACCTATTAAAGTCCCATAAGATGGATAAACAATGCACCAATAATGGAGAAAAAATGGAAATTCACTCTATTTTGCTATTATCTGGGCTATTAATACTACCTATTAGATCTAATTTTAAGTACAAAAAAAGAGACTGACGTAAAAACGTGGGTCTCTTTTTAAATTTCATAAGCCTAATCCAGCAATGGACTAGGTTTATAACCTTACTTCAGCAGATCGCGACCCTTGCTGGCCTCGATACGCATACGCAAGGCATTTAACTTTATAAAGCCTGCCGCATCTTGCTGATCGTATGCACCGGCATCATCTTCCATAGTCGCCATAGCTTCATCAAATAAGCTGTCGTTAGACTTACGGCCTACCACGTCAACGTTACCCTTATACAGCTTTAAACGTACTACACCGTTCACATATTCCTGCGAACGGTCAATCATCGCTTGCATCATTTGGCGCTCTTCAGACCACCAGTAGCCGTTGTAAACAACCTTGGCATACTTAGGCATGATTTCATCTTTTAGATGGGCCGCTTCACGATCCAAAGTAATGGATTCGATAGCACGGTGGGCGCGCAACATGATAGTGCCACCAGGTGTTTCGTAACAGCCACGCGACTTCATGCCTACGTAACGGTTTTCAACGATATCTAGACGGCCGATGCCATTAGCACCACCAATTTCATTTAGCGTTTCTAGCACAGTCGCCGGGCTCATGGCTTCGCCATCAATAGCCACAATGTCACCCTTCTCGTAGGTCAACTCCATGTAAGTCGCTACATCAGGTGCGGCTTCAGGGGATACGCTCCAGCGCCACATTTCTTCTTCCGCTTCGGCCCATGGGTCTTCCAACAAGCCACTTTCGTAAGAGATGTGCAACAAGTTAGCATCCATGGAGTAAGGAGAGCTTTTCTTCTTCTTGAAGTCAACATCAATGCCGTTAGTTTCACAGTAGTTAACCAAGCTTTCACGGGAGCTTAAATCCCACTCTCGCCAAGGCGCAATCACTTGTACACCAGGCTTCAATGCATAGGCGCCTAGCTCGAAACGTACCTGATCATTACCTTTACCAGTGGCACCGTGAGAGATGGCATCTGCGCCCGTGTCATTAGCGATTTCAATAAGACGCTTAGCAATCAATGGACGCGCAATAGAAGTTCCTAGCAGATACTCGCCTTCGTATACGGCGTTGGCACGAAACATAGGGTAAACAAAGTCACGTACAAATTCTTCGCGCAAATCTTCAATGTAAATTTCCTTCACACCCAAAGCTTCGGCTTTGGCGCGTGCTGGCTCGACTTCTTCACCCTGACCAAGGTCGGCGGTAAAGGTAACGACTTCACAGTTATAAGTTTCCTGCAACCACTTAACGATTACAGACGTATCCAGGCCACCAGAGTAGGCTAATACAACTTTGTTAATTTCAGACATGAATTCCATCCTAATGATATGCTCAAAGCGCACAGCCCTTGCTGTACGTAGAAAAACCAAGGCGAAATTATACGCTTTTATGACCAATAAGTAACGTCATCATGCGTATTAATTCTACTCTATAAGTCTAACCTCAATCAGTAACAATAATCCTTTAGAAACAACAGCAAAGCTTATCTGACAAGCCACCCACTTTGCTGTTAAAATAGCCGCCAATTATTCCACCCTACTGCTCCTGTATAGCTTTGATTTTGCTGCACAGATATGGTTTTATTAGAAGGCACCCTATGACGGCACAGACTCTTACCCTTGTTCAACCTGATGATTGGCACCTACATCTGCGCGATGGCCCTGTATTGGCCCGTACAGTACAAGATTCTGCTCGCCAGTTTGGTCGCGCCATCATTATGCCTAACCTGACACCACCAGTGACCAACACCGCTCTAGCACAGGCATACAAGTCTAGGTTAGATGCCCAAGGGACTAGTTTAGAAAGCCTGATGACTCTGTACCTGACAGATCAAACCAGTGCTGCCGACATTCGTGAAGCTCACGCTTCCGGCATTGTCAAAGCGGTTAAACTCTACCCCGCTGGCGCGACGACTAACTCTGCCGCAGGTGTCACCGCCATGGACAAAGTTTTTGATGCCATCGCCGCCATGGAAGAACTGGGTATGCCTTTGTTGGTACATGGTGAAATCACCCATGCTGACGTTGATATCTTTGACCGTGAAAAAGGTTTTATCGACAGCCAACTGGTGCCATTGCTGGCCCGCTTCCCGAATTTACGCTTGGTGTTTGAACACATCACCACCAAAGAAGCGGCCCACTTTGTACAACAAGCGAGTGATAACGTTGCGGCTACCATCACGCCACAACACTTGATGTATAACCGCAACCATTTGTTAGTAGGCGGTGTAAAGCCTCACCTTTACTGCTTGCCAGTACTAAAACGTAATACGCACCAACAAGCCCTGCAAGATGCCGTGATAAGTGGCAATTCGCGCTTTTTCCTCGGTACCGATTCGGCCCCTCATGCCCAAGGGGCCAAAGAAAGCGCCTGTGGTTGCGCTGGCTGCTATTCATCACCTGCGGCTATTGAACTCTACGCCCAAACTTTTGAAGAGCTTGGTATTCTAGACAAACTAGAGGCCTTTGCCAGTCTGAACGGCGCAAACTTCTACGGCCTACCTATAAACAGTAAAACCATCACCCTAGTGAAACAAGATTGGCAAATCCCTGCCAGCTTGGAATACGCTGGCGACACCATCATCCCTCTTGGCGCAGGCGAAACTCTGCACTGGAAACTGCAGGATTAAGGATTATTTAGCATGATTTCTGAACGCTTTCGAGGCTATTTGCCAGTCATCGTCGATGTTGAAACGGCAGGTTTTAACAATGCTACCGACGCCCTACTTGATATTGCCGCGGTCATCATCGACATGGACGAAGATGGTCTGCTATACATAAGTGACTCGGTACAAGCCAATGTTGCACCTTTTGAAGGTGCTAATTTAGAAGCGGCTGCTCTGGAGTTCACTGGCATTGATCCATTTGACCCAGATCGCCAAGCCTTAGCTGAAAAAGATGCCCTCGACAAAATTTTTAAGCCTATTCGCAAGGCAGTAAAAGCCGCCGGCTGTAAACGCGCTATTCTGGTTGGCCACAATGCAGCCTTTGACATCGGCTTTGTCAATGCTGCAGCGCAACGTACGCAGCACAAACGCAACCCTTTCCACCCCTTCTCTACCTTTGACACTGCCACCCTTGCTGGCTTGGCTTTTGGCCAGACCGTTCTCGCCAAAGCTTGTCATGCCGCCGAAATCCCCTTTAGCAACCGTGAAGCGCATAGTGCGCTATACGATGCTGAAAAAACAGCGGATCTGTTTTGCCATATTGTTAATCGCTGGCGTCAGCTAGGTGGCTGGCAAGAAGAAGATGATTTCCCATTTAGCGAATAAGCCAAATTGGTGTATTACAAGGCGGGCTAGTCCGCCTTGTATTTCTCACTTCCCGGCACAGGGTCATAACCGCCCTGAGAGAAAGGATTGCAGCGCACAATGCGCCACAAAGACATCACTACCCCCTTTATCGGGCCATGCAGACTAATGGCTTCGATAGCGTAGCTAGAACAAGTAGGCATATAACGGCAGTTTGCACCTAACATCGGGCTCAGTAGCAACCGGTATAACTTCACCAACCCTATCAAACCACGACCTACTACGCCTTTCGGCATGGGGATTGGTTGTTTCTCTGTTTGCTGCTGACACATATCCTTTACCAACAACCTTATACCAACAACAGGGGCAAGCGTACTCGAAACATGACGCTTTGTGGATTTACTAAATTGTGAGCTGAAACCTCGCCACCATGATAAAGGGCAATCATACGTACAACATACAAGCCTAAGCCAAAGTGGGCCTGCCCGGCACCACCTTGGCGCGCACTTACCATAGACGTAAACAAGTTACCCTGCATCTCTTCAGGAATATGTGGACCTTGGTTTTCCACCTCTAGATAACAATAGAGATCCTGTTGGTACAAACGTACCACTATGGCACTGTCAGCTACTCTAAAGTCACGTGCATTGTCGAGTAGTTTGTCCAGCATTTGCTCAACACGATAATCCACGCCAGCAACCGCAATCTGGGCGTCATTGCAGGCAAACAAGACATCGGCTTGACCGCTGACACCACAAGGCTCTTGATGGCTGACGTAGGTTTCCACTAGATAGGCCAAGTTCATTGCTTCTAAGTCGTCTTCTTGCAACGCTTCCTCTAGGTTGGCCGCATCCGCTAACTTTTCCACAATGGCACTTATCTTGATGAGCCCACGCTGAGCAATATCCAAATAGCGTTGCTGATCATCAGCCACACCATGACGCTGCAGGTTTTCTAAGGAGGTCATGGTAGCATTAAGAGGGTTGTTAATCTCATGCCGCAAGGTTCGAGGCATGGTAGAAATAAACTGTTGGTGATCGTGCAGGCGCTCTACCACTTCAGAAAAACTACGCGCTAGGCCACCAATACGATCAGAAGAGCGCACCTCACTCTGCAATTGATTAGTACGCAGACGGCCACTTGGGTCAACAATTTCCTTGGCTTCACGGCCTAGCCTTTGTACTCGATAGGCCTGCCGCCACGAGTAGGCCAACAACACCATCAGCATGACCACCATAGTAGCAAAGCTAAGCATGGTGATATTTTCCATAGCCCGACGCTGTAGCTTGAGTATTTGAGCTGTAGATTGCTTAATGAGAACCACACCCAGCAAGGCACCCTCATGGTCGGTAATAGGAGCCGCTACGGCCAACACTTCTTCCTTGGCACTACGGTGCCAACGACCACTAGCAAACTCGTTACCTAAAGCCTGGTTTAACAGGCGACGTTCTTGGCTAGCTTCTTGCGAACTACTAAGGTAAGTAGGAATGGCAACAAACCAATCCAAAGCACTATTTAACCAACCCTGCATACGCTCAACTATGGTCGTCGGCTGCAATGACTCAGGTACACTGGTAGCCAGTTTGCCCACGCTGGCCCTCACCCGCAACTGTTTGTCGTAGATGATTATTTGTGAGTTAGCGCGATCCAAACTAGCCAAGATTTTATTGGCTTCTGGAGAACGCATGGCCAGCAAGTTGTAGTGGCTTTCGATGTTGGTTTCGGAGCCAACTAGGGTTTTTAGGTGGCGCATGGTGCCGTCGTCACTATCCACATCAGCCACGGCAAGACCAAACTCCTGACGCTCATTAAGGAAGTACCTGGGCAAAGCAAATTCAACCAGATAACCATCCACGAGAGGCCGCATCACCGCCTGAATGATAAATGAAGAAGAGGGGTTGCGGTACAAGGACGTAGCCCAGTCATCTTTAACATACCAGACTTCCATTTTACCGGGTTCAGTTGCCACAATAATTAAGCGCCGCTCGTTACCATTGCGATCCGGCAAAGACAGTCGCAAGTGATCACTGCGATCCAACTGTTTATTACCCCACTGACGCAGCTTAGTCACGTTATCCTGAATACGCACTAGGCCGTATATACGATCTTCGTACTCACCCAACAATAGGCTATAGCCGTCTTCATCACCGTCTTCAGTGCTACCAAAGTGATTGGCAAACAGCTGAAAATCTAACCACTCCCCGGTAAAACCATCTACTTTGACTTTGCTACTAAGCGGGTGACTAAATACCACCTGTTGGCTATCCAGATAAGGCAGCTCTTCTAGCAGATCTTCACGGCCCTGAAACAAGGTCACAATACCTTGAGCCAACTGTTCTTGGGCTTGAGACTGGCCTTCAATCATAAACACCCGTGTTTCTGCCAAAAAACGATAGGACAAAAGCGGCATGCTCAATAAGACCAGCAGGAACAACATGGCTTGACCACTAGGGCGCCAGCGACGAGTCCTGGTCTTTGCAGCAGAATTGGTTTTATTCACTAGCTATTATCCGGCCATCGATAGCCCAATCCATACTCAGACTTGATAGCATCAAAGCCATGGTCCAAGTTTTTGATCTTACGCTTGATATTACGAATATGGGTACTGATGGTGTTGTTGGACACATAATGCTGATGCGTAGCCTGCGCCAATACATCATAGGTAACAATGTGGCCTGGACGACGCGTAAGAGCTTCCAACATACGAAATTCAGTGAGCGTTAAGCCTTCTATGTCTTTACCATTCCACTGCGCCAAACGGCTTTCCTCTAACAACCGCAGCGAACCCACTTGGCGCACACTCTGTTCCACTTCCGCTGGGGCATCACGAATATCACTAAGGCGCAATAACGTCGCCACCTTTTCCGCCAAAAATCCAAGCGAGACTGGCTTGGGCTGATAATCCCAAGCCCCCATACGCAAACCAATAATACGGTCTATTTCTTCCACCCGTTCGGTCAAAAATAGAATTGGGATATGCGGAAAGCGCTTGAGAATATCGCTACACAATTGAAAACCCGCATCGATGTTATCTTGCATAATAATATCCAAGATAACCAAATCAGGTTTCACCTGCATTAAACCTTCTTGCGCAGACTCTTTACTAGCATAGGCCGTGACTTTATAACCACGCTGCTCAAGAGCAACCTGATAATTTTCGCGCTGATCGGCGTCATCTTCGACAATAACGATATGCTTGGCCATGCTAGCCTCCTAATTCCTGCTCTATATTAGGCTAGCGCCTGTACCGCTGCCAAAACTTGCTGCAACTGCTTACGTTGTTTCTTCTTGGCTTGGCTAACCTCTACTTCAAGCTGCGCAGTTAGTTCCGCCAACACATCTGCACTGCCTCCTTGCACTTGCCATTGATCTTTAATAGCTGCCACCTTGCCATCCACTGCAGCCTGCGCTTCATCTTCACGCTGTTTAGCAATAGCCATGGCCCGTGCCTTACCCGCATCTGCTTTGGCTTGTTCTTCTGCCGTTAGCTCTTTCTTTACTTTACTGGCAGCAACACTAACCTGCACTTGGCTATCCAATGGCATGATGCCTACAGAAGCACGCAAGCGATCCATAAATGGTGCGGTATATTCACGCGCTTTACGAGCGCCCTTTTGTAATTCAGCTTCAATGTAAGCGGGGTCGGCGATAATGCGGTTATAGTTACCACGTGCTTCTTGTAAGTGATCATCAAGGTACTCAAAAAGTTCCCGTTTCATATCACCCCAGCCAATACCTTCGGCATAGCGGACACGCATGGCGTCCGCTTCGGCGTTGCTAGCAAAGGCGGCATAGGTTTCAAACAAGGTACAAGTATCAGGATCTTTCGCCTCACCCGGTGCCAAACTATTGGTCTTGATTTGGCCAATTAAGCGCTTAAGCTCATCAGCAGGTGCAAATAAAGGAATAATGTTGCCATAACTCTTACTCATTTTACGGCCATCAAGGCCTGACAATATCTTAGAGTCACCTTCTTCTACCATGGCTTCAGGCAGCACAAAGTGCTCACCAAAGGTATGATTGAAACGTGCCGCTATATCGCGGCACATTTCTATGTGTTGAATCTGATCTTTACCGACAGGCACCTGATGCGCATTAAACATCAAGATATCAGCGGCCATCAGCACTGGGTAGCTAAACAACCCCATGCTCACGCCATCATCAACATCCGGATTGCCTTGACGATTGTTTTCGTCTACGGAGGCTTTATAGGCATGAGCACGGTTCATCATGCCTTTAGGCGTCATGCAGGTTAGCAACCAGGTCAACTGCGGTATTTCTGGAATATCCGACTGTCGATAAAAGGTAGCGCGATCCGTGTCCAAGCCTAAGGCTAGCCAGATAGCCGCAATATCACGACAAGAGCGGTGAACGGTTTGTGGATCTTGGCACTTAATCAAAGCATGATAGTCTGCCATGAAGTAAAAACTATCATTTTGCAGGTCTTGACTAGCTGCAATAGCAGGCTTCAAAGCGCCTAAATAATTACCTAAATGAGGTGTTCCTGAGGTTGTAATACCGGTTAATACACGTTGCTTGGCTGACATATTATTGATCTTGATAAAATAGGAAGTAAAAACTGTCGATACAACATTATACACGGCTTTTATCAGCGTGCTAATATCCTACGACATAGAGTTATTGCTCCGTCATTGCGAGGAGCGAAGCGACGTGGCAACCTCTAGCAGACAAAGTGCGGTCTGAAAGAGATTGCTTCGCCTACGGCTCGCAACGACATAATGTATGAAGACTCGCAATGACCTAGTAATAATCACCAATTACACAAAACGAGGACGTAAACATGTTACAAACAGCTACCTTTGGGGCCGGATGTTTTTGGGGCGTAGAAGCATTATTTGCCCAACAACCTGGGGTAATGAAAACCAGTGTAGGTTATATGGGCGGGCCAAAGCCAAACCCTAGCTACCAAGAAGTGTGTACTGGCGCAACCGATCATGTTGAAGTCATGCAGATAGAATTTGCTGCCGGCACCATTAGCTACGAACAATTACTGCATTTGTTTTGGGCCAACCATGATCCGACTACTTTAAACCGCCAAGGTCCTGACATAGGCACACAATATCGTTCCGTGGTTTTTTATCATTCGCCAGAGCAGCAGATTGAAGCCCAGGCGGTCATGCAACAACTGCAAAACAGTAACCATGCTGCAGCACCCATCGTCACCGCTATTGAGCCTGCGCAAACCTACTGGTTAGCCGAAGAGTATCATCAGCAATACTTGGCAAAGAGGCAGCAATCCAGCTGTCGCTTCTAGACACAGGGATAAGTGATTACGAGCAGCAACAACTACTAACTAGACCGCGTCACTTCAACTGTGATTGAGCGTCGTATTCTGATAAGCCTAGCCCCCGCCTGCCCTGTAGCATTCCTGCTTTCGATATCATGCTAATTGGCAAGCCTGCCATAGCGTAAATAATCTATCTTCTGGAGAAAGCAATCCATGAAATCATCTGCAAAAGTTGTAGTTATCGGTGGTGGCGCCGTAGGTGCGGGTACTTTGTATCATCTAGCCAAAAAAGGCTGGAGTGATGTAGTAATGGTGGAGCGTAAGGAACTTACGTCTGGTTCAACTTGGCATGCTGCGGGCTTGTTGCCGCTGTTTAATATGAGCTACTCCGTAGGTAAGCTACACCAATACTCTGTCGACTTCTATCATGAGTTGCAAGAAGAAACTGGCATGAATGTGGGTTTCTCTGTGGTGTCCAACATCCGTTTGGCCAACTGCGAATATCGCATGGACGAGTATAAGTACTACTCCGGCGTGGCCAAAACTGTTGGTGTTGAAGCTAAGTTTCTAACTCCTGAAGAAATCAAAGAAGTTTGGCCAATGTGTAATACAGAAGGCTTGTTAGGTGCTATCCAGCATCCAGACGATGGTTATATTCAACCAGCCGACCTAACGCAAGCACTTTGTGCTGGCGCCCGTAACATGGGTGCAGAAATATACCGCTATACCACCGTAGAAGCCATCGAGCAGCAAATTGACGGCACTTGGATAGTAAAGACCGATAAGGGTGACATTGCTTGTGAGCATGTGGTTTCCTGTACGGGTTCTTTTGCACGTAAGACTGGCGAGATGGTTGGCTTGGATATCCCGGTAATTCCAGTTGAACACCAGTTTATCGTTACCGAGCCACACCCAGAAATCCTTGAGCGTAAGAAGCAAGGTCTACCGGAAATGGGTGTATTGCGTGAATCAGATGGTGGTTACTACCTACGTGAAGAGGCTGGTGGTTTACTGCTAGGCCCATACGAAAAAGGCGCCCCTGTATGTTACGTTGACGGCCCGGCGGATGACTGTGAATACGAACTGTTTAACGAAGAACTAGACCGTTTGATGCCGCACATCGAATTCTGCATGAACCGTGTACCTGGTTTTGCCGAAGTGGGTGTGAAAGAAGTTTACAATGGTGCTATTGCTTACACGCCTGACGGCAACCCCATTGTTGGCCCAGCTCCAGGCCTTAAAGGCTTCTGGCTGAACGAAGGTCACTCCTTCGGTATCACCGCCGCCGGTGGTGCTGGTTGGCAGCTAGCCGAATGGATGGTAGACGGTGAACCTACGGTAGACATGATGGGTGTAGACCCACGTCGCTTTGGTCCTTACGCCACCCGTGGTTACTTGAAAGAGAAGAACGAAGAAGCTTACGCTAACGTATTTACCACTCACTACCCAGATGAAGAACGTGAAGCGGCGCGCCCATTAAAGACCACACCTTGCTACGACCGTATGAAGGAACTTGGCGCGGTATTTGGTTCTGTTTATGGGTGGGAACGTCCAAACTGGTTTATGCCAAGTAAAGACTACGCCCTTACTGCTGAAGAGCTACAAACTGATGATGTAGCCGACGTGCTATGGAACCAGAATTTCTCCGAGCCGCTAGAAGATGGCCGTATCGTTGAGAAGAACTCCTTCCGTCGTTCTAACTACCATGAGTTTGTTGGCAACGAATGTAAGCACGTTGAAGAACACGTTGGTGTGCTAGACATGTCCGCTTTCGCTAAAGCGATTGTCAAGGGCCCAGGTGCTGAAGCCTGGTTGGAAAGCATCTTTGCTAACAAGATGCCAAAGGCCATTGGCCGTATTGCTTTGGTACACATGCTCACCCTTAACGGTGGTGTACGTGCTGAATTCACGGTTTACAAGACAGGCCCACAAAGCTACTACCTAGTCTCTGCTGGCGCCTTTGAAACCCACGATCACGATTACCTGTTTAAGCTTAAGCCTACGGACGGTAGTGTTGACGTACAACGTGTTACTACCAACACAGGCGTTTTGGTTATTGCTGGTCCTAAGTCTCGTGACCTACTACAGAAGCTTACTGACACCAACTTGTCTAACGACAGCTTCAAGTGGCTAACGGGTAAGAAGATCAACGTTGGTTACGCCACGGCTGAAGCTTTGCGCGTGAACTTCGTTGGTGAGCTAGGTTGGGAACTACACCACCCGATCGAAATGCAAAACTACATTTTCGATCAAATCATGAAGGCCGGTGAAGAGTTCAACATTAAGCCATTTGGTATTCGTGCCATGGATTGCATGCGTCTAGAGAAGTCTTACCGTTTGATCCCACGTGAAATGTCCATCGAATACTCGGCTATGGAATCCGCCTTGGGACGCTTTGTACGTTTGGACAAAGAACAAGACTTTATCGGTAAAGAAGCCCTTATTGCATGGGAAGAACGCGGCGCTAAGAACGCCTTTGTTACTTTAGAAGTACATGGTGTCACTGACGCCGACGCCCGTGGCTCCGAAGCTATCTACAAGGATGGCGAGCTAGTTGGCCGTGCGACTTCTGGTGGTTTCGGCTGGCGTGTAAACAAGTCCTTGGCGCTAGGTATGGTGACCCCGGATCTTGCAGCTATCGGTACGGAACTGCAAATTGAAATTTTGGGAGACCTATACCAAGCAACCGTGGTTGAAGAGTCACCGTACGACCCTACAAATATCAAATTGCGTGCGTAAGCATTTATAGGTATATTGTGCGGCGCAAGAGCGAGACTATAGAAGTGTAGAATTATTTTTTTCATCTATAGATCACAAAAATTCGTTTGAGTGAATCGCTTTAACACTGCACAATTAAGCTGTTTTTAAGATGACCAGCAGAATAACTTTAATCTGCTGGTCAAAAATGTAGGATTAGTTTTATAACTATTAAAAAACTAATCGGTTTTCTAACTTTTTACATGAGATCACGTCCATGAAAGTACTAGTTGGCGTCAAGCGCGTCCTTGACCCTCAGGTGAAAGCCCGTGTCAATGCGGACAAAACCGGTATCGACCTGACCAATGCCAAAATGACCATGAACCCTTTTGATGAAAACGCTGTTGAAGAAGCGATTCGTCTTAAGGAAGCAGGTACCGTTGAAGAAATCGTTGCCCTATCTATTGGTGCAGCAAAATCTGAAGAAACCTTGCGCAACGCTTTAGCACTCGGTGCTGACCGTGCCATCTTGGTACAAACTGACGAAACGCTAGAGCCTTTGGCCATCGCCAAGATCTTTAAGGCAATCGTTGATGAAGAGCAACCAAACCTGGTAATGGTTGGCAAGCAAGCTATCGATGATGACTGCAACCAAACTGGTCAGATGCTATCTGCCCTTTTGGACTGGCCACAAGCTACTTTTGCTTCCAAGCTAGAAATCAACGGCGACACTGCTAAGGTAACCCGTGAAGTTGACGCTGGCCTTGAGTCTATCGACGTAAACATGCCAGCGGTTGTAACCGTTGACTTGCGTCTAAACGAGCCACGCTACGCTTCTCTACCAAACGTAATGAAAGCCAAGCGTAAACCACTAGACAAGAAAGCTTTGGCTGACCTAGGTCTAGACACAGCCAACCGTATGACCACGCTAGAAGTTATGGAACCACCTGCCCGCGATGCTGGCGTATTGGTTGAATCCGTATCTGAGTTGGTTAACAAGTTGAAAAACGAAGCCAAGGTTATCTAAGGGAGCATATAGCATGACTGTATTAGTAATTGCAGTACACGAAAATGGCGCCCTAGCAGGTGCTACACTTCACACTATCACTGCTGCACAACAAATTGGTGGTGACCTCGACGTATTGGTTGCTGGTTCTGACTGCGCCGCTGCTGCACAAGCTGCTGCCGCTGTTGCTGGTGTTAGCCGCGTGCGCGTCGCTGACGATGCTTCTTTGACTGGCTACATGGCTGAGAACATGGCCGACCTAATCATCAGCATCGCCGCTGACTACAGCCACGTATTGGCTCCAGCTACTACCTTTGGTAAGAACTTTATGCCTCGCGCTGCTGCGCTTTTGGATGTCAGCCAGATTTCTGAAATCAGTGCCGTAATTTCTGCCGACACTTTCGAGCGTCCAATTTACGCTGGCAACGCCATGGCGAAAGTTCAGTCTAGCGATAGCATCAAGTTAATCACTGTACGTACTACCAAGTTTGACGCTGCCAGCGCTGAAGGCGGCTCTGCTACTGTTGAAGACGTGGCTGCTGCTGCTGACACTGGCAAGTCTCGCTTTGTCGGTGTTGCTGCTTCTGAATCTGACCGTGTTGAGCTGACTTCTGCCAGCATCGTTATTTCTGGTGGCCGTGGTATGCAAAGTGGTGACAACTTCCCTATGCTGGAACGCGTTGCTGACAAGCTTGGCGCCGCTGTAGGCGCATCCCGTGCCGCGGTTGACGCAGGCTTTGTACCTAACGACTATCAAGTTGGCCAAACCGGTAAGGTTATCGCCCCAGACTTGTACATTGCCGTGGGTATCTCCGGTGCTATCCAGCACTTGGCGGGCATGAAAGACTCCAAGACCATCGTGGCTATCAACAAAGATAGCGAAGCACCTATCTTCCAGGTGGCTGACTATGGTTTGGTTGCCGACTTGTTCGACGCCGTACCAGAGTTAGAAAACGAGCTATAAGCCGTTTTTACTAACTCTGCTAACAAAAAGCCCAGCTAAGCTGGGCTTTTTTGTGCCATTGCGAGCCCACTTTCCCGTCATTGCGAGCGCAGCGA
>DPHB01000022.1:0-3864 GCA_003521845.1 Oceanospirillaceae bacterium | reverse complement strand
TGCCGCGTCGTTCCTCCTCGCAATAACGTTTGGTTTTACCCGTCATCGCCAGCGCAGCGTAACAACCGCTGCGGCGACGCTCCCACCACGCGCACGATTTCTTCCGTAGTCTCCAAATGCAGCTTCACGCTTGTTGTGTACCAGCTTACCGAACCAAGGTTTTGTTTTTGTTCAGCGCTAAGCAAGCCCGCAACTAAAGCCGGTAATTGCTTAAACAACACCCCCTCACCCTGCCTCGGCAAAGCTTGTAAAATAGCATCTCGCACACACTCATACTTCCAGCGTTCAATACGGGTTCCTTGTTTACCTGCCGTAGGGGTATGGCACATAACCTTGTCATCTTTCATAAGCGTTAAACCCTACAAGCCCTATTGAAGTAAAAAACCCATTCTAATATGATGCTGTAATGACTCGCAACGGTACGTTCAAATTACAGCCATGAAACAACTTCTGCTGATATGCCACACGCCTTCTGCTAATACCCAAGTGATGGCGGCTCAACTGCTAGCTGGCGCGCAAGCGGAAGCCACAGAAAATAGTCAAGTACGGATGCTGACACCGACACAATGTGGTGCTGAAGACTTGCTGAACGCCGATGCTTTGGTGTTTTTAACAACAGAAAACCTAGGTTATATGGCAGGCACCACCAAAGACCTGTTTGATCGCACTTTCTATGATCTAGAAGGGCCTACACAAGGCCTTAGCTATGCGTTAGTGGTACGAGCCGGCCTTGATGGCACTGGCGCCACACGAGCCGTAGAATCCATTTGTGGTGGACTTAACTGGAAACCAATACAGGCAAGGCTGCTTTGCCATGGGCAATGGCGGGATGACTTTGGCCAACAATGCTATGAGTTAGGACAAATGATGATGGCCAGCATGGACATGGGCATTATCTAGCTAGTAAACACGCCTTCGGCCTCAAGCTTAGATAATTGCCAATACTCCCCCTCCGCTAGATCAGCAGGTAGACACAAACCCCCAACCTGATACCGATGCAAAGCCACTACGGGATTACGAAAACGCCCGAACATACGCTTAATTTGATGATAGCGACCTTCTGTTAGGGTCACATCGGCCACATAGTCACTAACAATCTGTAATTGTGCCGGTGCAGTGGTGATATCTTCAAATGCAAAGTACATGCCCTCAACGAAGGCCTGAATATAGTCTTCGCCCAATGGGTTTTGCACAGTTACACGATAACGCTTTGCCAACTTGGTATCTGGCCCGGTAATGCGCGATGACCAGCTACCGTCGTTAGTGAGGAGCATCAAGCCAGTAGAGTTGAGATCCAACCTGCCCGCTATGTGTAGGTTTGAAAATTCACTTGGCAGCAATTGCAACACTGTTTGATGGACAGCGTCCGTGGTTGCACTCACCACGCCTTTTGGCTTATTTAGAACGATATAAACAGGCTGCTTAGATTGTACAATGTCGCCATCTATTTGCACTTGGGTAAATTGTCCAATCAATGTGTCGGCTGTTGTACAAACAACATCGTCTACCAACACCCGTTGCCGGGCCAACAACAACTTAACGTCCCGTTTACCGAGTCCCGTATGCTGGCTGATAATTTTGTCTAAACGAAATGAATATGAAGGCATTATTGGTTTTTGCTTTCTGGATATGAAGGTTGGAAATTAAACAAAAAAAACGGCCACTAGGGCCGTTTTGATAGTAACCATTTTGGATTAAAGTTTATAGCACTTTATCCAAGGCGGATTCCAGAGAAGCCACGCTACGCTCGATGTTGTGTAGCTTGTCCAAACCAAACAAGCCTAAACGGAAGGTTTTAAAGCCAGCAGGCTCATCACACACCAACGGTACACCAGCAGCGATCTGCATGCCTTCGGCAACAAACTTGCTACCATTTTCTACACCGTCATCGGCGGTGTAACTTACAACTACGCCCGGTGCGCCAAAGCCGTTGGCAGCAACACTCTTAATGCCGCGTCCAGCTAGCATAGCGCGTACCGCGTCGCCTAGGCCTTGCTGTTCTTCTTTCACCTTGGCAAAACCGTAAGCTTCGGTTTCGCGCATTACCGTAGCGAAAGCCGCAATAGAGTCGGTAGGCATAGTAGCGTGATAAGCGTGGCCGCCATTAACGTAGGCCATCATGATGTCGCGCCATTTCTTCAAATCCGCAGCAAAACTAGTGCTCGTGGTTGCTTCCAACATGGCAACGCCACGTTCGCCCAGCATCACTAGGGCACCGAATGGCGAACCACTCCAACCTTTTTGTGGGGCACTCACTAGGACATCAACACCCAGTGCTTTCATGTCTACCCATAGGCAACCAGAAGCAATGCAATCCAATACTAGGATGCCGCCTACGGCGTGTACAGCTTCTGCCATGGCTTCAATATAACCATCAGGCAAGATGATACCAGAGGAGGTTTCTACGTGCGGTGCAAACACCACTTCTGGCTTTTCATTGGCAATGGTGTCCAATACTTCAGCAATAGGCGCTGGCTGGAACGGCTCAGTATCACCCGCTTGCCCTTGACGTGCCATCAGCACGGTGGAACTAGCGGCAATATTGCCCATATCGAGAATTTGCGTCCAACGGAAACTAAAGAAACCGTTGCGAATAACTAGGGTCTTCTTGCCAGTAGCAAACTGGCGCGCTACGGCTTCCATACCAAAGGTACCGCTACCTGGCACGATAGCAACCTGTTCGGCCTGGTATACAGATTTGAGGGTTTCGTTTACGTAACGCATGTCCGCCTGAAAGGCTTGGGACATGTGGTTCAATGCACGGTCCGTGTAAACAACGGAGTACTCTAACAATCCATCTGGATCAACGTTAGGTAATAATGCGGTCATGGTATTTTCCTGTAGTCGTTATAATAGGGTATTTAGAGTCAGACCCAAGGTCCGACCCCACAAATAAAGTAGCTTGAGTGTGTCTAATAAAAACGGGCACTGCAAGTACCCGTTGATAATATTCACTATGGGTCGACGCAAATCGCTAACGCAAGGTCGCAGCCGACGCCGTTAGGAACTCCATTAAGGAGACGGCAAAACCACGCATTACCCAAAGTTCAAATACCGGCTGCTCATCAACGTCAGCTAGGCGCATCACACTCACGCCAATGTGATTGATGTGCGTCATGTTAATATCACCTACAGCAAAAGCGGCATCATCAAGCTCTACAGGAATACCGCGGGCCAACAAAGCCCGAGCATCGGCACCACTAACTTGCAATTGCGTTTTACCTTGTGACTGGTCGGTAGCAAAAAAGTCTTCGGCAGAATCTACGTTAGTGACATCGGTTAGCCAAAAGTAACGATCTTTGCCCTGCCATACCACTCGTTGATCACCCGCTTCGGTGAACTTGCCGGCACTGGGGACCGCCATGTTAGTTAACTTAGCGACCTGCGCCTCGACTGAAGCAAAGCCTTCAAGCTGCCACATTTTTGTGGCTGCAACTTCATTGATGGATACCGCAGCAAATACCTGCGGCATAGCAAAATGTTGTTCTAGTGCACTAGCCATTAGCCTTTCACCCTATCATTGCTTGGGTCGACAAAATGGCTACTCACCACTTCAACTTCCACGTTAATGCCCTTTAACGGATACGCCGCATAGATCTTTTCACCGTGTCGCTCAGGACCATCACGTAGGAAGCCCAAGGCAATATAGTTATTAAGTTCTGGGCTATAGGTCATGGAGCTTACCCAACCTTGCTTGTCCGCACCGGCGCCTGCGTTGGCCTCGGTCACCAAAATAGAGCCAGTAAGTATAGCTTCATCAGGGTTCACGGCTTTCAAGCCAACCAAACGGGGGCGCGTGGCATCTTGCAAGCCTTCGCGTTGCATCATGTTCTTACCGACAAACCACTTCTTCTTAGAAGCCAT